>JBDHCV010000034.1:0-25721 GCA_039591855.1 Gemmatimonadota bacterium | reverse complement strand
GGGAACACGATGAGGTCTCGATCCAGATTGGCTCCGTGGACCTCCCGGACCTGCCGGACGTTGGTGCCGGGGTCCAGGAGGGTGGGGGCAGTCTGGGCCAGGGCCAGACGAAGGGTCCTCTTCACTCCGGGTCCGTTCCTTCCGAGGGGTTGGCGGGACCGGAAGGGGTATGCCGAATGGCCGCCGTGGCGGCACCCCGCTGATCCCCCTGAGCCAGCGCCGCCTCCACGTGGGGAGAGATCTCACCGGCGCGTCGGAGCACGTCGGTGGTGAGGATGGGTCCGGCCAGGTCCGAGAGCACCACCCCCAGGACCACGATGGTGAAGAAGGTCTCGGTGCTGGCCTGTCCAGACTGGAAGCCCTGGTAGCTGAGGACCGCACTCAGGGCCAGCGCCACCGACATCCCACCCTGCGTCACCAGGCCCTCTCCCATCCTCTTTGGCGTAGGGAATCCGGCCGGAACGATGCGGGTGGCCACCAGTGTGCCGCCCATCTTTCCGGCGATTCGAGCCAGGAAGTACACGGCCCCCAGGGGCAGGACCCAGATGGTGGCGAAGTCCAGGAAGGCGCCGGCGAGGATGAGAAAGATGAGGTAGACGGGCTGCTCCCAAGCCTGCAGGACTCGGTAGATCCGCTGGCTGTCCGGAGCGAGGTTGGCCACCACCATCCCCACCACCGTCGCGACAAAGAGGGGAGAGAGTTGAAGCCTCAGCGCGGCTCCCGCGGCGAACGCCGCCATGCCCAGCAGGAACAGCACCAGCGCGTCCTTGTGGGGACGGGGGCGGTTCAGCCAGAGGAAGACGATGCCTGCCGCGAGTCCGAGGAAGAGGGCCGCGGCCGGTGCCCAGGGTGCGGCCACCCTGTCTCCGGTCATCACGATCCCTGCAGGATGGAACACCGTGTATGTGATTTGCAGGGCCACGATCCCCACGATCCCGTCCAGGGACGCCATGAAGAACAAGAGGGTGCGGACGTTCCCCCGGACCAGGAAGTTGGTGGACACCAACGCCACCCCTGCGGGTGCGCTCACGGCCGCCGTGGCCGCGGCGCCGCTCACCAAAAGGAAGCCCACGTCGTCGGCCCAGCCGAAGGTCGTCAGGCCCACCCATCCGATCCCGAAGAAGATCCCGAACGTCAGGACCCCCTGGAGGATGGTGATCCAGATCCAGGACCGGGGGAACTGGCTCAGCGCGCTTCGGTCGAGCTGGAGCCCGAAAAGGAACCCCACCCACCCGAGACCCAGGGCCAGGAGGGGGAAGAGCTGCTGTACCTGGTCGACGCCGATGAGGTTGAGCCCGTGGGGGCCGAGAGCGAACCCCACGAACAGGAAATGCACGCCCGTTCGAAGGAGTAGTCGAGGGCCCTGGGGCACCGGGATGGACGAAAAGGAGAATCGGGCCCCGAGGAGGGCCAGGAGGATGAGGATCAGCGTCGAGAGTAGGGGGTCCACCGCGGATTCCGGCCCCTAGAGGTCCGACTGCACGCCGCCCAGCTCGGGCGCCAGCCCCACCACGCTCGAGACCGGGAGGGTGAAGGCGATTCCCGTGGCCGGGTTCGCCAGGTTGCCGCAGATCTCCTGGAGGAGCGCGAGCGCGCCCGCGACCTTGTCGTCCTCGACAACGGAGAAGATGGTCCGGTTCTTGGGCCTGGATCCCGAAAGGAGCGTCTGCAACCCTGCAAAGATGGGGATATCGTGGGAGAGCAGGCGGCCCATCCCCTCGCTGGCGATCACGGTCGCCCCGGTGATCCCCAGTTCCAGGAATCCGGACAACACCTCGTCCACCTTGTCCGGTTCGTTGATGACGGCCAGGAGCAGTTGCACCGTCGGCCTCACACGTGCTGAGCGTCCACCGACGCGATGACGTCGACGGCAGCTTCAGGGGAGTCGGCCGCCAGGAGGGCGTCGATGAAACCCGGGTGACGGATGAGCCGGCAGATCCTGGCCAGGAGCTTGATGTGCCGGGATTCCTGATCCGGAGGGGACAGAAGCGTGAAGAATACCCGGGTCGGCTCGTCCTCCGGACCACCAAAGGCGATTCCATCGCCCTGAACCGCCAGGACCAGAATCGTCTGATCGAGCTGGGGCAAGGTGGCGTGGGGGATGGCCACACCGGCGCCCATGGCCGTGGAGTGGGTCGCCTCACGGACCAGCAATGCCGTGTTCACCGCCTGGGCGTCCAGCCCGTCCACGTGCAGTGCCACGTGGCTCGAGATGGCCGCCAGGGCCGACTCGGTGTCGGTGGCCGCCAGCCCGAGAAGGACCATTCGTGCGTCCAGGAAGTTCTTGAGTCTCATGGGTGAGGGGCCGGGGAGGGGTGGGGAAAGGGGCGCGCCGGGGGATCTTAGACGGTCGCCGGAATGAGCGTCAAGCCGACCGCATCGCTCCGGCACGGCGCATGCCCTGGAAGGGGGCCGTCCCTCCGTCCCCACGACCGCCTGCACCCTGAAGGAGAGCGGATGTCCCGGTTGCTGCACTCCGTGGCCCCGGCCTATGTTGGCCTCCCGTCGATCGCCCGGGATTCCGGGTCGAGCGACGTGCCCACCACCCCCAGACCCCATCGCCCTCCGGAAATGCCAGCATTTATCGTCGAAGGTGGGAACCCACTCCGGGGAGCGATCCGCCCCGCGGGGAACAAGAACGCGGCGCTCCCCGCTGTGGCCGCGACGCTCCTCAGTCGAGAGCCGGTCATCCTGCGTAACGTCCCCAGGATCCGGGACGTCTTGACCCTCCTGGATATCCTGGAGAGCCTCGGGTCAGTTGTCACGTGGATCGATGCAAATGACGTGACTATAGACACTTCCGGCGTCGAGAGCGGGCAGCCCGATCCCGCCCTGGCGGAGCGGATCCGTGCGTCGGTCCTCCTCGCCGGCCCTCTCCTCGCACGGTTCGGAACGGTATGTCTGCCCCCACCGGGTGGTGACGTGATCGGGCGAAGGCGCTTGGATTCCCACTTCCTCGCCTTTGCCGCTCTCGGGGCCCGGGTGAGCTACGGCAAGGGGTTCGAGATCGATGCAGAGCATCTGGTGGGGGCCGACGTATTCCTGGACGAGCCCAGCGTCACCGCGACGGAGAATGCCATCATGGCAGCGGTCCTGGCGGAGGGGATGACGCGTCTCCGGAATGCCGCTGGCGAGCCGCACGTTCAGGACCTCTGTCACCTTCTGAACCAGATGGGTGCCCGGATTCGGGGCATCGGGATGCCCACGCTGGAGATCGAGGGCGTGGCCTCTTTGGGAGGCGCCGACTTCCGCATCTCCCCCGACCACATCGAGGTCGGGTCATTCATGGGGCTGGCGGCGGTGACCGGAAGCGAGTTGACTATTCGAGACGCCGGTATCGCCAACCTGGATTCCACGTTCGTGGGCTTCCGGCGTCTGGGTCTGGAATGCACGGTGAATGGATCTGACCTCATCGTACACGGGGATCGGGACCTGGCGGTCCGATCCGACGCCTTCGGGCACGTACCGAAGATCGACGACGGTCCGTGGCCCGCTTTCCCTGCGGACTTGACCTCCATCGCCCTGGTCACGGCCACCCAGGCTCGGGGAACGGTCCTGGTCCACGAGAAGATGTTCGAGTCCCGGATGTTCTTCACCGACAAGCTGGTCGGTATGGGTGCGCAGATCATCCTTTGCGATCCCCACCGGGCCGTCGTTGTGGGTCCGTCGCGCTTGAGGGGCGCGAGTCTCGAGAGTCCGGACATCCGGGCTGGCATGGCGTTGCTCCTGGCCGCTCTGGGTGCGGAGGGGGAGAGTACGATCCATAACATCGGGCAGATCGAGAGAGGGTACGAACGGATCGACGAGCGGCTGCGTGCACTGGGAGCGCGGATCGAGAGGGTGGACGGAAGCTCCGGTTCCTAGGGCCGGCCTCGCTCCCCCCAGGGAAACCCGGAGGGCTGGGGGCCCGTAGAGAAGGGTGTCCAAGAGGAAACCTCACGTTCCAGGAGGAACGATGTCAGAGAAGAAGACCGGTGGCTTCCGGGATGGAATCGACAAGGGGCTCGGCGTGTTGTCCGCGTTCAAGGAGGCGATCGACGAGTCCATCAACGAGGCGCGTGAGCGCGGCGATCTCAGTCAGGATCGGGCCAAGGAGATCATGCGTGAGGCCCTCGATCGGGCACAGGAGGCGGCGGACGGGGCGAGAGAGCGCTTCGACTTCGTCACCAAGAAGCAGATCGACTCGGTGCGGGGGGAGATGGACGCGCTCGGGGCCAGGGTCCGGCGCATCGAAGCCCATCTCGGGCTCGATGTATTGCTGGGATCGGGCCCCCGGGAGGATGGGGGCGAGGAAGGTGCGACGGGGGCCTCCGATGGGGGTGCGGGGGCCGACGAAGCCGATGGTGACGGGGTGGAAGAGGAGGCTACCGACTAGACCGCCGGGTCAGGGGGGGCTTGAATCAGGCCTTTCGGACCTTTAATATTCTGGCCGTGGGCCGCCTCCCTCGGGGGGCGGCCCTCTTTATCGAGGTGGGGTGCGGTTGGGGCCCCGCTTTTTTGTTCCGGGTCGGTCGGGCCCCCTGTGGTGCGGCCGAGGAAGGCGAGGGGCAACGGACCGTGGCGAAAGGGATTCCGTCGGTCCAGGCGGAACTGGAGAGCCGTGTGGAAGCGCTGGGTCTCGAACTGGTCGATGCGGAGTGGGCCGGGAGTACCAAGCGCCCGATCCTCCGGATCCGGATCGATCGACCGGGGGCCGCAGTGGGCACCGGAGTGACCGTCGACGACTGCGCGGTGGTGTCCAGGGGCCTCGAGACCTGGCTTGACGAGCACCCGGACGTGCCGGAGCGGTACGTTCTGGAGGTGTCGTCGCCCGGGGTCGAGCGACCACTCGTCCGGCCTGGGGACTGGGTGAGGTTCCAGGGTGAGGACGTCGTGGTGGTGGGGCGGAAAGCCTTCGGAAGCATGGGTGCAAGGATCGAGGGCGTCCTGGACTCGGTGGAGGAGGTGGAGGGCGAGTGGGTCTGTGCGGTCCGGTTGGCTTCGGGTGAGGAGATACGGTTCTCTCTCGATGTGGTGAAGCGGGCTCACCTTCTGTACAGGTGGGAGTAGGGGCGGACGAGTTCCGTTCTAGGGCGAAACATTCGGCTGGAGTGGGTTGAACAATGGCAAACGCAGCTCAGATCGTCGCGGCGCTGAGGGATGTGGCTTCCACAAAGAGCCTCACGCCGGATGAAATGAACGAGCTGATCGAGGACGGGATCATGGCCGGCTTGGCCAGGATCCACGGGCCGAACGTCGAAGCTGAGATCGAGATCGACGACGTGAGCGGTGCGTTCGAAATCATCGTGCTGAAGCGGGTGGTGGCCGAGGTGGAGGATCCGTCCAGCGAGGTTTCCCTCGAGAAGGCACGGTGGGACGACCCCACGTACGAGGTGGGTGACGTCATGGAGATTCCCGTCGACTTCGCCGAGTTCGGACGCAACGCGGTGATGGCCACCAAGCAGAGGATCGTTCAGCGGATCCGAGAGGGTGAGCGTCAGCGCGTCCGGGACGAGTTCGCCGATGAACTGGGCGAGCTCCTCTCCGGCGAGGTGCAGCAGTCCGAGCGTGGAAAGCTCGTGGTCATGCTCAACCGCTCGAAGGACGCTGAGGCGATCATCCCGTGGAAGGAGCAGAACCCCAGAGAACGGTTCCGGCAGGGGGACCCCATCCGAGCGGTCCTCAAGAAGGTCGAGGAGACCCCCAAGGGACCCCGGCTGATCCTATCCCGTGCCGACCCCCTCTTCGTCGCGGCCCTCTTCAAGCTGGAGGTCCCGGAGATCCACCAAGGGATCGTGGAGATCCGGGAGATTGCCCGGGAGGTCGGAGGCCGAACCAAGATCGCGGTGCTGAGCCGGGACGAATCCATCGACCCCGTCGGGGCGTGCGTGGGCTTGAAGGGGTCCCGGGTGCAGGCGGTGGTTTCGGAGTTGGGTGGAGAGCGGATCGACATCGTTCCCTGGCACCCCGAGACGGAGGTCTTCGCACGACGGGCCCTGGCGCCCGCCAGGGTCTCCAAGGTGCTGTCCGACCTGAAGCGTCAGGTCATCACGGCCATCGTGGACGAGGATCAGCTTTCTCTGGCCATCGGACGGAACGGACAGAACGTGCGTCTGGCGTCCCAGCTCATCGGCTGGCAGATCGACCTCTACGGCTCCAGGGAGTGGCTCGAGCGGGGCGCCGACATGTCCCTCTTCGCCGCTCCGGCCGACGAGACCTATGAGTTGGCCGACTTCCCCCTCTCCGAACTGGACCTGGAGCCGGGCACACTGGCGGCCTTGAATGGGGCTGGATATAGTTCATTTCTGGACATTATCGACATGGAGCGGACGGATCTCCTGGCTGTGCCGGACCTCGGCGAAGCCGGTGCCGACCGCGTCCTGGAGATCATCGACGAGCTCACGGTTGTGGAGGGTGAGGATCCGGCGGCTGCCGAGTCCGGCCCGGATGCTGGGGCTGAGTCCGATGCCGACGAGGTCGATGTGGACGAGGCTGGGGCTGAAGCGGCTGCCGAGTCGTCCGACGACGAACCCGTCGAGGAGCCGGGGGCCGAGGTCGGGGCCGAGGCTTCGGAGGTTGGAGAAGACGATCTCCAGAACTGATGCGTGGGCCCTCCTGGGACTTGCCAGGAGGGCCGGCTCCGTTCAGGTGGGTGTGGGTCCGGCCCGGGAAGCGCTGAGGGCGGGCGCTGCCCACCTGGTCGTCTGTGCGACCGATGGCTCGGACGCGCAGCGAAGGAAGGTGGAAGCACTTGCGACAGCCCGGGAGATTCCCGTGCTGTCGGGCCCGGATCGGGCCGAGTTGGGGCGGTTGGTGGGATCGGTTCCCGTCACCGCAATTGCAGTGACCGATGCCGCGCTGGCCAAGGAAATCCTGACCAGGGCGGCGGAGGGGCCGATGGCGATGCTGGCGGTCCCCCCAAGCACCGGAGGTAACCCGTAGGTATGCAGGTTGTCGAACTGGCCAAAGACCTGAAGGTCTCCCCTGAGGTGGTTTTGACCCTCCTCAGAGAGCTGGGTATCCCGGTGGGCGGCGCTGATGCCACTGTCTCCGAAGCAGACGTCGCACGAATCCTCGCGCGTGTCGAGCGGGAGCGGAGGGCTGGGCACAAGTCCCTCTCCGAGGCCGTCATGGCGGCGGTCGAGGAGGCTCAATCCTCTCACAAGCCTCGTCGGCGTCGTCGACGCCGATCCCCGCGGACGGGGGAAGCCGAGGCGCCGGAAGAGGAGGCCGCCTCCGAGCCAAGCGCCGAAGCCTTCGAGGATGAGGCGGCGGACCAGGCCGGAATCGAGGAGGCGGACGAGCCTGAGGTCGAGGTCGTGTCCGCGGATTCCGATCCGGTCCCGGAGGATGCGCCCGTTGCCGCTGAACCCCAGGATGAGCTCGGGTCCTCCGACGAGCCGGAGGCCCTCGAGGCCGAGGTGGAGGAGTCCCTCGCCCCCGCGGTCGAGGACTCCGACGAGCCCGAGATCGCCGGCGAGGAGCTCCTCGAGGTCGTGGCCGGGGCAGGGGAGGATGTGGCCGGTCCCGAGGTTGAGCCAGTGGACACCGAGGCCTCGATGGTCGCCGAGGAGACCCCCGGTGAAAAGCCCCAGCCGGTCCGTGCGGGAGCCCCCCGGGGGCCCGTCCGCCGCATGAGGAAGCCGGCCCCCGCCGCTGCGGCCTCCGCCGGTCCGGCGGGGACCGTGAGAATCCAGGCCGAGGGTTACACGCCCGACGGTCGCCGGAAGCCCAAGGACAAGAAGAAGGGTCGTAAGGGGCGGAGCGGCGTGGACCAGGGGGCGGTTCAGGAGAACATCCAGCGGGTCATGGCCGAGATGAAAGGTGGCGGAAAGCGCCGTCGCCGGAAGGGCTCCAAGCCCAGCAGGGAAGAGGTCGAGCAGGCCCAGGAGGTCGCTCGGGAGGAGCGAGAGCGAGAGGCGACCACCGTCAAGGTCAACGAGTTCCTGACGGTCGCCGAGCTGTCGGAACTGGTGGATGTGTCCGCGACCGAGATCATCGGATCGGCATTCAAGAACCTGGGCTTGATGGTCACCATCAACCAGCGTCTCGACTTCGACCAGATCGAGCTCCTTCTGGAGGAGTTTGGATTCACGGCCGTGCGTGAGGACGAGTATGGCGCCGAGACGGTGGAGGAGGTCGAGGAGGAGGAGGATCCGGAGAGCCTGCGTCCCCGTCCCCCGGTGGTCACCGTCATGGGTCACGTGGACCACGGAAAGACCCGACTCCTGGACGCCGTGCGGAACACCAACGTGGTGGCGGGCGAATCGGGCGGCATTACCCAGCACATCGGCGCCTACCATGTGGAGTTGCCCGACGGACGGTCGATCAGCTTCCTGGATACGCCGGGTCACGCGGCCTTCACGGCCATGCGCGCCCGGGGTGCCGACGTCACGGACGTGGTCATTCTCGTGGTGGCTGCCGATGACGCCGTGATGCCCCAGACCGTGGAGGCCATCAGTCACGCCAAGAATGCGGGCGTCCCGGTCGTCGTGGCGATCAACAAGATCGACCTTCCGGCTGCCGATGCGGGCCGTGTGAAGCAGGAACTGCTCCAGCACGACATCACGGTGGAGGACTTCGGAGGTGACGTCCTTTCCGCTGAGATTTCGGCCAAGCAGGGGCAGGGGATCGAGGATCTCCTGGACAAGGTGCTCCTACAGGCCGAGATGCTCGAGCTGAGGGCCAACCCGGATCGAGAGGCACAGGGAGCCGTCATCGAAGCCCAGCTCGACGTGGGGAAGGGCCCCGTGGTGTCCATCCTGGTCCAGAAGGGAACGCTCCGGGTCGGGGACCCGTTCATCGTGGGCCTCTACGACGGCCGAGTCCGGGCCCTGCTCGACGAGCGTGGGAACGCGGTCGAAGAGGCGGGTCCGGGGATTCCGGTGCAGGTCCTGGGCGCGTCGGGTGTCCCCCAGGCCGGGGACGTCTTCCAGGCCATGGAGGCGGAGCGGGCGGCGGAGATCGCCGGGACCCGTCAGCGCCTGGACCGGGAGAAGCAGCTCAGGATCAAGGAGCGGGGCATCAAGCTGGGAGACTTCTCACAGCTCCTCGCCGAGGGCGAGACGTCCAGTCTGCCCCTCATCATCAAGGGAGACGTAGACGGATCGGTCCAGGCCGTCTCGGACGCCCTGGGCCAGCTCAGCACCGACGAGGTCCAGGTGGAGATCGTCCATCGGGCGGTCGGCGCCATCAACGAGTCCGACGTCCTCTTGGCGACGACCGCGGGAGCCATAATCATCGGCTTCCGGGTGCGGCCGGACGGGAATGCCCGGGCGCTGGCGGAGCGGGACGACATCGATATCCACGTATACGATGTGATCTACGAAGCGGTCGACGATGTGAAGGCCGCCATGGAGGGACTCCTCTCCCCGGAGAAGCGGGAGCGGATCACGGGCGCGGCGGAGGTCCGGGAGGTCTTCAAGATCACCAAGGTGGGAACTATCGCCGGCTGCTACGTGACCGAGGGCCTGATCAATCGAAACAACCGGGTGCGTCTCATCCGGGACGGCATCGTGATCTACACCGGGGATCTGGCTTCCCTCAAGCGGTTCAAGGACGACGTCCGGGAGGTGAAGGACGGGTTCGAGTGCGGGATCGGGATCCAGAACTTCAACGATGTGAAGGTCGGGGACATGATCGAGGCCTTCGTGGTCGAGGAGTTCGCCCGGACCCTGTAAGTCCGCGGTCGTTCGGGTTGGTCCGCGCCCGAGAACGTCGTCCGCCGGAGAGAATGAATGGTGGTGCTGACGACGACCTGGTCCCTCCGCATTCCGGAGGCACGATCGCTCAAGGAGAAGCGGATGGCCCTCCGTTCTCTCAAGGATCGGTTGCGCAAGCTCAACCTCTCCGTGGCGGAGGTGGGTGGACATGACCGATGGGGCGCGGCCGTTCTGGCCGCTACGGTGGTGGCCACCGATGGGGCGTTCGCAGATTCGGTCATGAGCAAGGCCGACCGCATGGTGGAACGTGAACACCGGGTACTCATCGTAGGGACAGACCGCTTTTCGAACTGACGCTCCCAAGTCCTCTCATACCCCTCCGATCCAAACGCCCATGTCCCAGGACAAGCGACTCCTTCGCCTGGCGGAACAGTTCAAGCGGGAGATCTACGAAATCCTGAGGCGGGACGTCCAAGACCCGCGTGTGGGGTCTCCCACGATTACGTCGGTCCGTGTCACGCCGGACCTATGGCTCGCCCGGGTGTTCGTTCGTCTGCCCGGGGATGAGGAGGCCCAGGCCCGAGCCCTCGAGGGACTCACCGCGGCGGCCCCCTTCGTACGCAAGCGGCTGGGGCGGACCCTACGACTCCGACGCGTTCCCGAGGTCCGCTTTGTTGCAGACGACACGCTGGACGGGGCCATGCGGATCGAGGAGATCCTTCGCGAAGTGGGCCCTCTGGAGACGCCTGGGAATGGTGCCGAAGGTCCGGAAGGGGCCGGGAGCGGGTCCGACTCCGTCGTGTCCGAAGGTGACCATGATCGGTTCGGGGATGGCCACGACCAGGACTGAGGCCGGGAACCCGCTCGAGGAGCTTCGGGTGGGGGGCGCCGTCCTCCCCCTGGACAAGCCGTCGGGCCCCACTTCCCACGACGTGGTGGCTCGGGCCCGCAAGGCGCTGGGACTGCGCCGGGTGGGTCACTCCGGCACACTGGACCCCTTCGCCACCGGGCTACTCCTGCTCTGCATCGGCCCCGCCACCCGCATTTCAGAGTACCTCCAGGGACTCCCCAAGACCTACCTCGCCACCGCCGTCCTCGGTGTCTCCACCGACTCCCTGGACCTGGACGGATCCGTCACGGAGCGGCGCCCGGTCCCGGACGCCCTGGACAGGGAGGCCGTGTCCGCCGCCCTGGGCTCGTTCGTGGGTGGGTACGCCCAGGTCCCCCCACAGTTCTCGGCGAAGAAGGTCGGGGGAGAGGCCATGCATCGGAAGGCCCGCCGGGGTGAGTCGGTGCCCCTGCCGCCGGTGCCGGTCACCATCCACGAGGCGGAGTTGGTGAGCTTCGACTCGCCCACCGTCACGTTCCGGATCACCTGTTCTGCGGGGACCTACGTCCGCTCCCTCGCCCGGGATCTGGGCGACCGCCTGGGCACGGGTGCCCACCTGGTGGCCCTGCGGCGCGAGCGGATCGGCGTTCTGACCGTATCCCATGCCCTTCCCGCGGATCGGTTGGGTGACCCCGACGCGGTGGTGGACCACGCCATGGCTCCGTTGGAGGCCTTGGCGCACCTTCCGAGGGTAGAGATGACGCCCGCCGAGGGCCGCCGGATCCAGAACGGACAGGCCGTTCCCGTGGCGGCCCTGGAGGCCGGGGAAGGTGATGACCTTTCGGAAGGGCTCGTGGTCCTCTCCCTCGCCGGCAGGCTCCTGGCGATGGCGGAGTTGGTCGAGGGCAGCATCCGTCCCCGGAAGGTGTTCCCCCAGGACCTCCCGGTGGGCCACGCCTCGGAATCGGGGCATCCGTGAGTCCCGGGATCCGGAGGCGGTGCTCGTGAACCCGGGTTCGCGGTGGGCCCAGCCCAGGGGGATTCCCGAGGACGGGCGGGGGTCGGTGGTGACCGTGGGAACCTTCGACGGCGTCCATCGGGGCCATTGGGCCGTACTCGGGGAGATTCGGCGGAGGGCGGCGGCCACGGGGGCCCGCAGCATCCTGGTGACCTTCCACCCCCATCCCCTGACCATCGTCCGGCCCGAGTTCGCGCCAGCGCTCCTAACGACGCCCATCGAAAAGAAGGAAATCCTCGCCGAGAGCGGATTGGACTACGCCGTCTTCCTCACCTTCGGATCCGAACTGGCCGCCTTCTCACCCCGGCGATTCGTCGAAGAGGTCCTGGTCGGCCGGCTGGGCGTCACGGAGTTGGTGATCGGGTACGACCACGGTTTCGGCAAAGACCGGGCGGGAGGTGTGGAGACCCTCCAGGAGATTGGAGCCCGGATGGGGTTTGCCGTGGACGTGGTGGAGCCGGTGACGGTGGCTGGGGAGGCGGTTTCGTCCACGCGGATTCGCCGTGCCGTTTCCGCGGGGGACCTGCGTGCCGCGGCAAATGCGTTGGGGCGGCCCTATTCTCTGCGGGGCCTGGTGGTGAAGGGGGACGGTCGCGGACGGACACTGGGCTTTCCCACCGCGAATTTGGCTCTCCCCGGGAACGGCAAACTCATCCCTCCGCCCGGGATCTACGCCGTTCGTGGAGTTCTCAGATCCGGGACCCACGGTGGCGCCCTCCACCTGGGGCCCAGACCCACGTTCAGGGGTTCTCCCCCCACCATCGAACTCCACCTCCTGGACTTCGATGGCGACATCTACGGGGAGGAGATTCGGGTGGATTTCATCCAGCGGATCCGAGACGTCCAGCCGTTCGACAGCGCGGAGGCCCTGGTTCTCCAGATGCGGGCGGACGTGGAAGAGGCCCGGGGAATCCTCAGCGACGGCTGAATCTGGCCACACGCTCCCCGTCCTCGTCGAAGAGGTCGAGGAACTCGGGTCCCAACTCCAGGAACCGGGCCGCCTCGAGGGTTTGAAGAAAGCGGGGCTCCATCTCTCCCGGGGCGCCGTCGCAGGCCATCCGGGTAGTGGCAAGCCCGGCGAAATCCACGGCCACGCCGTCCAACGCGTACCGTCCGTTCATCTGGTTGCAGCTGGTGTTGCCGGTGAGCCGACCGTTGGTGAGGAACTGGATGCTGGGAACCGCCGATTCGGGGATGGCTTCCACGCCCCGGACGGAACGGAGCACCCACGTCTCTCCGAGGGTCAGCGTCTCGAGCGTAGACCGTTCTTCCACGGGCTCTCCAGTTCCGTTGGCGGATCCTCCTCCCGAGGCACAGGCGGAAAGGGCGATGAAAGCGAGGGCGAGGAAGGGGAGGGCGAGGGGGATCCTGATGGTCGGCATGGCTCGATCGGGGATGGTGTGACTGAAGGTTGCGGCCCGGAAAATCGGCCCGACGCCCAGATGGCACAAGATCCCGGGAGGGGCGTCGGAGGGTAGCGGACCGGGGTTCCACCCCATCGACCTCCGCCCGGGCGGTTGTTCCCAAGCACGGGTCTTTTTATCTTTTCAGGCTGATTCAAAAGCCGGAAAAGAGATTTTCAGGGCTTCCCTTGCAGCGTAGACTCCTGTGGAGGCAAGACGCTATGTCCGTACAGAAGGACGAAATTATCCAGAAGTATCAGCTCCACGAGAATGATCGTGGGAGCGCCCCGGTCCAGATCGCCATCCTCACCGCGCGCATCAACGACCTTCGTGGCCACTTTGATTCCCACAAGAAGGACCACCACTCCCGCCGTGGCCTCCTGAAGATGGTTGGACGCCGGCGCAGGCTCCTGGAGTACCTCAGGAAAACCGATTTGGAGCGGTATCGGTCGTTGATCAAGGATCTCGGCCTCCGACACTAGTTGTTGCGGCGCGGCCAGGGTCGTTCGACCCTGCCGCGCCGTTTTTTTTCCCCTCGGGAGGCGGTGCGTTACCCCTCCCTCGTTGATTCCGCGGCGCCGTATGGGCGCCCGACGCTCCCAACGGAGCCCGGGCAGCCCCGACCCGCTGCGGGACGTCCGAAAGAGAAGCAGAGAAGATGCAGCGGATTGAAAGAAAGTTTGCCGGAAGGAACCTCACCCTCGAGACCGGCCGGATGGCCCGGCAGGCCCACGGGTCGTGCCTGGTCCAGTTTGGAGAGACCTCCATCCTCGTGGCCGTGACCGCACAGAACCGGACCACGCACCTCCCATTCTTCCCCCTGACCGTGGAATACCGGGAGAAGACGTACGCCGCCGGGAAGTTCCCCGGCGGGTTCATCAAGCGTGAGACCCGCCCCTCCGAGAAGGAGATCCTCGCGGCGCGTCTCACCGACCGTCCCCTGCGGCCCCTGTTCCCCAAGGGCTTCATGAACGAGACCCAGGTCGTGGCCTGGGTCATCAGCGCCGATCAGGAGAACGATGCCGACATCCTGGCTCTCCTCGGCGCGTCGGCGGCGCTCAACATGTCGGAGATCCCTTTCGACACCCTCGTGGCTTCGGTCCGGGTGGGTCGGATCCGGGGGAACTGGATTCTGAATCCGACCTTCCAGCAGCTCGAGTACTCCGACGTCGACATCGTTGTCGCCGGGTCGAAGGACGCCATCATGATGGTGGAGGGTGGCGCGGTCGAGGTCCCGGAGTCCGAGATCCTTGAAGGACTGCGGGTCGCCCACGAAGGCATCCGCGAGTTGGTGGAGCTCCAGGAGGAGTTCCTCCAGGACATCCATCCGGTGGAGATGGCCTGGACGCCGGTCCTTCCCGACCAGACGCTGGCCGAGAAGGTCCAGGGAATGGCCGCGCCCAAGGTGGCCGAAGCCATGGCCCTCAAGGACAAGCAGGAGCGCAACCAGGCGCTGGCCTCGGTCAAGGAGGACGTCCTGGCCCAGCTCGTCGAGGAGGACCCGGACTACGCCAGCCAAGGCAGTGACGTGGGCGAGGTCCTCCGCGGGATCGAGAAGGACTCCATGCGCAGGATGGTCCTGGAGCGGGGCGAGCGTGCCGACGGTCGGGGTCTGGACGAGATCCGGCCCATCATGTGCGAGGTGGGCGTACTGCCCCGCCCCCACGGTTCCGCGCTGTTCACCCGGGGACAGACCCAGGCGTTGGCCGTGGTCACGCTGGGTACCTCCGACGACGAGCAGCGGGTCGACTCCATCGACACCATGACGGAGACGTCGAAGTCGTTCATGCTGCACTACAACTTCCCGCCCTTCTCCACCGGAGAGGCCAAGCCCATCCGGGGTACCTCCAGGCGGGAGATCGGACATGGGTCGCTGGCGGAGCGGGCCATCCAGCCGCTCCTCCCCGCATACGACGACTTCCCCTACACGATCCGGGTGGTCTCGGACATCCTGGAGTCCAACGGCTCCTCGTCCATGGCCTCCGTGTGCGGCGCATCCCTCTCCCTGATGGATGCTGGAGTCCCCCTCGCCAGCGCATGCGCCGGCGTGGCCATGGGGCTGATCAAGGAGGACGATCAGGTCGCGATCCTCACCGACATCCTGGGACTCGAGGACTTCCTCGGGGACATGGACTTCAAGGTCGCCGGGACCCGGAGCGGAGTCACATCCATCCAGATGGACATCAAGATCGCCGGGCTCTCGTTCGAGATCCTCACCGAGGCCCTCGAGCGTGCTCACAAGGGTCGGATGCACATCCTGGACGTGATGAACGACACCATCTCCGAGGGGCGGAGCGAGTTGTCTCCCCACGCCCCCCGGATCAGCGCCATCGAGATCAACCCGGAGAAGATCGGGGAGATCATCGGGCCCAAGGGTAAGACGATTCGCGGCATCCAGGACGAGACGGGGGCCAAGATCGACATCGACGACTCCGGCGTGGTGAAGATCGCCGCGGTGTCCGGAGAGGCCATGACCCGAGCTCGGGAGATGATCGAGGCCATCGTTCAGGAGCCCGAGGTGGGCCGGATCTACGAGGGTCCGGTGAAGAACACCACCACGTTCGGCGCGTTCATCGAGATCACTCCGGGGACCGAGGGCCTGTGCCACATCTCGGAACTCCAGGAGGCCCGGACCGAGAAGACCGAGGACGTCCTCAAGAAGGGCGACATCACCAAGGTCAAGCTCCTGGCCATCGACGAGAAGGGCCGTCTCCGTCTCTCCCGCAAGGCGGCGCTCGCCGAGCTGGCCGGCGCGGCTTCCGGCTCCGGCGAAGCCGAGGGTTAGGCAGCGCTTGAGCGGGATCGGAACACCCGGTTCGTCCGGGCATTCCGGTGGGGGGCGCGGACGGGTGTCCGCGTCCCCCACTCGCTTCCGGGGGGGTACGAAGGGGGTGCCCCCGGGGGCGTCGTCCGGGCGCTCCACCCCGGGATCCGGACCCACCATCCTCTCCGACCAAGCCGGCGGAGTCCTGCGGGAGACCCGACTCCCCTCGGGGATCCAGGTGCTCACCGAGTCCATTCCGTCCGTGCGGTCCGCCGCCACCGGCGTATGGATTCGCCACGGTGCGGCGCACGAGTCACCGGCTCTGGAGGGCGGGTGTCATCTCCTGGAGCACATGGTGTTCAAGGGGACACGGACCCGCACCGCCCGGCAGATCGCATTGGAACTGGAAGCGCTCGGGGGGACCCTCGACGCATACACCTCCCGGGAGCATACCTCCTTCCAAGCCAGGGTCCTGGACCGACACCTCCCCCAGGCCTTGGACGTGTTGGCGGACCTCGTCCTGCACCCCCTCCTGAGACCGTCGGACTTGGAGCTCGAGCGCCAGGTGGTGCTGGAGGAGATCTCCATGGTGGAGGACACGCCCGACGATCTGGTGTTCGAATTGCACGGGGAGGGGATGTGGGGAGGCCACCCCTACGGCCGGTCCATCCTGGGGAGCCGGGACGCGGTCCAGGGCTTTCAGGCCTCCCAGCTTCAAGCCCTCCGTGAATCCGCGTACCGGGGGCCCAATCTGGTCGTGGCTGCGGCGGGGAATGTGGATCACGACGAAGTGGTGAGTCGGGTCGAGTCGCTCTTCGGCGAGGTTCCGGCGGACGGGAATCCCGGCACGGTAGCCCCCCTTCCCGATTTCAGCCCCGGAAGGCGAGCGGTGGCACGGGACCTGGCACAGACCCATATCGTGATCGGATGTCCCGCTCCGGCCCACAGTGACCCCCGGCGCCACGCCATCGCCGTCCTCACGACGGCGTTCGGGGGAGGGATGAGTTCCATCCTCTTCCAGCGTATCCGGGAGGAACTGGGGCTCGCGTACACCGTGTTCTCCTATCAGTCGTTCCTTCAGGAGGGCGGTACCGCCGGTGTGTACGTGGGCACCCGGCCCGAATGGGCCGAGCGGGCGGAAGGGGCCGTGCTAGAGGAGATGGCCAGGGTCAGTCGGGAGGGCCTCACGGACGAGGTGTTGGAACAGACCCGCAATCAGCTCAAGGGGCAGGTGATGCTCTCCCTGGAGTCCACCGGCTCCCGCCTCTATCGATTGGCTCACTTTGCTCTGTTCCAGGAAGAGTTCCGGACCCTCGACCAGGTCCTGGCCCTGATCGACGGGGTCACGGCGCAGGACGTCCGGGAGGTGGCGGCCGAGTTCTGGAATCCGAATCGGCAGTACACCCTCCTCCTCGGTCCCCAGTGACCCGACGGGGGTGGGGATCGCGGCATGCCAATTGCTCCCCAACCCGTCTGGCACCCGCAGAGGGCGGGACCTTAGATTCGATGGTCGTGAATGCCGGTCTGCATCGACCGGCCAAACTCTTCAATCAGGATGGTTCGACCCATGCTCATTGGGGTTCCTAAAGAGATCAAGACGAACGAAAACCGTGTGGCTCTGGTGCCCGCCGGCGCCGAATCCCTGATCGCCTCGGGCCATCAGGTGATGATCGAAGCCGGCGCGGGGGTGGGCAGCGGCTTTCCGGATGAGACCTATGTGGCCGTGGGTGGGGAAATCGTCCCGTCCGTGGAGGATGTCTGGGCCCGGGCCGAGATGATCATGAAGGTGAAGGAGCCCATTGCGGTGGAGTGGCCCCGCATGCGGCAGGATCAGCTCGTCTTCACCTACTTCCATTTCGCCGCGGACGAGCCGCTGACCAAGGCGTGCATGGAGTCGGGCGCCGTCTGCCTCGCGTACGAGACGGTGGAGCTCGAGTCCGGTGAGTTGCCGTTGCTCACTCCCATGAGCGAGGTGGCGGGCCGCATGGCGATTCAGGAGGGGGCCAAGTACCTCGAGAAGTTCTTCGGGGGAAGCGGCGTCCTCCTCGGCGGAGTCCCGGGCGTTCGTCCAGCCGACGTCGTCATCATCGGTGGTGGGGTGGTCGGGACCCACGCGGCCAAGATGGCCGCGGGGCTGGGTGCCCACGTGACCATCCTGGATCTGGACCTGGACCGGCTGCGCTATCTGGACGACGTCATGCCCGCGAATGTGGACCTGGTCCACTCCAACCCCCATACGATCCGCCAGTCGCTGAAGACGGTGGACCTGCTGGTCGGGGCGGTCCTCGTTCCCGGGGCGAAGGCGCCCAGTCTGGTCACCCGGGAAGACCTGGGCTTCATGCCGAATGGCTCGGTGATCGTGGACGTGGCCGTGGACCAGGGCGGCTGCGTGGAGACCATCAAGCCGACCACCCACGAGGACCCCATCTACGTGGTGGACGGCGTGATCCACTACGGGGTGGCGAACATGCCTGGTGCGGTGCCCCGGACGAGCACGCTGGCGCTGACCAACGCCACCTTCCCCTACGCCCTGTCGCTGGCCAATAAGGGGTGGATGGACGCTTGCATGGACGATTGGTCTCTGGCCCTGGGGCTGAACGTGGTGAACGGCAAGGTCCTTTATCAGGGGGTCGCTGAGGCCTTCGGGTACGAGCACACCGACCTGGAGGATTTCCTGGACGACCTGGAGGGCTGATCCCCTTCCGCGTACCGCCACGGCGGGCGTCCGGGGAGAGTCCCGGACGCCCGTTCTTCATTCTCAGCGATCTTCCACTCGGCGCCCGGCGGGTCTCTCCGCCTGGCCCGCTCCCCGCGGGGAGGGAGGCAAGGAGTCCAATGACCGACGTCGTCGTGCTGTTCCGCAGGCTGCCTTCCAATCCGGACCTACCACTCCCCGGACGGGAGACACCCCAGGCCGCCGGCTATGACGTTCGATCGGCAGAGGAGGACTTCTCCCTGGGCCCGGGAGAGATCCGGGCGGTGGCCACCGGATTGACCATGGAATTACCCGACGGCGTGGAGTGCCAGGTCCGGCCTCGGTCCGGTCTCGCGGCCCGGTTCGGGATCACCCTGCCCAACAGCCCCGGCACCATCGACCCCGACTACCGGGGCGAGTTGAAGGTGCTCCTGCAGAATACCGGATCGGAGGCCGTGGATATCGGTCGGGGAGACCGCATCGCCCAACTGGTCTTCGCACGCTTCGAGGCCCCCGACGTCCGGGAGGCGGAGGACCTCTCCGACACCGCCCGCGGCCAGGGGGGGTTCGGCAGCACGGGGCTGGAATGAAGGCCTGATTCCGATTGCTCCGGGTCCCGCCTGGCCCTAGCTTCCGAAGGCTCCGGGTTGAATGGGTACTCAAGCCGGACTATCATCGAAGAATATACCGGCGTTCTCCCGGACGCCGGTCTTTCTTGTACACCTTCAGGGGCCGGTCCCTTTGGACCGGAACTGAGGCCGCGCATTGACTGGCATTTCCGAGTGGTTTAGCTCCGGACGACTGATCCCCGTCAACGACATCGCCGTTGACCTGGGTACAGCCAACACGCTGGTGTACGTGAAGGGCGAGGGCATCGTCCTGAACGAGCCCTCTGTCGTCGCGGTGGACAAGGGCTCAGGGCGGATCATGGGCATCGGCTTGGACGCCAAGCGGATGCTGGGCCGGACGCCCGAGGGCATCGAAGCCGTGAGACCGCTCAAGGACGGGGTCATCGCCGACGTCGATGTGACGGAGATGATGCTCCGCCACTTCCTCAAGCAAGTGACGTCCAAGCGCGTGTTCCGGATCAAGCCCAGGGTGGTGGTGGGCGTCCCCTCGGGGATCACGGAACTCGAGCGCAGGGCCGTCCGTTCCTCGGCCATGGCGGCCGGGGCCAAGGCCGTATACATGGTGGCCGAGCCCATGGCCGCGGCCATCGGCGTGGGCCTTCCGGTGGAGACCCCCACCGGCAACATGGTCATCGACATCGGCGGAGGAACCACGGAGATCGCGGTCATCGCCCTCTCCGGGATCGTCTCCAACACATCGATCCGGGTCGGCGGCGACGAGCTTGATCTCGCCATCGTGACGTTCCTTCGCAAGAACTACAATCTGCTCATCGGAGAGCCCACCGCAGAGGCGATCAAGATCCAGGTGGGTTCCGCCTTCGACTTCGGCGAAGAGCGGGAGATGGAGGTGAAGGGAAGGGACCTGGTGAGCGGGATCCCAAAGACCGTGACCGTGCATTCCCAGGAGATCCGGGAATGCATCCAGGAGCCTATTCAGTCCATCGTGGAGGCCGTGCGCCGGGCGCTGGAGATCACTCCGCCGGAGTTGGCTTCCGACATCGTCGACCGAGGGATCGTGATGACCGGCGGGGGGGCCATGATCCGGGGATTGGATCGGCTCCTCCAGCATGAGACCCACCTTCCCA
Organism: Gemmatimonadota bacterium; assembly: GCA_039591855.1. Classification (GTDB taxonomy): domain Bacteria; phylum Gemmatimonadota; class Gemmatimonadetes; order Longimicrobiales; family Gaopeijiaceae; genus JBDHCV01. The sequence goes on along the minus strand of JBDHCV010000034.1, from coordinate 5,657 downwards.
TCCACGTGGACGAGGAGCCTCTCACCTGCGTGGTCCGAGGGGCGGGGCGGATTCTGGACGACCTCCCCAAGTATCGCTCCGTGCTATCCACCTAGGCGGGCCCCCTCGGGGAATCCCGGAGGGAGAGGGACCATCCCATGCCGCCCTACGCCAGCGAGACCAGGGAATTCGGGGGCCGCCGCCAGTTGGGAATTGCTGCCGGCTTCCTCATCCTCGCCGTCCTGGTCGCCGCGTTACCCGCCGGGGCCCAGCAGTGGATCTCCTCGGGCCTCAGGGCCACCGTCCTGTGGCCGTTCATCGTGACCCAGGAGGCGGTTAGCCGGACCCGGGTCCGGGCCACCGAGACCGAGCGGCTCCAGGCCCGGGTGGATTCCCTCCTGGCCGTGGTCACCAATCAGGCGACCGTGGTGAGGGAGAACGAGCGGCTCCGGTCCCTCGCCTCCCTGGGGGAGCGACTCGGAGGATCCTACCGGGCGGCGGATGTGGTTCGGCCGGGCACCAGCGGATCGGAGAGCATGTTCCTGATCTCCCTGGGATCCAGACACGGGGTCCGGGAGAACACACCCGTGCTCGACCATCGAGGTCTGGTGGGGGTCATTCGGGAGGTGGGTCCCGCCACCGCGATCGGGATGGACTGGACCCACCCGGAGTTCCGGGCGTCGGCCATGACGGAGGGAGGAGGCGCCTTCGGCCTGGTGGAACCCTCCCGTGAGGCGTTCCGGGAAGCCGATCGTCTGGTCCTGAACGGCACGCCATACTCGGCGGACCTTCGGGACGGGACGCTCCTCATGACCAGTGGATTGGGAGGCGTCTATCCTCGGGGGATTCCCATCGGAAGGATCCGGGGGGTGGAATCGGAGGAGGCCGGTTGGCGCAGGAGCTACTGGGTCGAGCCAGCGGTGAATCCCGCTTCGGTCACCCACGTTCTGGTGCGGGTCGGAAGGTTGGAGGCTCCCCTCGATCCGTCCCAGGCCGGTGGCGCGGATCCCGATATCGGGGCCGCCTGGAGCCCCCCGCCGTCGGACAGCACTGGGCCGGGCGAAGGTCCTGACACTCCGGGAGGCACGCAATGAGGCGGCTGGTCGGTCTCTGGACCGTGGTCGGGTTCCTGGTGTTCCTCCACTTCCTGCTCCACGTGGGGCTCGGTCTTGAGCGGGGCGCACCCGACCTCCTCACCGTAGCGCTCCTGCTCGCGGTAAGGGAGGTGGGACCGGGCACGGCGGCGGGCATCGGGTTCTCCTTCGGCCTCATGGAGGACGCGTTCTCGGTCCTGGCTTTCGGGGGCAACGCCCTGGCCATGACCCTGATCGCCGTTCTCGGGTCCTTCACTCGGGATCTGTTCGTGGGAGAGACGGTCCGCTTCTACATCCTCTACCTGGTGTTTGGAAAGTGGGCCCGGGACACCCTCTTCTGGGTCGTCGCCGGCGAGGGGGTCCAGGGTCCGGCCGTGAGGAGCCTCCTGGTCCAGGCGCCTGTGGCAGCCCTGTATGCAGCCCTGGTGGGAACGGGGCTGCTCGTGCTGAATCAGCGGATCCGGGAGCGGGAGGCTTGAAGACGGGCTTTCATCCGCTCCAGAAGCGGACCCGGGCGAGGGGCGCCCTGATCTTCGTCACGGCTCTGGTCGCGTTACTCGGGTTGGCCTTCTTCCGGGCCCAGATCATCCGGGGGGACGCCTACGCGCTGCAGTCCGATTCGAATCGACTTCGGCCCATCCCGGTGGAGGCGCCCCGGGGAACCTTGTTCGATCGGAGCGGACGGATCGTGGCGGAGAACATCCCCGGCTATTCGATCTCGCTGTTCCCTGCGCCCGAAGCCTCCATCCGGGGGCAGCTGGAGGAACTGAGCCCATTTCTGGGACTCACCGACGCCCGGATCGACCGTCTCATGCAGATTCGGGCCCGATATCCCCGTCAGCCTCTCCTCGTGAAGGCCTTCGCCGACCCTGCGGCGGTGGCGGTCCTGGAGGAACGGCGTTGGGCTTTCCCCGGGGTGTTCATCGAGATGAGGCCCAAGCGGAGCTACCCCTCGGGAAGCGCCGTGGCCCACGTACTCGGATACGTGGGCGAGATCACGGCGGAGGAACTCGAGGCCGAGCGCTACGTCGAGTACGAACAGGGCATGGTGGTGGGAAAGGACGGCCTGGAGCGAGAGTACGAAGACCGTCTTCAGGGACAGCGGGGGGTCCGCTACGTCGAGGTCGATGCGGTGGGCAGGGTGGTGGGGTCGTTCCGGGGGGTCACCGGTACCCCCGCGGTGCCCGGGCAGGATCTGGAGCTCAATCTGGACCTGGATCTCATGGACTGGATCCATGAGATCTTTCCCGACACCATGAGCGGAGCCGTCATCGCATTGGACGTCGAGGACGGGGGTGTGCTGGCCCTCTACTCCGCACCGACCTTCGACCCCAATGCCTTCGTCGGCGGGATCGATCAGCTGACCTGGTCCGGTCTGTTGGGGGATCCTGCACGCCCGCTGTTCAATCGGGCGACCATGGGGAAGTATGCCCCCGCCTCCCCGTTCAAGGTGGTCACCGCCGCCATGGCCCTGGACATGGGGGTGGTGACTCCGGACGAGACCATGCCGATTCCCTGTGAGGGCGGCCTCAACTTCGGGAACCGGTATTTTCAGTGCTGGCGACCGGAGGGTCACGGGGCGCTCGATCTGGCCGGAGCGATCCAGCACTCCTGCAACGTCTACTTCTACCAACTGGGACTGCGGATGGGGCTACAGGGCTTCCTGGACTCGGCCAACGCCGTGGGGTTCTCCCGCCAGTGCGGTATCGATCTCCCGCAGGAGTCCGCAGGCACGTTCCCGGAGGGGCGGGAATTCTGGGAGAGGACGTTCGGCTATCGACCCACCGAGGGCGAGGTCTTGAGCCTGGTCATCGGTCAGGGCCCCAATGCCCAGACACCCCTCAAGATGGCTCAGTTCTTTCTGGCCGTGGCCCGGGACGGTACCGCCCCCAGTCCCACGCTTCTCCGGGGCGCGCCGTTCCAGACCGGTTGGAGCCTGAACCTCTCCGACCGCGCTCTCGAGATGATCCGGGAGGGACTGCGCCGGGTCACGGCTCCGGGGGGGACCGCCCACCTGTCGTCCTTGGAGCACTGGGACTTCATCGGCAAGACCGGCACGGCCCAGAACCCCCAGGACATGAGTCGGCCCCACGCGTGGTTCGCAGCCATCGCCGGCCCCCGAGGAGAGGAACCGGAGATCGTGGTGATTGCCTTGGTGGAGTTCGGTCTCAGCGGGTCGGCCATGGCCGGGCCCCTGGCAGCCAAGGTCGCCGACTACTTCCTACGCCGGCGGCACGGTATCCCGCTTTCCGACGTCCAAACGCTGGGGGAGCACTACAGGGCGGGGATCCCCGCACCCTGGGCCTCCGAAGGGACGAGATGACCGAGGCCATCCGCCGCTGGCTGCGGGAGCCCGGGTTCGTCCTCACCCTGCTGGCCCTCTCCCTCTTCGGGATCGCGGTGATCTACTCGGCGGGCGTCCTCAACGCTCCCAGCCCGGTGGTGACCGGGGCATGGAAGCGTCAGCTCGTTTGGTTCGGCCTGGCCCTCGTGGCGTTCGTGGTCGTGAGCCGGATGCCGTCGCGGTGGGTGGATTGGGCTGCGGTTCCGGCCTACATCGTCGCCATACTGCTACTCGCCGCCACCCTGGTGATCGGGACCGGCGCCGGGACGGCTGCTGGGGTGAAGAGCTGGATCAGCGTCGGGGGATTTCGGTTCCAGCCCGCTGAGGTGGCCAAGATCGCCACCATCCTTGCGCTGGCGCGCCTCCTGGCGGCCCGGGACGAGCCCCCGAAGTTCCTTCGAGAACTCCTGGCCCCCGCTCTGGTGGCTGCCCTCCCCCTGGGTCTGGTGATGCTCCAGCCGGACCTGGGCACCGCCCAGGCCTTCGTGGGAATCCTGTTCGCAGCGCTCTTCTGGGCCGGGACGCCGGTTCCCCTGCTCCTTCTTCTCGCCAGTCCGGCGGCCGGGCTCATCCTGAGCTTCGACACCCGGCTGTGGTCCGCTTATTTCCTCCTTCTCTTCGTCGCTGTCTACGTCTACCGATACCGACTGTTTCTGGTGGAGTCGTTGGCTATTCTCCTCGCCAACCTCGCGGCGGGGACCATCGCCCAGCCCCTCTGGAATTCCCTCGCGGATTACCAGAGAAACCGACTCCTGGTCTTCCTCGACACCTCCCGGGATCCGTCGGGCGCCGGATGGAACGTGATCCAGTCCAAGGTGGCCATCGGTAGCGGCGGCCTCTTCGGCAAGGGATTCACCCTCGGTTCTCAGAAGCGGCTGAACTTCCTTCCCGAGCAGCACACGGACTTCATCTTCGGCGTGGTGGGGGAGGAGTTCGGGTTCGTGGGCACCACCCTCGTGCTGCTGGCCTTCCTCTTCGTGCTGAGCCGGCTGGTGCGCATGGCGGAGCGGACGTCCGATCCCTTTGCCGGTATTGTCCTGTTCGGTATCTTGGGGGCCTGGCTGGTGCATATCTTCATCAACGTCGGGATGAGTATCGGCCTCGTGCCCGTTATGGGAATCCCACTGCCGTTCATCAGCTACGGCGGCTCATTCCTCCTGATGTCCTGGGTCGCCGCGGGGATCGCGGTCCGGGTGGCGAACGAAGACTGAGGGGCCGTCCCGGAGGGACGCCCCGGGAGTGCCGATGGCCTGGTTCCGAAAGCAGAAGAAGCCCCTCAAGGCGTCCGACAAGCGGGACGTTCCTGCCGACGTCTTCGACAAGTGCGACGGGTGTGGGGAGATCCTCTACCGGGAGCGACTGGCACAAAATCGACACGTCTGTGAGCATTGCGGCTACCACTTCAGGATCTCCGGTCCGGCCTACGTCTCCCTCCTCTCCGATCCCGACTCCTTCGAGGAGCAGGATGCGCTGCTGACGTCCGAGGACCCGCTGGGGTTCGTGGATTCCAAGCCCTATCAGGCCCGGTTGGACGCCGCCCGGGCGAAGACCGGGAGGAACTCCGCGATCATTACCGGGACCGCCCGTCTCGATGACATTCCCGTGGTGCTGGCGTGCATGGATTTCACGTTCATCGGCGGGTCCATGGGGTCGGTGGTCGGAGAGAAGATCGCCAGAGCTGCCCGGGTGTCCCTCGACACCGATGCCCCGTTAATCATCGTCAGCGCCTCGGGCGGGGCGCGCATGCAGGAGGGCACGCTGTCCCTCATGCAGCTGGCCAAGACGTCCGCCATCCTGGCTCAGCTCCATGAGCGTGGCATCCCGTTCATCTCCGTCCTCACCGATCCCACGACAGGAGGCGTCACCGCCTCGTTCGCCATGCTTGGGGACGTGAACATCGCAGAGCCCGGAGCGCTGATCGGGTTCGCGGGCCCCCGGGTCATCCAGGAGACCATCAAGCAGGATCTCCCCGACGGATTCCAACGGTCCGACTTCCTTCGGGAGCACGGAATGGTCGATCTCGTCGTGGACCGTCGAGAGTTGAAGGACGCCATCGCCCTGCAGCTCCGGTTCATGCACGCCGGCTTCCCCGACGACCGCTGACCGATCCAGTCCTGGCCGCGGCCGTCGGCCCCGGCGATCGGGAGCTGATCTCCCGCCTCTTCCCCCCCTTCCCCCCGGGCATCCAGTGGGGGCTGGAGCGGACCCTCGCCATCCTGGCGGCCGTGGACGATCCCCAT
>JBDHCV010000033.1:0-45516 GCA_039591855.1 Gemmatimonadota bacterium | reverse complement strand
ACCCTGGAGACAGGTGAGGTCTCCTTCGAGGACGGCGGCGATATAGCCCTGTGGAATCCGTTCACCGTGGACGAGTACTTCGCTGGAGTCGTGAATCCGAAAACTCCCGGAGAGGAACTCCGCTATATCCCCATGTCCTCCATCGACCGCCTCGACGTGCGCACCTTCAATCCTGGAAAGACCCTGCTCGGAGCCATCGTGGCCGGATTAGGCGTTTATGTCGTCGTTCTCGCCATCGCTTTGGGAGAGGCCGACATGTGATGGGGGGCTGCACGGAGGCGCACTTCCCCCCGCGTGCCCAGCCGGCCACCAGAATTCCGAAAGCGTGAACTGCACGCGGGAAATTGGGCTCTCAGGATCGGTCTGGGTATTGACCCGGAGGAGCTCTGATCCCCCTTCCCCCTGCGCAGTCTGCGGTACCCGCGTACGTAGCCCGACCGACCCCGCGCTCGGTCTAGTGTTTGCAGGTTTGATTCACAGGCTTTCACCCATCCCGCGTGGGAGACCACACCATGACTGCCCGGCAGACCATCGGACTGCTGTTGCTCGTCACCTTCCTGCCCAACTGCTACTCCTGGACGATGTAGGAAGGCGAAGGACCGCCGATAGACGAAGAGCAGGTCCGCGTCTATCACCGGGCCGGACCCCAGGTCCTGGTCCCACCCGGCGCGCCAGTCGAGGCGGGGACGATCACCGAGGAGGGTTCGGGGACAGTGGTTCTCTGGAGTCCATTCGTGCTCGACGAGGCGTTCGTGGGACCAGCGGCGGTGAATCTCCCTCCCCCTCTCCCGTACGTATCCCTCGGTGACCGCCTACGTACTCTGACGAACGGTGTCAGGGGCCGAGTCGACGCATCATGGATGTGCAAGCTCCCAGCACTCTTGCACTGGAGGCACCATGAACGCCCGACAATGCCTGGCGACACTCTGCTTCGTTGCATTCCTCCCCAGCTGTGTCATGAAGTACACGCCGGTACAGGCCGGCGCGGCCCCCCCGCCCGGCCAGGAGTGGGTACGGGTCACCCCCAAGGGCGGAGGCGCACCGGTGATGCTCCACGAGCCCCAACAGATGGGCGATCACTACGTCGGCGGAGGAGACGCCCGAACCTGGTACATCGACTGCACCGATTGTGAGGTGGTGTCGATCCCCATGGACAGCATCGCCGGCTTCGAGATCTACGAGGTCGACGGTGGAAAGAGCGCATTGCTTCTGATCGGCGGCGCGGCCCTGGTCGCCGGCCTTGCCTACTACGTGATGGCGGAGTCGGTCAAGGTCAGCCCGACGTTCAAAGGCGGGTGGTGCTGCTAATAGCCGCCTGTTGCTTCCCCGCCACGACCAATGCTCGGAAGCCGCGCCTGCCCCCCCCGCCGATCCGCCCCGGGACGGCTGTCCGGCTTCTACCGGCCCCTCGAGACACCCCCCAACCCAACGGCTCAGGGCCCAGTGAGGGGGCCGCGCCACGGCGCGGCCCCTTCAATTGGCTTGTTTCTTGCGAAATCTAAGGTTAGAAAAGCGTACTCTCCGCATACATATTGGATAGAGAGAGTCCGGTGGTCCCCCCGATTCGTCGCTGGATACGCTGAGAGGCTGGCATGCGCACAGGCCGAACAAAGACAACGCAGAGGGCTCACGTCCGGCGACTGATTCTCCTGGTCGCCGCGGGAGGCTTGGCGCTGAATGGGTGTCGGATGGAGACCCTGTACGACCCGATCAATCCGGATCGTACCGCTCCCGACGTCGCCGTGCAGCTCCCCATCGCCGGATCTGCGGCGCAATCGGGTCAGCGGGTGCCCATCCGCGTCGCGGCCTCCGATTCCATCGGGGTCGTGAGCATCGCCCTCACCGTCACCGGCGTCCTTTCCGAGTCCATCGCCGTTGCCTATTCGCCACCTTCCACCGCGGTTCTGCTGGATACGGCCGTGGTGGTCCCGGTCGACTCCGTCGGCTCGCTTGTGATCGACGCGTCCGCGACCAATACCCGAGGCGTCACCGGTAAGGCGCCCGCCGTGATCGTGACGGTTACGGCACCTGCGCCGGTGGCCCCGAAGCAGTAACACGCTCTCCGCACACGACTGGATCCAAAGATCAAGGGACTGATATGCGACGCTTTCTCATTGCCACCTTCATCGCTGCCGCGTTCGGACTCCAAGGGGCGCCCGCCCTGGAAGGTCAGGAATACCGGTCCGGGGTCGGCTGGTTCGGAGGCGCCGCCTACTCGACCAGCCTCAACAGTGGCGTCCCCGTAGACGCGGAGGACATGCTCCCGGGCCTGAGCTGGACCGCCGGAGGCCACTACGACTACTGGCTGGGAGGCGGAAGGTTCGGTGTCCGGTTCCAAGGCGCCTGGCAGCGACACACGATCCCCTGGAATCAGGGCGATCGCAACGTCTCCATGATCAGCGGAGACATCGACGTCACCGTTCGGCTCACCTCACCCGAACCGGGTAGGACGGTCACGCCTTATCTCCTGCTCGGTGGCGGGTTCGTGCGGTGGGCCCTGGGCAGCGGCGCGCCCACCAGCTATCCCCCGGGGGGCGTGAGCTACGGCGGCAGTGAGGAATTCCAGCCCGTCGCGGTGGGTGGTCTCGGCTTCGACTTCCGGACGCCCATAACCTGGGGGGACCAGCCACTGGTGGTGCGGCTGGAGGGACGGGATCACGTGCAGTTCCGGTCTCCGTTCGACGCCATCGATCCGTCGGTGGGAGACCTGGGGATGGTGCACAACATCTCTGTCACCCTTGGGCTCTACACCGGGATCGGAGGCCTCTAGGAGTTCCCGGCTACCGCTTGATCCAGATGTCGTCGGGGGCGCCGCCGAGGGAGACGAGACTCTCGAACTCGAGGGCCAGGGCGGTCTGGAGTTCGAACCTCCCGGTGAGAACCGTATCCCCGTCGGCGATGAAGTCCACCACCGGCACGTCGATGGTCAGGATGGAGTTGGAAAGCGGACTCCGCGACCAGATTCCTCCTCCGACCAAGAACCCCACGTAGGTCGTGTCGGGCAGCACGAGGCTGGCGTCCACGAGCACCGAATAGGTCCCGCCCTGCAGGATCTCCAGGTTCGCCGAGTTGTAGACCCAGGCCAGGTCCTGCTCGGGGAAGGTGCCGGGGATGGCCTCTCCGAAGAGCTGCACCGCGTCGTAGAGGCCCGTCGGATCGGGTAGGACCCCCACCACCAGCCCGGTATTGGTCTCCTCGCAGGCCGGTAGTCCCGCGAGGACGGCCACCAACGCGGCGGTCCAGATGTATTTGACCCTCTGCATGCCCCCTCCTAGCGCACGAGCTCGATGAGAACGAAGCCCCCTATCAACAAAATTAGGAACAACACCGCCAGGAAGTCGAAGTATTTGTCGATGGTGCGTGCGATGGGAGGGCCGAATTTGTGGATGAGGGCCGCCTCGAGAAAGAAGCGCAGGCCGCGGCTCAGGACCGATGCCACGATGAACACGCCCAGATTCACACCGAAGACGCCGGAGCTGATCGTGAAGACCTTGTAGGGCAGCGGCGTCAGGCCGGCACCGAACACCGCCCAGAAGTCCCAGCGCAGGAAGAGGGCCTGCACGCTGGCGAAGCTCTCGGGGCTCACGCCGGGCACGTATTGGAAGAACCAGCCCTGCATAGCCTGCCAGCCGTAGGCTCCGATGGCGAAGCCGATGAGCCCCCCCACCACCGACGCGCCGGTGGTGATGGCGGCGAACCGGAAGGCCTTCTTCGGGGACCCCAGGCAGAGCGCCAGGAGGAGGGGATCCGGGGGGATGGGGAAGATGAACGACTCCATCCACGACAGGAACGCCAGGGCCTGCGGTCCCTGGGGGGTGTCGGCCCAGTGGAGCACCCAGTCGTACAGCCGCCGGTGGAGCTTCTTTCCCGGCCCGTGGAAGTGATCCCGGGGGAGGAGCGGGTCCGGGCTGGTGTCCGCGCCCGGGCTGGCCCCGCTTTCGGGGCTGTCCCCTCCGTCCGGGCCGAGGCCGGTGTCCGCACTCATGCCGTGTCCTCTCGCCATCCGAATTGCCCCAGTAGCGGGACGAAGGTCACCTCGTCCCCCACCTCCTCCTCGGTGGTGATGAAGCCCTCCTTCCGCACCAGGACCAGCTTCTGGGAGTCCCGGGACCCGACGGGCACGAGCATGCGCCCTCCCTCGGAAAGCTGATCGACCAGCGCGGAGGGGACCTTCGGCGACGATGCCGAGACGACGATCACGTCGAACGGAGCGAACTTGCGCCATCCGATGGTGCCGTCGCCCACCATCAGGGCCACGTTCTTGAACTTCATCTCGTCGAGGGCCTTACGAGCCCGGATCGAGAGCTCACGGACCCGCTCCACCGAATAGACCCGCTGGGCCACCAGGGCCAGGAGGGCGGTCAGGTACCCGCTACCCGTCCCGATCTCCAGGACGGTGTCGTTGTCCGTGGGCCGAAGGATCTCCAGGTAGTAGGCTTGCAGAGACGGCTGACTGGCCGTCTGGCCGTACCCGATGGGGAGGGGGGCGTCCTCGTACGCACGAGGCAACACCCCTTCGGGAAGGAAGATGTGCCGGGGCACCCGATCGAAGAGCTGCAGGATCTCTAGATCGTCGATCCCGTGCCCGGAAATCTCCTCGATGAGCTTTCGTCGGTACCCGACGTAGCGGTAGTCCTCTACAGGTCCAGATCCCACCCGCGGATCTCCTCGAGTAGTCGGTAATTGGTGAGGTCGAGGTGGAGAGGCGTCACAGAAATGAAGCCCTCCTCCACGGCCCGGAAGTCGGAGTCGGCCCCGCCGCTCCAGGACGAGACGGTCCCGCCGATCCAGAAATACTCCCTCCCCCGGGGGTCGTTGGTGCGGGTGAGGGAGTCGCTGTAACGCCGCTGCCCCAGATTGGTCACCCGCACGCCGCGCACGTCCGCGGGGTCCACCGCCGGCAGATTCACGTTCAGGAGGGTGGCGGCCGGGAACCGGTCCAGGGGGGTGATCCGCTCCAGCAGCGAGCCCACGACCCCCGCCCAGCGGTCGAGATTCTCGTAGTCCTCACCGGCGTAGGAGAGGGCCACGGACGGGATCCCGAGGACCGTGGCCTCCATGGCCGCCGCGACGGTCCCGGAATAGAGGACGTCCTCTCCCATGTTCGGTCCGTGGTTCACACCCGACAGACAGAGGTCCGGGGGCGAATCCAGGATCCCCCGCAGGGCCACGATCACGCAGTCCGTGGGGGTTCCATCGACCACGTGGGCCCCCGCCCTGGCCTCCCTGGCCCGGAGGGGCCTGTGGATGGTCAGGGAGTGGCTCGTGGCGCTCTGCTCTCGGTCCGGGGCCACCGTTACCACCTTCCCCAGGTGCCCCGCGGCTCCGGTGAGCAGGCTCAAGCCCTGGGCCAGGTAGCCGTCGTCGTTGGTACAGAGGATTCGCATGGAGTCCGATTCGGCGGGGGCGTGCTCAGTCTGGGGACGGGCTCGAGCGATGGACGCGCTCAAGCCCCGGGAGGGGTGAGCCGGGCCAGGACGCCCTGGAGATCTTCCTTCATGCCGGCCAGAAACGACGGCTCGAGCACGGATTGGCGGGCTTCCTCCAGTTCGCCGCTCCGGCGCATCTCGATGAGTCGCTGGTTCGCCCCGTCGATGGTGAACTTCTGCTCGTACAGCAGGTGCTTCACCAGCAGCACGACCTGGACTTCCTTGGGACGGTAGACCCGGTTGCCCGCCCGGTTCTTGCTGGGACGCAGGACCTGGAACTGGGTCTCCCAGTAGCGCAGAACGTGGGGCTTCAGCCCGGTCAGATCGCACACCTCGCCAATGGAGTAATACGCCTTCTTCGCGACGGGCCCGCTGGTCATGACCACTCCTCCGGCTTGGGATCTCGCATCATCAAGTTGTTCACCGCCTCCAGGGGCGGACGGCCTTCATAGAGCAGCCCATAGATCTCCTGGCTGATGGGCATCTCCACCCCGTGCTCCGTGGCCAGCCGGTGGACCGCCTCGGCGGTCTTCACACCCTCGGCCACCTGATTCATGTCGCCCAGGATCTCGTCCAGGGTCCGACCGGACCCGAGCTCGAACCCCACGGTGCGGTTTCGGCTCAGCCCACCGGTGCACGTGAGCACCAGGTCACCCATCCCCGCCAGTCCGGCGAAGGTCTCCCGACTGGCGCCCATGGCGAGCCCCAGACGTGTCATCTCTGCCAGGCCCCGGGTGATCAGCGCCGCCTGGGTATTGTGGCCGAAGCCCAGCCCCGCCACCACCCCGGCCGCCAGGGCGATGACGTTCTTGAGGGCCCCGCCCATCTCCACGCCCACCACGTCGGGGTTCGTGTACACCCGAAAGTACGGGGTCTGGAAGAGGCGCTGTACCAGGAGCCGCGCACCCTGGGAGTGGGATGCCACTACCACGGCGGTGGGCTGCTGCTCGGCCACCTCCCGGGCGAACGACGGGCCGGAGAGGACGCAGAACCGCTCTATCTGATCCGGGGTCAGGTGGGCCTCCATGACCTGGTCCATCCGTCGCAGCGTCGCGGTCTCGATTCCCTTGGAGGCGCTCACCACGATCACGTCCGGATGCAGGTGAGGGGCGGCCTCTGTCATCACGGCGCCGACGAACTGGGAGGGGACCACGGACACGACCACCGCAGCCCCGCTCACGGCCTCCATCAGGTCCCCCGTCGCCGTGAGGGTCGGCGGCAGGACGGCGTCCGGAAGGAAGGTCCGGTTTTCGTGGAGCGTGTTGATGTCCTCTACGACCTCGGACTCCCTGGCCCAGATCACCACTTCTCGCCCGCCACCAGCCAGGAGACCCGCCAACGCCGTGCCCCAACTGCCGGCACCCAGGACCGTGACCTTCGAGAGTTCAGCCATGCGTCGCATCTCCCGGCTCCGGGCGGGAGCCGAATCGGTTCTCTTCGCCCGTCAGGATCCGCCGGATGTTCTCCCGGTGGGACCAGAACACGAACAGCGCCAGCGCCACAGAGAAGTACAGGACCTCCGGGCCGCCCCTGTGGGGCAGCAGGTACACACCCACGGGCACCGCCACCGCGGCGCTCAGGGATCCCAGGGAGACCATGCGGGACGCGAACACCACCACGGTGAACGTGGCCAGCGCCATCAGGAACGCCCACGGGGCGATGGCCACGAAGGCTCCGGCTGCGGTGGCCACGCCCTTCCCTCCCTTGAAGCCCACCCAGAAGGAGAAGACGTGCCCCAGGATCGACGCTGCGCCGTACCCCAGGGCCCAGGTCCACGGCGCATCTCCGTGGAGGGCCGGGAACACCGCCACCGGCACGTAGCCCTTGGCGATGTCCGCGAGCGCCACCGGCAGGGCGGCCTTCCACCCCAGGGTCCGGTAGGTGTTGGTCGCCCCCAGGTTGCCGCTCCCCTCGGTGCGCAGATCCCGCCCGTAGAACCATCGGCCCACCCAGTAGCTGGTGGGCGTGGCCCCCAGGAGGTACGAAGCGGCCAAAAGGATGAGCGGGTTCACTTTTCCTTACCGGACTTGAAGCGGATTCTCAATGGACTTCCCTCGAAGCCCCATGCGCTGCGGAAGGCGTTGTGGACGTAGCGAATGTAGTTGTCGGGAATCTCCTTCGGGAGATTGGAGAAGATCAGGAACGACGGCGGAGCCACGTCCACCTGGGTCCCGTAGCGGAGCTTCACCTCCCGTCCCCGGGAATGGGGCGGTGGCTGGCGTCGGGTGAGCTGCTCGAGGACTTCGTTGACCTGGTGGGTGGGGATGCGCCGGTAGCGCTCTTCCTGGACCTCCAGGACCATGTCCAGGGTGCGCCTGGCCCGCTGACCGGTGAGGGCCGAGGCGAATACCATGGGAACCCACGAGAGGAAGGGGTAGCGGGCGCGGACGTCCTTCTCGTACTTGGGCGCGGTGGCGTCGTCCTTCTCCACGAGATCCCACTTGTTGAGGACCAGGATCAGGCCGCACCCGGCCTCCCACGCGGCCTCCATGACCTTGATGTCCTGGTTGGCCACACCCTCGTAGGCGTCCACCAGGGCCAGGCACACGTCGGCCTCGCGGATGACCCGGGCCGCTCGGAGTGAGGAGTAATACTCCAGGGAGTCCGACATGCGGGACTGGCGTCGGAGTCCCGCGGTGTCCACGAACACCAGGTTCTTGCCGTGGTACTTCATGGGGGAGTCCACGGCGTCACGCGTGGTGCCCGCCTGGGGACTCACCACCATCCGTTCCTCGCCGAAGAGCCGGTTGACGAAGGAGGACTTCCCCACGTTCGGCTTACCGATCACCGCGACCCTGATGGTGTCCGGGTCATCCTCCTCGGGCTCCTGCTCGGGGAGGTTGGCGATGACGGCGTCCAGGAGGTCTCCGGACCCCTTCCCGGAGATGGCGCTCACCGGATAGGGCTCGCCCATCCCCAGTTCCCAGAACTCCAGGTGACCCGGGTCCCGGGGAAGGTTGTCCATCTTGTTGACCACCAGAAGTGTGGGACGGCTCTTGCCCCGGAGGAGCTCGGCCAGCCGCTGGTCCAGGGGATGGATGCCGTCCTTTCCGTCCACGAGCAGGAGGATGAGGTCCGCCTCTTCCACCGCGGCGAGGGCCTGTTCCCGGATGGCTCGGTCCATGGGTTCGTCGCTCCCCTCCACCACCCCGCCGGTGTCCACGAGGTAGAAGGCGCGCCCCGCCCAATCTCCCTTGGCGAAATGCCGGTCCCGGGTCACGCCGGGTTCGTCGTCCACGATGGCCAGGCGCCGCCCGAGTACCCGGTTGAAGAAGGTGGACTTGCCCACATTGGGCCGACCGACCACGGCGACGATGGGGAGCTTGGCGCTCACAGGGCCCTCAGCGCTTCCACGATTTCGTATCCGCCCACCACCCGAGCCGGCGCCAGGGCGGCCTCGAAGTCGGCCAGGGGAAGAGAGTCGATGAACAGCTCGTCGTCGTTGAGGGCCTCGGCGGGGATCATCACCAGGTCCCCGGGGCGAGCGCCGCCCTCCGCTCCCACGCGCTGCTCGAGGCCTTCCAGGATGTCCTGGCCGCCAAGGAGCCCGGCGATGGTCACAGACGGTCCGAAGAACCGGTTCTGCACCGGAACGACCTCGACTGGAGCCTCGATGGCGTCCTGCAGTCGGTCGACCCGGTCCCGAATGAACCCCTCCATGGAGAGGCCCGTGACGATCCAGACCCTGCCGGCGTCGCCCAGGGCCGGGGGCCGGGCCAGGTCGACGATGCCGGAATCGAAGTCCTCGACAAACCGCCGCACGGCGCCCACCCCGTTCTCGGTCAGGGGCCAATCATCATAGTAGCTCTGGGCCGGGATCTCCTCGTCGGCGATGAGGAACATCTCGTCCGCCGCGTACGCCCACCCCACCCCGCGCTCGGCCCCGGCCCGGGTCCGGGCCCGGGCCACCTGATCGATGGCCTGGCGGGCTTCCTCCGGGGTGAGGGGGCGCACCGGACGGTTCAGGTTGTAGCGGGTCAGGCCCACGGGGACGACGGAAAGGGAACGTACCCCGTCCCCGAGCCCGTACAGCTCGTCGATGGTCCGATCGAGGTGCGCCCCGTCGTTCCACTCCGGGCATAGGACCACCTGGGTATGCACCTCCAGGCCGCCGTCCAGGAGGAGCCGGAGCTGGTCCATGATGAGGCCCGCCCGATCGTTCACCAGCAGTCGACGGCGGACCTCGGGTTCGGTGGCGTGAACGCTCACGTACAGGGGCGAGATCCGCTGGTCGATGAGCCGCTGGAGCCCCTTGGGGCCCAGATTGGTGAGGGTGACGTAGCTCCCGTAGGCGAAGGAGAGGCGGAAGTCGTCGTCCCGAAGCCAGAGGGATTGCCGCACGCCCTCCGGGTTCCCGTCGATGAAGCAGAAGACGCACTTGTTGGCGCACTCCCGGACCGTGTCCGGAGCCGGAACGATACCCAGGGCCTCACCGGGATCCCGCTCCACATCGTACACGACGGCCTCGCCGGAGGGGGAGAGGGTCTCCAACTCCAGTTCGGGATCGGCCAGCAGGAAGGTCAGGTCGATGCCGTCTCGCACCTTCTGGCCGTTGATCCGGATGATGCGCGTGCCGATCTCGAGCTCCAGCTCTTCGGCGATGCTTCCGCGCTCCACCGCAGCGATTCGAACCAAGCGAGTACCTTCCGTGTAGGGATCCGGGATGGGTGAAAACTATCGTCAGACCGGTCCAACCTAAAGCGCATACCCTGGCCAGGCCCTGCGCTCGGATGAGAGATTGATTGCATGCTCAGGATCCAGAGGTTCCTCACCGTGGCCACGCTCTGCGTGGCGGCCCCGCTGCTCGGCGGATGTGGCCCGTCCACCTCCGGGGCGGAGACCCCTGCCCCACCCCCATCCTTCGAGTCTCCCCATCAGGCCCACGCCTGGTGGATCCGGGACGTGGGGCTGGACCGGACCGAGGTGGGCAAGCGGTGGTTGGAGGCCGGGGCTGAAGCGGCCCGATCGCCTGTGAGCACACCCCTTCCCTTCGCGGAGGAGGGGTGGTTCGGGGCGGACGAGGCCCTGGCGTTGGGATACCGCCTGCGGATCGACCGGGGCCAGAAGGTCGAGGTCACCCTGGCCGGAGAGGAGGGGGAGCCTATTCCCTTCTTCGTGGACGCGTATCCGGCCGACGTGGCCGGACAGGTCCGGACCCTGGGAGAGCGACGTCCCCACCCGAGCCCGACCTGGAGTTCCGGTCCGGGGATCCTGGCAACCGAGTTCGAGCCCCCTGACAGCGGGGAGTACGTCCTGCGCCTGCAGCCGGAGATCCTCAGGGGCGGCCGCTATCGCATCACCCTGCGCTCCCGGCCCATCCTGGACTTCCCGGTCTACGGACTGGGAACATCGGCCATCCTCAGCTTCTTCGGCGCCGAGCGGGACGGAGGGCGCCGGAGCCACCATGGCGTCGACATCTTCGCCCCCCGGGGGACCCCCGTCGTGGCCGCCGTGGCCGGACGGGTCAGCCGGGTGCGGGAGACGAACCTGGGCGGGAAGGTGGTCTGGCTCCGGGACTCCGTCCGGAACGCCTCCCTTTACTACGCCCACCTGGACGTGCAGTTGGTGAGCAACGGCGATCAGGTGCAGCCGGGAGACACCCTTGGGCTGGTGGGCAACACCGGGAACGCCCGAACCACACCGCCCCACCTCCACTTCGGCGTATACAAGCGGGGAGAAGGGCCCATCAATCCCTTCCCCTTCCTCCGCCAGCTTCCCGGGACGCCTTCGGAACTCGCGGTGGACCCGGGGACCATCGGAGTGCGGGCGGCCAGTGAGCGGGAGGGCCTGCGCGTACGGGACGCCCCCTCCCTGAGGGCTTCCGTGGTGGAGGAGCTCGACCCGTCCTCGTCCTTCCGCGTCCTCGCGGGCAGCGGAGACTGGTACCGCATCCTCATGGCGGACGGGCGCCAGGGCTTCGTGCTGGGTCGACTGGCTCGGCCCGTGAGTGAGCAGGGCTACCGCGCGCTCGCCGAGGACGCGGCTCAAGAGGGCGGATGAAGCTCTGGTCGGGCGAACGGCTGCGGGCGGGGACGGTCCTCACGGCGCTCCTCGCTGCAGCGGCATGCTCCGACTCTCCCAGTGAGCCGGCGGACGACGCTCTCCCCCTGGAGATCCACGTCCTGGTCGGCGACGGCCAGCGAGGCCTCGGAGGACTCCCGTTGCCGCTGGAGATCCTGATCAGGGTCACGGACGCCGGCGGGAAGCCGAAGGCTGGTGTTCCGGTGGAGCTCGCCCCTCATGCAGGCAGCGGATCCACGGAGATCGAGCAGTTCGCCACCGACTCGAACGGCCTCCTTCAGGGCGTCTGGACCCTGGGGGACGCCGAAATGCGGGAGCAGAGGGTCACCATCTCCCTTCCCGCCGATCCCCAGGCCGAACCCGTCATCATCGGGGCCCGGGCCCTGCGGAGTGACGAGGTCGATGTCATCGTGGTGCGAGGGGCCCAGGGGCCGCTCAAGGGCGTCGTCCTGCTCGAAGAGATCGACGAGGGAGGATGGATTCAGATCCAGCAGGTTCGGGAGGCGGAAGGCCCGGTGATTCCCCTGCAACCCTTCGCCCCCGCCCACCTGCGGATCCTGGTGCTCCCCACCCGAAACCGCCCGGGTCTGTTCGACGCCGCCTGGACGCCCGGCATCGATACCGTCGTGGTGGATCTCGAGCCTCCCGTGGACGTGGACGCCGTGGTCCACGTCTACAGGGGGGAGTTCGAGGCCACTCGGTCCGTCGTCCTTCAAGACATGGCCACGACCGCCGAGGTCTGGGAGGAGAACGGAGCCGGGCTGCGCTGGGGAGAGGTGGAGCTGAAGGACCTCACAGGCGGGGGTCCGGTGACCCTCAACTCGGCCCAGGCCTGCTCCCGCTCGGGTGAGGCCGCCCGACTGGTCATCGAGTACTTGACGTCCATCGACTCCGGCGGCTACTGGGGGTACGGCTGCACCACCGGCATCGCCTACATGGGGCTCGGACCACAGCCCGGGAGCACCCTCCTGGCGCATGAGCTCGGCCACGTCTTCTCCCTCGCCCATACCACCGTCGGCCTCATGGTGCCCAACCCCCCCGGCCGCTCGCTAACGGACGGGGAGATCTTCAAGGCCCACTTCGACTCGCGCTCGGCCCTGAACTCCATCCTGGACGGACAGCCCGCTGAACTCCGGATCCTCTGCGCCGGAAGATCCAACTTCCGGAACTGCCTCCCCATGAACTTTCGGCTGGGCCGCTGACCGCCCCTGTCGCGGCACCCCTCTTGCCTGCGACTTTGGGGGGTCGGGTTGGGGTCCATCTCCCGTCGCCCAGACGCACCGAACCCATCGCAAGCGCTTATCGGAGGAAGCATGTCGGAGTTGTTCACCAAACAGAACCTCGATTATCAGGAGCGGGCCCGTGAGGTGTCCGAGAAGTACGTCCGGCCCGTCGCGGCGGAGTTGGACCGGACCGGAGAGTACGGCTGGTCCATCCTCGAGGGCCTGAAGAAGTACGACCTCACCGGGGCCTGGATCCCCAAGGAGTACGGGGGGGGTGGAGGGGGCGTGCTGGACCTTTGCCTGATCATTGAGCAGCTCTCCCGATCCTGCGGCGGGGTCGGCGTGGCCTTCGCGGTGAACGCCCTGGGCTCCTTCCCCATCATCCTCGGGGGCACCGAGGATCAGAAGCAGAAATACCTGCCGGGCATCGCCCGGGGTGACGATCTCATCGCCTTCGGATTGTCGGAGAAGGCCTCGGGATCCGACGCGGGGAGCCTGCGGACCACCGCGGCGCGAGACGGTGACGACTGGCTCATCAACGGCGAGAAGAAGTGGAATACGAACGGGGGGGTGGCGAGCCTCTTCACCACCTACGCCCTCACCAACCCCGAAAGGGGCATGCGGGGCATCTCCGCCTTCATGGTGGAGCGGGATCGACCGGGCTTCCGGGTCGGGAAGCGAGAGGACACCATGGGCATCCGGTGCGTCCCGGTCGTGGAGCTCCACTACGAGGATTGCCGCGTCCCTGCCGAGAACCTCGTCGGCGGGACCGAGGGCACGGGCTTCAAGAACGCCATGATGACCCTGGACCGGGCCCGCCCCGGAGTGGCCGCTCAGGCCCTGGGCCTGGCCCAGGGGGCCTACGAGTGGGCCCTTCGCTACATCTCCGAGCGCAAGCAGTTCGGGCAGACGGTCCTGTCTTTCCAGGCCGTCCAGTTCATGATGGCGGACATGGCGACCCAGATCGAGGCCGCCAGGCAGCTGGTCTACAACGCGGCCCGGGCCATCGACGCCGGAGAGCCGAACATCAACCGGCTGGCGGCCATGGCGAAGGTGTTCGCCACGGACACGGCCATGAAGGTGACCACGGACGTGGTGCAGCTCTTCGGGGGCTACGGGTACTGCAAGGACTACCCGGTGGAGAAGTACATGCGGGACGCCAAGATCACGCAGATCTACGAGGGCACCAACCAGGTCCAGAGGCTGGTCATCGGCCGAACCATCACCCGGGAGGCCGCGGCGGTGACCAAGCACCTGGACGTCCACGTGGAGCACTTCCCGGAAGAGGACGACTAGGCTCCCTGCGAGGAGATTCCGGCAGAAACGTTCGGGGCCGCTCCACCTTCCGGGAGCGGCCCCTCTTCGTATTCATCGAGGTATGAAAGGACCGAGGCCCCGCCTACCGTCTCGACTTCCCCGCGCAAGGGCAGCCTGGACCCGGACTCCCTCCAGGGAAGCGGCACGGCGGATCGAAGCCGGAGATGCTCAAATCCAGATGGTGACGACCAGGTCATTGAAAACGAAGTCGTCATCACCTCCCCAGTGAGCTTCGGACTGAAGCTCGATGCTGTTGACACCGACCTGGATGGCAGTGCCGGCAGGAACCCTCAGGGTGACGTCGCAGGCGTATTCCCGCGTGTCTCCCTCGCCAACGATGCAGGCGGGGTTGTCGGGGAAGTCACCGATCGTGAGCCCGACGAGGGTTCCGTTCAGCAGGATCCGGGGAGCGTTAACGATCTCCGGGCCCGACTGCCCCTGGGGGTTGGGGTAGACGAAGCTGACGCTCACGAAGGCCGAGTCCACGGCGGCCGGCACAGAGAAGCTGCCGGCGAACATGGTACCCTCAGCACCCACGTTGTCCCCGAGATGGTGGAGCTCATCGGTGACAACGATATCAGTGCGCACGGAAGGTAGGGGCTCCACAGGGTCGTCGGAGCATCCAGCCAGGGTGAAAGCGCCCGCAAGGAAGCCAGCGGTCCACAGGAAGCGCCGAAGACGGCGCGAGGAGGGGATGGATCCCATGGCGATCCTCCTTCGCAAAAGAAAGGACAGTGAAACCAGACGCCTTTGGGTCCAATGCGAACTTAGGACGCGCTTCTTGACCGAACAAGAATGCGCGATGCCCCAGCTACTTCCCATGTCGCGGCAAGAGGAGCGCAAGACGGGAGCGCGCGCGAGCATCCCTCCGTGGGGGAAACGAAGACCCCTGAACCGCCGCGATTCAGCGGTTCAGGGGTCTTCGTATGAGCGGGCGACCAGATTCGAACTGGCGACCCTCAGCTTGGGAAGCTGATGCTCTACCAACTGAGCTACGCCCGCGTGTCCCAAGAATGTACGACCGGCACGAACCGGTCAACGGGTCTACAGCACCTCGTAGAAGAATCCGATGACTTCCGCTTCGGAGTCGAGCTCCGCCTGGAAGACCTCGGCCATTCCCGCGGCGCCGGCCACGACCGTGACCTCCACCGAACCCACCGTCTCACCCTGGATTCCAACGAAGTTGATTCTCAGGGAAACCGGAGTCCCCTCGGCCAGGGAGTTGTTCGTCACCTGTCCGGAAAGGCTCGCCCCTCCGCTGGAGAAGGGCTGAAGGCGGGTGTTGTCGATGGTGAACGCGAGGTTTTGCCCAGTCTCCTGCAACGCCACACCCGTGTCCGAGTCACCCATCTGGGCGTACGCGAACGCCGAATACTGGAATGCGAGGGGATTGTGCGGGTCCAACTCCCGGAGGTCCTCTCCCAACTCGATGACCCGTTCCCATTGCTCAGCCTGGTATAGCGCGGTGACCAGGTTGAAGAGGGCGTCCCGATGGTTCGGCGCCACGGCCACGACCTTCTCGAAGGCCTGGGCGGAAGCCATGTAGGCTTCGGACTGGAACAGCCCCACCCCCACGTCGTAGAGCTCCCGAGCCGTGATGTTGGGCATGTTCAGGAGGTCGTTGTACATGCGCTCCGCGCTGACCGTGTCCCCCGCAGCCATGGTCACCATGGCCAACTGGGCCATGATGGTCACGTCGCCCGGGTGGTTCTCCAGGAACTCGGTGTAGGCCGCGGCGGCCTCGTCGTAGTTCTCGGCCTGGGTGAGCACCTGACCCAGGAAGCGGGCGGCCTGGATCTCGTATTCGTCCCAGCCGGCGACCCTCATGGAGTCGGCCAGGGCGTAGTCCGTCCCCTCCACCAAATCCAGCACCTGCTGGAAGTATTCCGCGGACGTCTCGAAGTCGCCCTTCTGGGAATAGGCGGCGCCGAGCTGGAGCATGGCCTCCGGACGACCCTTGAAGATCATGTGGGCCATCTCGAAGCTCTCGATGGCGGCGTCGAGGTCGCCGGCATTCAGATGCCCCAGCGCCCCGTTGTAGTAGTCCACCCAGGAGTTCTCCCGGTACGCCTCGACCTCAGCCGCGTAGGGCGGATAGAGGTCGGTGGCCTTCTGGAGCATGGAGTCGGCCGCGACCATGTCGTCCATACCTAGATAGGCCTGGCCCGCCAGCAGGTACGCGAGGGGATTCTGGGGGTTCGCGTTGATGGCGTTGAGCGCGGCCTCCGCGGCAAGAGATGACCGCTGGGCCGCCTCGGTCTCGTCACCGGCCGCCTGGGCCTGGGTGAGATAGAGCTGGGCGCTGGTCGTGAAATTGTCGTCACTCGGCCGGGTAGCGACCTGGACGGGCTGACCGTCGGGTCCGATGACCGGGCCGGAAGCGGCTCCACCCGAGGCGCAGCCGGCAGCGGCAGCGGCCAGGGTCAGCAGAGCGACGAGGCCAGAACGGGCTTTCATCCGAGATATCCTCCTTGGGAGCGGCGGTCCCGCTCCGGATCGGTCCGGGCGGCGGGTCCTCTGTTGGCACAGCATGGAAAATTATCAGTCATGCCGAGCGAATCAAAGCTCGGCCAAACCCAGTGTTTCTTCATACGCGGCAAGGACCTCCTCCCTACCGATGGCGACCATGACCCAGCCCAGATCGGGCCCACTCTCGTGGCCGTTCAGGGCCAGGCGCACCGGATGGAACAGAGCCGGTCCCTTCACCCCCAGGTCCTTGCCCGCCGAGCGGATCGCGGCCCCGATCTCCTGGGGTTCCCAGCGCTCCAACGCACCCAGCCGGGAAACCACACCCTCGATGACCCGGACCCCGTCCGGATCCCGGACCAGGGCCGATCGCACGGCCAGGAGGCCCTCCCGGTCCTCCGGGAACACCAGCGGCAGGAAGTCTGAGACCTCCGAGAGCAACGCCACGCGGCTCTGCAACGCTCGAAGAGCCGCACCTAGCCGCTCGGCACCCTGCGGGAACCGTGCCATGTCCACGAAGGGCAGCGCGGCCCGTTTGAAATCATCAGGGGACATGAGGGAGAAGTGCTGCTGAGAGAGCCAGCGCAACTTGTCGGGATCGAAGATCGTGTCGCTGGCGCCGACCCGATCCAAGCCGACCGCCCGGATCAGTTCGTCCCGGGTCAGGACCTCCCGCCCCTGGGGGTCGGACCATCCCAGCAGGGACAGGTAGTTGATGACCGCGTCGGGGTGAAAGCCGGCGGCCCGGAGTTCGGCCACGGCCGCGGCGCCGGTCCGCTTGGAGAGCTTCTTCCGGTCCGGACCGAGAACTGTGGGGAGGTGGGTGAAGCGGGGTGCGTCCTGCCCGAGCGCCCGATAGATGAGCACTTGCTTGGGGGTGTTGGACAGGTGGCCCGCGCCCCTGATCACGTCGGTGATCCTCATGGCCAGGTCGTCCACGACCACGGCGAAGTTGTAGGTGGCCACGCCGTCCCGACGCAGAAGGACGAAGTCGTCCAGATCGTTGCCTGGAAAGGTGATATGCCCCCTGACCTCGTCCCGGATCTCCACATCGCCGTCGGGTATGCGGAACCGGAGGAGGTGGGGCTCGCCGCGCTCCACCCGCGCTCGGCCCTCTTCGGTCGAGAGGGCCCGGCAACGGCCGGGATACCGGTTGAATCGGCCCCCGCCGTCCAACGCCACCTCGTCCGCCGCCAGGTCCTGGTCGGTGCAGAAGCACGGGTAGGCCCACCCCTCCTCGACTCCCCTTCGTCCCGCCCGGGCATGGAGTTCGCCGCGCTCGCTCTGTCGATAGGGGGCGTGGGGGCCGCCCCGGTCCGGGCCCTCGTCCCAGTGGAGCCCGAGCCAGGCCAGGTCCTCCATGAGCGCCTCTTCCGCCCCCTGCACGTTCCGCTGGACGTCCGTGTCCTCGAGCCGCAGGACGAACGCCCCCCCGGTCTTCCGGGCCAGGAGCCAGTTGAAGACCGCCGTGCGCACGTTGCCCAGGTGCAGGGCGCCGGTGGGGCTGGGCGCAAAGCGGGTTCGGATCGGTCCGGTCACGGTCATTTCAGGTACGTCACCCCAGATAGGCTTTGATGCGATTGGCCAGGGTCACGCTGAACCCGGGCACCCTGGCGATGTCCTCCACAGTGGCCTCCCTGACCCCCTTCACCGAGCCGAACCGGGTCAGGAGGACCTTCTGGCGGCCGGGACCGACTCCCGGGACCTGGCTCAACTCCGACTCGAGGGTCCGCCGGGACCGAAGCTTCCGATTATACGAGACCGCGAACCGGTGCGCCTCGTCCCGGAGGCGCTGCACCAGATGCAGGGCGGGATCCCGGGGCGTCATCCTCACCGCGGCGGCACGGCTTGGAAGGAAGATCTCCTCGTCCTTCTTGGCCAGGGCCGCCACGGCCACGTGATCGAGATCGAGGGCGCCCAGGGCGGCCCGGGCCGACGAGAGCTGGCCCTTTCCTCCGTCCACCAGCACGAGATCGGGGAGGGGCCGCTCCTCCTTGACCCGGGACCGGAAGTCGTCGTTGCCCCAGTCGCCGCGGATTCGCATGTGGCGATACTCTCCCTTGCGGGGTTCGCCGTTCTCGAAGACCACCGCGCTGGCCACGGTGTCCGCTCCCTGGATGTGGGAGATGTCGAAGCAGACGATCACCCGGGGAACGACCTTCAGGTCCAGGGCCTCCTGGAGTCCGTAGAGCCCGGCGTCCGCCCTGGACCCGTGGAACTCCATGTTGACCATCCGATCCTCGAGGACGTGTCTCGCGTTCTCGCTGGCGAGCCCCACCAGGCGCCGCTTCTCCCCCCGTTGGGGGACGCGCACCGAGACCTTCCGGCCCGAGCCCTCCGAGAGGACGTCCCCCAGGGTCTCCATCCCCTCGAATTCCCGGGGCAGAAGGATCTCCCTGGGCAGGTCGGACATGCCCAGGTCTCCCCGACCCAGGTAGTACCGGGACGCCAGGGCCGCCAGGAGATCAGACTCGTCTTCGTCGGCCAGGTCCGCGAAGCGCACGGCATCCCTTCCCAGGAGCGTCCCCTTCCGGATGCGGAAGACGATGGCGGCCCCCATGTCGCCATCCCGGGCGAGGCCCACCACGTCCTCGTCCCCGCCGGCCACCCGGTCCACTCTCTGCTCTCGGGCCAGTGTATCCAGGCCCTGGAGGACGTCCCTGAGCCGGCCGGCCTCCTCGAATTCGAGCCGGGTCGCCGCATCGTGCATCCGGGCCTCCACCTGAGCCCGGACCGCCTCGACCTCCCCTCCGAGGATCTTCAGGATCTCGTCGGTCATGGCCCGGTAGTCCTCCCGGGACTGGAGCCCCACACACGGCGCCTTGCAGCGACCGATGTGGTAGTCCAGGCAGGGTCGAGGCGGGGCCTCTCTCAGCAGGTCATAGCGGCAGGACCGCACGGTATAGAGACGCTTGATGACCTCCAGGGCCTGTCGGAGGGGGCCCACGGCCGTGAAGGGTCCGAAATAGCGGGCTCCGTCGTTGACCACGCGCCGGGTCACGAACACCCGGGGGAAATCCTCCTGAGCGGTCACCTTGATGTGGGGATACCGCTTGTCGTCGCGGAGCTGGATGTTGAAGCGCGGCCGGTGCTCCTTGATCAGATTCGCTTCCAGGATCAGAGCCTCGGCCTCCGAGCCCACGACGATGGTCTCCAGGTCCGCGATACGACGCACCAACTCCCGGGTCTTCAGTCCGTGGGCTTCGCCCCCCCGGAAGTAGCTCCGTACCCGGGTCCGGAGGGACTTGGCCTTGCCCACGTAGAGGATCTCGCCGTCGTCGCCCTTGAAGAGGTAGACCCCCGGGCGCTTGGGGAGCGTGCGAAGCCGTTCCTCGACCATGGGCCGATCAGGCCTCCGCCGCCGTCTCAGGCCCGGCGGCCATGGTGCGGGTGACCAGGAGGTAGATACCGGCGAACGCGCCCACGACCATGACGGCCTCCAACACCGGGTGGAGGCGCACCCAAGCGCCTACGCCCACGTCCAACCCCTCCGCAACGGCCAGGCCGAGGGCGGCGGCACCGAACCGGATCCAGTTGGTACGGCCCGAGGAGCTACCCAGGGGACCGAGCGCGACTCCCAGACGCCGCTTCAGCATGTGGTACTCGACCCATGCGCCGACCGAGGCGCCCAGAGCCAGCCCCACCGCACCGAACCGCACGGTCCCGACGCCGAACCCGTCCAGGGGAAACATGACCGCGGCGCCGATCACGGCGGAGAGCGCCACCCGGAGATACGAGATCCTCGCGGGGGTCCGGGTGTCCCGAAGGGCGTAGAAGGCCGAGGACAGGACCCTGGATCGGGAGGAGGCGAGGAGACCGAGGGAGTACCCGGCGAGCACCAGGTAGGTGGCTACCACCTCGTCGGCTCCGAAGGCCCCGGTCTGGAAGAGGCCGGCCACGATCACGTCCCCCAGGAAGAGGTAGCCGAGGGTGGTGGGCCACACGAAATAGGTGACCCGGGACATCGCCGTCGAGACGCGCCGATTGAGCTCCCCCAACTCGGCCTTCCGGTTCCTGGACAGCTCGGGAAGTTCGGCGGCTGCCACGGACATTCCGAACAGGGAGATAGGCAGGAGGTAAAGGGTCTGGGCATAGCCCAACAGGGCGAGGGCGCCCCCGGTCAGGAGGCCGGCCAGCACCAGGTCCACGTACCCCGAGATGTTCACGACCCCCCGGGCGGCCACCACGGGGAGGAAGTTCCGGATCGCCTCCCGGACCCCCGTCACCCGCGTGCTCACCCGCAATCGGAATCCACGGAGCACCGCCACCACCCAGGGCAACTGGACGCCCAACTGGAGGAGGCCTCCCACCACGGCTCCCCATGCCAGGGCGATGACCAGGTCCCGCTGGCCCAGCCCCCAGCGCAGCCCTCCGGCGATCATGGCCGCGATCATCGCGGCGTTCCAGAGCACGGGCGCCACGTAGGAAAGGAAGAAGCGGCGGTGGGAATTCAGGATCCCGAGTGCCCAGGCCGAGAGAACCAGGGTCCCCGCCATCAGAAGAAGGATGCGGACCAGCCCGATGGTCAGGCTCCGCTTCGCCGGATCCCAGAGGGGGAAGAACGCCGTGACGATGAGGGGGGCCAGGAGGTAGCCGACCAGCACCACCAGGCCTACGGTGACCAGGAGGATGCCCAGGACGGCGCCCGCGAACCGGCCGGCGTCCTCCTCCCTTCCCTCTTCCAGGTACTCTGCGTAGAGGGGGATGAACGAGGCGCTCAGGGTCCCCTCGCCCAGCAGGTTCTGCAGGATGTTCGGGAGCTTGAGGGAGGCCCGCCAGACGTCGGCGTAGAGGCTCGCGCCGAAGTAGTAGGCAAAGACCCGCTCCCGGATCAGCCCGGAGATGCGGCTGAGGAATATGCCCGCGGCGACCCGGTAGGCGCCTCCTCCGTTCACTCCGTCGGCTCGCCCGGTGGGAGGGCATCCGGCGCGGGACGCTCCGTGAGGAGCTTCTGCAGGAAGTCGCTCTCGTCGGAGAGCCGACCGACCTCCTCGGTGAGCCGCTCGACCTCGCCCTCCAGGTAGGCCATGCGTTCCGTCATCAGATCATCGGTGTCGCCCAGGCCCCGCTTGTCCAGACGATTGGCCAGGGCCCGCCCAACCTGCGAATCCAAGACGATGGACAGGATGGGGATCAGGAGGACAAGGATGAAGATCAACTGAAGAAACATGGCGCGCCGCTAACTCTTTCGCCGGTTAGAGATCGACTGTGAATCGATCCATGAGGGCCGGTATCAAAGCGTCTCCGTACCGGGTAAGGTAGTAGAACACGTTCATCACGCGCTCCTGTGGCTTCCCATGGGGGAAGAGGTGGTGCTGTGCCTTCTCGACCTGGCCCAGGGCAATCTCGTTCTCCCGCTTGATCGCCAAGAGGATCTTCTTTTCCACGTCGGCGATGAGTTGGAACGCGGCCCCACGCATCTGCCCGATGGGGCCCTTCAACGTCGGGTCGATCTCCTTGGCGGCCTGGGTCAACTCTCCCGCCGCCGCACCTACGGCCCCCCTGAACTGGCCCAGGATACGCTTTACGTCCTCGGGCTCTTCAGCCCGGGCGATCTCCCCGGCGAGCTCGTGGAAGGGCTGGTCCAGACTGGACAGCTCCAGGGAGAACTTCCCCAGTACCTTCCGGATCTTCGGTTCCACCAGGACCGCACCGTGCCGCGGATAGACCACCGGCATCTCGATCTCGTGGGCCCGGAAGAACCCCCGCAACTGGGCGTAGTAGGCCATTTCGCCCGGCCCGGCCACGTATGCCACCGTGGGGAAGACGGTGTTCTCGACCACGGGTCGCAGGAGCACGTTCGGGCTCACCCGGGACGGATCGTTCCCGATCACCTCCCGAAGCTCGTCGAGGGCGTAGGTGGCCCCGGAGTGGCGAAGGATGAACCCGTCCTCGGACCGGTAGAGTCGCTCCCGGACGCCGTCGGGACCCTCGAGGAACAGGTTGATGCCCCCGGGAAGGATGGGCACCTGCACGCCGAGGCCTTGGGCCTCCAGCTCCGCGGCGGTCTCCGACAGCACCGCCTCGTGGTCTGAAGCACGCTCCAACTCCCGGGTCATGACGGCCCGTGACAGCGCCTTCAGAGCGGGATCGGCCGCATCCACGAAGCAGAGACCATGGGAAGCCAGGAGGTCTTTCAGCACCTCCCGGAACCCCCCGTTCAGGGTGGCGCCGTTCCGATAGGCCTCCTCGAGGAGAGCCACGAAGGGCGCTGCGAAGTCCGAGTCCGGGAGTGCCCCGACGAACGCTTCCACCGCCCCGCCCAGCGCCTCGTGCAGGGGGACGCGGAAGATGGGGCGCCCCCCCTCCCCCGCTCCCTCGGGCAGTTGGATCCGCCGGACCTCGTTCTCCACGTCCACCAGGTCCACGTGGTCCACCTCGGGCCAGTCATGGTCTTCGGAAGCGACCCAGTACAGGGGCGCCACCGGCTTGCCGAGGAACTCCTCCAGGCGATCGGCGAGGCGGATCGCGGTAATGGCCTTGTAGACCGAGTAGAGGGGCCCGGTGAAGAGGCCGGGCTGCTGTCCCGTGGTGACGAAGAAGCCGTCCTCGGCCAGGACCCGGGCCAGCCGCTCCGCCGCGGGCCCCGGCGCCGCATCTATGGCCTCGGAGGCGGCCCGCCGCATGGTGGAATCGAAGCGGCCGGCAACAGCGGCGGCCTTGGCCCGGAAGTGTTCCGGGTCATCGGGTCCGCCCTCGAAGAATCTCAAGACGTCGGGCTCGGCCGCGAAATAGGCTCGGACCAGCGTCGAACTGCCGGGACGGTCCACGTGGATTTCGAGATTCAGGATCTGCTCCCCGCTCCGATGGATTGGCTGGAACCGTTCAAGCTTATCGCCCCCCACCGCCCTTGTGGTAGGGTTCACCCCGGGAAATGGTCCCGGCCCGGTAGAGTTGTTCCGCCAGAACGAGGCGTGCCATCTCATGGGGAAGGGTCAGCCCGGACAGACTGACTCGCCTGTGGGCACCCCGAACGATCTCCGAATCCAGGCCGAATGCCCCCCCGACGACGAAGGCCACCTCCCGGACCGATCCCAGGGCGCACTCGTCCAGGAATCGGGCCAACTCGGGCGAACTCATGGCCCGGCCTTCCCGGGTGAGGGCCACCACCCGGCTGGCCGCGGCGAGCGCGCTCCGGAGTCGCTCACCCTCCGCCGCCCGGACCGCGACGGGATCCTCCGCCCCCCCCTTCCCCCTGGTCCCGGCGTCCACTTCGGTCACCGTCAACTTCCAGTACCGGGAGGCTCGGGCCTCGTATTCCGATACCGCGGCCTCCAGCGGCGACCGCACCTTTCCCACCACGGCGACGTGAACCCGCATGGGACTACCGCCTCAGGAGGGTGTCGCGCAGACAGCCCTCGTTGTCCCGCCACGGACGGTCGAGCATGTAGTGGAGGCCCCGGCTCTCCCTGCGCATCCGGGCGGAACGCACGATGAGATGAGCCGTCTGTGTGAGATTGCGGAGCTGGTGGCGCTCCAGGTCCCCGGGCTCCCCGGCGGCAAGTCGCTCCTGGCGGGCGAGGATTTGCGCCAGGACCTCGTCGGCGCCCGCGAGACGGTCCGTGGTCCGCACGATGCCGGCCTCGCTCCACATGAGGCTGCGCACCTCCCGGCGATCCCCCTCCAGATCCGGGTCCGGCGTGAGGGGTGGGTGATCGGCGTCCCCGGCCAGGGCCGGGGCGGCGTCGATCCAGTCACCGGAATCCACGTCCCGTGCGGTCGTCACCGAGGCCCTGTGGCTGAACACCAGGGCTTCCAGGAGCGAGTTGGAGGCGAGCCGGTTGGCTCCGTGGACCCCGGTGCACGCGATCTCCCCGGCGGCCAGGAGACCGTGAATGGAGGTCCGTGCCCACGCGTCGGTCACGACTCCGCCACAGACGTAGTGGGCCGCCGGCACCACCGGGATCCCATGAGCCAGATCCACACCCTGGGCCTCGCAGTGGGCCGTGATACCCGGGAACCGCTCCCGGAATCGCTCGGGGCGAATCCCCTCCAGATCCAGGAGCACATACTCCTCGCCGGTCTCGGTGAGCTCCCGGTCGATGGCTCGTGCGACGACGTCCCTGGGGGCCAGGGAGCCGAGACGGTGATGGCGGTCCATGAAGGCCTCGCCGTCGCTTCGCCTGAGCACGGCACCCTCCCCGCGAACGGCCTCGGAGATGAGGAAGGCCGGGTCCGTCGTGGGATAGAACGCGGTGGGGTGGAACTGGATGAACTCCAGGTTCGCCAGCAGCGCGCCAGCCCGGTACGACATGGCCAGGCCGTCACCAGTGGCGATGGCCGGGTTGGTGGTATGGCGATAGACCTGCCCGGCCCCTCCAGTGGCCAGCATGGTGATTCGGGCCCGCACCGGGTACGTCCGACCCTCAGCGTGGTCGAGGACGAGAGCCCCCCCACAACGGTGTTGCCCGGAGGCAGGGTCCGTCCCCAGGAGGAGATCGACGGCAAAGTGATCCTCCAGTACCTGGATGCGATCGCTGGACGCCACGGCAGCAAGCAGGGCGGTTTCGATCATCCTCCCGGTGTGATCCGCCGCGTGGACGATCCGCCGCCGGGAGTGGCCGCCCTCACGGCCCAGGGCCAGCCCTCCGTCGGTCCGCTGGAAGTCCGCGCCCCAGGCCATGAGTTCCCGCACCCGGGTCGGGCCTTCGTGGACCAGGATCTCCACCCGGTCTCGGTGGCAGAGACCCGCGCCGGCCACGAGGGTGTCCCCGATGTGGAGATCCGGCCGGTCGTCCGGGCCCAACACCGCCGCTACGCCTCCTTGCGCCCAGTTGGTGTTGGACTCGGCCCGCTCCTTCTTGGTGACGAGGGTGACCTGCCCCACTTCCGCCGCCGCGAGGGCGTAGGTCAGCCCCGCGATCCCGCTCCCGATAACCAGGATGTCCGTCGTACGTTCGTTGCTCACGCCACCGTACTCCGGATCGCGTCGATCAAGGTCTCCCCCCCGGACTCGATCTCCACCTGTAGGATCAACACCCGAGCCCCCGGGAGGGAGTCGCGGAACCGCAGGAGCTTCACCGCGTCCTTCTCAGTCACCACCAGGGCTCCGCCCCGGGGCACGAGGCCAGCGATCTTCTCGACGTCCCCTTCAGTGAACCGGTGGTGGTCCGGAAAGGGCAGGAGGTCGGCCTCCCTGCCCAGCGTCTCCGCGACGAGCCCGGCGAAGGTGTCCGGGCGGCCGATGGAGCAGACCGCCAGGAGGGGGCCGTCCGGAGGGCTCGCCGGATGGCCGTCCAGATCGGCCCACCCGGCAGGCGCCAGACGGATCCGGGTGACCGGGAGGTCGGGCCATCCAGCGCGGATCTCCCTCTCCAGAGCCACCGCCCGGGCAGCGGATGCGGACTTCCGGG
This sequence comes from Gemmatimonadota bacterium, assembly GCA_039591855.1. Classification (GTDB taxonomy): domain Bacteria; phylum Gemmatimonadota; class Gemmatimonadetes; order Longimicrobiales; family Gaopeijiaceae; genus JBDHCV01. Next base: position 19,707 of record JBDHCV010000033.1, on the reverse strand, counting down.
TGACGATGACGTGGTCCGCCCGGGAAAGGGCGGAGCGGGGTTCACGAAACGGACCCCGGGGAAGGAGACGGCCGGGCAGCCCCTGCTCCGCGGCCACCACCACCAGATCCAGGTCCCGGGCGAGCCGTCGGTGCTGGAAGCCGTCGTCCAGCACCACCACGTCCGCCCCCTCCTCCGCGGCGCGGCCCACGCCCACGACCCGGTCGGGATCGGCCACCACAGGGGTCCCGGGATGCCATCGACCGTGGAGGGTGAGCTCGTCCTCGCCATACCCCCGGGCCACCAGGCCCGGGCGACGGCCCTGGGCTTCCAGGAGGCCCACGACGTAGGCGGCCACCGGGGTCTTGCCGGTGCCCCCCACGGAGAGATTCCCCACCGAGATCACCGGGACGGGCCCTGGGCGGGCGGGGAACAATCCCCGGTCGTAAGCCGCGGACCGTGCGCCGACTCCGACGCGGAATCCCCACTCCGCCGGGGTGGCGGCAAGAGTGAGCAGGCTCCACCCGAGTCCGGTGGCCTCGCCGCTCCACCAGTGGAGGGCCGCCCGGTGGACGCGCTCACCCATGGCCGTCCCCGGGCTCCCGGCCGGCCAGCGTGTCCGCCCGGTCGGTGACCGCGTCGATGGCCTCTTGCACCACCCCGTTCCAGTGGGGTTCGTCCTCGGGGCCAAGGTCTCGGGGGACCCAGACCGGTTCGCCGTAGACCACCGTCACGGTAGAGAACGGCTTGGGCACCAGGAATCGGTCCCAGGAGGAAGCACGCCACGCCCTGCTCGCCGAAGTCCCGATGGGAATGATGGGGAACCCGGTGAGACGGGCCAGAAAGAGGAGTCCGTCCTTCAACTCCCTGGCCGGACCCTTGGGCCCGTCCGGGGTGACGGCCAGGTCCCGCCCCTCTCGTGCCGCCTTCAGCATGCTCCGGGCTCCCTTCGCCCCGCCCCGGGTGGAGGACCCCCGCACCGATTGGAATCCGAAGGCGTCGATCACCCTGGCGATGTACTCACCGTCGCTGTGAAGGCTGATGAGGACCCCGATCCCCTCGTCGCGCCGGTCCGTGACCAGAGAAAGGAGTCGGGCATGCCAGAAGGCGTAGAGGATCTGTTGGCCCGAAGAGGCGAGGGCCCGGTAATGCTCCTCCCCCTCCCTGCGGAACCGGACCGTGGAGAACAGGCCCCGCAGAAGGAGTCCGCCACCCCCGCACACGGTGCGATAATGGAGTTCACTTCGCTCAGCCATGACCCGTACCGGTTTGGAGTCCCAGGAGGTCCAGGGCGAGATCCGCCACGTTCTCCGATGCACCGGCCTCCCCGAGGCGAGCCCGGATCCTCGCAATCTTCTCCAGCATGGCGCGCCGCTCGGGAGAGTTCTCGAGTAGCGGCCGTACCGCCGCGGCCAAGGCGGTGGGGTTCACCTCGTCCTGGAGCAACTCCGGGACCACCCGTTCCCCCGCCACCAGGTTCGCCAGCGCCACGTGGTCGACCTGGACCAGGCGTCGGGCCAGGGAGAAGGTGACGGGGCTGGTCCGGTAGGCGACCACGAATGGAACGCCGGCCAACGCAGCCTCCAGCGTGGTGGTCCCGGATTTCACGATGGCGGCCCGGGCATGCCGGAGCAGGGACCGACCATCGTCCACCACGGGGAGCCCCACCTTTTCCAACCTGGATCGGGAGACGCCGCCCGCCTGGGCCAGAACGGGCTGCAGACCCGGACGATCCTCGGCAAGCAGCCGACCCGCCTGGGCGAACGCGTCCAGGTGCCGATCCAACTCCTGGCCCCTGGAACCGGGGAAGAGGGCCAGGATCTCGCCCTTGGGATCCAGGCCGGCCCGGGTGCAAAAGTCCTCTCGCGGCGGAAGCTCGTGCTCCTCGAGGGCCTCGATGAGCGGGTGGCCCACGAAGTCCACCGTCACGCCTCGGGATTCCAGGAACTGGACCTCGAAGGGAAGGATCACCGCCACGGTCTCGGCGTGCCGGGCGAGGATGGAGGTTCGCCCCTCCTTCCAGGCCCACACCTGGGGTGAGATGTAGTACAGGACCGGCACGCCGCTCTTGGAGGCGAACCGGGTCATCCGCAGGTTGAATCCCGGGTAGTCGATGGGAATGACGAGGTCGATACCGCCGGAGCGGATGAGGTCCTTCACCCTGCCGCCCAGGCGAACGAAGAAGGGTAGATGACGCACGACTTCGGCGAACCCCATCACGGCCAGGTCATCGAGGCCGGCGAGGAGGCGGACCCCTTCCCGAGCCATCTCCGGCCCTCCCAGGCCCACCAAGCCGACCCCGGGGATTCGACGCTTCAACGCCCTCGCGAGACGGGCGCCATGAAGGTCCCCTGAGGTCTCACCCGCAAGGAGGAGGATCGTGGGGGCTCCGCGCCGCCCCTGGGGAAGCACGGCCACTCCAGCCTCAGAAGCGGTAGGTCAGGAACCAGATGACGATCACGACAACCAGGAGGAGGCCCACCAGCTTGCCGGGCGACCCCCCCTTCTTGACGTCGATCCAGTCCTTCTTCCGGTCACGCCGGACGCGAATCAGCGACATGGCTCCGAATCAGATTCTCGATGTCGAGGGTTACCGCCAGGGCATCCCGGCCGTCCGCTCCCGAGACCACGGGCGGCCTTCGGCCCAGCACCGCATCCCGGAACGCCTCCAGCTCCCGGCGGAGGGGCTCGGCCCCGTCCCCCTTGAGGGGGATCTGCTCTACCAACCCGAGGAGACCACCCGCCGGGATGTCGGGCGCTTCGGCCCCGGCCTCGCCGGAAAGGGCCGCCGCCAGGCCCGGCGGCATCTCGCCCTTGAGGCGGAGGAAGCTCCCGGTCCCGTCGGCGAGATTCAGGCTCATATATCCGGACGGCTGGAAGATGCGGAGCTTACGCTCCTTCTTCATGGACACCCGGGAGGCCGTCAGGTTCGCCACGGCTCCCGACTCGAACTGGAGCCGGGCGTTGGCGATGTCGATGCTGGGGGTGAGGACCGGGATGCCGTGGGCGTCGATTCCCGTCACCGGGGCACCGATCAGCGATCGGACCAGGTCCACGTCGTGGATCATCAGGTCCAACACCACCGCCACGTCCGTTCCCCGGGCCACGAACGGGGCCAGCCGGTGGGACTCCACGAACACGGGTCTCTCCAGATAAGGCTCCGCAGCGAGGATCGCTGGATTGAAGCGTTCCACATGCCCCGTCTGAACGATGGCCGCTGAGGCCTCGGCGGCCGCGAGGATCCTGTCCGCGGACTCGAGGGAGGGAGCGATGGGCTTCTCGATGAGCACGTGCACGCCCCGCTCCAGGGCGGCGACGGCCACGCTCTCGTGCGCCGTCGTCGGGACGGCGATCACCACGGCACTCACCTGGTCCAGGAGCGACTCCACATCGGCGAAGGCCGTCACCCCCAACTCCCCCGCTACGAATTCGGACCGCTCGGGACTGGCATCGTGGAATCCCACGAGTCGAACCCCCTCCACGTCCCGGAGGATGCGGGTGTGGTGGAATCCTAGACTCCCCGTGCCGACGACCCCGAAGGGTACGTCCTCACCGGACGGTGTCGGCGCCCGGGACTCTGATGGGGTGTTCACTGGGTAAGGCCCCGTTCCGATGATTCGATGAATTCGAGGAGCGTCTTCACCTCGGGGAACTGCTCGACCTCGGCCCGGACCCTGGCCAGGCTCTCGGCCAGGGATGCGTCTTTGTTTCGGAAGATGATCCGGTAGGCCTTCTTCAACTCGGCCCGGACCTCGTCGGAGAAGCCGCGCCGCTGGAGGCCCACCGAGTTGAGGCCGAACAGTTGGCCCGGATTGCCGGACATCCGGGTGTAGGGAGGCACGTCGTGGGAACAGCGACTCGCCCCACCGACGAACGCGTGCTCGCCGATCCGCACGAACTGGTGGATCGGCGTCATCCCACCCACGATGGCCCAGTCCCCAATGGTGACGTGCCCGGCCATGTTGACGGCGTTGGAGAGGATGACGTGGTTGCCCAGGTGGCAATCGTGGGCCACGTGGCAGTAGGCCATGAGGAGGCAGTCCGACCCGACCGTGGTATGCCCCTCCTCCACCGTGCCGCGGTTCAGCGTCGCGTACTCACGAATGACCGTGCGGTCGCCCACTTCTAGGAAGGTCTGCTCTCCCAGATACTTGAGGTCCTGGGGATCGGATCCGAGGACCGCGCCTTTCAGGATCCGGCATTCCTCCCCCACAGTGGTGTCACGCTCGATGAGGACGTGGGACCCCACCGTCGTGCGGGCTCCGATTCGGACGTTGGGCCCGACGATCGTCCATGGGCCGATCTCCACCCCCGGCCCCAGGGCGGCCGTGGCGTCCACCTGGGCCGTCGGGTGGATGCGAATCTCCAGCGCCCGGGACGCCCCTGAAACGGGATCTCTCACTTGTCCACAATCCGAGCCATCAAGTCGGCCTCCGCCGCGAGTTGTCCGTCCACGAAACCCTTGCCCCGCATCCGCGCCACGTGGCGCCGGAGCTGAAGCATCTCCAACTCGAACACGATCTGGTCCCCGGGGACCACCGGCCGCCGCCACTTCACGTTATCCAAAGACATGAAGTAGACGACCTTGTCTTCCAGTTCCCCGATGCCTTCCATCAACAAGAGCCCTCCCACCTGGGCCATGGCCTCGATGATGAGGACCCCGGGCATGATGGGATGCTCCGGATAATGCCCCTGAAAGAACGGCTCGTTGATGGTGACGTTCTTGATTCCGACGATGCGCTTCCCCGGCTCGTAGTCCACAACCCGGTCCACCAGGAGCATAGGATAACGATGGGGAAGGAACTCCATGATCCGACGGACGTCCACCACGGCCCCGTTGGTCCTCCGCTCGTGTTCGGCCAGGGCACGGGCAAGTTCGACGTTGCCAGCGTGGCTGGAGCGGTGGGCGACGATGTGGGCCTCGATCCGAGCACCGAGGAGCGCCAGGTCCCCGACGATGTCGCCGACCTTGTGTCGGAGAAACTCGTCCGGGAACCGGAGGCCGTCGTTCATCACCCCGTCGTCGTCCAGGACCACCGTGTTTTCCAGCGAGGCGCCCTTGGCCAGTCCCCGGTCCCGGAGCGCGTCGGCCTCGGCCCGAAAGCCGAAGGTCCTGGCCGGGGCGATGTCACGTTCGAAGCCGTCGCGGTCCAGATCGAAGGCTCCGAACTGCCGGCCGATGGTCGGATGGTCGAAATCGATGGTGGCAGAGACCCGGAACCCGTCGTGGGGCGTGGCCACGTAGGAGGCCCCACCGGGAACCGAACTGGTCAGTGCGTCCTGGACCTTCACGATCCTCGCCCGGGCGTCCTGCTCGATCACCCCGGCATCCTGGATGGCCCGGAAGTAGTCCGTGAAGCTCCCGTCCCGAATGGGGGCTTCCGGTCCGGAGAGAACGATCACGGCGTTGTCCACGGAATGGGCGGCCAGGGCCGCCATCACATGCTCCACCGTCATCACCCTGGCCTCGCCGGCGGCCAGAGACGTGCCCAGCTCCGTACCGATCACGTGATCGAGATCGGCGGGCACCTCGGGCTGCCCTTCGAGATCTCCCCGACGGAAGCGGATTCCAGAATCCGGTTCGCCAGGGCCGAAGTGCAGAGTAGCCGCCTCGCCGGAATGCACGCCTACACCATCCAGCTCGACCTCGCCGGCGAGCGTGCGCTGACGGTTTTCGTTCATGGATCTCCCGAAGAGCGGAGTTCAGATCCCGACCCCCGGGACGGCATCCCGGACCCGGGCGGGTGGATGTGCCCAGAAGCCGGAGAAAGGTAACAGGGGCTAGGGTGATCGCGCAGCGGAATCTTCGGCCCTGCCGGCTCTAACCCCGGTCCCGCTCCAGGGCGCGGAGCCGTTTCATGATTTCCGGGAGCCGATAGAACCCCGCCACGGAGCGAAAGTACTCCCTGACCGGCCGGGCCGGATAGCCGAACCACTCCTCGCCGGCAGGGATGTCGTGCATGACCCCGGACTGGGCTCCAAGTGCGACCCCGTCGCCCAGGGTCAGGTGACCGGCGACCCCCACCTGGCCCGCCATCACGGCGCCCCGTCCAACCTGCGTGGATCCCGCGATCCCCACCTGGGCCACGAGGAGGCTGCCCTCGCCGATGGTCACGTTGTGGGCCAGGTGGACCAGGTTGTCGATCTTGGCACCGGCACCCACCACCGTCCGCCCGATGGAGCCTCGATCGATACACGTGTTCGCGCCGATCTCCACGTCGTCCTCGATAACACAGGCTCCCACCTGGGGCACCTTGGTATGGCCCTCGGCGGAGGAAGCATACCCGAACCCATCCACTCCCAGGCGGGCCCCGGAGTGGAGAATCACCCGGTCTCCGATCCGGGTGTTGGCGTAGATCACGACCTGGGGATGGACGAGGCAGTCCTCGCCGATGTGAACGTTCCGACCCACCGTGACCTGGGACGCGATCCGGGTGCCGTCTCCAATCCGAGCGCCATCCTCGATCACCGTGTAGGCCCCGACGGACACGCCCTTCCCCAACGCAACCCCATGACCGAGCACGGCGGTCGCGTGGATCGCCGGTGCCGGCCTCTCTTCGGGGTGGAGGGCTCCGAGGAGCCGCGGCAAGGCGGCGTGGGCCCGGTCCACCACGAGGAGGGCCCTGAACCGGGACGCGTCCACCCGGGGCTCCAACTCCGCGGAGATCAGCAGGGCCTCGGCCCCCGTGTCCGGGACGTGATCCACGTATTTGGCATCGCCGAGGAGAGCCATCTCCCCGGGCCCGGCCTGAAATACCGGGGCGAGGTTTCGGATCTCCAGGTCCGAGTCGCCTACCACTCTGCCCTCCACAAGGGCCGCAAGCTCACCAACGGTCATTTGGTCTCTCCCGGATACGGAAACGGCCCGACCCTCCAGCCGGGGGGCAGGAGAGTCGGGCCGAGGACGGCACCGGCAAGTCGGGACGTCCGAACTTAGTTGGAGGCGCCCGGCGCGGCCGGGGCCCCGCCTGCCTGTAGACGACGGATGACCTCGCTGGTGAGGTCGAGTCCCGGATCTGCCGCGAGAATCGCGCCGGCGGCCAGGTCGAAGATCACGGAGTAGCTTCCCTCCCTCCGAAGGGCCTCGACCACCGTGTTGATCTGATCCATGATCGGCTGGACCAGGGCCTGCTGCCTCTGGCTGGCCTGGAGCTCCGCCTGCTGGTTCATCTGCTGAAGCTGGCCCTGGAGTTCCATCTGCCTCTGATTGATGGCGTTCTCACGCTCCTGGCGAGCCGCGTCCGTAAGCGTGGCCTGCTGGGCCTCGTAGGCCTGGATCATCTGCTCGATCTCCGTGCGCATCTGCTGCACCTGCGTCTGGAGTTGGGCCTGGATCTGCTCGATGTCCGTCTGGAGCTGAGCCTGGGCCTCGGCGGCCCCGGGGGTCTCCCGCAGGATGGCATTGGAATCCAGGTACCCAATCTTGAGGACCTGCTGAGCCTGCGCACGCCCGGCGATCCCGAGAAGGAGGGCAAGCGAGAATAGGTAGGCTAGGCGACGCATGTTTTTCTCCTGCGATTTATCCCGTGGGCCGGCAGGCCCGCGTGGTTGATAACTGGATCAGGTCATAAACCTGAACATCTACATTCCCTGTCCGAACCGGAAGTGGAGCTGCCAGCCCGGTACCGTCTTGTCGAACCCGTAGGCGTAATCGAGGCCCACGGGACCGAACGGTGTGACGAGGAGGGCCCCGATCCCCGCACCGCGATAGAGGCGGGTCGGGTCGATGGCGACCACGTCGTTCCACACGTTGCCCGCATCGTAGAAGAGTGAGAAGGACAGATTGTCTCCGAGCCGCACGGCGTACTCGCCATAGAGGGCCAGGAAGGTGGACCCCAGGCGGTCGATGTCGGAGATGGACCGAGAGCCCCGTGGGAAGTAGCCGCGGGGCGTAATGGTGGTTTCCTCGTATCCTCGCAGCTGCTCACCGAACTGGACGCCTCCCAGCCAGAACTGCTCGAACGGGAAGTCCTGGGCGTTTCCGACGATGAAGCCGGTCTTCGCCTTGAGTCCCATGGTAAAGCGAACGGTCGGCTGCGCGCCGTTCCCCCCTCCCAACCCACCGGCCGGCACGTACCACCCCGCCTCGGCCGTGTATTTGGTGAAGTCCCCGTCCCCGCCCAGGAACCCCCCGCTGATGTCCATCCCGATGGTCTGGCGAGAGCCCGCCGTCGGGAAGATGGGGTGATTCAGCGTGGAGCGGGTGACCCCGAGGTTGAGGGTGCTCAGCGTCCCCGGCGGAAGTCCGAAGATCGACTGATCGCTCTCTCCCTCTCTCAGTTCGTACCGGGTCCGTGTGACTCCGTATCCCACGAAGAACCGAGCCCTCGGCGCCCTGGGGAGGGGGAAGCCGATGCGGAGGGAGCCTCCCAATCGCCGGCGCTCACCCGTGGAGAAGCGGAAGAACCGGTCCCGAGAATTGAAGAGGGTCGCAGACCCGCTGATCTGACTCTGGCGAATGGCGGGGTCCGTGTACTGGAGCGTGAAGTTGTTGGTGTACCGCCCGAAGTCCCACCGCACCGCCCCGGATTTGGCCTGTCCGAAGAGATTCGGCTGCTCGTATCCGATGAATCCGGACACCCCGACACCACCGCCGAGCGCCGTTCCGAAGTTGACCGATCCGGTCTGCTTCTCCCTCACGCGGAATACGATATCCACTTCCCCGGTCTGGGGATCGGGATTGATGGACGGTGGCTCCATGGGGGCCTCGAAGAACCCCAGAGACTGGATGCCCTGCCAACTGGAGATCAGCGCCTGTTCACTGTAGACCTGGCCCGGGATCATGAAGATCTGCTCCCGGATCACCCGCTCGTGGGTGTAGTCGTTCCCCACGACGTCGATACGGCGCACGTACGCCGGCGCCCCCTCGTCGATTCGCCAGCCTACGTCGACCACCAGATCGTCCGTACCGGGGATCACGGTGTCCTGACGGGTCAGGTAGGGTGCGATCTGTACGTAGAGATAGCCGTTGTTGGTGTAGAGCGAACGGACCTGCCCGGTGGCCGCCTGAAAGTCGGTGTTGTTGAAAACGGGGTTGGGCCCCGACTCGCCCCCGATCCCAAAGCTCGAGAGGAGGCCCTGCCCCTCCTGATCGAAATACCCCCGCAGCTGATCCGTGGGAAAACGGCTGTTGCCGTCCACCGTGAAGAAGCCGAGGCGGTACCTGGGCCCTTCCTCGATGGTGACCTCCACGCGGCTCTTCCCGGTCTGGGGGTCGATGACGAGCGTGTCCCGCACGACCTCCATATCCAGGTAGCCCCTGGCTGCGTAGAGCGCCGGGAGGCGAACGAGGAGGTCGTCCTCATAGGTGATCTCCTCGAAGTCGCCCTTACGGAACCAGAAGAAACCCTCGGGCTGGGTCTGCATGGCGCCCCAGAGGTCCTCATCGGAGACGACCTCATTGCCACTGAACTCGATGTCGGCAATGGTAACTCTATTGCCTTCAGTGACTTCCAGGAGGAGGTCAACGAAGCCTTCCGTGTCCGGCACGGGATCGATCCGCTCTTCGATCCGGGCAAAGGGAATGCCCTTCTTTCCAAGCTCGGCGCGGATCATCTCCTTGGCCGCGGTCACGGCCGTCGGAGAGAACGGTTGGTTCGGACCGAGGCCGGTACTGTCCATGATCATCCGCTGATCCGCGTTCTCGAGGCCCCGGATGGTGACCCTCCGAACCACGTCCCGCTCCTCGACACGGAACACCACCACCACCGGCTGGCCGAAGTCGCCCAGGACCTCCACCACGATGTTCTCGAACTGCCCTGTGGAGAAGAGAGCCTTCTCGGCCCGCTGCAGGTCCCGGAAGGTGACCTCGGTGCCGGGCTGGAGCCCGGTGGTTCCGAGGATGACAGCATCCTCCAGGCGGACGTTACCCTCGACCCTCAGTGAGTCGATGGACACGGGTCCCGTGGCCTGCTGGGCAGGCACCTGGGCTCCCACGTCCTCGGCCGGAATGAGACCCAGCCAGACGGAGAAGAAGACCGCCAGCCCACCGGCGGTCTTCTTGGGAACACTCATTCTCGCCAATTCCCGTCCCCTCACCTCACGTCTTCGTCGGGGATTTCGCCTTCAAAACCAAGGCTTCCCCGTCGTCGTCCACGTCCACTTCGATCTCGTCGCCGGCTGAGAACACCGACCCGAGAATCTTCTCCGATAGGGGGTCCTCCAGATACCTCTGGATCGCCCGGCGGAGGGGCCTCGCTCCGAATTTCTGGTCGTATCCGTGCTCAACCAGGAACTCCACCGCCTCATCCGAGAGATGGATTGCCAACTCTTCCTCTTCCAGCCGAGACCGGACATCCCGGAGGAGGATGTGTACGATCTCTCCGATCTCCTCGCGGCTGAGAGGATGGAAAACGATCACGTCGTCCACCCGGTTCAGGAATTCCGGGTTGAACGCCCGCTCGATCTCCTCCTTCACCTTGCTCTGCATGATCTCGTACTGGGACTGGAGTTCCTCGTCGTGGAATCCGAGCCCGCGGCCCTTGGAGATATCCCGGGCGCCCAGGTTGGAGGTCATGATCAGGACGGTGTTCTTGAAGTCGATTACGCGCCCGTAGTTGTCGGTCAGGTGGCCCTCGTCCAACACCTGCAGGAGGATATTGAAAACGTCCGGGTGGGCCTTCTCCACCTCGTCCAGGAGGACCACCGAGTAGGGCCGCCTGCGCACCGCCTTCGTGAGGGCGCCGGAGTCCTCATACCCCACGTAGCCAGGGGGTGCGCCGATGAGCCTGGAGACCGAGAACTTCTCCATGTATTCGCTCATGTCGACCCGGATCAACGCCTCACGGTCCGCGAACAGGAATTCCGCCAGGGCCCGGGCCAGCTCGGTCTTCCCGACACCCGTGGGCCCTGAGAAGATGAAAGAGCCGATGGGGCGGTTGGGGTCCTTAAGACCAGCTCGGCTGCGCCGGATCGCCCGGGAGATCGCCGTGATGGCGTCGTGCTGACCCACCACCCGCTGGTGGAGCTCGTCCTCCATGTGAACGAGCCGATCCGACTCGGCCTGACGAAGGCGAGTGACGGGAATACCGGTCCACCGGGCCACGATGAAGGCCACGTCCTCGACCTGGATCTCGGGCCGGTGCTTCTTTCGCTCCTCTTCCCAGGCTTCCCGGGCTTCCCGGATCTGCTGCTGGACCTCCCGCTCCTGGTCCCGCAACTCCGCGGCTCGCTCGAAGTCCTGATCCCGGATCGCCTCCTCCTTCTTCTCCGCGATCCCGGCGAGGGTCGACTTCAACTCCTCGACCTCGGGTGGCGGCACCTGGCTGGCGATCCTGGCCCTGGACCCGGCCTCGTCGATCACGTCGATGGCCTTGTCCGGCAGAAACCGGTCCGTGATGTAGCGATCGGACAGCTTCGCCGCGGCCTCGAGGGAGTCATCGGTGATGATGACCCGATGGTGGTCCTCGTAGCGGCTCCGGAGCCCCTTCAGGATCTCCACCGACTCCTCCACCATGGGCGGGTCGACGATGACCGGCTGGAACCGGCGCTCCAGGGCGCCGTCCTTCTCGATGTATTTGCGGTACTCGTTGAGCGTGGAGGCCCCGATGCACTGGAGCTCTCCCCGGGCCAGTGCCGGCTTGAGCATGTTGGACGCGTCGATGGCACCCTCGGCGGCGCCTGCACCCACCAGGGTGTGGAGTTCGTCGATGAAGAGGACCACGTCCTGACTCTGGGAGATCTCGTTCATCACGGCCTTGAGCCGCTCCTCGAACTGCCCCCGGTACTTGGTGCCCGCGATGACCGCGGCCATGTCCAGGGCCAGGACCCGGTGGTCCTTCAAGGCCTCCGTCACCTCACCCTTCGAGATCAACTGGGCCAGTCCCTCGACGATGGCGGTCTTCCCCACCCCCGGCTCACCGATGAGAACCGGGTTGTTCTTCTTCCGCCGGCACAAGATCTCCACCACCCTCTCGATCTCGCTGACCCGCCCGATGGTCGGATCCAGCTTGCCTTGCCTGGCGTGCTCGGTGAGATCCCGGCAGAAGTGGTCCAGGGCAGGCGTCTTGGACTTCTTCTCGCCCTTCCCACCCGGGGAGGCGCCCGGCGATGTGGGAGTCGTCTCGCCTACACCACCGGACTCGGAGGCGGCCACATCGCTTCCCAGGACCTTCAAGGTCTCGGCCCGGGTCTCCTCGAGCGTGATTCCCACGGAATTCAGGACTTGGGCCGCGATCCCCTTCTCTTCCCGAAGCAATCCGAGGAGAAGGTGCTCCGTCCCCACGTAGGAGTGGCTGAGCTCCCGGGCCTCGGCCATGGCGAACTCCAGGACCTTCTTGGCCCGGGATGTATACGGCAGCTCGCCCAGAGCGATGGTGGCCTTCCCCTTGCGGACGGATTCCTCCACCCGCTGGTGGATCTGGTCCAGGTCCACGCTGAGATTGGTCAGCACGGCGGCGGCGACCCCCTCGCCCTCCCGGATCAGGCCCAGGAGGATGTGCTCGGTCCCCACGTAGTCGTGCTGAAGGCGAATCGCTTCGTCCCGGGCCATGGCCAGGACCTTACGTACGCGGTCGGTGAAGTTGTAGTTCATTGTCCTTCGGCTGACCCCACGGGACCGTTCAAGTCTCCGGGTGGGAGCCATCCTGGCCCGACGTGTCCTCCCCGTCAGGGGCCACGACTCCCTCGGTAGAAAGGATCCTGCGCACGTAGGCGCCTCGGTGGAGGTCGCACTCCGCAGGCGGAAGCTCGCGACCGGCCGCCTGCTCCAGGTGGGCCGGCTGCGTATAGATCATAAGCTTGTTGAGCGAATATACACGAAGCCCGGAGAGAAGTTTCTGGCTCACCCCCAGCCGGACCCCGCTCAACAGGTTCATCAACTCCTCGAACGATAGGGAGCGGGCATACCTAAGTAAACCGTACGCCCGCCAGATCTTGTCCTCGGTGACCGCCCGGGCGTCTCTGAGCAGGACGTGCCGGGCCTGGGACTCGTAGCTGATCACCTGGCGGACGATCCGGTCCAGATGATCCACCAGCTCCTCCTCGCCCTTCCCAAGGGTGGTCTGATTGGAGATCTGGAAGAAGTTTCCCACCACCTCGGAGCCCTCGCCGTAGAGGCCCCGGAAGGTGAGGCCGACCTGGCTGAGGCCCTGGAGCACCTTCCCGATCTCCTTGGTGAGGACGAGTCCCGGCAGGTGAACCAGCACCGAAGCTCTGAGCCCGGTGCCCACGTTGGTGGGGCAGGAGGTCAGGAATCCGAACTCGTGATGGAACGCATACGGAAGGACCTGGCCCAGGGACTCGTCGATGCGGTCCAACGAGTCCCAAGCCGATCGCAGGTCCAGGCCCGAGACCACCCTTTGCAGACGCAGGTGGTCCTCCTCGTTCACCATGATGGAGAGGGACTCGGAGGCGGGGAGGACGACGGCGGCTCCTCGACGGGGTTCAGAATCTCCCTTTCCGATCAGGTCCCGGCTCGCGAGCCTACGCTCGAGAAGGATCTGGCGGAGCCGTTCGGGGAGCTCCGTGATCTCCTGGACGTCGGCCCCATTCAACTCCGCCACCTCGTCGATCGCTTCCCGGACCTGTCCCAGGACCGCGAGCCGATCGTTGGTCCGGCCCCGGCGGCCGAACGCGTGACCCTGGAGATTCCGGGCCAGTCGGACCCGAGTGGAAAGGACGATTCCGGAGTCGGATCCGGACGCGTCCAGCCAATCCAGTCCGTAGTCGGGAATCCCCTCCCAGCCCGCCTGCCCCGCCTCTCTCATGCCTTTTCCAGCTCCTGGATGGAGTCGCGAAGCTCCGCGGCTCGTTCGAAGTCCTCGGACTCGACGGCCCGGTCCAGCCGGCGCCTGAGGGCCTCCAACCGCTGCCGTCGGTCGGCGGCGGAGGGGTCGGCCGGCAGGTAGACCTTGCCGGTGTGCCGCGTGGAGCCGTGGACCCGGCGCAACAGGCCCCGAAGCTGGGTCTCGAAGCTGACCCAACAATGGGGGCAACCCAGCCTCCCCGTCTCCCGGAACTTCCCATAGGTCAGGCCGCAGAACGGACATCCCTCCCCTGGGTCCGGCCGATGCTGGTCGGCCGACGGGTCCATCTGGGCCAGGAAGTCGGTGAGGGGGGAGCTGTCGGGGACCACGGGCGACTCAACACCCTTCTCGGCAGCGCACGCCTTGCAGAGGTGGAGCACGGTCATCTTGTCGTCCAGCACCTGCGTGAGGTGCACCACGGCCGGATGCTCTGCGCAGATCTCGCACAACTCCGGAGGGGTGGCTCCCTCGGTAGGGTCGGGTCCTGGAGGTGGGGTGGTCATCGTGCGTCGACCGGGTGCAGGCCGCCCTCCTCCAATTTGAGCGTCCGATGAGCCCGAATCGCCAACTCCCGGTTGTGGGTGACCAGGACCATGGCCAGGCCACGGGACGCCTGGAGCTCGAAGAGCAGGTCATGGAGCCGCTCACTGGTCTGCTCGTCCAGGTTCCCGGACGGCTCGTCCGCGAGAAGGACGCGGGGGCGGTTCACCAGGGCCCGGGCTACGGCCACACGCTGCTGCTCCCCTCCCGAAAGCTGCCAAGGCCGGTGCTCGAGCCGGCTCGCCAGACCCACGGCCGTCAGGATCTCCACTGACTTGCGCCGGGCCTCCTCGGGGGTATCACCTCCCATCATGGCCGGGAGCATCACGTTCTCCTCAGCGGTGAACTCCTTGAGGAGGTGATGGAACTGGAATACGAAGCCGATGCTTCGATTCCGCACCCGGGCCAGATCGTCACCGCCCAAGGTGCCCAGGTCCCGGCCCGCCACGGACACCTCGCCCCCTGAGGGCGCGTCCAGGGCTCCCATGACGTGGAGCAGGGTGGACTTCCCCGCCCCGCTCTTCCCGATGATGGCCACCGACTCCCCCGGGGCCACTGTGAGGTCCACGCCGCGCAGGATATGGAGTTCCCCGCCGTCGCCACCGATGTAGGTCTTGTGCAGGTCCCGACACGCGATCACTGCCTCGCCGCCGCCCGCGTCCTCAGCCTGGACCGCCAGGGGGCTATTCATGACGGATCGCCTCCACCGGCTCCAGCCTGGAGGCCTGGAGTGCCGGATATACCGTCGCGAGGAAGGCCACGGCGATGGTCGCCACCACGATGAGGACCACGTCCAGGGGCCTGAGGGAGATGGGGAGCCGGTCCACGAAGTACACGTCGGGCGGGATACGGATGATCTCGTACGTGTCCAGGAGCCAGGACAGACCCAACCCGAACGCCGCGCCGAGGACGGTTCCGATGATGCCGATCCAGAGACCCTGGTAGATGAAGACCCGCAGGATCCTCCTGTCGGGCATGCCCATGGCCTTCAGGATGCCGATCTCCCGGGTCTTGTCCGCCACCACCATCACGAGGGTGGAAATGATGTTGAAGGCGGCGACCAGGACGATGAGGAAGAGGATCAAACCCATGGCCAGCTTTTCCAGACGCAGTGCGGAGAAGAGCGCCCGGTTCGTCGTGATCCAGCTCTCGACGAAGTAGGGGAAGCCCAGTCTCGTCCGGAGGTTTCGCCCCACCTCCGCGGCCGCCCACGGGTCCTGGATACGGACGCCGATCCCCGAAACGCGCCCCTCGTCCTGGATGGAGAGGAGATCCTGGGCCGCGGGGATGGGGGCGTAGATGTTCCGGATATCGAAGTCGTACATCCCGGTGGAGAAGGTCCCCGTCACCTCGAAACGTCGAATGGCGGGGTTGTAGCCCCCGAAAGCGTCGGTCCTGACGTTCTCCAGGGAGACCAGCAGGACGGTATCCCCCGGGAACAGGAGCATCCGGTCGGCGAGGCGGTCTCCCAGGATGAGAGGCGGAAGGCCCGACTCGGTCGGCCCTAGGGGCAGATCCCCCGCCTGGATGTCCGCCTCCATCTCCGTTACGGCGATCTCCTGAGCCTCCGTGGACACGCCGTACAGGTCTGCCGTTTGAGCGTACTCGGAGCCCGGGTCACCACGAGTGATTGCCACCTTGGTGAGCAGGAAGGGGGCGGCCGCCACCACCTCCTCCAACTGCATGATGGAGTCCCGTACCGTCCTCCAGTCGTCGAGCCTGAGGGACGGACCCTGCTGGAGCACCATCACGTGGGGGGTAGAGCCCAGGATGCCGCTCCGAAGGTCCTCCTGGGCGCCGGTCATGACCGCCAGGACGACGATGAGGGCCGTCACTCCCACCGTGATCCCACCGAGGGCGATCCACGTGATCAGGGACAGGAACCCCTGACTGCGGCGAGCTCCCAGGTAGCGACGAGCGAGGAACCAATCGAGGTTCGCCATCGATATCCCCCGCTACTCCGACCGAAGGGTGGGGAAGAGAATCACGTCCCGGATGGACGGCGAGTCCGTGAGGAGCATGATCAGGCGATCCACCCCCAAACCCAGGCCGCCCATGGGAGGCATCCCGT
Organism: Gemmatimonadota bacterium; assembly: GCA_039591855.1. Lineage (GTDB taxonomy): Bacteria > Gemmatimonadota > Gemmatimonadetes > Longimicrobiales > Gaopeijiaceae > JBDHCV01. The sequence goes on along the minus strand of JBDHCV010000033.1, from coordinate 3,372 downwards.
ATTCCATGGCCCGGAGATAGTCCTCATCCACCTGGAGCGCCTCGTCGTCACCGGCCGCCCTGAGCTGGGCCTGCTCCTCGAACCGAGCCCGCTGATCCAGGGGGTCGTTCAACTCGGAGAACGCGTTGGCGATCTCCTCACCGGCCATGAAGAGCTCGAACCGCTCGGTGAGCCCCTCCTTTTCCCGGTGCCGCTTTGCCAGAGGGCTCAATTCCCGAGGGTAGTCCACGACGAAGGTGGGTTGGATGAGGCCGGGCTGAACCATCTCTCCGAAGAGCTTGTCCAGGAGCTTGCCCCGACCCGCCCCTCCCAGATCCGGGATCTCCATGGCTTCGGCTCGATCGCGCAGCACCTCGATCGGCATGGTGAGGGGGTCCCCCTCGAGGGCCTCGGCCAACGATTCCACCAGGCTCACACGTCGGAAAGGCTCCCGGAGCGAGATGGAGTGGCCCTGGAACCGTATCACCGGTTCTCCGAGGACTTCCTCGGCCACATGGACGAGCAGTTCTTCGATGAGCCGCATCATGTCCTCGTAGTCCGCGAAGGCCTCGTAGAACTCGAGCATGGTGAACTCGGGATTGTGGAAGCGATCGATCCCCTCGTTGCGGAAGTCCTTGGCGATCTCATAGACCTTCTCGAAGCCACCCACCACGAGCCGCTTCAGGTAGAGCTCGTCCGCGATCCGCAGGTACAGCGTCATGTCCAGGGCGTTGTGGTGGGTCCGGAACGGCCGAGCCAGTGCCCCCCCGTATACGGGCTGGAGGACGGGAGTCTCCACCTCCAGGAAGCCCCGGGCGTCGAGGAACCGGCGGATCTCCGAAACCACCCGGGAACGGGTCCGAAATACGTCTCGGACCTCGGGATGCACCGCCAGGTCGGCGTAGCGCTGGCGATATCGCGCCTCGGTATCCGCGAAGCCGCTGTGGACGACCCGCTCCCCGGTTTCCTCGTCCACCTCCACCTTGCCGATGGGGAGGGGCCGGAGCGACTTGGAGAGGAGGGTCCACTCCGAGGCGAAGACCGTCACCTGGCCCATCCGCGTGCGCCCCACCCGACCGGCCACGCCGATCCAGTCCCCCAGATCCAGGAGGTCCAGTAGGTCGAACGAGTCGTCGCCGATGTCGCTCTTGCGCAGGTAGATCTGGATCCGGCCCGACCCATCCTCCAGGTCGGCGAAGGCGCTCTTGCCATGGCTGCGCCAGCTCATGACGCGACCGGCGATACGAACGGTCTCGCCCTGCCCCGCGTCGTCCACCTCGCCGGCAGCCTCCATCTCCTGGAATCCGGCATCCGCGGCGGCGCACGTGTGGGTTACGTCATAGCCGTACGCGAAGGGCTCCACCCCCCGCTCCCGGAGGGCATCCAGCTTGTCCCGCCGGGCCCTGAGGACCTGATTCAGTTCTTCCGTCATGCCGTTGTCGCCGCTCCGAACTGCTTAAGGAACGTCTCGATGAACGCGTTCAGGTCCCCGTCCATGACCTTCTGGACGTCCGTGACCTTGAGCTCCGTCCGATGATCGTTGACCATGGTGTAGGGTGCGAACACGTACGAGCGGATCTGGTTCCCCCAGCCGATGTCCGTCTTCGTGGCCTCCATGGCCGCTTTCTCCTTTTCCTGCTCCTCCACGGCTCGTTGATACAGGGCGGCCTTGAGCATCTTCATGGCCGTCGCCCTGTTCTTGTGCTGGGAGCGCTCCTGCTGGCAGGAGACCACGATCCCGGTGGGCTCGTGGGTGATCCGTATGGCCGAATCCGTCTTGTTCACGTGCTGGCCACCAGCGCCCGAGGCCCGGAAGGTATCCACCCGCAGGTCCTTGTCGTCGATCTCGATCTCGATGTCGTCGTCGATCTCCGGATAGACGAAGACCGAGGCGAAGGACGTGTGGCGCCGAGCCTGGGAGTCGAACGGGGAAATGCGGACCAGGCGATGGACCCCCTTTTCCGCCCGCAGGAAGCCGTATGCGGAGTTTCCCTTGATCTCGAGGGTCGCGCTCTTGATCCCAGCCTCCGCATCCGGCTGCAGGTCCAGCACGGTCACCTGGAAATCGTTCCGCTCCGCCCACCGGGTGTACATCCGGACCAGCATCTCGGCCCAGTCCTGGGACTCGAGCCCCCCGGCCCCCGGGTGAACGGTCAGGATGGCGTTGCGGTGATCGTCCTCGCCCCGGAGCATGCTACGCAACTCCAGTTCCTCGACCCCCCGCTGCAGAGCGCTCAGCTCACGGAGCCATTCGGCTTCGAGGTCGGCGTCATCCTCCGCCTCCAGCAGTTCGGCCAACTCCTGGAGGTCGGTCGCCTTCTTACTGAGGGAGGACACCGGTTCCGTCCAACCCTTGAGGAGGTTCGCCTCCTGAATCACCTCCCGGGCCCGCTCCTGGTCGTCCCAGAACCCGGGATCGGCCATCAACCCGTCGAGTTCCTCTACCCGCGCCTCCTTGGTGGCGACGTCAAAGAAACCCCCGGAGTTCGTCGATCTTGTCTGCGAGCTGACCCAGGCGCTCGAGGTTTTCCGCGTTCATTGCTCTCCCGTGCTACGTGGACCCGCCGTCAGAACGGACACGAGGGGCAACCGGTAGATCCCGGGCCCCTCGGTTCGACCCGGCGCCGGGGCCGGGCTGTCAGCCTTGAAGATATCCCCCCGCCTCGCCGTGCAGAAGGGGGATCGGATTCAGAACATCTCCTGCCCTTTGGCCAGGATCTCGTTCAATGCCTCGCGGAAGTAGGGCGTACCCTCCGCGAGCTCGCTCCCGATCTGGTCGACGTACTCCTCCCATGACTTCTGGACCTCATCCTGGAACTCCTCCACCAAGGTCCCCGCCTCGAGCGCCTGGCTGTGCTTCTCACGGTGATAGACGATCATGTCCGACACCAGCACCCTGGCCAAGCGGCGCGCCTTCTCTTGGGGGTCCCTCTTTCCGAACTGGATGGGGCCGGGGGCAGGAGCAGCAGGCGCCTCGGGGGCCGTGGGCTCGGGGGCCGTGGGCTCGGGGGCCCTGGGCTCGGGGGCCCTGGGCTCGGGGGCCCTGGGCTCGGGGGCCCTGGGCTCGGGGGCCGTGGGCTCGGGGATCGCGGGCTCGGGGATCGCGGGCTCGACCACCTCCAGCGGCTCCACGACTTCCGGGGGCTCGGCCTCGATGACTTCCGTGGCCTCGACGACCTCGACGACCTCGGCGGCCTCGACGACCTCGACGACCTCGGCGGCCTCGACGACCTCGACGACCTCGGCGGCCTCTTCGAACTCGACGGCCTCGACGACCTCAGCCAGCTCAGAGGCCTCGGGGACTTCGACGACCTCGGCGGCCTCAGCGGGCTCCCAACGTGACGGATCGGGCTCGGGGAGTTCCGGCTCCGATAGCCCAGGCTCCGTCAGCCC
>JBDHCV010000032.1:0-28536 GCA_039591855.1 Gemmatimonadota bacterium | reverse complement strand
GTAGGGCGTGTCCATCCCGAGACCGATGGCGTAGAACTGACCGATGGCCATGGTGTTGGGGAACACGAAAGAGCCGCCCCGGTCGAAGGAGATCCCGATGCCGCCGTCGTTCCCCACCACGACGCGGTCCGGATCGGTGGGGTCGATCCACATGGCATGATGATCCACGTGGATTCCCTGGGTGGCGTCGCCCTCGGTCTCACCTCCGTCATTGGAGAATTTCACGGGAGTGGAAGAGTAGTAGACCCGTTCGGGATCCCGGGGATCGACTCGAACCTGGGAGTAGTAGAACGGCCGCGTATTCGTGGAGTTCATCTGTTCCCACGAGGCGCCTCCGTCGGTGGACCGGTAGAGCCCGGAGGGTGTGGGGTTGTCCTCCGTCGGCTCGGCCTCGACCATGGCATAGACGTAGTCGGGGTCGGAGAGGGAGATGCTGAGGCCGATCCGCCCCTTCATCTGCTCCGGGAACCCGTTCCCCACGATCTCGGTCCAGGTGTCTCCGCCGTCCGTCGTCTTCCAGAGGCCGCTCCCCGGCCCACCGCTCTGAAGGGACCAGGGGCCCCGGACCCGCTCCCAGGAGGCTGCGAAGAGGGTGTTGGGGTCCTCGGGATGCATGGCGACGTCCACGAAGCCCGCCTCGTCGGAGATGAACTTCACGTTCTCCCAGGTATCCCCGCCGTCGGTGGTGCGGAACAGCCCCCGCTCGGCGTTCGACCCCCAGATGTGGCCCAGAGCAGCCACGTAGACGATGTCCGGGTTGGTCGGATGCACCACGATCCGCCCGATGGCCTGGGTGTCCTCCAGACCCATGAGGGTCCAGGTCAGCCCACCGTCCGTGGACTTGTAGATCCCACCCCCCGGCGAGATGGAGTTCCGGGAGTCCTCCTCGCCGGTACCCGCCCAGATCTGGAGCGTATCGGAGGGCGCGATGGCGAGGTCGCCCATGGCGACGAGTCGCTCGTTCTGGAAGAGCGGTCGGAGGGTGGTCCCGTTGTTGATGGTCTTCCAGATCCCCCCCGCGGCCGTGGCCACGTAGAAGGTCTTGGAAGGACCGGGGATGCCCTCCACGTCCGTTACCCGCCCAGACATGTTGGCAGGGCCGATGGAGCGCCAGGAGAAGAACGACATCGTGGCGGAATCGATGGGCTGGGTCAGCTGCGCGGTTAGGGCCGGCGCCGATACGGCGAGGGCGAGGAGCGCGACGAGAAGGGCTCGAGGCTTCATGGTCTCAGGGGGTTCCAGGTACGAAGAGAGTAGGGCGCCGGGCCTGGCCCGGATCCGGGGAACAGGCCGGCCCTGGGGCCGGCTCCACGGCGGGTATTCTGGCGATCAAGGGCAGCATATGACAGAAGGACCCCCGGGCACGCTCGGATGTTGAGGTGCCCGGGGGTCCAGATGACATGGGAGATCGAACCCCGGCGCGGTTTCCCGGTCAGCTCGCGGCTGCCTTCCCCATCCGGCGCACCGCGCTGCCCACCGTGACCATCATCATGCCCGAGAACAGCATCTTGATCCCGAGGAAGAGGCCCAGCGCCCAGGCGCCCGATAGGGGGAACTGCCGCCAGAGCATGATCCCGAGGAGGACCGAGACGATTCCACCGAAGAGCATCCAGCCCGATCCGGGCTCGGGACGGAGGGAGAAGGAGGCCATGATTTCAGTGATCCCATCCAGGAGCAGGTAGCCCACCAGAATGAGGGTCACCATGCCCGATGCGAACAGTGGATTGCCCATGACTGCCAGCCCGGCCAGGAGCGTGAGCACCCCGATGGCGAATACGAACATGCCGCCCCCGAGGGACTCGGACGTGAAGGCCCACATCATCCTGAACACGCCGGCGACGGCCACCATGAGCCCAACGAGCCACAGCATCGACATCCCCATCAGGCCGGGCACCATCATCACGAACAACCCGAGGATCATGGTCAAGATCCCGAACATCTTCATGTTCCCACCGCCCCTCTTGGCGGCTTCTGCGAGGTCGGACATCTCGTCTTCTCCCAAGCTGAGGGGGTTGCCCAAAGGGCAGGATCGGCGGGCTTGCTGAATGGACGCCGGAAACGGCTCAGCAACAGCATCGCATGGCGTGCGGGGAGACGCAAACCGAGCGGCCGTTAATCTCGATCTGCCGGCAGCGGTGAGGCGTCGAGGGTTCCCGGGCGGCGGCCGGGCGGTCTCCGAAGGCGCATTCCGAATCGGCTGGCCATCGGGCTCCGAGGCGCGCATTCTACTGGGTCATCTCCGTCCATGAGCCAACCCTGATCGACCCGAGACAATGACCGGCCCACGACCTCCTCCGGACCCCCGACCCCAGTCGCGCCGAAGGTTCCTGAGCAGTCTCGCCACCGGCGCTCCGCCGGCTGGCGGTACTTCCAAAACCTGCAGGTAGGAGGTGTTGATGTACGGTTCATTGATCGGTCGGGTCTCTCTCGGGCTCGTGCCCCTGGCGCTGCTTCTCTCGGCCTGCTCGCCGGGCGAGCCACCACAGGAGATGGAGGGCGTGGCTGAGTCGGGTCCCGCGGCGACCGCCGTACCCGCCCCGGAGTACACGCTCGACTCCCAGAATACCCATGCCCGCTTCAGCAGCGAGATCCCACCGGTCCTGACCGTTCCGTCCGGTGCGGTGGTGGAGGTGTTCACGAAGGAGGCGACCGATGGGCAGCTCAACGTCAACTCCACCGCAGAGGACCTCGGCACCATCAGCTTCGATCCCATCCACCCCCTCACCGGTCCGGTGTACGTAGAGGGCGCCCAACCGGGTGACGTGCTGGCGGTCACCCTCCACGAGCTGGAAGTGGGCGACTGGGGCTGGACCGGTGTCTTCCCCGGGTTCGGCTTCCTGCCGGAGGACTTTCCCGATCCCTATCTGAAGACCTATGCCATCGAGCCTGGGGCGACGGAGGTAGTGTTCAACGAGGGGATCCGGATCCCGCTGGCGCCGTTCCCCGGGGTCATGGGTGTGGCGCCGGCGACTTCGGAGATGCTGACCACCATCCCCCCCAGGGCCAACGGCGGGAACATGGACAACCGCCACCTGACCGCGGGGACCACGGTGTACTTCCCGGTATTCGTGGAGGGCGCACTGTTTTCCATCGGCGACACCCACGCTGCCCAGGGGGACGGGGAGGTGGCTGGCTCAGCCGTCGAGGCCCCTATGCGCATCGTCTATGAGGTGGAGGTCATCAAGGGTGGCCGGACGATCCAGGAGCCCCAGTACGAGAACCACGAGGTCTACGGCGTGACCGCCTTCGCCCCCACCATCGACGAGGCCGCTCGGAAGGCCACGCGCTACATGATCGACTACTTGGAGGCGGAGCACGACCTCAGCCGGGTGGACGCCTACGCCCTGGCATCCCTCGTGGCCGATCTGAAGATCTCCGAGACGGTGGATGTCCCGCACATGCTGGTGAGCATGCACGTGCCCAAGTCGGTCCTGGGGATCAGATGAAACCCCGGGCGTCCTCGGCTCGGCGCCGGTAGCCCTCCCTTCGGATACACAACGAGCCCCGCGGCCGAGAATACGGCCGCGGGGCTCGCCGGTGGCAGGTCAGGCCCGGCCTGAGTCCTCAGGGAAGGCGGTCGGCCGCTTCCTGGGCCGCTGCGGGCCACCCGTTGGTGACCATCCAGTGGATCTTCCAGGTACCGTCCTCCTGCTGCTGCACGAGGTTCATGTAGTTGCCGTAGCGAACCGGATCCCCGGCGTCGCTGGCGTTCAGCTGGTACCAGCCTGCGTCCACGGCCCATCCGTCGCCCAACGGCTGTGTCATGACGTCGTGGATCGTCACGATGGCGCCGGTGTCGATGTTGGTCTGGAGCTGTGCCTGGATCTCGCTCGTGCCGGAGCGGAACGGATTGTCCGCGAAGGCGGCCATGGCCCCTTCGGTGTAGGCGCTCGAGACCTCGGCAGCGTGCCCCATGTTGTAGTGGGACTCGTAGAACTCGACCAGTTCGGCCAGGGTGCCGGCATCCTCGGGGACCTCACCCTCGTAGGTGTCCCAGGGCCAATCCAGCGGCGGCGGGGCGTCATAATTGCTGAGATTCGCCGCGATCTTCCACTCGCCGTCCACCTTGGTGACGAGATTCATATACGCCCCGGACCACGCCATGGCCTCGGCGCCCTCTGGGGAGGCGGAGATGGAGTAGGTTCCGATGCCCACCGCCATGTCTCCGAAGATCATGGTCTCCATGGAGTTGATGGTCGCCTGAGGCGAGCTGGCCATGCCCGCAGCCAGATCGGCTTCGATGGCGGCCCGGCCTTCAAAGACGTTTCCGCTCGCGGGGAGCGCCACCGCGTCCTCGGTGTAGACGCTGGCCACCATGTCGGCGTGGCCCATGTTGTAGTGGGTCTCCCAATAGGTGGCGAGGTCGTCGAGGGCTTCCTCGTCACCGACCGCCACCGCGGCACCCCCGGCCATCGCCTCGGCGCCAGCTTCCATCTCTTCGGCAGGCGCTGCTTCGTCGGCAGAGTCTCCACCGCATGCCACCAGCAGTGCCGAAACCATCGCCATGCTGATCGTGCGCTTGAACATCGCAATTCCTCCAGGGTTCACCGGGGCTTTCGTCACCCCAACCGTGCTGTTCCACAGCGGGACTACCGATACCTTATCCGCATTGAATCCCCGAGGCAAATCATTTTGGGAAGAGAGATGGGGCGTAACGAGGTCTTGGACTCGGTAGGGTCTATTGTTTAATACTCCGCAGAGCCCCTGGGCGGGTCCGAGGGGCTGCCTCGGCCGCGTCGATCCGCTCCAGGAGAGAACACGAGTTGACCCAGCCCGAGTCCTTTTCGTCGACGCTTCGTGAGTTCCTGGCCGTTCTGGACCGACTCGGCGTCCCCTGCCAGGCCGTCGGGGGGCTGGCGGCCAGGGCCTACGGGGCCACGCGAGCCCTGGTCGACCTGGATTTCTACGTGCCCGACGCAGATCTGGCGTCCATCGCCGCGACGCTCTCCCATCGGGTTGACCGACTCCCCTCGAGACACCGCGATTCCTACTGGGACCTCGACTTCATGGCCCTGACCTGGGGAGGCTGGCGGATCGAGATCGCCGGGGCCGACAGCGCCAGGGTCTGGAGCCGGGCATCGGGGTCCTGGGAGTCGGCGGGGATCGACTTCTCGGCCAGCCAGGACCGGGAGGTGGGGGGTGTAACCGTCCCGGTCATGCCGCTGCGGCAACTCCTCGCCTACAAGCGGGGCTTGGACCGTCCGGTGGATCGGCTGGACGTTCGGGAGTTGGAGTCCCTGCACCAGAGGTAGGCGTGACCCGCTCCGACCTGGCGTATCCCTAGACACCTCCAGGAGGGCATTGGAGGGTATCGGGATCGGTGTCGATCCACTTCAAAGCCGCCTCCACCTCCGCCTGATGGTATCCGGTGGCGTAGCCGGTGTAGGACCGTGCTCGTCCCTCCTCCTCGAAGGCCAGCATGCTGTGGTCCGCTCCTGTGAAGACCCGCACCTCGATGGGGAATCCCGAGGCCGAGAGGGCTTGGAGCCTGGGAATCGTCAGGGCGTTGGGTGCGCTCTGGTCCGAGTCCGCCAGGAACCAGGTCATGGGAACGCACAGGGTCTCAACGACCTGGCCCGAGTCGTAGTCCCAGCGAAGGCCCTCGGGCAGTTGCCTCGGCCCGATGAGCCCCACCAGCCAGCGGGGGTAGCGCACGAGCTGGTCCACCGGCGTTCCGCTCAGGTGCCTCAGCCACGGGGCGTCCCCATATCGGTCCCTCAGTTCCTGGAATTCATCCCAACCGCTCTCGAGCTCGCTGGCCACCACAGCCACCGCCGCAGCGACGAGGGAATCGGCCGCGGTGCGATCCGTCCCCACCACGCCTTCCCGGTCAAGGAGCAGGCCCATCTCCATGCGGGCTTCCTGTGCCGGGGAGTCGAGCATGCCGCAGCTCACCAGGACGAAGCGAACCGGAGTCATGGACGCCGCCAGCGGTGCGACCCAGCCACCCTGGCTGTACCCGGCCAACCCGACGGCATCGCCCCGGATCCCGGGCATGCCACGCAGGAAGGCGACCGCCGCCGCGGCGTCCCGAGCTAGTTCGTGGAAGTCGAACGTGAATTCTCCCCCGGACTGGCCGGTGCCGCGCTTGTCGTAGGCGAGGACGGCGATCCCGTTCGCCACCATGAAGTCCCCGTTGTAGAGCCAATGACTCCCTGGCGTATCCCCCGAGCCGTGTACGAGGACCATGGCCGGGTGGGGTCCCTCCCCCGTCGGCGTGTGGAGGCGCCCCACCAGTTCGGTGCCGTCGCGTTCGAAGCGGACCCATTGCTCCCGGCCGACCCGGGTCGCCCGCATGCCGCCTCCTCCGTCGGGGATCCACTCCAGGCTCCCCGCGATCCCGCCGCCGTCCATGGTGAATCGGACGGTGGCGGTTGAGGGCTCCGGGTCCGAGAATCCCGAGCCGACTCGGTATTCCGTCTCGGTGACGGGATAGAGGCGACTGCTCGCTGGGTCCGCCAAGCGCCGATAGCGCAGCGTGTTGTCCACGCTGGGGCGGATGCTGATCACGCTACCGTCCTCGAATCGGTAGGCTCCCAGGACCCCCGCCGCCGGCGCGGAGTCGCACCCTGACAGGAGCATGATCGCTCCCGAGATGAGTGACGTGCGGGACGTGGGCATGGGCTCCCGAGGTGGTGGAGGGGCTTCCGTCACCTTATCCGCATTTCCAGGGGGATTCAACCGCTGACGGCCCTCCGGGACTGGGGCCGACGCCGCCGGGGACGCCGGGGCCAAGCCTGGCGCGGTGTGCGCGAGGGAGCGACCGTGGTCTCGGCCATGGCGAGATTCCGTCACTGCCCCCCTCGCCTCCACCCCGTACCCAGCCGGCCCGACCCATGACGATCACTACCGCCGTGCAGATGTTCGCTGTCATTCACCTCGGAACCATGGGGTTGTCCCACATCACCGCTCACCGGGCCTGGGCGGAGTTCTTCGTCCTCCTTCGATCCAAGGGGCACGCGGGGGTGTTCGTGGTGGGCTTCATGAGCCTGGGCTTCGGATCGATCGTCGCAGCGTTTCATCCCGAGTGGTCGGGGATTCCCCTGGTTCTCACCCTCCTCGGATGGGCCCAGGTCCTGAAGGGCCTCCTCTACTTCTGCGCACCGGCCTATGGGCTGCGCCGCCTCCAAAGCGTCTCGCTGGAGCGGTCCCGGATGTTCGTGATCCCCGGGTACGTGCTGCTGCTCCTGGCCGCCCTGATTCTCTTCCACCTCGTGAGGGGGTGGGTGGCCTGACCGGAGGGACCGGGAGGGGAGCCGGGGGCTGACTACCTGCCGTCGTCGGCGATGGGGGTGGGGGAGGTGCAGTCGCCAAAGGGATTGGCCCAGCCAGCTTCGCATGAGATCCGGAAGGCCTGTCTCCGTAGCCAGTCCGAGATCATCGGGTGCGGGAGCAGTCCCTCGGTGGGCACGTACTCCAGTCCCTCCAGCACCTCGGCATAGGGTCCGAATCCGGAGAGCCTGGCGGGGACCACGATGACCCGGTCACCCGCTGCGGATCGCTCGTTCACGAACCCGCGGATCGCGGCCTCGGCCGCCACCCGCTTCGCTTCCCAGTCTTCTCTCAGTGCAGCCGCCTGGACGGCCCGGAACCCCGCTCGTTCCAGAGTCGCGGCTACGCCGTCCAGGGTTTCCAGGACTCGACGGTTGGCTTCCTCGTCTCCCATGCCGTGGGCCAGCAGGATGACGCTCTCTCGCCGCGGATCGATGCTGGCATCCAGAGCTCGGTTCGCGAGGATTCTCGAGGCCTCGGGAGAATCGATCACCCCCTCTTCATGGGTACGCAACTCGAGCGCGTGGGCTATGGGCCCGGCCGGTGCCCCGGTGTCGCCCCCGTGCCCCAGGTGCAAGGAGTGGGGGGCCTGATCCGAGAGGCCAAGCAGAAAGAGGGTCTCGGGAAGAACCGACTCCCCGGACATGAACAGCCGGACCACCGCTACGCGGCCCACCCCCTGGGCATCGAGGGAGTCTACGGCCGCTGCCAGCGTGGTCCGATCGGCCATACCGAAGGCCAGGGCGGTGGGGGTGTCACGCTTCAGAGAGAGGACCGCCTCGTGGACCGACTCGTTCCACTCGTCCGAGCCTCCGTGGGCCATGATCAGGACTCTGACCGATCCCGGATCTTCCGTGGCGGGCTCGACTGGCCCTTCCAGTGAGCTGATTTGGTTGGGGAATCCAGACAGGACGAACAGGAGAGGGAGAATGGCGGCGGTCATTTGTCTCTCGATACGAATGAGAAGCAGTCTCAACGAGACGAATACATACCATTACCCGGGGTGGACAAGACGGGAGGGGGGGCGGAGACTCTATCATGTCTCTCGACCCGGCGGCACCCGTGTCGGTCGGGGTCCCGTGACGCCGGCGAAGGAGAGAACGCATGAGCGCTGGACCTTCTGATGTGCAGATCGTTCGGATCCCCTCGGACCGGGCAGACCGGGTCGTGGATGTTCTCTGCGAAGCGTTCTACCACTACCCCGTCATGCGCTTCGTCCTTGCCGACGCGGCGGATGAGTACCCGAGTCGACTTCGCACCCTGGTGGGGTTCTTCGTGAGGGCCCGGGCCCTGAGGAACGAGCCGCTGCTGGGAATCCCCCGGGCGGAGAGCGCGGGTCTGGATCCTGACGCCGAGCTCGCCGCGGCGGCCACCGTTTCGTTCATGGATGGCCGGCCGTCTCCGCCAGAACTGGCCGTGCTTCGGGATCGGGTCTGGACCGACCTGGGCGAGGATGCCCGGGGCCGCTACGAGCGATGCGGCGTCGCGTGGTCGCCCCTCGAGGAGGTGGGGACCCGCCACATCCACCTGAACATGATCGGCGTCCGGAGCGGGGCGCGGGGCCTGGGACTCGCCCGCCGGCTCCTTGGGCACGTTCACGACCTGTCCAGGGAGAGAGCCGACTCCATGGGGGTGACGCTCACCACCGAGGATCCCGTGAATGTCCCCTTTTACGAACGCATGGGCTACCAGGTGGTGGGCCACGCCCGCATCGCCCCCGAGTTGGAGACCTGGGGGATGTTTCGGAGGGATCCCCGCGACTGAGGCTTTGGGGTCGGAACGCTTGGGCCGTCATCGCCCGATCGTTAGGTTCCGGGCCTTCGTGACATCACAAACCCACACTCAGAGTGTTCCATGAGACTGCGCAACAACCTCGCTCTCGCCCTTTCCGTTCTCGCGCTCGGCGCGTGTCAGGGGGCCGGGGGGCCGGGCTCCGCCACCCTCGAGTCCGACGATCAGAAGGCCAGCTACGGTATCGGCCTGAACATGGGCTCCCAGCTCGGGGCGGCCGAGTCCCACATCGACCTGGACGCCCTTGTCGCCGGGCTTGCCGACGGTATGGCGGGCAACGAGTCCCGGATTCCCCAGGACGAACTCCAGACGCTGCTCCAAGAGCTGTCCGCGACGATCCAGGCCGAGGAGGCTGCGAGGATGGAGGCCGAGGCTTCGGACAACGCCGCCGCTGGCGAAGCGTTCCTGGCTGAGAACGCCTCCAAGGATGGTGTCATGGTCACGGAAAGCGGCCTCCAGTACGAGGTGCTTCGGGCCGGAGACGGTGCCATGCCCACGGCGGAGGATCGGGTTTCCATCCACTACAAGGGAACGCTCCTCGACGGAACCCCGTTCGACAGCTCCTACGACCGGGGCGAGCCTGCCGTGTTCCCCGTGTCGGGCGTGATCCCCGGGTTCTCCGAGGGCCTTCAGCTCATGACGGTGGGAGGACAATATCGATTCTACATTCCGTCCGATCTGGCCTACGGTCCACAGGGGTCCGGCGCGATCATCGGCCCCAACGCGACGCTGATCTTCGAGGTGGAGTTGTTGGAGGTCGTAGAGTAGCTGGAATAACCCCCTGATGGGGTGCTCGTCGGGGCCGTTCCGGGAGCGGGTACGGGGACACTCGGGAGTCCTCAGGTTGCCGCGTTATCCGTTTACTGTTAAGAGTCGTTAGTCAAAGCCCCTTGCCTACGAGGTGTTCCACCCCGCAGCATTGATTCTCCGGGCTTTGGATACTGCGTGCTCAGGTGAGCGTCGAGTCCGGTAGGCGGGTGCACCCGATCCGGGAAATCCGCCCTGGCATCGGGATGACCTCGAGAGTCAGGAAAGAAGCAAACATCCGAACCCCCAAACCCCAGGAGGACCCGAATGAACAAAGCGGAGATGGCGGAGAAGCTCGCGAAGAAGTGCGACCTGTCGAAGGCGAAGGCGGCCGAGGTCATCAGCTGCATTTTCGACACGGCGCCCGGTAAGGGCATCATCGCGATCGAGCTCGACGCCGGCCGAAGCGTGCAGATCACTGGATTTGGTGCGTTCGGCACGAAGCATCGGGGAGCCCGTATGGGCCGCAACCCCGCGACCGGCCAGGCCATGCAACTGGCGGCGAAGACCTACCCGACCTTCAAGCCGGGTAAGGGCCTGAAGGACCGCGTAGCCGTCTGACCCACGAACGATAGGGCACGCCCGGTCCGTGGGGCGGGGCGTGCCCTTTCTCCCGTCGATGGGCGGAGCCCGGTCCTTCGAAGATCGGGATCGGGCTCCCCGTCCGTCGGTCGGGCACCCTCCTGGAGCACCAACCCAGTGGCTCCGCCGCAGCGCCGGCGGTGCCACTTCTTTTCTTCCCCCGCTGTTTACCCGCTCGGTCAGCGCCCCACCGCGACGCCCATGACCTCGAAGCGTGCTCCGTAGAGGAGTGGCCCGGAGCCGATGAAGGCCCGGGCGGGAAACTCGGCTTGGAAGTAGGTCCGGTAGACCTCGTTGAAGACCTGATAGAGCGACAGGTCCGAGCAGAAGACCTGGACGGAGACCAGGTCGTCCATGTCCATTCCGGCGGCCTGGAGCGTGGAGCGGAGACTGTCCATGGCTCTCCGGGCCTCGACCGCCGGGTCCGACGGAACCGTGCGGTCCGCCTCGAGCCCCAGCGTACCCGACAGATACAGTGTGTTGCCCACCTGGACCGCCCCGCTGAAAGGGAGGGCTTCGGAGTCCGAAGGATGGCGGGGATCGATATGCCGGCGCACCTCCTGTCCTGTCAGGGGCTGGGCGACGACGGCCAGGATCAACAGGAGAGGGCGTAGGGTCGGGCGGACCATGGAGACCAACCTTGCAGGGGGAGCTGAGAGCGTCTGTCAGACGCCACGCTAGAGGGGCTCCCGGAGGCGGGCAACCCATCCGGGCGTTCCCTGGAACTTGCCGGGCGAGGATCGCGGAGCGACTCTGGCCGCACCATGGTCATTCATCGCTATCCAACGCTCCTGCCCCGGATCGTCGCCGTTGTTCCTGGCGCGACCCTGCTCGCGACGCTTCTCCTGATCGCGGATTCCACCCTGCAGGCCCAGATCCCCGCCGCATCGGCTGATCGACCCGTCGAGGCCGTGCAGGACCTGCCCTTGGTCGTGGTCCTAGCCACCGGCGGGACCATCGCCAGTCAGTACGATCCGGCCGTGGGGGCCCTCCGACCGGCGTTGACCGGGGCTGAGATCGTCGCGGCCGTGCCGGGGCTGGACCAGGTGGCGAGGGTCGAGGTGGAGGAGATCGCCAACGTGGGGAGCAAGGACATGACCCCCGAGATCTGGCGAACCCTTTCCTCACGGGCCAACCGCCTGCTCGCCGACGAGGCGGTGACGGGGGTCGTGGTCACCCACGGGACCGACACGCTGGAGGAGACGGCCTACTTCCTGGACCTCACCGTCACCAGCCGAAAGCCGGTGGTGGTGGTGGGCTCTCAGCGAGCGCCTTCCTACTTCGATAGCGACGGGCCCCGAAACATGCTCAACGCCGTGCGCGTGGCAGTGTCGGCGGAGGCGGTTGGGATGGGCACCCTGGTGGTTATGAACGGCCAGATCAACGCGGCCCGGGACGTCACCAAGACCAACACCATGGATCCCGAGACCTTCCGCACCCTGGACTTCGGGGCGCTTGGCGTGGCGGACATGGGGGCCGTTCGCTTCTATCGGGCGCCCACACGGCGGCAGACCATTCCCCTCCGGGAGGGCGACGCCCTCCCCAGGGTAGAGATCGTGAGCCAGTACGCGGGGGCCGATGGGCGCCTGATCCGCCTGCTCCTCGAGGACGGCCGGATGGACGGGCTGGTGATCGCCGGGGTGGGGCTGGGGCACGTGAGTCGCCCCACCCAGGACGCGATCCAGGAGGCCAGGAACCGCGGGATCCCCGTGGTCTTGAGTACCCGGGTTTATACGGGCCGAATCGTGCCCCTGTACGCGAACAATGTCGAGCTTCTGGAGATGGGGTGTGTGGAAGCCGACAACCTCTCTCCCCAGAAGGCTCGGGTGCTGCTCATGCTTGCCATGACCCGGACCTCGGACCCCGACGAGCTGAGGCCCTTCTTCGACCGATGACCCAAGGTGCGCCGGACGAGCGCCGGCCCCTCCACCCACCTACCGACTCCTGCCCATGCTACAGATCGCCGCGGCTGTCCTGATCACCCTGGCCTTGATCTTCTACTCCATCGGGGTGTGGTCGGAGAGGATCGCCCGGTATCTGCACCCCTGGCACGTGGCAGCCTTCTGGATCGGGTTCGCCTTCGACGTCTCGGGAACCTGGGCCATGCACCTCCTCGCCCAGGGCACCTTCGACCTCCTCGAGTCCCATACGCTCACAGGACAGATCGCCCTCTGGCTCATGCTCGCCCATGCCCTGTGGGCCACGTGGGTGATCCGCCGGGGGAGCGAAGATGCACGGACGGGCTTCCATCGCTTCAGCCTCGTGGTATGGCTCTTCTGGTTGATCCCCTACTTTGGCGGGATGTACCTGGGGATGAGCGGTTGATCCCCCACAGACTCCTCTCTCGACCGATTGGGCTGACATGAACGAGGACCGCTGGTCCGAGGTGGATCGATACTTCTCCGACCTCTTCGTACCGGGAGACCCCGAGTTGGACGAAGCGCTCCGGGCGAGCGCGGACGCCGGCCTCCCTGAGATCCAGGTGTCTCCGCTCCTGGGCAAGTTCCTTCACCTCCTCACCCGCATTCATGGCGCTCGTCGGGTGCTGGAGATCGGCACCCTTGGGGGGTATAGCACGATCTGGCTGGCCCGGGCCCTGCCCAGCGACGGGCGACTCGTGTCCCTGGAGGCTCGAGCAGAGCACGCGGAAGTTGCGGCCCGGAACCTGGAAGGCGCGGGGGTCTCCGACCGAGTGGAGATCCGTGTGGGCCCTGCCCTGGAGACCCTTCCCTCACTTGCCGAGGAGGGGCCCGCGCCCTTCGATCTCGTGTTCATCGATGCCGACAAGCGTAGCAACCCCGGCTACCTGGACTGGGCCATCCGGCTGGGGCGTGTGGGCACCCTCATCGTGACGGACAACGTGGTCCGGGACGGCGCGGTGCTGGACGCGGCCTCGGACGATGCCGATGTCCTGGGCGTTCGGCGGCACAATCGGATGATCGCGGAGGACCCGCGGCTCGAGGCCACGGCGCTTCAGACCGTGGGGGTCAAGGGCTACGATGGGTTCTCCATCGCACTGGTCGTGTCAGCCTGATGGCAAAGGAGGGGGGGGAGGCCACCCGCGTCGGCAAGGGTCTCGGGCTGGGCACCAAGATCCTCATCGGGATGGGCGCGGGGGCCGCTCTCGGCGGCGTGCTCGGGCCCAGGGCGTCCGCCCTTCAGCCGCTGGGCGACGGGTTTATTCGGCTTCTCATCCTCGCTGCGGTTCCGCTGGTGTTCTTCAACCTCCTGGCGGGGCTCACGGCCCTCACCGATCTCCGCACCCTCGGCCGTCTGGCCGGCAAGACCGTGGGGTTCTACTTCGCCTCCACCGCGTTCGCGGTGGGGCTGGGGATCGTGGCCATCATGGTGTGGCGGCCGGGCGTGGGGATGACCCTCGCCGGACAGGGGCCGACGGACCTCGGAGGCGCTCCGTCCGTGGCGGAGATCCTCCTGGATCTCATCCCCATGAATCTCTTCGCGGCCTTCGCCGAAGGGAATGTCACCCAGCTCGTGGTGGTGGCGGTGTTGCTGGGTGTGGCGACGATCTTCCTTCCGCCTGAGCCTCGGGATCGACTCCGGGACCTCTTCGCCGACGTGGCCCTGCTGTTCCGGAAACTCGTCGACTTGATCCTCATCGTGGCGCCGTACGGCATCGGGGCGCTGATGGCGGTCACGGTGGGCGTCTACGGCGGGGAGCTCTTCGGTCCCATGGCCATCTTCATCGTCGGGGTCACGACCGCGCACGCAGTGATCTTCGGAGTCTACGTTCTGCTGCTCCGATTCTTCTCCGATTGGCGGCCCTGGAGCTTTCTGAAGGCCTCGGGTCCCATCTGGGCCACAACGGCTTCCACGACGTCGAGCCTGGCCTCCCTGTCCGTCTCCCTGGACATCGCCGAGCGGATGGGGTTCGATCGCTCGCTGTTCGCGTTCACACTGCCCCTGGGAGCGCAGATCAACAAGGACGGGACCTCGGTTTTCCTGGGCGCGGTGACCGTGTTCACGGCGCAGGCGGCGGGGATCACGCTCACCGGGCCGGAGATCGCCACCGTGGCCCTCATGGGCTTCCTCCTCTCCCTGGGCTCCGGCGGGATCCCGGGCGGGGGGTTCGTCGTCGGGCTGATCCTGGTCGAGTCACTGGGCCTTCCCCTGGAGTTGGCGGCTGTGGTGGGTGGCATCTATCGCCTCGTGGACATGGGTGCTACCACGCTCAACGTGATGGGAGACATGGTGGCCACGGCCATGGTGGCTCGATCCGAGCGCCGCAACCATCCCCGGGGGGCCTCGGGGGCCTGATCCCGGTTCGGGGGTGGGGTTGTTTGGGGGTGCGGACCCTCCCAATCTCGTGTCATCCTCACTCCCAAGGGAGGGACTCATGGCCAGGCGATCCCGGCAGGTGGATCAGGCGATACTCCGGTGGGTCACCAAGGGTTTGCTGTCCCCGGATCAGGCTGCCGCTCTGCAGGAGGAGTCGGCGACTGAACACCGCAGG
This sequence comes from Gemmatimonadota bacterium, assembly GCA_039591855.1. GTDB lineage: Bacteria > Gemmatimonadota > Gemmatimonadetes > Longimicrobiales > Gaopeijiaceae > JBDHCV01. Next base: position 13,613 of record JBDHCV010000032.1, on the reverse strand, counting down.
AGGAGCCGGCGCTGGGGGCAGCTCATCCTGGCCGTCATCGGCGCCTTCGCCCTCCTCATGGCCGCCGTCCTCTTCGTCCAGCGGACCTGGGCGGCGCTGACCGGGCCCGCCCAGACGGGCATCATCGTCGGAGCCGGTGTCCTGGCTTACCTGATCGGGCTGGTGGTCGGAGGACGGGTGTCGTGGAGGTATTCGGGGCCGCTTCTCCAAGCAGGTGGACTCCTGGTGGTCCTGGTGGGCGTGGTGTACTCCCTGGAGGTATGGGACCAGGGGACCCTCGGCGCTCGCTTGATCGGACTCCTGGCGATTCTCGTCCCGGTCCTCACTGCCCGGCGCAGCATTCGTGAAGGGGTGGCCATGATCGGCGCCCACGTGGCGATCACCTTCCTGTTCCTGGCCATGTTCTTCCACCGCACCCTGGGCCTGGATCCAGGTGGGGTCTACTGGGCCTTGGACGTGGTGGTCCTACTGGCGGTCGCCGCCACGGTCATGTTGCTTCGATCCGGGCGGCCGGATGCTACGGATCGTGCCCTGGCGGCGCTGGCCGTCAGCCTTTGGGCCGGGCTGGTGATGGTCTTTCTCACCGCGGGCGGTCCCCTGGAGATGGGAAGCGATTCCCTTCTTCCCATGGACGTGTGGCTCGCCATCGTTGCCGGCGTCACCCTCTGGGCCATCGGCCGGGCCACGTCCGAAGACCGGCTCCAGGCCTTCGAGTTCAACCTGGCTCTCTGCGTCCTGATCGGGGGTGGGATGGCCATGTCCACGGGTGCGGAGGTACTGAAGCTTGGGACCGAGGTCTGGGCCCCCATGGGCGGTGTGGTGGGGGGGCTCGGTCTGCTCTATGGACTGCGGAGAGAAAGCCAGAGCGTCCTTCGGGCCGGGGCCCTGGTCGTCCTCTTCTCGGTGTGGATCTTTTCACTGGAACAGGGAGGGGCGATCGGAGCCGTGCTGGCCCTCGTCGCCACGGCGGTCCTCTTCTTCTGGCTCGCGGGCCGGGTCTCCGGAATGGATGCAGGGCGGCCCTTCCCCGAATCGGACGATGGCGCAAACTTTCAAGCGTGAATCTGGCTCCCGCTCCTCTTGGCGGTAGCGGTATCAACCTTGCGGTGGGATCCAGAGGCGTCCTGAAGGGCCGCTGTCCGGCCCACCCCGCCCTCCCGTCACACATGAAACAGGATCGAAGCAGAATGAAGACTAGAATCAGCATCCCGCTCTCTCTGGCCCTCCTCGCTTTCGTGGGCCTTGGGGCTTGCGCGGCAGCCGACGGTCCGCCCCAGGAAGCCGCGAACGGCGAACTCCCGGCCGACCATCCCCCGGTGGACGCAGCGGCAGCACCCTCCCAGGCGTCGGCCCAGGACCGCGAAGTCGCCGTGGTTAAGGAGACCATGGAATCCGGTGGCTACACCTACGCGCTGGTGGAACTCAACGACGAGGAGGTCTGGCTCGCCGGGCCTGCGACCGAGTTGACCGTGGGCCAGTACGTTGCGGTCTCCGGCGGCATGGTCATGGAGAACTTCGAGAGTGCGTCCTTGGGCCGAACGTTCGAGACCATCTACTTCGTCGAGACGTTCTTCCCGCTGACAGCGGAAGAGGTCGAGGCCATGAAGGCTGGGAAGATGGCCGGTATGGAATCCTCCGGTACGGTCCTCCAGTCCCTCACCGCGGCCGGGTACACCTACGCCGAGGTCGAGACCGAGGACGGAGTGGTATGGCTCGCCGGCCCTGCCACATCGGTGGACGACGGCGAGACTCTGGCGTGGCCCGGGGGCATGCTCATGCAGAACTTCGAGAGCAGGAGCCTGGACCGGACCTTCGAGGAGATCTACTTCGTGGATCGGCTCGTCGTCGTTCGGTAGCCGCCGTCTCGGCCCGACCCGACGTTCGGGTCGGGCCCGCCTCGCCCCCCCCGAGGCCCGGATCTTGCTCCCTGGAATACGATCATCCCGTCGTGGTCGACACTTACCATGGAGCAACGACATGCAAGCCACCCGGTCCAGACTCCTCCCTGGCATCGCCATCCTGACCCTGGTGATCGGGGTCGGTTGTGGAGCCCCCGCCGACGAGCCCGTGGAGGGTGCGGCGGTGGAGCAGGAGGTCTTTGGAGATCCCATCACCCTGACTGAGGTCACGCCGGTCTCCGCCATCCTGGACGCTCCGGAGGGATTCCTCGGTGAGCGGGTGTTGGTGGAGGGAACCGTGGTCGAGGTATGCGAGATGCGCGGGTGCTGGATGGACATCGCCAGCGACCGTGAATACGAGAAGATCCAGATCAAGGTGGACGATGGCGTCATCGTGTTCCCGCTGACCGCCAGGGGAAAGAAGGCACTGGTCGAGGGCACGGTCGAGTTGTTGGAGATGACCTACGAGGAGGCTCTCGAGGACGCCCGCCACAAGGCCGAGGAGCACGGCACCGAGTTCGACCCGTCCACGGTGACGGGACCGGTCACCGTATACCGCATTCGCGGCCTGGGCGCGGTCATTACGGGATGAACCCGGCCCCCAGGGTCGGGGCGGCGCTCGACTCAGAGTCCTCGCCCTCCAAGGGGGGCGACGGAGCGGAACGGACACCCGCCACCGGTCGAAAGTGGACACCAGGTCCGAAGCCGGGACCCGGTTCGGCGGTCTGGTGGCGAAAGTGGAACCGGATCGTCCATCGGGACCTGGGCTACCTTTGCGCCGGCCTCACCGTCGTGTACGCGATTTCGGGCGTCGCGGTGAACCACGTCCGGGACTGGAATCCCAATTTCAGCATCACCCACGACACCATCCAGTCCCCGACTGTGGCCGGGTCGGCGATCCCCGCCGGGTACGAAGAGGAGGTCCTGGCGGCGGCCGGCATCCTGGAGACCCCCAGAGGCAGCTTCCGCCCCGATCCCGGAACCCTGCGAGTCTTCATCGAGGACGGTGTGGTGGAGGTGGACCTGGTCAGCGGTGAGGCGGTGGTGGAGCGGGTCCGGGAGCGGGCTATCCTCTGGGAGGCCAACTTCCTCCACCTGAATCAGCCTCGTGCCCTGTGGACGTGGGTGGCCGACGTATTCGCCGTGGCCCTGGCGGTGCTGGCGGTAAGCGGTCTCTTCATGATCCGCGGCAGGAAGGGGATCACCGGCAGGGGGGCGTGGCTCACGGCCGCCGGCGTCCTGGTTCCCCTGGTCTTCCTGGCCCTGTACCTCTAGGTCCTCCCGGGGGACGCCCCTACACCTCGATCCAGACCGGGGGATGATCAACGGCCTCCAGGAAGCGGAGCATGTCCTCGGTCCTGAGGGCCGTGGTCCGGTCGTTGGTGAGAGGATGGGCGTTCCAGACCTCCTGCCCCCGCAGACCCGTGTCCAGGGCCACACGTACCTGGCCGCCGTGGTCGTTGATGAGCGCGAAGGGGGAGACCGCGCCCGGGGTCAGGCCCAGGAAGCGCATGAGCCGCTCCCGGCTCCCGAAGGAGAGCCGACCCGTCGCCAGGCCCATGGACCGGAGCGTGTTCGAGAGGGCGAGAAGGTCCAGCTCCCGGTCGTGCAGAGCGACCACGATCCACATTCGGCCGCGCTTGTCCCGCACGAACAGGTTCTTGGTGTGGGCGCCCGGGAGGTCTCCCTTGGCCGCCTGGGCTTCCTCCACGGTGAACACAGGCTCGTGCTCGTGGGTCACGGCGTCGATGCCCAACGCCTGCAGGTACTCCAGCAATTCGTCCGAAGTGGCGGGAGTGCTGCCGTCCTCCAGGACTGGGGGAATGGTATCGTCCATGGTCGTGTGGGACCCGCTCAGGGTTGGCAGGGGCTCAGGGCGATCTTCCTGACACCATAGGGAAGGGTTGTCGTTCCGGGGAGGGGCGGGGAGATTCCACCCCATGGACATCCTGGCACTCATTCTCGTGGTCCTTGCCCAGACCGGGCCCGCGGTGGAGACCTACGAGGCGCCGCTCGCGGTCGTGGCTCCGGCCATCGATGGGCGATTGGACGACCGTGCCTGGGCCGACGCGCAATGGAGTGTGGATTTCGTCGACATACGAGGCGCGGAGGGAGGTCCGACGCCCCGCTTCCGGACCCGAATGAAGCTCCTCTGGAACGACACCCATCTGTTCGTGGGCGCCCAGATGGAGGAGCCGCACCTGTGGGCGACGCTCACCGACCGAGACGCCATCGTATATCAGGACAACGACTTCGAGGTATTCCTGGACCCGGATGGTGACGGTCTCGCGTATTACGAGTTGGAGATCAACGCCCTGGGGACGGAGTTCGACCTCTTCCTCGACAAGCCCTATCGGGAGGGGGGCAGGGCCGTGATCGATTGGGACATCGAGGGGCTGCGGAGCGCCGTGGGCCTCTGGGGCACCCTGAACGATCCGTCGGACCTGGACCGGCGATGGGAGGTGGAGATCGCCATCCCCTGGTCCGGTTTGCGGTCGCCCGACGGCACCGTCGTGGAGACGGCTCCGGCTCCCGGGGACGTGTGGCGTGTCAATTTCTCCCGGGTCCAATGGCCGCTGGAGGTCGTGGCGGGCAGCTACGTGCGGGCGGTGAACCCCACGCCCGAGCAGCCCCATCCAGAGGACAACTGGGTATGGTCGCCCCAGGGTGAGATCAACATGCACGTTCCCGACCGCTGGGGCCGTCTGCGATTCGGACCCCCGAAGGGCGGGCCCTGATGGGCTCGAGCATGGATCGGAGGACCTTCCTGGGGAGGACCCTCGGCGCAGCCGGGATCTCGCTCCTCGGGTGCGCTCCGGGAGACCCGGCCGCGAGACCCGAGGGCTTTCAGGCCTGGGCTTGGGTCCACGGGAATGCCCGGGATTCGCTGGATGGCTGGCGAGGGGCATTCGGCCGGCTCGGCGACGCCGGCTTCACCGGCGTTCTGGCCTCGGGCGGGGACCTGGATCTGCTCTCGCCCGCGGCGAGGGAGGCGGGCCTGGCCTTCCACCGATGGGTCTGGGCGTTGAATCGGAACGGCGACGGATGGGCTCAGCTTGAGCACCCGGAGTGGTTCACGGTGAGCCGTGAGGGCCGGTCGAGTCTCGAACACCCTCCTTATGTGGGCTACTACAAGTGGGTGTGCCCCACCCGGCGCCCTGTCCGGGAGTACCTGGTCTCCCTCGCCTCGGAGATCGCCGCCGACCCCCGGGTGGATGGGGTGCACCTGGACTACATCCGTCACTGTGACGTCATCCTACCCCGAGGACTCTGGGACAGGTACGGCCTGGTTCAGGACACCGAGCTCCCCTCGTTCGACTTCTGCTACTGCGAGGTCTGTCGGGCGGCCTTCCTGGAGCGGACCGGCCGGGATCCGATCCACCTGGAGGACCCCTCCGAGGACGAGGAGTGGCGTCGGTTCCGGTGGGACTCGGTCACCGGGTTGGTGGAAGAGGTGGCGGGAGCGGTGCGTTCCCTGGGAAAGCCCATCACCGCCGCGGTGTTCCCAACGCCCACCATCGCCAGACGCCTGGTCCGCCAAGCCTGGGATGCGTGGCCCCTGGATGCGGTCTTCCCCATGCTCTACCACGGGTTCTATCTGGAGGACCTGCAGTGGATCGGCGACGGGATCCGGGAGGCGCGGGCCGCCGGTGTGGGAAGCCCCGCGTCCGGCCCTCCTCCGGATCGCCTGTACGCCGGGCTGTACCTGCCGGACCTCACCCCGGACCAGGCCGCGGAAGCGGTGGCCATCGCCCGGGATGCGGGTGCCGGCGGGGTCTCCTTCTTCGAGATGGGTGGAATCACCGACGGGCATCTTCGCGCGGTCGGGAGGGTGCTCAACCGTGGCTGAGGCCGGCGAGGACCGGTGGGGTCCGTGAGGGTCCTGCACGTCGAATCGGGCCGGAACCTCTATGGCGGCGCCCGACAAGTGGCTTATCTGGTAGAGGGTCTGGCGGAGCGGGGAGTGGAGGCCGTGGTGGCGGCGCCCCCGGAGAGCGGAATCCTCCAGGCTCTGCCGGACACGGGAGTGACCGCTGCCCCCACCGCCATGTCCGGAGACCTGGACGCGGGACTCGTCTTGCGGCTCAGAGCCCTCATACGGGCCGAGCGTCCCGACCTGATCCATCTCCACTCTCGACGGGGTGCGGATCTCTACGGAGGGCTGGCGGGGCGCCTTGCGGGGGTCCCCACCGTCCTCTCCCGGAGGGTGGACAACCCCCAGTCTCGTCTTGAAGTCACCCTGAAATACCACCTCTTCGACCGGGTGGTGACCATCTCCCGGGCGATTCAGGACGTGGTTCTGGCTCAGGGCGTGCCGCCGGAGAAGGTGGTGTGCATCCGGAGCGCGGTCCGGATGCCGCCACCCGCGACCCGGGAGGAGGGGATCCGGCGGATTCGCCAACTGATGGATGGGGCAGAGGGCGGCGGGGGTGCCGGGGCGGAAGGTCCATTCGTGGGGATGATGGCCCAGTTCATCGAGCGAAAGGGACACGATCTCCTCCTGGATGCGGTTCCGGAGATCCTGCAGCGGCACCCTGGCACGGTGTTCCTGCTCATGGGGCGCGGCCCCCTGGAAGACCGGATCAAGGCCCGTGTCGAACGCATGGGACTGGGCCACGCGGTCCGCCTTCCGGGGTTCGTTCCGGACCTCCACGCCATCCGCGGGGGGCTGGATCTGGTGGTGCATCCCGCCACCGCCGAGGGGCTGGGTGTGGCCGTCCTCGAGGCGTCCGGGTCCGGCCTTCCGGTGGTGGCCGGCGCCCATGGGGGGCTCCCCGAGATCGTGGAGGACGGGGTGACGGGGTTCCTCGTGGAGCCTACGGACCCGACCGCCCTGGCCGGAGCTGTGGACCGACTGCTGTCCGACCCCGCCCTGCGACACCGGATGGGGAAGGCGGGCAGCGAGCGAGTCGCCGAGCTCTTCTCCGTGGACCGGATGGTGGACGAGCACGTGGCCCTGTACCGGGGACTCCTGGGCCGGCAGGACGGTTAGGCCCCGGCGCGCTCAGCGCCGGGACACCGCATCGTGGGAATCAGGTCCCCGATATGCTCGCGAAAAGGGTCGCCACGAACGAGCTCTCCTGGGCCTCGGACTGCCCCCAGGCCTCTGCCCAGGGCCGAATGGGCCGGGCGGCGAGGGTCTCCTCAAGGGACCGTCCCGCGTCGATCTGGGCTGCAACGGCGGCCCGCATGCCCTGGAGCGCCTCCCCGTAGGCCTGCAACTCCGATCGGTCCGAGAGGGGACCGTGCCCGGGGATGATCCGGGTCTCTCCGTCGGCGATGCTCAGGGCCCGCTCCACGGCAGCGATGAGGCCGTCGATGGATCCCCCGGTGGCCGTGTCGATGAAGGGGAACCTGGCCACGAAGTAGGTATCGCCCAGGTGCATGACGTTGGCGCTCACGAAGTGGACGATGGCGTCCCCGTCCGTGTGGGCATTGGCCACGTGGATGGCGTGCATCTCGTCGCCGTTCAGGTGGAAGCTCACGTCAGAGGTGAACGTCACCACGGGCCAGGCCGCCTTCGGTGCGGCGGGCGTGGTGGACGGCGGACGACCGATGCGCTCCAGGACCTGGTCCATGCTCAACCGCTCCAGGACGTTCCGGTGGGCGACGATGACCGCACCCGCCTCGCCCAGATTCTCGTTGCCGCCGGTGTGATCGCCGTGCCAGTGGGTATTGAAGACGAAACGAACCGGCTCGTCGGTGATCTGTCCGATGGCGGCGAGGATCTTCTCCGTGAGGGGCGCGAACTGGTCGTCGATGAGGAATACTCCGTCCTCCCCCACCGAGACGCCGAGATTTCCGCCCCTTCCCTCGAGCATGTAGACGCCTGGGGCCACCTCCTGGGCGGTGATCTCCACCGCGTCCCAGTCCTGGGCCTGGGTCGCCAGCGGTGTGGCGGTGACGGCGATGAGTGCGGTGAGTGCGGTCAGAGCCATTCGTCTCAAGGGATTCCTCCTTCGGTTGGCGGGTCAGGGTCTTCCCCCGTGGGGATCCATACACCCACACGGGCGCGGAATCGTTCCCATTCCAGCATGAGGTCACTTCTCACGTCCGGTCGGTCGGTGGATCGGTCCACCGTCTCTCCCGGGTCGTCGTCCAGGTCGTAGAGCCGGAAGTCGGAGGGATCGAACGGCGTTCGGTTCGCCACCAGCTTCCACCGTCCGCGGCGCACGAAGGTCCGCCCTCGGTGCGAGAACCCGAAGACCTCGGCCTCGGGGTGGACCCGGTCCGCGGCGTCGGTGAGGACCGGCACGATGGACCGGCCGCTCATGTCCACCGTCCGGTCCGTGCCCCTGGTCCCCGGGTAGCTTGCCCCGGCAACCTCCAGGAGGGTGGGGGCAAGGTCCGCGATCCCCACGTAGGCGCCCTCCACCCGGCCGCTGTTTCGGACGCCCGGTCCTGCGACCAGCATGGGTGCCGTGATCCCTCCCTCGGTAGCGTCCTGCTTGTGACCCCGGAACGGCGCCGACCCGGCCACGGCCCACTGGGGGCCGTAGGACACGTACGAGCCCGGGCCGCCCATGGTCTCGTAGCGATTGTCATACCGGCTCCTCAGCCACTCCACGTAGCCGCCGGTGTTGTAGAAATCCTCGGCCGCCGGACCGTTGTCGGAAATGAACACGACGAGCGTGTTCTCCAGCTGTCCTCGCTGGTCCAGGTGGTCCAGGAGGCGGCCCACGTGGTGATCCAGGTTCTCCACCATTCCGGCATAGAGCTCCATCTTCCGGGCCTCCACGCGCCGATCCTCCGCGGACAGCCCGGCCCAGGCCTCGATGGCCTTCCCGTGAGGGGGCAATTCCCGGTCGGCTGGGATGATCCCCGCGGCTTGCAGGCCCTGGAAACGTCGCTCCCGGAGCCGGTCGTACCCCTCGTCGTATCGGCCCCGATACCGATCCCTGTAGTCCTCCGGAACCTGGAGGGGCCAGTGGGGAGACGTGTAGGCGGCCATGGCCATGAACGGTCGGCCGGAATCCATACCCTCGTCGATGAAGTCGAGGAGCCGGTCGGTGTAGACTTCCGTGTCGTACCGCCCGTCGGGCCAGGGGACGTACTCCCCGTCCTCCCAGTAGAGGGAGAAGCCCGACTCGGTCTCCAGGGCCGTGTCGCTGAAGTGATCTCCGGCTCCCTGGAGGATGCCGAAAGCACGCTCGAAGCCGGCCGCGGTGGGGCTGTGCTCCGGGGCCTCACCCAGATGCCACTTTCCCACCATGTAGGTGGCGTACCCCGCCTCCCGGAGAAGCAAGGGGAGAGGAATCACCCGGTCCGACAGGTGGCCCTCGTACCCGGGAAGACCTTCGGTCGGGCCCACGCCACCGTCCTGATTCCCCATTCCCGCAACGTGGTTGTCGTTGCCGGTGAGGAGCATGGCTCGGCTCGGTGCGCACATGGGAGCGGTGTGGAAGCTGCTGAAGCGGACACCCCGGGCGGCAAGGCGGTCCAGGTTCGGCGTGGCGATCTCGCTTCCGTAGCTTCCCAGGTCCGAGTATCCCAGGTCGTCGGCCACGATGAGGAGGATGTTGGGGCGCTCGGCCACGGGGTTTCCCCCGGGGGACCCGCACCCCGCCACCATCGTCGCGAGCAGGACCCACTGGAGCCGAGGCCGTCCGTGGGCGACGCCCGAGGGGCGCCGGCGCTCATGGGTCCCGGCTGTCATGGGGTCCCGAACAGCCGATCCCCGGCGTCTCCCAGGCCTGGCATGACGTATCCGTTCTCGTGGAGCTCCCGGTCCTATTGGGGGGCTCCACCGCTCGGCGTCATGGGCGGGATCCGCTCGAACCAGAGGGTGGGCCGGGGGCTGGAGTAGTTTCCGGTCTCGAACAGGGTCATGGCGTCGTAGAGCCGACCGTTCACCATCACCAGACCGATGCTCTCCGACTCGTTGATGTCCTCCAGTGGGTTTCCGTTGAGAACCAGGAGGTCGGCGAGCTTTCCCTCCTCGATGGATCCCAGGTCTTCGTCGAGCCCCAGGGAAAGTGCGGGGTTGATGGTCGCCGACCGGATGGCGTCCAGTTCGCTCATCCCCCCCTGTACGAACATCCACAGCTCCCAGTGGGCGCCCAGGCCCTGGAGCTGTCCGTGCGCCCCCACGTTGGTCAGCACCCCTGCCTGATTCAACTCGTTCACGTGTCGGGCCAGGGCGATGTGGTTGTAGTCTTCGTCCCCGGCCGCCTTCAGCCGACGACGGGACCGGGGGTCCACGACGTCCCGGGGCGTGAAGTTCATGAGCCGTTCGTTGGTCCAGACGTCATAGCGCTCGTAGAAGAAGAACTCTCCGGAGAGACCTCCGTAGCCCACGATGAGGGTGGGTGTGTAGGCCACTTCGGTGGCCGCCCAGAGGCCCACCACGTCGTCGTAGAGGTTGGCCGCGGGGAGGTTGTGCTCCACGGTGGTGTGTCCGTCGATGACCTGGGCCAGGTTCTGGAACAGGGTGGATCCGCCCTCGGGCACCACGTTGATCCCCTCGGCGTCCGCCGCCTGGAGGATCCACTGGCGGGCGTCGCGGCGGCGCTGGTTGTAGCTCTTCACCGACGGGGCACCCGCGGCCTTCTGGCGACGGACGTGCATCAGCGCGTCCTCGTAGTCGGTCACCTGGGATCTGAAGGGGGTCTCGGCGCCATATAGGATGGTGCCCGTGCTCAGCAACCGGGGCCCGAGCTTCATGCCCGCCCGGATCATCTCCGCGTCCGTGAACACCATTTCGGTGGAATTGGACGGGTCGTGGGAGGTCGTCACCCCAAAAGCCAGGTTGGCCAGGAGGGGCCAATCCGCCTCTGCGGGAAGCCCGCTTCCCGCGGACCCCACGTGGGCATGGGCGTCGATCATCCCAGGCATGAGTGTCTTTCCCCGAGCGTCCACCCGATGGGCTCCGGTGGGGACGTTCACCCTGTCCGAGGGACCCACGGCCGTGATCCGGTTTCCGGAGACCACCACCGTGCCGTTTTCGATGACCCCGTCCTGCGCCCCGTGGGCCGACGGATCGACGGCGGACGTGATGATCCGCCCCCCGACGAAGGCCACGATTCCCGAGGGGACGTCCGCCGGGGCCCGGAAGCCGATTCTCTGTCCCTCGCTCTCGGGCTCGGCCGGCTGCTCCGCCCCGCCCTCCACGAAGGTGAAGGTCTCGGCCAGGTCCCGGGTGTAGTAGTTCGGACCCTGGCTCCAGTGCAGCTGGCGGCTGTCACCGGCCCAGTGCAGGTAGGCCCCGGCTTCCCTGGAGGCCTGGGCGACCGGATAGCTCTTCGAGTCCTTCGAGACCGCGACCGGGCGTCCGGGCCGGGGGAAGGGCGCGATGTAGGTGCGCCAGCCCTCCACGAACGCGATCCACGCGCCGTCGGGGGAAACCACCCATTCGGTGATGTCGGTCCCGGTGAGATGGGTGATCTCTTCCTGGCCGTTCAGGTCCGAGCTCATGAGCCGGACGCCGGACTGGGACCCCTCGGTGAAGAAGACCCGGGTGCCGTCGGCGTTATAGGCCGGGGAAGATCCCCCATCCCGTACCTTCCAGGGCGCTCCGGCTCCGTCCGCCGGGGCGATCATGATCCCCCGCATCTCACCGTGGGTCGGTCCTCGACGGGAATCCCCCGCCACGCTTCGGAACACCACCCAGCGGCTGTTCGGCGCCCAGCTCGGTTCCACGTAGTGTCCGGGCCGTCCCACGATGTCCACGCCTTCGCCTCCGGAGGCCGGAGCCACCCGAACCCGGCCCTTGTCCTCGTCGTCCCAGGAGACGTAGACGATGCGGGTGCCGTCGGGGGAGAATTGGGGGAAGGCTTCGACGTCCTCGGAGGTGGTGAGGCGGCGCGGTGCCCCGTTTGGCATGTCCTTCACCCAGACCCGACCCAGGGCCGAGAAGGTGACCCGCCGTCCGTCCGGGGAGGTGTGGACGTGTCGAAGCATCTTCACGTCGAACGCGTCTCCGGCCAGCTCCACGTCGTGACGGACCGCAGTTTGCACCCGCTGGTCCACCGCGGCGGAGAAGGGGACTTCCGCGGCCTGTCCGGTGGCCGTGTCCACCCTCCAGATCTTCCCCTGGGCCCAGATCAGAAGCTCGTCGGTGCCCGGGACCCAGGCGAAATCGGTGTACACCCCGTGGATCGCCCACGCCTCCTGCATGTCCCGCTCGAGACCGTCCCAGACGGGCCATTCCTCACCCGTCTCCATGTCCCGGATGAAGAGGACGGTGGAGGTCCGGACCCTGCGCACGAAGGCGAGGCGTCGGCCGTCGGGGTGGGGCGTGGGCGTGACGGAACCGCCGGGGCGTCTCGAGACCGTTTCCTGCTCCCCGGTCCTGAGGTTTCGCCGACGGATCGAGTAGATACCCGGGTTGGGGTCCTTGTTGTACTGGAAGAGGGGGCCCGGGGTGACGTCCTGCGAGTAATACAGCCACTCCCCGTCAGGTGAGACGGCGGGCTCTCCCTGGTCCTGCTGCTCGTTGGGGCGATCCGTCACCTGAATGCCCGATCCCCCGGAGCGGTGGTACATCCAGATCTCGCCCGCGCCCAGGGAGCGGCTGAACACGAAGTGCTTCCGCACGAAGATGTACTCGCCGTCCACGGACCAAACGGGAGAGTTCACGTCCCGTGCGGTCTCCTTGGTGACCTGCCGGGGGTCCGATCCGTCGATGGCCACCGTCCAGATGTTGTTCAGCCCGTCCCGGTCGCTCACGAAGGCGATCCGCCGGCCGTCGGGCGAAAAGCGCGGCTGGAAGTCGAACGCCGGTCCCCCCGCGATGCGCGCGGCCCGCCCGCCCCCGATGGGCATGGTGTACAGGTCGCCCAGCATATCGAACACGATCATCCGGCCGTCGGGGCTCACGTCCAGATTCATCCACGTCCCCTCGGTGACGTCGAACTCCACGTCCCGGGTGGACGTCCAGGTGTGGTCCACCGTCCACGAGGTTCGATCCAGCCCCTGGGCGTCCGCCAGGCCGGGGAGCCCCAGGGCGATCAGGAGAGCGAGCCCGGCGACGAGGCCGGGTCCGTTGACGGGAGTGGGAAATCTGAGCGTGCCGAGAATCGAGAGCCCGTGGCGGACCATCGCTTGTCCTCCGAAGTAACGTGGGTTGGGGAGGAGGACGATTGCGCTTTGCCGGCTCCGTGGCAAGACGGACGGGCCCTACCGGATCAGGTCGAACTGCCTCGTGAACTTGATGATGAGGGTCCGGAAGAGCGGTCCCTCGGGGACCTCGTCGGACGGCCGGACCTTGAGGTGCTCGATGTCGTTGTAGACCACGTAGAGCCCGGTTCCAGCGGTGTTCAACCAACCGAATCGGAGGTTGCCCGTGAAGTTCCCGGTCTGCTCCAGGTACTGGAGGGTTCCCTGCAGAAAGATCCTCGGCGTGAACGAGTAGGCACCCTTGAGGCTCAAGAGCGTCGTCTCGAAGTCCCCTTCCGCCAGGTTTACGTCGTAGTAGACTACCCGCCCCGAGGCCACGAAGCGGTCCTGCCACCGGTAGCTGAGGGTGGCGTCCGTTCCATACCGGGTGCCGGAGTAGAACCCCCCGATATCGATGCGCCCCTCCACGGAAAGGGGGGCGCTTCGGTCGGTGTTGGCCCGAAACCCCCACTCCACGTTTTTGTAGCTGCCCGCTGGAATGATCACTCCGTCCGAAATCTCGAAGGGCTCCGTGAGGCCCTCTTCGGTGAAGTTGATGGCGGGGAGCTGGAAGAAAGCCCCGTTGGAGAACTCGAAATGGTTGTCGATGTGAAGGAG
>JBDHCV010000031.1:0-32805 GCA_039591855.1 Gemmatimonadota bacterium | reverse complement strand
GGTATTTCATGGGGCTCCAGGAACTGCTCCTTCACTTCCACCCCGTGGTGGCGGTGGTGGTGATCCCGGTAGCGGCTGCGGTAGCCCTCGCCCTCCTGCCCTATCTGGGCACGGAGGAGGAAGCCGGCGGTGTGTGGTTCATTTCCGCGGTGGGTCGAAGGGGCGCGGTCTGGGCGGCCCTCCTGGCGGCCATCGTCACCCCTGTCTGGATCCTTCTCGACGAGTTCGTCGTGGACTGGGGAGGGTGGCTCCCCATGCTCCCGCCGCTGGTCAGCGAGGGACTCATCCCCACAGCCATTGGAACGGGACTCCTCCTCGGAGTGTTCAGGGGAGGTCGCCGATTCCTTGGCGCGAGCCGCAGCGAAGCCCTACAGTCGGTCTTCGTGGTCACCCTTGTGGCCTTCCTCATCCTCACAGCGACGGGCGTCTGGTTCAGAGGGCCTGGCATGGCCCTGATGCTGCCCGGGACGAGCGGTTGATGTCGGAAAAGTCCCAATCCGGATCCCGTCGGCGCTTTCTCTGGACCGCGTGGACGGCCCTCCTGGGCGTGGCCGCTGCGGAGGCCGCGTGGATCGCGTCCCGGGTCCTGCGGCCCAGAGGCGCCTCGGGGACCAATGAGACTGTCGGGGTCATGACCGCCGGCCCCGTGGACCGGTTCGCACCCGGCTCGGTGACCGCCTTCCCCGACGGTGGCTTCTACCTCGTCCGGCTGGAGGATGGTGGTTTCCTGGCCCTGTCCCGGGTCTGCACCCACCTGGGGTGCAGCGTGCCATGGATCGACTCTGAGCAGCGCTTCGTCTGCCCCTGCCACGCCTCAGCCTTCGACGTTCGCGGTGAGGTCGTGAACCCACCGGCCCCCCGACCCCTGGACCTGTTCGAGGTGCGGATCGAGAACCGGGTGGTAAAGGTGAATCTCGCTTCGGCCATGCGAAGGACCGCCTTTGGACCGTCCCAGGTCGTGCCCGCATGACAGAGGGCGCGGCCCCCGCTCCCCCGAGCGGCGAGGACACGGATACCGTCCGCCGAGGGTTGGATCGTTGGCTGGTGGCCGCCGTGGTCGCCACGGCCCTCATCGTCCTCTCCCTTCCCCTCTACCTGGTACGACGGGGAAGCGGCGATCCCACCGCCGGAGGGGAGGCGTTGGCCGATTTCGTGGGCAGGGACCAATGCGTCGCCTGCCATCAGAGCGAGGTGGACGCCTGGTCGGGCTCCCACCACGACATGGCCATGGCCGTGGCGTCGGACAGCACGGTGCGAGGGGACTTCTCCGAAACCAGCTTCGTGTTGAACGGCGATTCCACCCGGTTCTTTCGTCGCGACGGAGGGTTCTTCATCGAGACGGTGAGCCGCACCGGTGAGCGGGCCGAACACCAGGTCACCCACACCTTCGGGTGGGAGCCCCTGCAGCAGTACCTGATCCCCTTCCCCGGCGGACGGCTCCAGGCCTTTTCGATCGCTTGGGACACGGAGCTGGGCGAGTGGTTCTTCCTCTACCCCGGGCGGGACATCCCCGCGGACGACTGGCTTCACTGGACCCGGGGCGCCCAGAACTGGAACGGCATGTGTGCGGAGTGCCACTCCACCAATCTGGTGAAGGGATACGACCCCGAGACCCGGACCTTCAACACCACCTGGTCGGAGATCAACGTGAGCTGCGAGGCCTGCCACGGGCCTGCCTCCCTCCACGTGGAGTGGGCGGAGATGCCCGAGATGGCCCGGCCCCCGGACCCGGCCTACGGACTGGTGATCGCCACCGGCACGCAGACATCTCAGGAGCAGGTCGCCCTGTGCGCGCCCTGCCACTCCCGGCGCAGCGAGCTGGGCGACTACGACCACCGTAGCCCGGTGCTCATGGACAATGTGGTCCCCCGGCCGTTGCGGGAGGGCCTCTACCATGCCGACGGACAGATCCTGGAGGAGGTCTACGTCTGGGGGTCGTTCGTACAGAGCAAGATGTACGCGAACGACATCCAATGCGCCGACTGTCACGACGTCCACAGCCTGGAGCGCCACGCCGAGGGCAATGCCCTCTGCGCCCAGTGCCACCGCCCCGATACCTACGACAGCCCCGACCACCACTTCCACGAGGTGGAGGTCGACGGGGAGTCCAATCCCGGCGCCCAGTGCGTGAACTGCCACATGGTGCAGAAGCCGTTCATGGTTCGGGACTGGCGGGCGGATCACAGCCTCCGGGTGCCTCGCCCGGACCTCACCCGGGAGATCGAGACCCCGAACGCGTGCAGCGAGGCCGGATGCCACGGGGACCGTTCCCTGGACTGGGTCCTCGGATACTACGAGCAGTGGTACGGCGAAGCGCGACGTCCCCACTACGGTCAGGTCTTCGCCTGGGCCCGGGAAGGCAGGGCCGACGCGGGCCCCATGCTCATGGAGATGGCCACCGACCCGCTCTACTCGCCCATCGTCCGAGCGACTGCGCTGGAGTACCTGGCGACATTCCCCAGCGACTCGGCCACCGAGGTCTTCCGCTCCTCGCTGCAGGACGAGGACCCATTGATTCGTTTCACGGCCCTGGCCAGTGCAAGCGCGGCGACCCCGGAGCAATACGTAGAGCTGGTCTCGCCTCTCCTGTTCGACCCGGTGAAGGCCGTGCGAACCGAGGCCGCCAGCCGTCTCGCCGGGGCCCCTGTGGAGATGCTCCAGGCCTACCAACAGGAGCAGTTCGATGGCGCTCTGGCCGAGTACGAGTCGGCTCTGCGCCACGGGTTGGACTTCGCGGCGTCGGCCCACAACCTGGGCAACCTGTACGCTGCGAGAGGAGACGCCTTCCAGGCCGAGTACTACTACCGGGAAGCGCTCCTCATCGACGATCTGTTCATTCCCGCGAAGACCAATCTGGCGGTGATCCTCAACAGTCAGGGCAGGAACGACGAAGCCGAGCGGCTGTTGACCCAGGTTCTCGAGGCCGACCCGGAGCAGTACGAGGTGGCGTATTCCATGGGCCTGCTCCTGGCCGAGATGGGGCGGATCGACGAGGCGGTGGCGTTCCTGGGCAGGGCCGCTTCCGGGCTACCCACACGCGCCCGAATCCAGTACAACCATGGCCTCGCCCTCCAGGCGGTGGGTCGGATGGGGGAGGCGGAAGGCGCGCTGACCCGGGCGGTGGACCTCCAGCCGGAGAGCTTGGACTTCCTCTTCGCCCTGGCCGACCACTTCGTACAGCGGCAGGAATGGACTCAGGCCCTGGAAATCGCCGATCGGATGATCGAGCTGGCGCCCTCCGATCCAAGGGGCGTCCAGGTGAGACAGTTCGTGGAGAGCAATCTCCGCTAGTGGCGGCTCGGCCGCGGGGCGCCGGGACCGCTGCCCCGACCCATCCCCCCCTACCCCCGCCGGGACCGCCACCCCCCCGGAACCTGCGCTGGCCTTGCTGGTATCCCCTCCGCGACACCGTTAAAATGAAGTCCCTTTCACCTCGCGCAGGAGCATTACCAATGAAGACACGTCTTTGGGGGATTCCAGCCCTCGGAATCCTCCTCCTGGCTGGCCTCGCCGCCCCTGTGTCGGCCCAGGACCAGCCCAACATTCTCGTGGTATGGGGCGACGACATCGGTCGCTCCAACATCAGCGCCTACACCATGGGGATGATGGGCTACCAAACCCCGAACATCGACCGGATCGCCAACGAAGGCATGATCTTCACCGACTATTACGGCGAGCAGTCCTGCACGGCGGGTCGGTCCTCGTTCATCATGGGACAGAGCGTGTTCCGGACCGGGCTCTCCAAGGTGGGACTGCCCGGAGCCGAGGCGGGGATGCAGGTGGAGGACCCGACCATCGCGGTGATCCTCAAGGACCAGGGCTACGCTACGGGTCAGTTCGGCAAGAACCACCTGGGCGACCGGGACGAGATGCTCCCGACGAACCATGGCTTCGACGAATTCCTGGGGAACCTCTACCACCTGAACGCCGAGGAGGAGCCTGAGAACGAAGACTATCCTGGCGACATGGTCCTCCGCGACGGACGGACCTTCGCTGAGGCGTACGGGCCCCGAGGCGTGATCCACTCGTTCGCAGACGGCCGCATCGAAGACACCGGCCCGCTCACCAAGAAGCGCATGGAGACCGTCGACGAAGAGACCGTCGAGGCCGCCCTCCAGTTCATCCGAGACGCCGAAGCCGCCGGAACCCCCTGGTTCGTCTGGTGGAGCGGGACCCGGATGCACTTCCGGACCCACGTGAAAGAAGAGCTGCGCGGCATCAGCGGTCAGGACGAGTACTCCGACGGAATGGTCGAGCACGACATGCACATCGGCTTGTTCCTCGATCTGCTGGACGAACTGGGCATCGCCGACGAGACCGTGGTCTTCTACAGCACGGACAACGGCCCCCACTACAACACCTGGCCTGATGCGGCCTCCACTCCCTTCCGGGGCGAGAAGAACACCAACTGGGAGGGTGGCTGGAGGGTCCCAGCCATGGTTCGCTGGCCCGGGCAAATCCCGGCCGGATCGATCTCCAACGAGATCGTGCATCACATGGACTGGTTCCCCACCTTCGCTGCCATGGCCGGGAAGGACGACATCAAGGAGGATCTCCTGGACGGGTATCAGTCCTCCGCCCTGGGCAGGGAGTACCGGATCCACCTGGACGGGTACAACATCCTGGATCACCTCACCGGGGTTTCCCCGACGACGGACCGCCACGAGATCTTCTACTTCTCGGACGACGGGGATCTGACCGCCCTGCGCTACGACGACTGGAAGCTGATCTTCATGGAGCAGCGGGCCGAAGCCACTCTGCAGGCGTGGATCGAGCCGTTCGTGCCCCTTCGCCTCCCGCTGATCTTCAACCTCCGTCGGGACCCCTACGAGCGATCGCAGATCACCTCCAACACCTACTTCGATTGGCTTCTGGACCGCGCCTATCTCCTCGTGCCGGCCCAGGCTTACGTGGGTAACTTCCTTCAGACCTTCGTGGAGTACCCGCCAAGGCAGAAGGCTGCGAGCTTCAGTCTCGAACAGGTCCTGGAGAAGCTCTCGCCCCCGGGCGGTTGATCGAGTTGGATCTCAGTTGCGGGGGGCGTCCGCCTGGCGGCGGCCCCCCGCATTCATCTTTCCGGAAAGGCAGTACCATGAGTCACAAGCTCCCCTCTCTCCCCTATGCGTTCGACGCCCTCGAGCCCCACATCGACGCCCGGACCATGGAGATCCATCACTCCAAGCATCACCAGGGTTACGTGAACAAGCTGAACGCGGCCCTCGAGGGATATCCCGAGCTCCAGGAGCTCACGGCCCTCCAGTTGGTGATGGACCTGGATGCGGTACCGGACGAGATCCTCACCGCCGTGCGTAACAACGGTGGCGGCCACCTGAACCACACGCTCTTCTGGACCATCATGAGTCCGGACGGGGGCGGCACCCCGTCAGGGATGCTGGGGAAGGCCATCGACGAGACCTTCGGTTCTTTCGTGGGCTTCCATGAGAAGTTCGCTGCGGAAGCCGGCTCGGTCTTCGGCAGCGGGTGGGCGTGGCTCTGCGTCGGGCGAGACGGAGAACTCTCCATCGAGAAGACCGCCAACCAGGACAACCCGATCTCCTACGGCAAGGCGCCCATCCTGGGCTTGGACGTCTGGGAGCACGCCTACTACCTGAACTACCAGAATCGCCGTCCCGACTACATCGGGGCCTGGTTCAACGTGGTGGACTGGGATGCGGTGGGCGGCTATTACGCGCTGGTCAAGACGGCTCACGGCGTGGCGGATCTCGCCGCATGGGCCAAGACCAAGTGGGCGAGCTTTCAGGAGAAGTTCGACGACCTCGTCGGCTAAGAGATGGTGAGGGCGGTACCGGGCCCGGCATGCAGACCGGGCCCGGTGCCGACTCCCCCGCGCGGTGCGCACACCCAATGGAGCTTGGGCGAGCGCGGCGCCCCGACAACCCAGCGCTCCCGGGGTCATCCGGATGTCATCTCGCACAATATCCCAGTTCCTTTCCCTCCTCCTCGTCATCCTCGCTCTCCCGGCGGCTTCCAGGGCCCAGGAGGCCCAGGGCCAGGAAGACCCCAGCGACGGCGGCTCGTCATGGCCTGTGGAGGTGGTCCTCGAGGATACCCGCGTGGTCATCTACCAGCCTCAGCCCGAACGATTCGAAGGGAACCGGCTGGAGGGGCGGTTCGTGCTGTCGGCGGAGCGGGCGGATGGGGGCAGCGAGCCCCTGTTCGGCACCGCCTGGTTCGAAGCAAGGGTGGATACGGACAGGGACGACCGTCTCGCCGTGGCCCGGGCCGTAGAGGTCATCCGCGTCCACTTCCCCGACATCTCTCCAGAAGATGCCGCCCAAGCCTCAGCAACTCTGACGAGTTGGCTGGACCGCCAGGAATTCCAGATGTCCATGGACGAACTCCTGACCAGCATCGAGTCTGCGGAGCGAAGGAACCTGGCTGTGGAAGGGCTGAACATGGACCCGCCGGAGATCCTCTATCGGGACAACCCGGCCGTCCTGGTGATGATCGACGGTGACCCGATCCTGGAACGGGTCTCGGACGATGTCATGGCAGTGGTGAACTCGGCATTCGCCATCCTCTACGATCTGGCGCAGACCCGGTACTATCTCTACGCCGGGGAAGACCTCTGGTACTGGAGCCGGGAAGTGACCGGCCCGTGGGAGTTCACCGAGTCGATCCCGTCCCGGATAGAGGATTTGATCGCACCCCCGGACGACGAAACCGCCGCCCAGCTCGCCGTTGCACCCGAGAGCATGACCGAGGATCCGGGGGTGCCGCCCGAAATCGTGGTCGTCACCGCTCCGTCTGAGCTGATCGCCACGGTGGGCGCCACCCAGTTCACGCCCATCAGCGACACCGAGCTGATGTTCATCGGGAACACGGACTCGGATCTCTTCTTCCACACCCCTGAGCAGAACTACTACGTTCTGCTGTCCGGGAGGTGGTTCCGGGCCCGGCAGCTGACCGGACCCTGGAGTTGGGTCGCCTCGGAGGAACTGCCCGAGACCTTCCGGAACATCCCCACGGATTCGGATGTCGGATCGATTCGCGCCCACATCGCAGGTACGGAGGAGGCCGAAGAGGCCCTCCTGGACGCCCAGATTCCACAGACGGCCCAGATTCGGCGTGATGACCGGTCGCTGCGGGTAGCATACGACGGAGACCCTGAGTGGGAGTCCATCGAGGGCACGACGCTGGCCTTCGCCGTGAACACCGAAACCCCGGTTATTTCCGCACTGCCGCGGTTCTACGCGGTCGAGGCCGGCGTCTGGTACGTGGCCGACAACCCCAAGGGACCCTGGACGGTGGCCACCTCCGTGCCCAACGAGATCTACGACATCCCGCCCACCAGCCCCGTCTACCACGTGACCTACGTGGAGATCTACGAAACGACGCCCGAATACGTGGTGGTGGGGCACACCCCCGGATACACGGGCACTTACGTCCATCAAACCGTGGTGGTCTACGGCACGGGGTGGTGGTACCGGCCCTGGTGGCACACCCGCTACATCCCCCGCTACAACACCTGGGGCTGGCACATGCGTTGGAATCCATGGACCGGGTGGACCATGGGATTCACTTGGACCAGTGGTTGGTTCACCTTCGGAATCGGCTACTCACCCTGGCGTCCATGGTGCTGCTACGGAGGCTGGTGGGGGCCCAGACCAGTCCCGGTGCCCTACTACGCCAGTCGGCGAGCGGCTTACCGGGCCGGGTACCGAGCGGGCTTCCGTGCGGGATATTATGCCGGGCGGGCCAACATCTACAACCAGCCGAGGATCGCGACCCGCAACGCCACTCCCGCTCTCCGGGACCGCACACGTCCCACCGCCCCAGCGGATCGCCCCAGGGCCCAGCCGTCCACGCGGCCGAACAACGTTCTGGCGGACCGTGCCGGCAATGTGCACCGGCGCACCGACAATGGGTGGGAACAGCGGAACCCGGGCGGAGGAGGGTGGAGCCCATCGACCGGGGCCCGCCCGAGCCAGCCAGCGGCCAGGCCGTCCCAGCCCACCACCCGCCCGACGCAGCCGACCACGAGGCCCAGCACACGGCCCACGCAGCCCTCTACCCGGCCGGCGCAGCCGACGACGAGGCCAACTCAGCCGTCCACACGGCAGCAGGACTTGAGCAGAACTCAGCAGCAGCGCGACCGGGGTGCCGCCCGGTCGAGGCAATTCCAGCAGTCCCGGCCGCCTACGACCAGAGCCCCGGCACGGCCACCCACCCGCAGGCGGGACGGATAGACGAAGGGGAAGCCCGACGCCTCAGACCTTCGCCTCGCCTTCTCCCATCTTCTCGTAGACGATCCCAAGAAGAATCCCGGCGACCAACACCCAGAGAATGTTGGCAATGGTCTGTGCCCACGACGCAGCGTAGGTCCATCCCGTGTCGTAGATCGAGATCATGATCCAGATCGGGAAACCCATGACGATCCCCGTGGAGAGGCCGAAATTAAGCCCACCCCTCACCCCGACGCCGAAGGAGCCCAAAGTCCTGCCGTAGAACCAGGAAAGGACCAGTCCGGCCACGAGATTCCCGATGGCGAGCCACATCAGCGATGGCGCCGGATTGATGCCCTCGATCTGAGCGTAGTAGGACCCGAACAGCGGACCCGAAACACCCAGATCCCACACCATGTACCAAACGAAGACCGCGACCGCCCCAACAAGCATCCGAGCGTTCATTCATACCTCGCAGGGTGAAGGGATGGCCCAAACTACGGTCATCGCAGCCAACCAGCAATCATCATGCGCCCTCCCCGGGGGTTGAGGGGCGCTGATGGACCGGACTTGGGTGGAGAGGGATGTCCCTGTCAGGCGGCCCTTGCGGGCCCCCCGCTCCGGCCCGACTCCCACCCCCGTATCATCTCGATGGAGGCGTTCATCGCCTTGCTGAGACGAATGTGAAGCGCCTTCACCTGATCCATCGTCCACACCATGGACGCGATCTGGTCGGTCACCTCGAGGAGCTCCACGGCCACCGAGTCCCGGGCGACCTGGTAGTCGTCCAGAGCAGGCTCGGTCCCGGCCGACACCGCCCTGGCCAGGAGCTCGGCATCGCGAAAGGCATCCGTGATCCCGTGGGCTGTGAGAGGATCGCGGAAATAGCCGGCATCTCCCACCAGGGCCCATCCGGGCCCCCGTGAGCGCTTCAGGAATCCGAACTCTCCGGGAAAGGCCCGGAGCTGGCTCGACCGGGCCTGGGGGGTGAGTCGATCCGCCAGCCTGGACTCCACGGACCGCATGGTCTCCATGAACAGCTCGTCCATCTCGGACCGGCCGGCCGCCGCGAGCAGACCCGGCGAGACGGACACGAAGACGCAGGTCTCCCCGCCGTTGGTCGGGATGATCCCCGCGCCGGCGCCGGGCCGGAATGCCCAGAGGTACTCCGATGGGTCGATGCCCTTCCAATACCCGTAAATGGACGCAGTCGCGTTCCTACCCCGACGCTCCACCGGCGCCTCGACGAGCCGCGCCACCCGTGAGCGGATGCCGTCCGCCCCGATGACCAGGCCGGCACGGACGAGGAGGGACTCCCCGTTTCGGCCGATGAGCTTGGCACCGGTGACCCGACCCCGATCATCCCACTCCAGGTCCGCGAGTGAGACGCCGTGAGCCACTTCGGCTCCCGCCTCTTCGGCAGCCCGGACCAGAATGGGATCCAGGACCGTGCGCCGGGGGGCAAACAGGGCATCGACTCCATCCCTGGGCTTGATGGGGACCGAAATCAGCTCGTCCCCGTAGTCGAAGGTCGTCACGGGAAGCTCGGGAGTTCCGGCCTCCCGGACGGCGTCCAGTACGCCCCAGCGGTGAAGCTGCAGGACGGCCCCGCGCATCAGCGCGTGGGTGGAGAGCGTATCCCGGCCCAGAGGTACGGGGTCCACCACCAGTACGCGGGCCCCGGCCCGAGCCAGGAGCATGGCGGTGGACGCACCGGCGACCCGGGCTCCGGCGATGATGACATCGTAGCGGTCACGCTCGATCGACGTGGACATGATCGTTCTCTCAGGCGACGGCCCGGGCGGGCTTTCGGCTCCGCGCCGCGACCAGGTGTTCGGTGAGTTCCTCCGCGTCCCGGGCCACTCCGGCCAGGAAGCTCGAGGACCGTCTTCGCATGAAATTCAGCCCGAGGACGTAGAGTCCCGACGCGCAGGTGACCCCCCCCTCGTGGCGGATCTCTCCGTTGGCCTTGAGAACCGGGACCCGCAGCCACGGATAGCTTCGCTTGAAGCCCGTCGCCCACAGCACGGTGCCGATCCCCTCCGCCCGGAGGTCGAGTCTGGTCGGTGAGTCCGGGAGGGGCATAGGCTCGAACGGCTCTTCTGGCCCTACCTCGCCCAACAGCCCGTTCTGGCGAATGTACCGGTCGATGCGCAAACGGAGTCCGGCCAGCTTCACGTCGGCGGCGGCCAGGTGCTCGACCAGGTCGTCGGCGAAGACCATGCGGGGCCCCGAGACGCCCTCGGCCCGCCCCACGAGGCGCACGCCTTCTTCCTGGAGGACCCGCAGATCCAGCGTCTCGTGATCGGCGCTGCCAGTGAGCTGCATGGAGGGCTGCTCCCGGGAGGCGCTGAGATTGCGCACGTCCTCCGTCCGCTCGTCCAGAATCCCCATCACCCTGAACCACTCGAGGATGTCCCGCCCCCGATAGCGGCGAGGAAGCCGGGTATGACGGGCTACCGAAAGGGTCACGGGTCGCCCGGACCGGTGGATCTCCCGAGCGAGCTGGATTCCGGTTGCCGAAGCGCCCACCACCAGGACACGACCCTCAGGGAGCTGGTCGGGGTTCCGGTATCGCGTCGGCACCACCTGGTGCACCGCCCCCGAGAGGTCCCGGGCCATGGACGGCACGAAGGGATGCTGGCTCTCCCCCGTGGCGATCACTACGCGTTCGGCTCTCCAGTCCCCCTGGTTCGTCTCGACCCGGTACCCCTCCCTGTCCCGCTCGACGTAGGTCACGCTCACGCCGGTTTGCACGGGAACGTCGAAGTGGTCGCGATATCCGTCCAGGTACCGGATCACGTCCTCCCGATTCATGAACCCCTCCGGATCCCCCCGCTCGTCATCCCAACCGGAGAGCCGGGAGAGCTTCCGGGGGGTCAGGAGGGTCAGGGAATCCCACCGCTCACTGTGCCAGCGCTCGCCGACCCGACCCCGCTCCAGGACGACGTGCTCGACCCCGTGGTGGGTCAGGCTCCGGCTCATGGCCAGGCCCGCTTGCCCCCCTCCGATGATGAGCGTGTCGATGTGACGCATGATTCTTCTCCCGGATCTCCTCGCCCGACTCCCCGCCGGGCGACCGGGCCGACGCGGAGTCGGCCGGCCGCCGTGGGAGCGGAGTGTGATCAGGCCCCGTTGACCGTGATCTCGACGGGGACCTGGTTGGTGATGATGTCGAAGACGGCGGACCGGTCCTTCGACTGCTCGACGATGGCCTTGAGCTTCTCCTCCGGGGCATCGCCCTTGATGGTGAAGTCCGCGGTGATCTTTGAGAATCCGTTGCGGACCTCGTCGGAGAGCCCCAGAAGGCCCTCCAGGTTCGCCTGCCCCTCCAGGTTGGACTCCACACTGTGAAGCTCCACGCCCCGGGCCGAGGCGATGTTGCCGATCCCGGCGGTGAGGCAGGAAGCGAGAGCCACCAGCACGAGCTCCACGGGAGTCGGTCCGTTGTCCTCACCCACCAGCACCTGGGGATGGTCGGCATCGATCACGAACTCCCGCACGTGCTCCTGCTCCCCGCCCGCCCCGTAGAAGGACTTCACCGTGGAGCGGCTGTAGGTGCCCTTCTGCCAGGTGTTGGTGGCGCGGAAGCGGAATTGGGCCAACTCCCGCTGGGCATCCACGGCGCCGATGGTGGCGAAGAGGGTGGGCACGTCCACCCCGTTCATGGGGCCGCGGACGGGACGTTCGTTCATGGTGGCCTGCGACATCTGGTCCTCCCTTTCTGATCGGTTTCAGCTGCTTCGATGGGGGCCCGACTACTCCCCTCACCTGCAGGAAGCGCAATCGGAAGAGGGAATCGCTCACCGAAGCGCGGGGGAGGGACACACTCCGGACGAAAAACGTTGGTCTGCGAGCCGGCCACGCCCTACTATCCCCTTCGTCGGGGACCTGAGTCCGGGTGCGGCACCCCCGCCGAAGACGCGCACCCTCCCCCAGCGAGAGAGTACCCAAGACGTGAACGCCCGCGAGTTTGCCCGGGAGCTGTCCCGAAGGAAGGTCGTCCGAGCGGCGATCTTCTACGCCGTCGTGGCTTGGGTCCTCATCCAACTCGCCGACGTGATCTTTCCGGCCCTGGCCCTCCCCGACTGGACCATCAGGCTCTTCGTGATCCTGGTGATCCTCGGGTTCCCCCTGGCCATGTTCCTGTCCTGGTTCTTCGATCTGACCCCCGACGGGGTTACTCGTACCGACGCCCAGGACGGTCGGATGGAGGGCGTCTCCGAGGCCTCCAAGGCCGACGGACCGGCCGCCGCCCCCGTCGTGGGCGCCGCCCCATCCGAGAAGTCCATCGCCGTGCTGCCCTTCGTGGACATGAGCGAGGGGCGCGATAGCGAGTATTTCAGCGACGGCGTGACCGAGGAGATCCTCAACGCCCTGGTCCGGGTGCGTCACCTGCACGTGGCGTCCAGGACCTCGGCCTTCGCCTTCAAGGGGAAGGACCTGGACATCCGAACCATGGCCGAGGAGCTGAACGTGGCCACGGTTCTGGAGGGAAGCGTGCGCAAGGCGGGGAACCGTTTGCGGATCACGGCCCAGCTGATCAACGCCACGGACGGCTATCACCTCTGGTCCGAGACCTACGACCGGGAGTTGGAGGACGTATTCCAGGTCCAGGACGAGATCGCACGGTCCATCGTGGAGGCCCTGAAGGTCCAGTTGGACATGCAGGCCACGCCCCACCTGGTCACCCAGGCGACGGCCAATATGGACGCATACACCCTCTACCTGAAGGGGCGATACGTCTACAACAAATTCCGGCGAGAGGACCTCCAGCAGAGCCTGACCTATTACGAGCAGGCGCTGCAGGCCGACCCGACCTACGCTCGGGCCTATGGTGGAATCGCCGATTCGTGGATGTCTCTGGCCGACGATTGGTATTCTCCGGAGGAAGCCTATCCCAAGGCCAAGGCCGCCGCCGAGCGGGCCATCCAGCTCGATGATTCCCTGGCCGAGGCCCACACCGCCATCGGGAAGGTCCTGGCCTGGTTCGAGTGGGACTTCCAGGCCGCCGAGCTCGCCCTCCGCCGGGCCGTGGCCCGGAGCCCCAGCTATGCCGAGGGGCACTACGCGCTGGCCAGCGCCCTGCCGTCGAACGGAAACCTGGAGGAGGGTCTGGCCGAGATGCGGGAAGCGCTGGCCCTGGATCCCCTATCGTCCGAGTTCAGCGGCTGGGTCGCGCGCTTCCTTCTCTACTCCCGTCGGCTCGAGGAAGCCATCGAACAGTGCCAGGAGACCATCCGGCTGGATCCCCAGTACTACTACGCCCACGTGAGGATGGGGAATGCGCTGCTGGCCATGGGCAAGGCCGAGGAGGCCCTGAATGCCTTCCGGGAGCAGGCGACCCGGACCGGGGACGTGGTGTCGGTGCGGGCGTATGAAGCCCAGGCCCTGGCGGTCCTGGGCAGGGACGGCGAGGCCCGGGAGATCCTGGAGTCACTGGAGAACGAGGAGCGGTACGTGCGGCCCGAGTTCCTGGCGGGTGCCTACGGCGCCCTGGGGGAGATGGATCGGGCGTTCGAGAAGCTGGAGGAGGCCTACGCGTCGCGCTCGGCGGGCCTGGTCTACCTGCACATCGACCCGGCGTACGACTCCCTGCACGGGGATCCCCGGTTCAAGGAGATGGTGGAGCGGGTGGGGTTGGTTTCCGGCTGATCCCCTCGGTCAGGGGCCAGATCGCTCCTGGGCCTCAGGGGGCCAGCCGATCGACGGCCTCACGAGCCTCGACCATGGCGGGCAGCTCCGCGTCGCCCTTCAATCCCACCCGAAGCAAGCGCTCGTAGTATTGCCTCGCGTCGGCGGGGCGGCCGGCCTCCTCGTGCATCCGGGCGAGCTGGAGCAGGCCGTAGGAGCGCTGGTAGCCACGCAGCGTGGCCTGATAATGGCGGATGGCTTCTTCGGTCCGTCCGGCGCCGGCCTCCACGTCGCCCATGGCGATCCTGGCGAACAGCCCCACGTTGCCCGGCTCCTCGGTGAGGGGGTCGAAGTGCCTCCGGGCGGGAACCGGGTCTCCGGTCCGGGTCCAGTCCCGGTACGCCAGGAGGAACCCTCTCCACTGTTCGAGACCCTCGATCACGGCTGCGGCCGCCTCGTCCCCGGGCTCCGCTCCTCCTTCTCGAGCCGTGATCTCCCGGGACATGCGCTCCAGGACCGCGTCCACGCGACCGAAACGGCCTTCGCGAATCGCGACGAACCCGAGGAAATAGGCGCACACCGTGCTGAGACGGCCCACCTCCCCGCAGAACCCGGAGTCGTACAGCGAGGCGTCCACCTCATCCATGGGGAGGTCCCACAGGAAGGCCACGTTGGCGCTGAAGAGGGTCAGGACGATGTCATTCGCTCCGAGCCTTTCAGCCAGGTCGCGTCCCCAACTGAGCCCCCCCTGGGTACTGGCGGAGTAGATCTTCTGGGCGTCCCGATTCTGACCCAACTGGCTCTCGATGACCTCATACGCGGGATCGAGGCGGTCCATCTGGTCCACGCGGTGCTGGAACGTTCCCACCAGGAAGTCCACAAGGGAGGGATCCCCCTCCCGGAGGGCCTGAACGGCCCCGGCGGCCTCCTCGTCCGTTCCGTGCAGTAGGGGGATCGCGACCTGGATGTGCTCGGCGTTGCGCCGGGACCCGGTCAGGGCAGCGTAGCGATCCGTGGTCGTGCGGGCGCCTGCCGTATCGCCCCGAATGACCTGCCCCTCGGCATAGTGGATCAGATACGGGGCGAAGTCCGGGTCCAGGGACACCGCCCGTTCCAACGCCTGCCAGATGTCCTCGTCGGTGGCGTAGGTGGCGTCACCCAGGTGGATGTAGGTCTCCGCAAGGAGGAACCAGGCCTCGGGGTCGTCGGGGTACTTCTGGACCGCGGATTTCAGGGTCGCGACCCCGGAGACGTCGTTCCGGTTGTAGGCGTCCCAGGAGTCGATGAGGAACTGATACCGGGGAGAGAGACGATCCCGTTGGGCCAGGGCCTTGGCGCTGTACTCGGCGATGCGCTCACTGTTGGCGCTCTCCAGCCACCCATAGGCCTCGGTGAGCCGGACCAGCGCGATGGCGAACGTGGAGTCCTCCGCCACGGCGCGCTCATAGGCCTGCACAGCCCCGGCGAAGTCGCCTCGCCGATAGAACGACTCGCCGGCGAGGAATTCCCGGAGCGCAGGAAGGGAGTGGGTCGTGATGGTCTCCGCCTGGACCTGGTCCACGGCGGAGCTCCCGGTGGCCAGGAGGAGGGCGCGCATGGTCTCCACGGCCAGGTCGTCGGCCAGTGTCAGCACCTGATCGGCCGGTCCCTCGGCGGAGCCCTGAGCCACCTCTTCCCCGGTGTCCAGGTCGTAGATGTTGGCCACCAGCCGAACGCTGCTGCCCAACCCCACCACACTGCCCAGCAGGGCGTACCTAGCCCCCGTGGCTCCGGCCACCTGCAGGGAACCCCTGAGGTCCGGGTTGGCCTCGTCCCCGATCTGGGCGTTCCAGCGGGACATGACCGTGCGGGAGTCGATGGTCCGGTAGCCGCCCACACCATCGAGATTGTTGCTGAGGAGATCCATCATCCCTTCGCGCCAGATCTCCAGGTCCGCGCCACGCACCTCGAAGGGGACCACGGCGATCCCCTCGGCGGCCACGCCCGCCCCGGCGGGGGTCGGTCCCAGAATGGCGTCCCGTCCGGTCACGATGACGTACAATCCCGAGAGCCCGAACAGGAGGCTGATGGCCACCACGCCGCCCAGGATGGCCCGTCCCCAGGTCAGGTGGGGGAGCTTTCCCCGGCTCAGGCTCTCGATGGCCTTCGCAGGTGCGATCTCCCAGTCGGTGGGCACCTCACCGGCCTCTTCGGCCTCGGTGGTGCTGGACAGGGATTGGACCCAGGCGGTGGACAGGATGACCACCATCCCGATGAGGAGCAGCAGGATCGCGACGGGCAGGACCCAATCCGGCAGCGAAAGGGCCTCCTGGAGAACCTCGGCGATCTGCAGGACGACCCACGACGCACCAAAATACACGGCCAGCACCTGGACGATGCGGGCCTTCCGGAGGCGGGAGAGGAGGTCTTCTTTGGGCATGGCTTGCCCGAATAGGGGGCGCGGGCCGGGGGAACGCAAGCGTTTCGACACCGGGAGCACCCGCCGGCGACGCGCCTAGCGGATCCTCCTGCCCCTGACCGTGTTGTTTCGGGTCACCTGGCTAGTGCGGATCCGGGTCGAGTATCGCGTGCAGATCCGGCTACCCGACGAGGTGGTGGTGTACGCCTCGCACGCCCCCCGCACCACGTACCGCTCGGTCACCCTCATGGACACGCGGACGATCAGGTCGTCGGATCCCGGCCGGATCCGAACCGACGCGTCGGGGCAGACGAAGTTCCACCCGTCCTTGTCCCGGTCCCGCTGGGTCGCCGTGGGCTCGGGGTCCCGGCAGAAGCCCCGTGGCGTGCTCATCTGCATGGGCCCCAGGACCCCGACGGTGATCTCGCCGTCGAAGTTGATCCGGTCCGTAAACTGTCGTGATCCTTCAGCGTTCTGGAACGCGACCGAGGTGGTCACGCGGAACACCCCGACCGGCCAGGGCAAGAACTCCCCGTCGGTTCCATCGGGTGGCGCGGAGCTGCACCCGGTGGCCAGCGCCGAGCCCCCAGCCCACACCACGCCCCAGATCAACGCCCGAGCCACGGACCGCTCTCGGCCCATCGCCGTCCCGAATCCACGACCCCGGTCCATGGCATCCTCCTCTGGCTGGCACGGCATCGAGCCGCAGCCAAGACATGTCGGCTATCGAATCCCCTGCCCCTCCAGCAGCCGGTTGAACCCCGCGAGTTCGCCGTCCTCGAACGCCCGGAGAACCTGGAGTTGCTCCTGCAGCTGCCCGTGGAGCAGATCCTTCACTTCGATCTGCTGATCCGTGGGCGGAAAATCCGCGCCGTCGATACCTCCGGCCAGATACCCCAGCTTCTGCAGGAGCTTCGCCCCAAAGCGGACCCCGTCCTGGCCCTGACCGGTCAGACGGAGATCCACCAGGTTCATCTGGAGCTCCACGAGACGGGCCTCGAGAGCCTCCGCGCCCGCCACCACACCAGGATCCTCCGCGAACCGTGCTACCGTCCGAGCTTGGACTCGCAGGGCCTCGATCCTCTCCACCGCCGCCGTGGCGGCCACGACATCGTCACGAACCTCTCGGAGAAAGCGCGCCTGGGCCGCGATGTCGGCCCGGGTCCCGGCGGTATTGGGGTCCTTGAGGACGGTGAGGTTCTGGTCCTGGGACTCCCCGTTCACCGTAAGTCGGACGGTGTACTCACCGGGGGGCATGAGGATGGAGATTCGCGCCGCTCCGGGGGCTGGTCGACCCTCCTCGCCCACCCGGATGTGTTCGGCGAACATGGGAGGGGTCAGAAGCCGGGCGCCCCGGTTGGGGGCGTCCTCCAGGTCCCAATGAATCCGGTTGATCCCCGCCTGGTTCGTCCCCTCCAGCACCCGGACCACGTTCCCGTCGTCATCCAGGATGGTGACGGTCGGCGCATCAGCAGTGGGCTCGGAGAGCCAGTAGTTGATGGACGCGCCGTATTCGGGATCGGTCCCCATGGTCGGGTCGTCGTACTGCACCGAGGGCGGCGTGATGGGACGGAAGCGGTACGCGTCACGAGGCTCGAAGAGATGGGCGTCGGACGCCGTGACCTCGGGCGTGAGCTGACGGAGGGGCGAGAGGTCGTCCAGGATCCAGAACCCCCTCCCATAGGTGGAGATGACCAGGTCCCCGAAGTGCTCCTGGACCACGATCCCGGACACGGGGGCGTGGGGCAGGTTGTTCTGGAGAGGCTGCCACTGGTTGCCCTCGTCGAAGGACACGTAGATGGCGTTCTCCGTCCCCACATACAGCAGTCCGGCCCGGGCCGGGTCCTCGGCGATCACCTTGGTGTAGCTGACCATGCTGGACGGAATGCCGTCCGTGATTTTCTCCCAGCTCTCACCGTAGTCCCGGGTCCGGTAGACGTAGGGGTCCCGGACATTGGCCTGGTGCCCGTCGATGGCCACGTAGGCGGTGCCCGCGTTGAAGCGGGACGGGGCGATACTCCGGACTGCGCCCCACTCCGGTGCGCCGGGCATGTTTGCCGTCACGTTGGTCCAGGATTGCCCCCCGTCCCGGGTGACGTGGAGGAGTCCGTCGTTGGTTCCTGCCCAGATGAGGCCCCGCTCGATGGGTGACTCGGCGATTCCGAACACGGTCCCGGCGAACTCCACCCCGATGTTGTCACCGGTCAGCCCTCCGGACGGACCCATCTTGCTCCGGTCGTTCAGGGTCAGGTCCGGGCTGATGACCTCCCAACTCTGGCCCCGGTTCGTGGTCCGGTGCACGTGCTGACTCCCCACGTAGACCGTCTCGTTGTCGTGGGGCGAGATGTGGAGCGGAGCGTCCCAGATGAACCGATACCGGACCTCAGCGGCCGACCCACGGCTCTGCTCGGGCCAGACCTCCACCGTCCGGTACTGGCGGCGCTCCTCCTCGTAGCGGACCACGATGCCGCCCACCATCCCCGACCCCGAAGCCGAAGACCACACCACGTTGGGATCGGTGGGATCGGGCGTGGCCCATCCGCTCTCGCCACCGCCCACGTGATGCCACATGCCCCGGGGAATCCCGTCGATGCGCCGGGCGCCCTGGAGACGACTGTTGCTGGGTCCCCGGTACGTGGGCTCGTCCTGCTTGTTGCCCAGGACGTTGTAGGGCACTGCGTTGTCCACGGTCACGTGGTACATCTGCGCGTTGGTGAGGCGTTGCCGGAACCAGGTCTCACCCCGGTTGGCCGAGATGGAGAGTCCCTGGTCGTGGGCCACGATCATCCGGTCTGCGTTGGTGGGGTCGATCCACATGTCGTGGTGGTCGCCCCCGGGCGCATCCCGCCGGGCGATCACGTTCAGCGTCCTCCCCCCGTCGATGGACACCACGAAGGAAGCCGTCAGGAAGTAGGCCTCGTCCGGATCGTCCGGAGACACCACCACCCGGGAGTAGTAGTGCGGACGCCCCATGGCGTTGCGGTTTCGGGTGATGAGCGCCCAGGTGTGGCCTCCGTCTTCAGAGCGCCATACCTGGCCGTCCTCCGTGGGTTGCCCGTCCCAGGGAATCCCGTCGCCGGTCTCCAGCATGGCATAGACCCGGTCGGGGTTCGAGGCGGAGACGGCGACGGCGACCTTTCCTACCGGCTTCTCCGGAAGGCCGATCCCGTTGTCGGGGCCCGAGAGCCGGGTCCAGGTGTCGCCGCCATCACGGGAAACGTGGAGTCCGCCTCCCGGCCCGCCGCTGGTCCGACCCCAGGTGTGGATCTCCAACTGCCAGGTTCCCGCGAAGAGGACCCGGGGATTGTTGGGATCCATGGCCAGGTCGGAACACCCCGTATCCTCGTCGATGAAGAGGACCTGCTCCCAGGTCCTCCCTCCGTCGGTGGTCCGGAACACGCCCCTTTCCGGCTGGGGGCCGTAGGAATGCCCCAGGGCACACACGAACACCACATCGGGATCGGACGGGTGGATGAGCAGGCGCGGGATCCGTCCCGTCTCTCCCAGACCCATGAAGCTCCAGGTCCGCCCCGCGTCCTCGGACTTGTAGACGCCCTGCCCCAACGAGACGTGACTCCGGATCTTCCCCTCGCCCGTGCCCGCCCAGACGAGGTTCGGATCGGCGGGGGAAACCGCCAGCGCTCCAATGGACTGGACCGGCTGGTCATCGAAGACCTCGTCCCAGTTCACACCGCCGTCCACGGTCTTGTAGATGCCCCCCGACGCGGCACCCACATAGTAGGTGAGAGGGTCACCGGGGATGCCGGCCGCGGCACTGAATCGGTTGCCCTCCGGGCCGATGTGACGCCATTCCAGTTCGGCATACACGGCCGGATCCGGAGACTGGCCCCGGGCCGGCGTGGGCATGGCCACGAGAGACGCCAGGGAGAGGGCGGCCACGCAACCCATGGCGGCACGGAGCCAACGGGCGTTGGAGGCGGACGGCGAAGGCTGGGAAAGCATGGGGACCTCTTCTGTGCACGTGTTCACCCCCGGCGCGGATCGGCATCGGAAGGCGGGGCCCGATGCAGACCGCCCGGGCCTGTGGATCGTCGGGTATCTTGGGGCGGGCGGGGTCGGAGAGGCAACGTGGCCGAGCGGCCGAGGTGTTGCGTCGGCGGGGGTCCAACCTGGATCTTCACCCGATGATCCCCGCTCACCCCGCCCTGGACAAAGGGCTCCTCCACCCCCGCGCATACCCAGGGCTGGTTCGACTGGGACGGGACTGGGACGGTGGATACGTTGTGCCTGAGGATCAGATCGAGGCTTGTTCATCGCTGGTGTCCCTGGGGCTGAGCGACGATGTCTCGTTCGACAGGGACTTCCTCCACCGAAGCCCGAAGGCTCTCCTCGTGGGCGTGGACGGGAGAGTGGGCTGGGGCTTCCTGGCCAAGCGTATCCTGCACGCATCCTGGGGAGCCGTACGGTCTACCCTGAGGGGTCGGAAGCTGCGGCGAGCGTTCCACATGGACAGTCTTCGAGGATGTGTCGGGCTGGCTCGGCTCTACCGCACACCCCATCGGCGGATCCGGGCGTGGGTCGGCCATGGGCCGGGGACCGGCATCGTCGGTTTGGACGCGATCTTCGGACTGGTGCCCCCCCCGGCACCGGGGGTGGACCCGGGACCCGACGTCTTTCTCAAGATGGACGTGGAGGGGGCTGAGTACGCCCTGGTCCCCGACCTGATACGCCTCAGGAACCGGATCCGCTGCATCGTCGTCGAGTTCCACGCGTGGGATGAGCGGGTGGAGGAGTTCAATCGGGCGATGGGGGCGCTCACGGAGCACTTCGCGGTGGTCCATGTGCACGGGAACAACTGGGGCACCGTGGACGGCCCCAGCGGCTTCCCGACTACCGTGGAGTTGACCATGGTGAACCGGGTCGTCCTTCCCAAGGACCTCCCGCCGTCGGCCGCCGATTACCCCATCGAGGGTCTCGACCGGCCATGCAATCCGGGGGTCACCGACATCCCATTCCACTTCCCCTGACCACCCGCCTCAGTCGGAGCCTCCTCCTCCCAGGCGCCTCACCAGTTCCGGCAAGTTCTGGATCACCATCACCCGAGATGCCGGATTGAACAGGACCATGGCGAAGGTCTGTCCGTCGGGAGAGACGTCGTAGTTTACGTGGGGAGTGGCCGTGGCCATGTCGGCGACGGAGAACAGCGTCTCCCGGGAGATCACCTCCAGCCGAGGCTCGGTCCGGATCCGCGCGGTCATCATCTCCGAGCCGGCACTGGCCCCGGTCCGGTAGAACAGTTCGGTGCCATCCCGGCTCCACAAGGGCTCGATTCCGCCAGCGAGGGATACCTGGATGAGGTCTCCCTCCCCATCGAGGGGAGCGGCGTACACCTCCAGTCGCCCCGAGCGGTCGGACACGTACGCCAGCCATTCGCCGTCAGGGGAGAGGGCCGGCCAGGACTCCATGTAGCGGGTGGCCAAGATCGGCTCCATGGGCCCCGTCCCCCGATCCGGCAGAAAGACGATGTCCTCCCTCAGTCCCGGCTGGGTCTCCGTGGCAGAGGTGACGATGCCGCTTCCGTCGGGGAGCCACATCCCAGCGAAGCTCAACCCAGGCTGGTTGGTCAGCTGCTCCGAGTTCAGGCTGCCCGGCCGAGTGCGGTAGATCCCGAAGCCCTGGACCGAGTCGGGCTCAGCCAGGTAGGTGACGAACTCGCCGTCCGGGGTCCACCGGGGATCGTGTCCGTTGCGATCGAAGGTGGCTCGGATGGGGACCCCGTCCTCCAGGTCGATGACCCAGACGTTCCGCCCTTCGGCGGAGCTGAAGTCGACGGCCAGACGCGTGCCGTCGGGGGAAAAGGCCGGGGCGTGGAAGTTACGATCCTCCGTGGTGGCGCTTCGTCTGCTTCCGTCCCGGGACACCAGCGCCAGGGAGCGCGGCTGCTCGGGAATGTACGCCACCGTTCCATTGGCGGCCGTCACCAGTTGGGTCGTTCCCGCCTCGACCATAATATCTTGGGCAAGCCGCACGGGCTCACCGATGATCCGCCGGGCGTCGGCGTCGAACGCTACGGCCTCCAGCACCCCATCGGGAGAGACCAGCAGCAGGTACCCGGCCGTGTATTGAACCCCCGCCATATCCCGCTCCAGGAGAGGCTCGGCCCGTCCGTCCTCCAGATCCAGAAGCAGCACCGGTCCGGTGGAGATCCCCTGATGCTGCCGGATTACGAGGGCCCAGCGGCCCCCGGGCAGAACCTGCTGGAAGGTGAGGTCACCGAACTCGTCCTCGAACGGCTTCGTGACCTCTCCCGAGGAGGTCACACGAACGGGGCCCTGTCCCGGGATGTCGTTGCTGAACCAGACGCTCCCGTCCTCATCCCAGGTCTGCCATCCGGTGGGCAGCCCGGCGGGAAGCGTGCGCCCTCCGCTCCCGTCAATGGAGTACCGGAAGGCCCGATTGTCCGGCGTGTAGCCCACGAACGAACCGCCGTCGGCGGAGATGGCGTATCCGGCGAGAAAGGGCACGACCCCCGGAAGCACGGCAGACTCGAGTTCGTGCATGAACCGGCGCATCGTCCGGTTTTCGCCATCAGGCGCGATGGCAGTGTAAAGAAGC
The DNA here is from genome assembly GCA_039591855.1 of Gemmatimonadota bacterium. GTDB lineage: Bacteria > Gemmatimonadota > Gemmatimonadetes > Longimicrobiales > Gaopeijiaceae > JBDHCV01. The sequence goes on along the minus strand of JBDHCV010000031.1, from coordinate 10,011 downwards.
GTGGTGCCGTCCGGGGTGATCGCGAGTTGTAGATCCTGTCCCGTGGCGGCCCCCCCAAGGGTGGGAAGGGGGACGGCCAGATGTGTTGGCACACCCATCTCGAGGGCGGGCCCCGGGCGGAACCAGCCCCAGAGAGCGATGGATATGGCGGCGGCGGTCGCAGCCGTCCACGGACCAGTCCGGCTCCATACCGGACTCGTCGCTCGACGTCGAGAGGAAGCCGCGGCCCTGCCTGCTGCGGACCCCCGCCCCTCCAGCGCAGCGGCGAACTCCGCAGCCCGGGAGAACCGATCCGCCGGGAGCCGCTGAAGCGCCCGGTCGAGGGCGACCTCGACGTGGTCCGGTACCGTCCTCCGGCTCTCGGTCACCGGCTCGGGATCCCGGGTCAGGATCTTGGCCACGACGGCCTGGGCCGTGGAGCCCGTGTGGGGCGGGTCGCCAACCAGCATTTCGTAGAGAACGCACGCCAGGCTGTAGAGGTCGGAACGGGCGTCCGGGTCCCGATCGGCCGTGGCCTGCTCGGGACTCATATAGAAGGGCGTGCCCACCGAGAGGCCCGTCTCGGTCATCCGCCCCCCGCTGGCCTGTTCCATGGCCAATGCGATCCCGAAATCCGCAACCAGGGGCTCGCCGTTCTGGAGGAGGATATTGGCAGGCTTGATGTCCCTGTGGATCACGCCCCGGTCGTGCGCGGCTTGGAGCGCTCCGGCCACCTTCACCGCGATGGTCACGGCCTCGTCCACCGGCAACTGCTTCTCCCGATCCAACCGGTGCCGCAGTGTCTCGCCCTCCACGTAGGGCATGACGAAGAAAAGGAAGCCGTCAGCCTCGCCTGAGTCGAACAGGGGTAGGATGTGCGGGTGGTGGAGGTTCGCCGTGGTCTCGATTTCCGCCAGGAATCGCTCGCCGCCGACCATGGCGGCCAGCTCCGGCTTCAGGACTTTGATGGCCACCTTCCGGTTGTGGCGCACGTCGTCCGCCAGGAACACGGTGGCCATACCACCCACACCCAGTTCCCGGTCGATGCGGTATCGGCCCTCGAGGGCGGCGTTGAGGCGGGAGACGATTTTGCTCATGAGCGGCTCGGGCCGGGGTCGGCGGGAAAGGAGGACATCGCGGCTATCTCCCTTGCACAGGGCCGAGGGTCCGATCCAGGAAGTCGTTGATGGCCGGGATGCGATCCTCCAGAGGGGGGAGGTGGCCCCCTCCCTCCACCAAGACCAGTTCCTTCGGCTCCGAGAGCAGATTCCAGAGGGGCAAGCCTCGAGTCAGCCACGGATGCTCCTCGTCACTCCGGCCGTTGATGAGGATCTTGGGCACACGAACGTAGGGAGCGAAGTTGACGTTATCCGCCTCCGGTAGGGTAGGCTTCACCCGCTCGTCGATCCCTCCACCGATGTAGATCACGCCCTTGTAGCGATCATCCACCGCGGAGAACGCCAGCCGTGACCCGGCTCCGAAGCTCACGCCCAGGTAGACGATCTTGTCCGGGTCCACATCGCCCCGGGCCACCGAATAGTCCAACCCGAGTCGGAGCTCGGTGGCATGGAGGACCATCAGGTCGCGAAAGCCCACCGATGGCGGGTCTGGAGGTGTGACTCCCGGCTCGAACCCTCGTTCGACCATGCCCTTCAGGACCACTCCGACCGCTGCCCGACCGCCCTGGATCACAGGTCCGACGATGAACTCGAGCTGCTGCGCGACGGTCTCTGTGAAGAAGGCGCCCGAGCTCGCCGCGTACAGCACGGTCTGGAAGGGCGGCTCGGCGTTCCGGGGGGCATAGAAATACACGAGGACCGAATCCCCCGCGGGGCCGTCGATCCAGACGCGCTCCCGGGTCCAACCCGTCTCCTCCCGGGTCTCGGTGACACGGGGGTTCGCCGGGACCGGATCGTACCGGTAGTACGACAGCAGCGACTCGAACGTGGCCTCGTCCACCGGTTCGTAGACCGGCGTGCGGGTGTCCTCGGCGATGCGCATCACGCCCTGGTCCCCGGAACCTTCCGAGAGCGAGCAACGGAACCCGAGTGCCTGGGACGAGAACGTCTCCGGCTGGGATGCATACTCGGTGTAGAGGTACGACGGGCCGTCCCAGGATCCTCCAGTGACCACCCGACCTTCCCCCATGGGGTTCGCGATCCATTCCCTCGCGTTTCCGGCCATGGCGTAGGCCCCGTACGGACTGATTCCAAAGGGATGAACGTCCACGTCGACGGGTCCGGTGCTGCTGAAGTTGGCCCGGAGCGCTCCCCCCCCCGAGGCGCCCTGCAGGCCCCAGGGCATCACCACGCCCCTCCGGGCGGTCTGTCCGTTGCGAGCCGCCTTCTCCCACTCGAAGACGGTGGGAAGTCGCTTCCCACTCCATCGGCAGAAAGCCTGAGCTTCGTACCACGTGACGCCCGCGACCGGGTTCCGTCCATCACCCTCGGGGAACTCCTGGCGTTCCCACCCCCGGGGACCGGGGAGCCCGGTGCGGTCGACCAATCCTCGACGGACCTCGGGCGGGGTGTCGCCCCAGTACGCGTCCGCGCCGTAGCCTCCCCCGTCGAGAAAGGTCTTGAACGCCTCGTTGGTCACCTCGAAGCGGTCGATGAAAAACGGCTCCAGACTCACGCTGAGGCCGGCCGGGGCGTCCGGGCTCACCATCTCGTAGACCCCGCCGTCCACCGGGACCATATCGACGGGTCCCTCCTCGAGGGGAACCAGAGACACGGCGACGGACAGATCCCGCACCTCCTCGGGCACCCCAAACTCCCTCGCCAACTCGCTCGACGTGACTCGCTCGACGGGAACGAAGCCCTCCATGGAGATCACAAGGCGATGGTCCACCCGGGGTAGACGATATCCCGTAAGAGGGGTGAGGCCCACAAACTGACTGTCCGCCTGCTCGGAGGGGTCCAGGGCATAGGGCTGGATGTAGACCGAGGCCCCGGCCGGCTCACTGATCACGGTCAGCAGGTCCGAGGCTTCGACCAGCAGGGACGCCAGCGAAGGATCATCTCCCAGCCACCGCTCCGCCTCGATGGCCTGGCCGTAGGCCTCCAGGTACTGCCCGGCGTTTACATGCTCCGCGATCTCGGGCACGAGGCTGCGGGCGTTCGATACCTGGACCTGCCGCCACGCCAACAGGGCCACCAGACCCACAGCCACCACGGAGGCGGCTCCGACCAGCAAAGTCGGGATCCTGGAGCCGGAGGCCGCCGGGGGCTGGACCGCACATGCCAGCCGGAAGACCTCTGCCGATTGGAAGCGGTCTTCCGTGTCTCTCGCCAGCGCCCCCGCGATGGCCTCGTCCACCTCCCTGGGCACCTCGGGCCGCACGTCGCGGACGGAGGGAACCGGATCCACGAGCCTCCGCGCGAGCGCGGCCTGCACCGTGGGAGCGGAGAACGGAGCCTCTCCCGCCAGCATCTCGTAGAGGAGGCATCCCAGGGAGTAGATGTCGCTCCGATGATCGACGGCCGAGTCGCCGGAAACCTGCTCCGGACTCATGTATGCCGGGGTCCCCAGCGACACCCCGGTCGCAGTGAGCTCCATCCGATCCACCGAAGAGATCGCCCGTGCGATCCCGAAGTCGGCCACCAGGGCTCCGCCGTCCCCGAGAAGGATGTTCCCCGGTTTGATGTCCCGGTGGACGATCCCTCGGGCGTGTGCGTGCTCCAGGGCAGCGGCAACGTCCCGGACGATCTCCAGAGCCTCCTGGACCGGGAGGCGGCCCACCTCGCGGAGGCGATCGTCCAGGGATGCGCCGTCGACGAAGGGCATCACGAAGTAGATGAGCCCATCCGCCTCCCCCGAGTCGAACAGAGGTAGGATGTGGGGATGCCGCAGATTGGCGGTCGTCTTGATCTCGGCCAGGAATCGATCCGCGCCGATGGCCGCCGCCAGTTCCGGGCGCAGCACCTTGATGGCCACCTGGCGCTCGTGTTTCAGGTCCCGGGCCAGGTACACCGTAGCCGTCCCTCCGGTACCCAACTCCCGCTCGATGCGGTAGCGCCCCTCCAGGGCAGCATTGAGACGGAGGACCGGGTCGGTCACGTCAATCACGCTCCCCCAGCGCCGCCCGCATTTCGGAGAACCAGTTCACCACGGCAAGGTAGACCGGCTCCTCCGCTTCCTCCTCGTCGTCGGTCCGACCGTCATCGTCCACGGCAATCACCATTCGGTCCCCGTCCGGGTGGAGGTCCCATGTTCCGGGGTTGTAACGGCCCGTGAGGACTACCTCCGTGGAAAGGACCTGGAAGGAAGGCTCGGTACGGACCCGGGCCATCATCAGGCTGTTCACGTCGCCGTCCGTCTTCCAGTAGAACAGTCGATCCCCCTCCCGACTCCATCGGGGCCGGTCGCCCCCTCCTTCGGACACCTGGATCGGTGGACCGGGGTCCGGATAGGAACGGACCTCCAACTCCGGGTTCACGCCAGGGCCTTCGCTGGACAGGAACGCGGCATATCGCCCATCCGGCGACACCGCGACGGAGCCCAGGTCTCCGTCGATGTCCAGGTAGGTGGTCATCGCCCCTGGCTCGGAAGTGGATGCGCGAAGGATCTCACTGCTCCCGGTGTCCGGTCCTCCGGTGAACAGGAGGAACCCGTCCTGTGCCCATGAATAGGGGACGTCCTGACCTTCGTGCTCGAGGAGGAGGCTGGGCTCCCCGCCGTCGACGTCCACGACCCAGAGGTCGCCGGCGCCCAGCGCACCCATTCCCGAACCGTCGGGACCGAGGCTCCGCTGGGCGTCGAGGTAGGCGATCCGGGTGCCGTCCGGGGACCACACGGGAAACGCCTGGGTCCCCTCCGAAGTGAGGCGTCTGGTGGCCGTGCGAAGCTCGACGTTGTAGGCGTAGATGCTCGATCGTGCCGTGAACTCCCCTGGCTCCAGGGCGGCGAAGGCGATGGAGTTGCCGTCCGGCGACCACCGCACGTTCCGATATCGGCGGTTCGCGATGGGGACCTCGGTCGAGGCGCCACTGGCGAACTCGACGATCCTCAGTTCCTGTTGGCCCACCGGACCCACCGCGCCTCCATCCCCCTGGAGATAGGACAGCGTTCCGTTTCTGGAGATGCTGAACGAGGGCACCATACCTCCGGAGAGGACCACGCCACTGAGGACCGGGACGGGGTCCCCGACCAGGGCCCGGGCGTCCGGGTCGAAGCCCGCCACCCAGAGGCCCCCGCGCGCATCCACGAAGACCAGGTGACCCGTGGAGAGGAGCTTGGCCCCCGTGGCCTCCGGAATGAAGGTCCAGGTGGAGTCGGTCTCGGTGTCGTGCATCCGGACCTCCCTCTCGTCCGCTGCCGCGAACACGAGCGTCCGTCCATCGGGAAGCATCCACGGGTCGTAGAAAAGTCCGGCCTCCGACCGAACCAGCACCTCCGCTTCCCCTCCCGCGGCCGGAACCCGGTAGATGGTGGGGGCCTGACCCCCGAACCCGACGAAGAAGATCTGCTCGTTCTCTCCCCAACTCAGGAACAGCCGGTTCCCCTGGGATCCCTCCGATGAAAGGATGAGGCGGGCGGAGCCGCCTGCCGTGGAGATCCGGTTGATGGCACCGTTGTCCGCGGAGTAGGCGATCTCGCTCCCGTCCGGAGAAAAGGCCATGAAGGCCGCGTCTTCGGTACCCGGCAGGTGGCGGAATTCGCGCTCGTCGGCCCCCCGGATGAAGATACCGTCCAGGACACCTCGGTCACCGACGAAGGCGAAGTGACGGCCATCCGGAGACACGTGGATGACCTCCGGGAGCTGGACCACCAACCCTTCGAGGCCGAGCTCGAGACGGGTGGCCGGGGCGTCGGGCATGGGGTCGGGCCCACCTCGCAGGAGGAGGGCGATCACGGCCAAGGCCAGAATCCCCGCGAGTCCGAAGCCCCAATTGAACCCGCCGCGCTCTTCCAGGACCGGGGCCGGGATACCCCGGGCCGCGGTCGTCCGGGGAGCGGCGCGTTCGTAGGTGAACGCGGGATCGTCCAGCGCGTCCACGAACGCCTTGGCGCTGTCGAACCGATCGGCCGGGAGCTTCTCGAGCGCTTTGGTCAGTGCCGCCTGCACGTGGGGCGGGACCGACCGCCGAACCTCCGTGATGTCCCTGGGATCCTCGGTGAGGATCCGCATGAGGATGGCCTGGGCGCTGGGGCCCGTGTGGGGCGGATCCCCGGCCAGGCACTCGTAGAGCACGCAGGCCAGGGCATACGTGTCGGAGCGGGCGTCGATGTCCCGGTCCGCGCTGGCCTGCTCCGGGCTCATGTAGTGGGGCGTGCCCACGCTCATCCCGGTCTCGGTGAGGCGTCCGCCCCCCGCGGCGCTGATGGCGATGGCGATCCCAAAATCAGCCACCACCGGCTGTCCGGCGTGCATGAGGATGTTGGCGGGCTTGATGTCCCGGTGGACGATGTCCCGCTCGTGGGCGTAGTGGAGCGCGCTCCCTACCGCCCTGGCGATCCGGACCGCGTCCTCTACGGGCAGTTGGCGCTCCCGGTCCAGCCAGTCCCGCACCGACTCCCCCTCCACGTACGGCATCACGTAGTAGAGGAACCCGTCGGCTTCTCCAGAGTCGAAGAGGGGGAGGATGTTGGGGTGCTGCAGGGCCGCCGTGGAGTTCAGGCTTCAACACCTTGATGGCCACGCGCCGGTCGTGCTTCAGATCCTGGGCCAGGTACACCGTAGCCATGCCCCCGGCGCCGAGCTCGCTCTCGATGGCGTACCGCCCGTCCAGGGCTGCGGTGAGTCGGGTGATCAGCTCGTCGGTCATGGGCCCTTGGGCGGCTGGATTGCGTTCAAGTCAGTTCTCCTCCCCGAGACGGCGCAGCATCTCCCCGAACCAGTTCTGGACGAGGATGAGGTCTCCGCTGGCCCCGCGGCTCCGAGCCATGAGAAACCGCTGGTCGTCCGGGGATACGTCGTAAGCAGCGTGCACCGGATCCGCTCCGAAGCCCAGGGCCGAAAACAGCTCCCGACGATCCAGGACCGCAAAGGACGGATCCCCGTCGTAGCTCGCGGCCATAAGGGATCCATTCTGGGACCGGTAGAAGAGCTCGGAGCCGGTGCGACCCCAGACCGGTTCCGTGCCCCCGGACTCGGACACCTGCCACTTGCCCCGGGCGACCTCGGGGAACGGGCGCACGAAGACCTCGGACCGGCCGGATTCGTCGGAGACGTAGGCCAGCCAGCGTCCATCCGGAGAGATGGCCGGGGAGTGCTCGTCGAAATCTGTGGCGGCGAGATCCAGGGTGTCGCCGGCCCCGGTCCGGTCGATGGCGAAGATGTCCCTGCCGGCGTCCCCCAACGGTCCCGTCCGAAAGACGACCCAACGTCCATCCGGAGAGAACGTGACCTCCTGGATACGGCTGTCCAGATCCACCTCGATCTCCGCATCCCCCGAGCCATCCGAACTGGTGATCCAGATGTCCTGGCCGGCGGCCCCCGACTGGGTACGGCTACTGAGGTAGGCCACCTGATCCTCCCCCGGAACCCAGGCGGGTCGGGTGGTCAGTCCCGTCTCGAAAGTCACTCTCCGCCAGGGCCCCCCGCTGAGGGATTTGACGTAGATGCTCTGGTTGCTCTGCACGGTCACCGCGGCGGTGACCCGGTCCCCGTCGGGGGCAAGCGATATCCCCTGGAACCCTCCGACGAATTCCGAGTCCACGGGGTCCACGTTCCCTTCCCGATCGACCCAGACCAACTCCTGGGAAGCCGCCTGCCCGGACCGGAAGATGAGCGTCCCAGCTTCCGAGAGGTCCATCTCGGCGAACGTCTCCCCGGCGTTCACGCTGATCCCCCCGAGGACCGCAGCGGGCTCATCGGTGAGTGCGAGCCCATTCAAGTCCAGTCCGGCCGCCATGAGGGTGCCGTCGGAGCGGGTGAAGACCAGGTGGCCCGTGGGAGCATAGCGGGGAAACAGCCCGGGCGTGAGGATGGCCGACTCCCCCGTCTCCATGTCCTTGATACCGACCTCCGCCTCGTCGATGGCCCCTCGCGACACCCCGAAGAGGATGTACCGACCACCGGGTATCGCATGGGGCCAGCCCCGCCACAACTCCGCCCGGGCAGTATCCGCATCCACGGCCACGCTCAGGGATCCGCCCTGGGCCCGAATCCGGAGCACCTTGGTGTCGTCCGTGATGTAGATCCAGCCGTCGTCGGACCACGTCATGCCATAGGTATAGGCGGAGTCCTGGAGCACCGTGACGGGCGCATCGCCGTCCAGACCCACGACCTTCAGATCCCCAGGTGAGCCCGTGACGAACGCCACCGATTGCCCATCCGGAGCGAACACTGGAGTGCGGGCGCCCTCGGTGCCCCGGAGGGGACGGGCGTCCAACTGGTCGAGCTCCCGGTACCACAGCATTCCGCCCCCGCCGCCGGGTCCCACGTAGACGAACCGTCTTCCGTCCGGCGCCAGGTCCAGCGCGGGGTTGGCCTGCTGCACCTGTGTCTGGGAATCCGGGAGTGCCATGCGAACCATGGTGAGCGGGGCCTCGGCGGGGGCGGGCCGGCCCCATCCCCACACCGCCAGGAGCACGGCGCCGAGAGCCAGCGCCCAGGGCAGCAGGGCGCCCGGAGAACTCCGGGCTGCGGGTCCGGCAGCAGGAGGAGCCGCAGCCGCTCCCCCCGATGTGGCGGCCCCCGCTGCGGGACGGGAGGTGTGGGAGAAGGACGCGTCGCTGAGGGCGTCCTTGAACTCCCGGGCCGACTCGAAGCGGTCTGCGGGCAGCTTCTCCACGGCCTTGGCCACCACCGCCGCCACGTGGGGAGGGACCGTGTGCCGGACCTCCGTCAACGCGCGGGGCGCCTCCGTCATGATCCGCACCAGCACACTCTGGGCGCTTGGACCGGTGTGGGGCGGTTGGCCCGCGATCATTTCGTAGAGCACGCAGCCCAGCGAGTACACGTCGCTTCGGGCGCTCAGGTCCCGGTCCGCGCTGGCCTGCTCCGGGCTCATGTAATGGGGGGTGCCGAGGCTCAGACCCGTCTCGGTCATCCGCCCGCCGCCGGCCGCGCTCACCGCCACGGCGATTCCGAAATCAGCCACCACGGGGCGGCCATCCTGCAGCAGGATGTTCGCCGGCTTGATGTCCCGGTGGATCACCCCATTGCGGTGGGCATAATCCAGAGCGTCGGCCACATCCGCGGCGATCCGAACGGCCTCGTCGACACCCAGCTGCTTCTCCCGGTCCAGCTTACCGCGGAGGGTCTCGCCGTCGATGTACGGCATGACGTAGTAGAGGAATCCGTTCGATTCGCCCGAGTCGAAAAGCGGCAGGATGTGCGGATGTTGCAGGTTGGCCGTCGTCTGGATCTCGGCGAGGAAGCGTTCGCCCCCGATGACCGCCGCCAGCTCCGGACGCAGCACCTTGATGGCCACCTTCCGCTTGTGCTTCAGGTCCTCGGCCAGGTATACGGTGGCCATGCCACCCTCACCGAGCTGACGCTCGATGGAGTATCGGCCCTCCAGAGCCTCCGTGAGACGGTCCAAGACGGGACGGTCCGGCGACGTCCCGCCAGCAGAATGGTCAGGCAAGCGATTGCCCTCGATGTAGGGGAAATGAACGCAGCAACATCTTACAAGCGGTGGCTCATGCGCAAGAATCCAGGCAGCCCGGGATGTCGCGTGGGCACGGGATCCCCGAGCCACGTCGGCGGCCCGGATCGTGAACCCTTTCCCCAGCCCCGTGCGTCTATATAGGTTGACATACAACATAGGGTACCTCTGCATCGGAGCTTTGTGGGTCGATGGCCAAGAGAAAAGACCTATCCCTGGGATCCGTCATGATCCTCCACGCCCTCGCACGGGGTGCCGGCTACGGGTTCGACATCATGGAGGAGACGGGACTGACGAGCGGGACCGTCTACCCCGCTCTGGACCGGCTGGAGCGGGAGGGATTCGCCCGCTCCGCATGGGAGGACGCCGAATTGGCCCGTGAGGAGAAGCGGCCTCCGAGGCGCTATTTCGAGATCACGTCGGACGGCAAGTCCGAGCTGATCGCGGCCATGGAGCGCTACCGGGCGCTGGCTCC
>JBDHCV010000030.1:0-45639 GCA_039591855.1 Gemmatimonadota bacterium | reverse complement strand
GTCGGCCCCGGCGATCGGGAGCTGATCTCCCGCCTCTTCCCCCCCTTCCCCCCGGGCATCCAGTGGGGGCTGGAGCGGACCCTCGCCATCCTGGCGGCCGTGGACGATCCCCATAGGGCATACCCGGTTCTCCACGTCGGGGGTACGAACGGAAAGGGGTCGGTGGCCGCGGTCCTGGCATCGGTCCTCCGTGAGGCGGGTCATCGCGTCGGGCTCTACACCTCCCCGCACCTGGTCTCCTTCGCCGAACGAATCCAGGTCGACGGATGCCCGGTCTCCCTCGAGCGCCTGGAGCACGGTGCGCAACTGTTGCGGCCAGCTCTGGAGCGGGAAGGGTGCTCGTTCTTTGAGGCTGCCACCGTCCTCGCGTTCACGGTGTTCAGGGAGGAAGGGGTGGGCATCGCCATCGTCGAGGTCGGCCTGGGCGGACGCCTCGACTCCACGAACGTCGTGGTGCCCGAGGTCACGGGGATCACGAACGTGGCCATGGACCATAGAGAATACCTGGGGGAAGACCTGGGCTCCATCGCGGCGGAAAAGGCCGGGATCCTGAAGGCGGGGGTGCCGGCGGTGACCGCCGAGTTGGATCCCCGGGTACTGGACGTGTTCAGGGGCAAGGCTCGAGAGGTGGGGGGCTCCCTTTGGGAGATCCCGACGGAAGAGCCGTTGGACGTGGAAGTCCATCCGGACGGCACCGCATTCCGTTTGCCGAACAGCCTCTGGGGACCCCTCGCCCTGGAGGTTCCGCTTCCCGGCCCCCACCAGGCCAGGAACGCGACCTTGGCCGTGAGGATGCTGGAACGACTGCCTCCCGAACTCAGTCCTGGGGTGGAGGCGGTGGTGGACGGGTTGGCCCGGGCCCAATGGCCGGGCAGGGTTCAGGTGATCCAGGTTGGGGGTGTGACCTTCGTCTTCGACGTGGCCCACAACTTCGCCGGGGTGGGTGCCCTCACGGATACCCTGGCGAGTCTGGACCTCCCCAGGCCCGTCGTGCTCCTGGTGGGCATCCTCGGGGACAAGGACTGGCGCTCCATGCTTCCGCCCCTGTTCGGCATCGCCGACGGGGTGGTACTGACCCAACCCCGCAGTGCCCCGCCGGGCCGCCGCTGGGATCCGTCCCTCGCTGCGGAGGCCTCCGGATCCCGGACGCCCCTGGAGATCCTGCCCGACTTCTCCGCGGCCCTCTCCCGGGCGTCGGCCTGGGCCGGTTCGGGGACGGTGGTGGTGACGGGATCGGTGCACACGGTCGGGGACGCACTTGGGGAACTGGGGGTCGATCCGTTCCCGGGCTGTTGAGCCTTGCCCCGGGCGCCGCGGGCTTTGTTCTGCACTGGCCATCCTTTAGATTCGCGGCCATGTCGACCTCCAGCAGCTTCGCCCGACTCCCCGGCTTCCGGGATTTCCCTCCAGCCGAGTTCGCGCTCCGCGCCCATGTGATCGAGGCGTGGCGAAGGGTGGCCCGCCGCTACGGTTTCGAGGAATACGACGGCCCGCCTCTCGAGCCCCTGGATCTCTACACCGAGAAGAGCGGGGACGAGATCGTCGGCCAACTCTACAACTTCGTAGACAAGGGCGATCGCCCGGTGTCCCTTCGGCCGGAGATGACGCCGTCGCTGGCCCGGATCCTGGCTGAGCGGAGCCGTGCCCTACCGAAGCCGATCCGATGGTTTTCCACGCCCCAACTCTTCCGCTACGAGAGGCAGCAGCGCGGGCGTCTGCGTGAGCACTTCCAGTGGAACGTGGACATCGTGGGTGAGGAGGGCACCGGGGCGGACGTGGATGTCCTGGCAGTGGCCATCGACGGGCTCAGGGAGCTTGGGCTGAAGCAGGAAGACTTCAGGGCCCGGGTCTCGGATCGACGTCTGCTGGGGGCGGTGTTGGGAGCCGCCGGCGTGCCGGACGATCGGATGGCCGCCACCTTCGCCGTGGTGGACAAGGTGGAGCGGGAATCCCGAGATCGGATCCTGGATCGCCTGGTTCAGGAGGTAGGACTCGCGGATGGTGTTGCCGCGACGATTCTCTCCCTTCTGGAATCCCCCGGGTTGGATCCCGTTCGGGATCGGTTCGGAGACCGGGACGACGTGGGCCAACAGATCGCGGTCCTGGACGCCTACATGGCCGACATGGACGCTCTCGGCATGGGTGGATTCGTGGAATTCGACCTCACCATCGTCCGGGGGTTGGCCTACTACACCGGGATCGTCTTCGAACTGTTCGACCGAAAGGGCGAGCTCCGGGCCATATGCGGCGGCGGCCGATACGACCGTCTCCTGGAGTTGGTGGGCGGGGAGGCCCTCCCCGCGGTGGGATTCGGGATGGGCGACGTGGTGCTGGGAGAGCTTCTCAAGGAGCGGGACCTCACCTCCGAGTACCGGCGATCGGTGGACTATTTCGTGGTTCCGGTCACCCCGAGAGAGCGGCCGATCGCCCTCCGGGTCGCGGCGGGCCTGAGGGCCAAGGGCCATTCTGCCCTGTATCCCCTGAAGCCCCAGTCGGTGAGGCGGCAGTTGAAGTCCGCCGGGAGCGAAGGGGCCCGCTGGGTCGTGATGTTGGGGCCCGACGAGGTGGGGCGTGGAGAGGCCATCGTCCGGGACATGGAGAGCGGTTCGGAGGACACGGTCGCCCTCGGAACGCTGTTGGACCCATGAAGCGGCCGCCGCGGGAGAAGACCCCCGGATCGAGCGGGGCTGGCGGTCCCCAGCGGGACCCCGTCCCCCCGGCGATGCGAAAGGTGGTCGCCCGAGCGGTCCGGCGCCTCGAGGTCTTCGAGTGGGTGATCCTGTTCGGGGTGGCCGTGTTCTCAGTCGCTGGGGGCGCGCTGGTGGCGGTCCTCGCGTCTGAGCTTGCGGGTCTCTCCTTTCGCTTCGTCTGGGTTCTTGCATCGATCGGGTTCTTCGGGATTCCCGGCTGGTTGGTTCTCTGGCGGGGTAGGGAATAGTTCCAATCCAAACACGGTGACGGCATGGCTGACGACAAGGCGCTGACCCCCCAGAATGAAGACTTCGCCGCCTGGTACAACGACGTTGTCCTGAAGGCGGAGTTGGCCGACTACTCTCCGGTACGGGGGAGCATGGTCATCCGCCCCTGGGGCTACGCGATCTGGGAGCGGATGCAGCGGGCTCTGGACGACATGTTCAAGGCGACCGGCCACGAGAACGCCTACTTTCCGCTCCTGATCCCCATGAGCTTCATCGAGAGGGAGAAGGAGCACGTGGAGGGGTTCGCCCCCGAATTGGCCGTCGTTACCAGGGCCGGGGGGAAAGAGCTGGAAGAGCCCTACGCGATCCGGCCCACGTCCGAGACCGTCATCTATCACATGTACGCCAAGTGGGTCCAGTCCTACCGGGATCTGCCCATCCTGCTCAACCAGTGGGCCAACGTCGTGCGTTGGGAGCTGCGCACCCGGCTCTTCCTGAGGACCTCCGAGTTTCTCTGGCAGGAGGGCCACACCGCCCACGCCTCCATGGACGAGGCCGAGGACGAGACCCTCACCATCCTCGCCCTCTACCGGCGCTTCATGGAGGACTGGATGGCCATGCCCCCGCTCACGGGCCTCAAGTCCGATTCCGAGCGGTTTGCGGGTGCGGTTCGAACCTACGCTACCGAAGCCTTGATGAGGGACAACAAGGCGCTCCAGGCTGGGACCTCCCACAATCTGGGCCAGAATTTCTCGCGCCAGTTCGACCTGAAGTTCCAGAATGAGGCGGGGGAGGAGGAATACGCGTACAACACCTCATGGGGCGTGTCCACCCGTCTGGTGGGCGGTCTGGTGATGACCCATGGGGACGACGGGGGGCTGGTCCTTCCTCCCAAGCTGGCGCCGGTACAGGCGGTAATCGTCCCCATCTGGCGAAGCGACGACGATCGCGCCGCCGTGATCGAGAAGGCCCATGCGGTATCGGCCGCCCTGACCGATCTCGGCGTCCGGACCAAGGTGGATGACCGGGACAACCTGAACCCGGGGGCCAAGTACTACGAGTGGGAGCGGAAGGGCGTCCCGTTCCGGGTAGAGATCGGCCCGCGGGACATGGAGCAGGGTCAGCTCTGTCTCGTGCGGAGGCTGACACCGGAAGGGGAGAAGCGAAAGGCGTTCCTTCCCGAACAGCAAGCCATCTCCGAGCTTCCCGACCGTCTCGACGCGTTCCAATCAGAACTCCTGACCGCCGCCAAGGCCCGGCGGGAGGCGAACTCCCACCGGGGTGCGGCGAGCATCGGCGAGCTGAAGGAGATCCTGGATCAGAAGGGCGGGTTCGTCTTCACGGGCTGGAGCGGGGATCCTGAGGTCGAGGAACGGGTCAAGGACGAGTGCAAGGCGACGATCCGAGTGATCCCGGACATCGAGTTCCGCTCCCCCGAGGCCCCTTCGAAATGCGTGGGTGGGGAAGGGAAGGCCCTCCACGAGGTGGTATGGGCCAGGGCCTACTGACCCGGCCCGGACCGAGACCAATCCACTGACGACCCGGGGATAGCCGGTGCACGAGCACGACAGAATCCTGATCCTGGACTTCGGCTCCCAGTACACGCAACTGATCGCCAGGCGGATTCGCGAGGAGCGGGTGTACAGCGAAATCCACCCGCCAGACGTCTCGGCCCAGTGGATCGCCGACTGGGGGCCCAGCGGCATCATCCTCTCCGGCGGGCCCTCGTCCGTGTATGACGACGACGTCCCTTCGGCCCCTTCCGGGCTCATGGATCTCGGGGTCCCGATCCTGGGCATCTGCTACGGCATGCAGCTCATCGCCCAACTCGAGGGCGGAACCGTCGTCTCAGGAAAGCGGGAATACGGGCGGGCGCTGCTGGAGGTCTCTGAGCCGGCCAGCCTTCTCGAAGGGCTCGAGGACGAGCCGACCCAGGTGTGGTGCTCCCACGGGGACCACGTGGACGCGCCGCCCGATGGGTATCGGACCCTCGCCTCAACGGGGACGCTCCCGGTGGCGGCTTTCGCGAACCCCGAGCGGCGAGTCTACGGCGTCCAGTTCCACCCCGAGGTGGCTCATACCACCCGGGGAGACCACATCATCTCCAACTTCCTCTTCTCGGTGTGTGGCTGTTCCCCCTCGTGGACCGCCGGGGCGTTCATCGAGGACACCGTGGAGCGGATCCGGGAGGAGGTCGGGGAGGGCGCGGTGATTTGCGGGCTGAGCGGCGGCGTGGATTCCTCGGTCGCCGCAGTCCTCGTGCATCGGGCCGTCGGGGACCGGCTCACCTGTATCTTCGTGGACCACGGCCTGCTGAGGAAGCATGAGCGGGACCAGGTCGAGCGGATGTTCCGGACCCATTACGGAATGAGGCTGGTGGTCGAGGACTCAGCCTCCCTGTTCCTCGGTCGCCTCCAGGGGGTCACCGATCCCGAAGAGAAGCGGAAGGTGATCGGGAACACCTTCATCGAAGTATTCGAGGCTACGGCGGACCGGGAGGAGACCGGAGCTGCCCACCTGGTCCAGGGGACGCTTTATCCCGACGTCATCGAGTCCGTGAGTGCCGGAGGGCCCTCGGTCACCATCAAGACCCACCACAACGTTGGCGGGCTCCCCGAGGAGATGCCCTTCAAGCTGATCGAGCCGCTCAGGGAACTCTTCAAGGACGAGGTCCGGCAGGTCGGACGGGAGCTGGGACTTCCGGAGGACTTCGTGGGCCGGCATCCCTTCCCGGGTCCGGGGCTCGCCATCCGGATTCTCGGAGACGTGACTCCGGAACGCCTCCACATTCTTCGGGAGGCCGACGCCATCTACCTGGAAGAGATCCGCCTGGCGGGGCTGTACGACGACATATGGCAGGCCTTCGCCGTCCTGCTCCCGGTCCAGTCGGTGGGAGTGATGGGGGATCAGCGAACCTACGAGTACGTGCTCTCGCTGCGGGCGGTGACCTCCCGGGACGGCATGACGGCCGATTGGTTCCCGTTCCCCCACGACGTACTCGGACGAATCTCCACCCGGATCATCAATGAGGTGGAGGGGGTCAACCGCGTAACCTACGACGTGAGTTCCAAGCCTCCGGCCACCATCGAGTGGGAGTGACGCCCATCCGGCTCCCCGAACTCAGTCGGTAACCTGCCGCTCCTCGTGCAGTCGGTGGGCCACCATGAGGGCCACCACGATCATGGGTGCGCCGATCCAGATGGTGGCGCCCAGGGCCAGGAGCACGGCTCCGAATCCGGTCACCTGGATCTCGGTCCCCCAGAGGGCGGGTTCGGTGCGGACGAATTGGAACGCCAGGACCCCGAGGATCATGATGAGCAGGATCGAACCGGCCTTACAATCGGGCCAACGGTTATAGGCGTTCACCAGGGCGCGAAAACCCTCGAAGGCGGCCAGGAAGCAGATAGCCGCGCCGATTCCCCAGAAGAGGCTCGAGGAGGCCATGGCCGAGAGCCCACCCAGGGCCTGAGTCGCCGGCACCTCGGCAATGGCATGGGACAGCACCCAGCCCCCGGCCAGGGCGGGGATGGTGAGGAAGAGCCCGATGGCGGCGGATCCGGTCGCCCAGGCCAGCGAGCGACCCGCGGGTCGGCCCACCAACCCCAGGACCATCCCATGAGCGGCACCGACGGCAGCGCCGAAGAAGAAGAGGAACCCTGCGAGGGATCCGGCCCTGATGGGATCGACGGCCCCGGTCGCTTCCAGGACCAGCACCCAAACCCCGCCGGTCATGATCCCTCCGGCGATCGTCCAAGTGAGGACCATCCATCCGGGCAGTCCGATATCGAGGGAGAATGCAGGGGCGTGGGTGGATTCTGCGGCGTGGATCATGACCCGTCCTCCGGAGTAGCGAACGATAGACCAGTATTAGGTCGAACGTACGTTCGAGTCAAGATGGCGCCCGATCGGGTCAGCCCAGAAAAGCCTCCGCCTCGATCTCGATGAGCATGGCCGGGTCGATGAGAGAACGGACCTCCACCAGGGTGGTTGCCGGCGGATGGCCCCGGAAGACCTCACCGTGAGCTCGCCCGATCTCTCGCCACTGGCGAATGTCGGTGCAAAACATCCGGGTCCGGACCACGTCGGCCGTGGACGCGCCGAGTGCCGCGAGTGCCTGGGAGATGATCTCCAGACATCGTACGGTCTGGCGGTACGGGTCTCCCGGAGCGAATACGGATCCGTCCGGGGCCACCGGCGCGGTTCCGGTCACCCAGATGTGGTCACCCCG
This sequence comes from Gemmatimonadota bacterium, assembly GCA_039591855.1. Lineage (GTDB taxonomy): Bacteria > Gemmatimonadota > Gemmatimonadetes > Longimicrobiales > Gaopeijiaceae > JBDHCV01. Next base: position 38,493 of record JBDHCV010000030.1, on the reverse strand, counting down.
GCGGATGGCCCGGCAGTAGCCCACGTCGGACTCCCACGGCGCCACCGAATGGACTCTTTGCGCCTTCCGAGGCATGGATCGATCCTCCAAGGGTGGACGGTGTCAACGGCGCTCAGGTAATGGGATCGGATTCGGTGACCACCTGGATGCTGTCCTCGATCTCCTCCCACAGGGTGCGCATGAAGGGCACGTCCCGTCCGTAGGCCTCGAGGAACTGGAAGAGGTCCGCGGCGGTGAGGTCGTGGGCCACGAGCACACTGTCCCGGGCCTCCGGGGTGGGCTCGGGGAGGCCGGCCTCCAGGGCCGCGAAACGGAGATCGATCCACGCGGTCATGAATTGTTCCCGGGTAATCGTGCCCTCCGGTACCTCGGGGGGACGCTCGCCGCCGCAGGCGGCCAGTAGCACCAACGCCAGGAAGAATGCCGCCTGACGGACCTTCATCATCGGATCCCTGGGGCCCATCGTCTCTCCGTGTGTTCGTTTCCGGCGCTGGGGGTCGAAGGCCGGACGGCGTCCACCCCGGCCCCGAAGGATCTCCGGGCCGCACCCACAATCCTACCACCTTTTGCACGCTTCGATCCACCGCACCCCTCGACCCACCGTCCCCGGGGTCGCCGTTGCGTTGCAAACACCTCCCCGGGACGGGTAGCTTCCCATCCGACCTTCAGGGCGGGTCCGGACCAGGTCCGGTTGGCCCGCCTGTGACGAACCCAGCCCCTTGGATCCGGCCCCGATGTCCATCGCCACCGTCGCCCGTACCCTCACCGTTCTCGCAGCGATTTCCCTCGCCGCCTCCGCTCCCACGTCCGTGGTGGCCCAGGGTCCGCCTCCGTCCCCGCAGGACGTCCTTGGATGGGACATGGGGGAGCGGTTCACCGACGTGCACGAGGTCCATCGGTATTTGGAGGCGCTGGCGGCCGGGTCGGAACTGGTGAGCCTGCACCCCTACGGCGAGACCAACGAGGGTCGACCGTTGGTCCAGGTCCTCATCGCCACCCCCGAGCACCGGGCTCGTCTGGACGAGATCCTCACGGCGAACAGGGAGCTCACGGTCCCTGAGACCTCGGAGGCTCGAGCCCGGGAGATCGTCGCGGCCAACCCCGGGGTGGTCTATTTCTCCTACGGGGTGCACGGGAACGAGAGTTCGTCCTCCGAGGCGGCGATGTGGACCGCGTGGGATCTGGCCAGGGGGTCCGCGGACACCGAGGGCGTCCTGGAGGAGTTGGTGGTGGTGCTCGATCCCATGGTGAATCCCGACGGTCGGGCTCGATACGTGGGCGGATACCAGCAGGCCCGGGGGGTGGTCCCCGACCCCAACCCCGCCGCCCGGGAGCATCGGGAGCCCTGGCCGGGGGGGCGCTACAACCACTACCTGTTCGACCTCAACCGGGACTGGGCGTGGATGACCCAGAAGGAGACCCGGGCGCGGTTGGAGACCTGGGACCGCTGGACCCCCCTGGTGCACGTGGACTTCCATGAAATGGGGTGGAGGTCCGAGTACTTCTTCTTCCCGGCCGCGAAGCCCATCAACCCCATCTACCCGGACCACATCCTGGAGTGGGGCGAGAGGATCGGGGCGGGCAACGCCGAGGCTTTCGACGCTGAAGGCTGGCTGTACTTCACACGCCAGAATTTCGACCTGTTCTACCCGGGGTACGGGGACTCCTGGCCGTCCCTCACCGGTGCCATCGGCATGACGTACGAGCAGGCCGGAGGGGGGTTCGGCGCCCTGGCCGTGGATCGACCCGACGGCACCACGCTCACGCTCGCCGACCGGGCGGCCCACCACCGGACGGCGGGGAAGGCCACGCTACGCACCGCCGCCGGGGGCAAGGCAGATCTGATGCAGGGGTTCGCCGAGTTCCACCGCACGGTGGACGAAGGGTTCACCGACGTCCTGCTGGTGCCAGGGGACCGTCCGGGATCCATCCACGCCCTGATCGAGCTCCTCCGGGGACAGGGAATCGAGGTGGAATCCGCGACGGAGTCCTTCCGGGTCGAGGCTGTGAACCATCCTGGCTTCGAGTCCCGCTCGGAATTCCCCGCCGGGACCTTCCGGGTCAAGGCCCGCCAGCCCAGAGGACGGCTCGCCATGGCGCTCCTCTGGCCGGAGTTCTTCCTGGACGCCGAGTCGACCTACGACATCACCTCCTGGTCGCTGCCCTACGTCTATGGGGTGGAGGCCCACACGACCGGCGACGCCCCGAGCGATATCTGGCAGGGACCGGAGGGGCACGCCGCCCTATTCGGGGATCCGGGCGACGCACGATACGGCTATCTGGTCCGGCCCGACTTCGGCGCCGCGCCGGGCCTGGTGGACTTCCTGGAGGCCGAGGGCGTGGCGTACGCCATGACCGACACGTTCCGACTGGGCGGCGAAGCGTTCCCCCGGGGCACCGTCTTTCTCCCTCGAGGATTCAACGCCGACCTCGAGGACAAGATGGCTGCAGCCGGGCTCTCCGGTGTGGCCCATCCCATCGCCACGGGAGTCACCGAGCAGGGGCCGGACCTGGGCAGCGGGGACCGGATCGCCCTGAGCCTGCCGACCGTCGGGCTCCTCTCGGGGGAGGGCACGACGCCAACGTCCATGGGAGCCCACTGGTTCTTCCTGGAGCACCGGCTCGGGATCCCGTTCCACCAGATCCTGGTCTCGGACCTCGCCTCGCTGGACCTGGACGAGTTCGACGTGCTCATCGCGCCCGGTGGTCGGGGACTGATGGGGGTCCTGGGGGACCGGGGATTCGAGGCGCTCCAGGATTGGATCGAGGACGGCGGTGTGCTGGTGGCCGTCGACGGCTCCGCCCGAGCACTGGGTCGTAGCCTCCTGGACATCGAGGTCCGGACCGAGGAACGGGACGAACTCGACGAGGACGAGCGGCTGGACCGGGCGCTTTGGACCCGGGACCAGCGAGACCGGGATCGCTGGCTCTCCGACGTTCCGGGAACGATCCTGCCCGTGGCCCTGGATCCGGCCCATCCGCTGGCATTCGGTGTCGGCCTCGACGGGCGGCCGGAGGAGGCCTTCGTGCTCTCCGGCGGTTTCGGTTTCGAGCCGGATGAGGAATTCGAATCCCCGGTGTATTTCCCCCCGGAGTTGCAGAAGCTGAGCGGCGTGATCTCCCAGGAGAACCTGGAGCGTCTGTCGAGGAGCTCGTGGCTGATCCAGGCCGGCCTCGGTTCGGGGAGCGTCATTCTGTTCGCAGACGACCCCCTGTTCCGGGTGTTCTGGTACGCTGCATTCCAGCCCTACACCAACGCCATCCTGTTCGGCGCCGGAAGCTAGACGAGGAGATCCTACCATGCGTCCCACGAGGAAGTCGCCCAGGGTCGTCTGGCCCGCACTCGCCCTCCTGCTCGGGTCCTGCGCCGTGAATCCGGCTACCGGGGAGCGCATGTTCTCCCTGGTGAGCGAGTCCCAGGAGATCGAGATGGGGCGGGAGAGCCACCCCGCCATCGTGGGGTCCATGGGCGAATACCCCAGCGTGGATGTCCAGGAGTATCTCGATGGGTTGGGCGTCCGTATGGCGGCCATCTCCGAGAGGCCGGATCTCCCCTGGGAATTCACCGTGCTGGACGATCCGCTGATCAACGCCTTCGCTCTGCCGGGTGGGTTCATCTACATGACCCGGGGGATCATGGTGTACATGCGATCGGAAGCCGAGTTCGTCGGCGTCCTGGGCCATGAGATCGGTCACGTCACGGCCCGGCATTCGGTGGAGCAGATCAGTCGGCAGCAGCTCCTCCAGGTAGGAGCCGGAGTCGGAATGATCCTCTCACCTCAGGTGCGGGCGAACTCCCAGTTGCTGGGCCAGGCCCTCCAGTTGGCCACCCTCAAGTTCGGTCGGGACGACGAGATGCAGTCCGACGACCTGGGCCTCCGCTACATGACGGCGCTAGGGTACGATCCGTATCACCACGCCAGCGTGTTCTCCATGCTGGGGACGGTGGCGTCCGGCGGCGGCGACCAGATCCCGGAGTGGCTCTCTACCCATCCCAATCCGGACAACCGGGAGCAGCGGATTCTCGACCAGATCCACGCCCGGGAGGCGGCGGGCGGGGACTTCGGCGACGCTATCGTGGGTCGGGAGCGCTTCCTGGCCATTCTGGACGGGATGGTGGTCGGCGAAAATCCCCGGGAGGGATACTTCGAGGAGGGCCTCTTCCATCACCCCGATCTGGCCTTCCGCATGCGCTTCCCCTCCGGATGGAGGACACAGAACAGCAAGCAGGCGGTGGCCGCCATCAGCCCCCAGGAGGACGCGGTGATCGTCCTGGCGGTGGCCACCACCAACGATCCCGCGGGCGCCCTGGCGGAGTTCCTCGCCCCAGAAGGCGTTCAGGCCGGAGAGAGGTCCGAGGCCTCGATTCACGGCCTTCCGGCGGTTCGTGCCCGGTTCCGCGCGGAAACGGAGCAGGGGACCCTAGACGGTCTGGTCGCCTACGTGAAATGGGGTGAGCTGACCTACGAGTTGCTGGCTTACGCGTCCAGCGCGGTGTGGGCGTCCCGTTCCGCCGTGCTGACGGCGGCCATTGAGAGCTTCCAGGAGGAGACCGACGCGGATGTGCTGGGAGTGACCCCCGACCGGCTCGAGATCGTCACGCTCCCCTCCGCCATGACCGCCGCAGAGTTCCTCCGCAGATATCCTTCCACCGTCGAGGACGGGGTGGTGCTCCAGCTGAACCGGGTCGGAGCGGACGAGCGACTGCCGGCCGGTTCTCTGGTGAAGCGGGTCGTGAACTGAGGGGTGCGCTGACCTGTGCCCCGACTGGCCCGCTTCTTGAAACTCTAAGAGGTCATCGCATCTAAAACGATGCAAAACATGTCGTTATGACCTATTGAGTCTGCCGTCATACTCGGGTTGCTGCCACTTAGGCAGCGACCGGGGTCGCCGGTGGAGAAGGAGCCCAGGGTAGGAAGAGCATGCTCAGCTTCGACCGACTTACCGTGAAGGCCGGCGAGGCCATCCAGGCCGCCGCCAACGAATCCCGCCGCAGGCAGAATCCCGAGATCGAAGGGATCCATCTCCTCCACGCCCTCCTGTCCCAGAAGGACGGGATCGTGACGCCCGTCCTCCAGAAGCTCGGCGTGACGGTCGCGGCGATCCGGGATCGGGTGCTGGGGGAAATGGACCGGCGAGCCCGGGTGGAGGGAGGCTCCGATCCCCAGATCTCCCGCGCGCTGAACCGCGCCCTGGACGATGCTGAGTCGGTGGCCGGAGACCTGGGCGACCAGTACGTCTCCACGGAGCACCTCCTGGTGGGGCTCACGACGGAGAAGGACGACGCCGGCCGGGTCCTCTCGGAGGCGGGCGCCACCCGGGAGGCTGTCCTCGAGGCGTTGGAGGGGGTGCGGGGGGCCCACCGGGTCACCGATCAGAACCCCGAAGACACGTATCAGGCCCTGGAACGCTTCAGTCAGGATCTCACCGACCTGGCGCGCCGGGGAAAGCTGGATCCCGTCATCGGCCGGGATGAGGAGATTCGTCGGGTGGTCCAGGTCCTCGCCCGGAGGACCAAGAACAACCCGGTCCTCATCGGGGAGCCCGGGGTGGGGAAGACCGCGATCGTGGAGGGGCTCGCCCAGCGGATCGTCCATGGGGACGTCCCCTCCTCCCTGGCCGACAAGCGCCTCGTCTCCCTGGACATCTCGGCCATGCTGGCCGGGGCCAAGTACCGGGGCGAGTTCGAGGAGCGGATGAAGGCCACCCTCAAGGAGATCGAGGATTCCGAGGGCCGCTACGTCGTCTTCGTGGACGAGCTGCACACCATCGTGGGGGCCGGCGCCGCCGAGGGTGCGGTGGACGCGGGGAACATGTTGAAGCCGCTCCTCGCCCGGGGGGTTCTCCGGATGGTGGGGGCCACCACCCTGGACGAGTACAGGAAGCACATCGAGAAGGACCCGGCACTGGAGCGCCGCTTCCAGCCGGTCTTCGTGGCTCCGCCCTCGGTGGACGACGCCATCGCGATCCTCCGGGGCCTGAAGGACCGCTACGAGGTCCATCATGGGGTTCGGATCAAGGACGACGCCCTGGTTGCCGCCGCCAGGCTCTCCGACCGCTACATCGGCGGACGGTTCCTCCCGGACAAGGCCATCGATCTCATCGACGAGGCTGCGAGCCGGCTCAGGATCGAGATCGACTCCCTGCCCAAGGAAATCGACGAAGTGGAGCGGCGAGTGACCCAACTCGAGATCGAGCGTGAGGCCCTGGCGAAGGAGAAGGACCGCACGGCGGTGGACCGGCGCAAGGCCATCGAAGCCGAGTTGGGGAACCTGCGGGAGACCAGTTCTTCCATGAAGGCCCGCTGGCAGTCTGAGATGGACGCGATCCGCACGATCCAGGATCTGAAGGAGCGGCTGGATGCTGCGCGGGTGGAGCAGGAGCGTGCCACCCGCTCCGCGGACCTCCAGAAGGCCGCCGAGATGCAGTACGGGGAGATTCCGCGGCTGGAAGAGGAGATCGATCAGGCCCAGGAACGGCTCCAGAAGATCCAGGCCGAGGGCAGCTTCTTGAAGGAGGAGGTGGATGACGACGACATCGCAGCCGTGATCTCGGAGTGGACCGGAATCCCGGTCACCCGGCTCCTGGAGTCCGAGCGACAGCGCCTGACCCACCTGGAGGATCTGCTGGGGGAGCGGGTGGTGGGGCAGAGCCCCGCCGTCCGGGCGGTCTCGAACGCCGTGCGCCGCTCCCGGGCGGGCCTCCAGGATCCGAACCGCCCCATCGGCTCGTTCATCTTCATGGGGCCCACGGGCGTGGGAAAGACGGAGACGGCCCGGGCCCTGGCCGAATTCCTCTTCGACGACGAGCGGGCCATGGTGCGGATCGACATGTCCGAGTACATGGAGAAGCACGCCGTCGCCCGGTTGATCGGCGCACCCCCCGGATACGTCGGGTACGAGGAGGGTGGTCAGCTCACGGAGGCGGTGCGCCGGCGTCCCCACGCGGTGATCCTATTCGACGAGATCGAAAAGGCCCATGGGGATGTGTTCAATCTCCTCCTTCAGATCCTGGACGACGGTCGGCTCACCGACTCTCAGGGCCGGACGGTGGACTTCCGGAACACGGTCATCATCATGACCTCGAACATCGGTAGCCACCTGATCCTGGAGCAGGCGGGCCGAGCGTCCGACGACCCCGTGGCCTGGGAGGAACTGGAACAGACGGTGCTCCGAGAGCTACGCCAGCGGTTCCGCCCTGAGTTCCTGAACCGGGTGGACGACGTGATCCTCTTCAAGCCACTGGGCCGAGAGGACCTGAGAAGGATCGTGGATCTCCAGCTGGCTCGTGTGTCCCGCCTCGCCCTGGACGCCGGGGTCGTTCTGGAGGTGGACGCCACGGCCCGGGACCGGGTGGTCGAGGAGGGATACGACCCGGCTTTCGGCGCTCGGCCGCTCAAGCGGGCGATCCAGCGTCTGATCCAGGACCCCCTGGCGAGCCACCTCCTGGCGGAGGGGGTGGAGCAGGGTGCGGTGGTGCGCGTCACCGCAGAGGGCGAAGATGGGGAGTTGACCTTCGAGCGCGACGGGACCTAACGTCCATCAAGGCCCTCCAGTCCCCATCCCCGGACCCACCAGAGACCGACCCATGCGACCCAACCGATTCCAGGTTCCCGTCCTTGCCGGGGTGGCCATAGCCTTCGCCGCGTGCACCACCCAGGAGGTGGGACGCGGGGCAAGCCCCCCACCACCCGCAGCGGGAATCGAGGTGGCGCCAGCGCTCACGGTAGAGCAATTCCTCTCCGCGGTGAACGCCGACGAATGGGCATCCATGGGAAGGCTGTTCGGGACGTCCGAAGGCCCGTTCGGGGACCGGAATTCCCGTGAGGACGTGGAATTGCGCATGAACGCCATCGCCCTGATCCTCAAGCACGAGGACTTCACCATCCGGAGTCAGCGGAGGGTCCCGGGACGGGAGCGAACCACGGTCCGGCTCGGGGTGGATCTCACGGTCCGAGGCGAGTTGATCGAGGATGTGGCGTTCCTGGTGGTCCTGGCCGACTCCGGGTCGTGGCTCATCGAGGAGATCGACCTGGTGAAGGTGACCTCCAGCTAGCGCTCCACCAACTCGATCAGGACGCCCCCTGTGGAGGCCGGGTGGAGGAATGCCACCTCATGGCCCCCGGCCCCCGGCCTGGGTTCCGAATCGATGAGGCGGTACCCTTCGTGGGCGAATTTCTCGAGCGCTTCCCGAATGTCTGGCACCCGGTATGCAATGTGGTGTAGACCAGGACCGCGCCGATCGAGGAAGCGGGCTACGGTCGTGTCGGGGCCCCGGGGCTCCAGGAGTTCCACGCTCCCGACGAAGACGACGTTCACCCCCTGGGCGGGCAACGCCTCGACCGGGGAACCGCTTGCGCCCGACAGGCGTTCAAACATCGGAACCGCGTCGGACAGGGAAGAGACGGCCACCGCGACGTGATCGATCGGATACGCATTCATCGAAATCAACCGGCCGGAAAGAGAATCCAAGGAGAACAGCCAAGATGGCGAGCGACAACATCGTCACCGTGACCGATACCAACTTCGCCGACGAGATCGGAGGACACCAGGGACTTTCCATGGTGGACTTCTGGGCGGTCTGGTGTGGCCCCTGCCGGATCATCGCGCCGTTGATCGAGGAGTTGGCAGGGGAATATGACGAGCAAGGAGTCCGAGTCGGAAAGCTCGACGTGGACACGAACCCGAGGACGGCCGCCCAGTTCGGGGTCCGCTCCATCCCCTCGGTTCTCTTCTTCAAGGACGGACAGCACGTAGACACCGTCATCGGTGCGGTGCCCAAGGCCGTTCTGGAGTCGAAGATCCAAGAGCACGTCTGACCCGGCTTCGGCCTGGATGGGGCGGGGCGGCGCGGACGGGGTCCGCGCCGCCCCGTTCGTTCTGGCGCGGATGGCCCACCACCGTCACCTTGCCGGGTCATGGCCACCCTCTTCGTCGTCAGCACCCCCATCGGCAACCTGGAGGACCTCACCGGACGTGCCGCCAGGGTACTCGGTGAGGTGGAGCGGATCCTCGCCGAAGATACCCGGCGGACCCGGGTTCTTCTGAGCCACCTTGGCATTCGGGGCACACTGGTCTCCCTCCACGCGCACAACGAGGCGGAACGCCTCAGCCAGGTGCTGTCCTGGCTCGATTCCGGGGAGGACCTGGCGCTGGTGAGCGACGCCGGTACTCCTCTGGTTTCGGATCCGGGCCAGCGGCTCGTCGCGGGAGTCATCGACGCCGGTCACCGGGTCTCTCCCCTTCCCGGTCCCTCGGCGGCCCTGGCCGCCCTGGTGGTGTCCGGGCTTCCCGCGGACCGATTCGTCTTTCTCGGGTTTCCTCCCCGCTCCGGAGCTGAACGTGCCGCGTTCCTGGATCGAGTGGCCGACTCGGAAGAGACCGCCCTCCTCTTCGAGTCCCCCGAGCGGGTGGGGCGCCTGCTCCGGGACCTGGCGAAGGTGGCAGGGAGCGGACGGCTCGTATGCGTCGCTCGTGAGCTGACCAAGCTCCACGAGACGGTGTTTCGAGGAACTCTGGGGGAGGCCGCAGGCTACTACGATGATCAACCACCTCGCGGCGAGGTGGTGGTGGTCGTGGCGCCGGGAGAGCGCCGGTCCCGACCCGAAGCTGACCGTGAGGCCGCGGTCGCCCTCGCCCGGTCTCAGCTGGAGGAGGGAACGCGGCCGTCCCAGGTCGCGAAGGACGTGGCCCGACGACTGGGCATTCCCCGGAACCGGGCGTATCAGATCATTCAGGAGCTGCGCGGAGGAGGAGAGGAGGGATGATCTGTCGGACCCTCGGCCTTTCCCTGGCGTTGGGATGGTTCCTGGTCGGGGTCGGGGCCCCCGGGCCCGCCCCCGCGGTCCCCATCGGTGACCCCATGCCGCCGTCCGTTCGCGGGGATACCGTCCTGACCATCACGCGCCTCAGCTACGATGGCGGCGGAGACTGGTACGCGAACCCGTCCTCGCTTCCCAACCTTCTGAGGGAGATCGAGGTCCGCACGGGGATCCCCACGGTACATCGGGCACCGACGGTGGCACTCCTCGATCCCGATCTGCCGGACCATCCTTTCCTCTACATGACGGGGCACGGCAACGTTCGGTTCTCTGGCGAGGAGCGGCGGGCACTCCGCGAGCACCTCCTGGGTGGAGGGTTTCTGCACGCTGACGACAACTATGGCATGGACGAGTCCTTGCGGACGGAACTCCAGGCCACCTTTCCTGACCTACCGCTGGTCGAACTCCCGCCCGAGCATCCCGTCTTCCACGTGTTCTACGACCTCCCGGAGGGGTTGCCGAAGATCCACGAACACGATGGGGCCCCACCCCAGGCCCTGGGGATCTTCCACCGGGGCCGCCTGCTGGTGTTCTACAGCTTCGAGTCGGACCTGGGCGACGGTTGGGAAGACGAGGGCGTCCACGACGACTCCCTGGAGGCCCGGGAGGCCGCCCTCAGAATGGGCGTGAACCTGTTCCTGTTCGCCCTCGGACAGGGCGGACGGTGATGGCGGGGGGTCGGGGGCTCGCGGACCGCGTCCAGAGAGCCCGAGATTGGGTCTTCCGGACGACCCTGACGGGAGCCGGTCTCTGGGTGCTCCTCGGTCTGGAGGCGGTTCTCCTCATCGCCTGGTTCCTGGTGGGCACCGAGGGATGGCGGCCCGGAACTCTTGTACCCCTGGCGCTCGACGGCCTCCTCCTCCTCGGTGCGGCCGGAGTACTCCTCGGGGCCCGCCGGTGGCTCAGGAGGGAGCTTGGCGAGAGAAGGCTCGCCCGTCACGTGGAGGCGGCGGTCGGTCTGGACCCGGGAACGGTCGGAGGATCCCTTGAGTTGGGCCGGAGGCTGCCGCCGGGCGTATCCCCCTCCCTCGCCCGGCTCGCCGAGTCCGGTCTCCTCTCGCGTCTGCCCGAAGACCCCCTCTCCATGGCGGGTCGCCCGGCGCGAGCCGCACAGACGTGGCGGAGGAGGGGGCTGCTACTGGGCGGCGCGCTCGCCCTCCCCCTGATCGCGGTTCTCATCCTCTCCCCGACTCGCTCCATGGACGCCTGGCGGGGGCTCGCCGCTCCCGTGGCGGTGGCCGCCCAGCCCGCCCTTCCTCCGCTCCGGGTCGAGCCCGGAGACGCCACGTTACTTCGGAGCGAGGACCTGAACGTCCGGGTATTCGCGGAGGGAAGGGACTCGGTGGAGATCGCCTGGGAGGCGGCGGGGGCGGTCCGTGAGTCCCGGACCCTCTCGGTCGCGGAGGGGCGAGCGGCCCATCGGTTCCCGGGGGTCCGAACACCGTTCACCTACAGCGTTGCGGGGCCCGATGGCGCCTTGGCCGGCCCGTTCGCGGTGGAGCTGCTGGACCCTCTGATCCTCACGGGGCTGACCCTGAGTCTGTCCTTTCCACCCCACACCGGGATGGGGTCCACGGAATTGGTGGGAGATCCGCCGCCCCTGGTGATCCCCCGGGGCACTTCGATCCGCATCCAAGGACGGGCGTCCCGTTCCCTTTCCGAGGTGTCCCTGACCGACGGGGGAGCCGAGGGGCCCCTGCCGGGATTCGACGTGGAAGGGTACGGGTTCTCGGGGCGGTGGATCCCCCGGTCCGATGCGACTCTGGCGTGGGAGATCCGGGACGACCAGGGCAGGGCACCGGAAGAGGCGCCTCCGGGCCTGTCGGTGGCCCTCGTGGACGACCGCCTCCCTGCGCTCCGCTTCGTACTGCCGGCCTCGGACACCCTCCTTCCCGTCAGTCGACGCCAGCCTCTGCTCCTGGAGGCCCTGGACGATTATGGGATCGAGCGTCTCGAGATGGAGGCGTGGCGGGTGGGATCCCTGGGCCGGATCGGGGACCCGGTGCGTCAGACCATCTCCGGCGGTGGGGCCCGGGATCTGCTCTTCCGCCCGGTCCTGGATGTGAGTGGCTGGGAACTGGCTCCAGGTGACACGGTGAGGTTGACGGCATGGGCCGTGGACAACCGGCCCGGCGGCGGGCGTTCTCCCGTCGTCGAGCTCTCCCTGTGGCTTCCCGACGAAGCCCTCCTGAGGCAGGAGGCCGGGCAGGAGATGACCGAGGCGGCCCGGCAGCTGGAGGCGTTGGCGAAGGCCGCGGAGGCGTTGGCATCGGAGGCTCGGGATCTGGAGCGCCAGGCGGATGCGGAGTCTAGAGACGACCCGAACGCGGATCCCCGAGAGCGGGCTCAGGAGGGCTCGTTGGGGTTTGATCAACGGGAAGACCTGCGCCGTACCCTCGAGTCGGAGCGGGAGATGATGGAGGCCGTCGACTCCCTGGGGCAGGCGCTGGGAGATCTGGCGGAAGACCTGAGCGAGGCTGGGCTCCCCGACGCCGAACTCCAACGCCAGCTCGAGGAACTGGAGTCCATCCTCCAGGAGATCGCGGACCAGGAGATCCGGGAGCGATTGGACTCGGTGGCCGCTTCTCTGGGTGAGATGGAGAACGCCGATGCCACCCGGGCTCTCGAGGACCTCGGGGAGCGCCAGAGCCAGCTCCGGGAGCAGTTGGAGCGGGCGCTGGAGCGGTTCCAACAGGCGGCGACCGAACAGGAGCTTCGGTCGGTCACCCAGGAAGCCGAGACCCTCGCCCGTGAAGAGGAGCTTCTGTCCGCCGCCATGGAGGAAGCCCAGAGCCCGGCGGACCTCGGCGGCAAGCAAGGCGAGCTGAGCGAGAGAGCGGATGATCTCGAGCAGCGTTTGGGGGAGCTTCAGGAACAACTCAACAGAATGGGGGACGAGGCCTCCGGTGACGAGGTGGGCCAGGCCCGTGAGGAGGCCCGGGCCGCGGGCGACCAGATGGACCGGTCGGCCGAGATGATGGCGGCAGGCCAGACCGGTGCGGCGGCCTCCAACGCGGCCCAGGCCTCCGAGAAAATGAGCGAGGCCGCGGAACGGCTTCAGCGGTCGCAGCAGGAGATGGCCCAGCGTCAGATGCAGGAGCTCCAGGAAGCCATGACGCGGATCACCAACGATGCCCTGGCCCTCGCCCGAAAGCAGGGCGACCTCCAGGAGAGCATGAGGGCCGCGACCCAGACGGAACTCGCGGAGCTCCGGGGTGAACAGGCTGCGATCCTCGAGGGTCTTCGGAACATGGCGGAGCAGACGGCGGTGACGACCCGGGAGGCCCCCGATGTGGGGCAGCAGCTGTCCGAGGTGATCGGTCGGGCCATGCGGTCCGTGCAGGGAACGGTCGAGGCCATGGAGCGGGGGGGGCGCCGGCCCGGCCCGACGCCCCATGCCGCGTCCGAGGGGGCGGTGGAAAGCCTCAACCGGATCGCCCTCCAGGCCATGGCCGGCGCCCAGGCCCTCAACAACCCGGGGCCCGGCGACCCCTCTCAGCAGATGCTCGAACAGCTCCAGCAACTGGCGGAGCAGCAGGGGGAGCTCACCAACCAGTCGGAGTCGGTCGTCCCCATGGAGCTGAGTCAGGCCGCCCGCGAGGCCCAGGCCCAGCAGATCGCCGAGGGACAGGAGGCGGTGGCGGGTGAACTCGGAGACCTGGCGAAGGACCCGGGCGGCCAGGACGAAGCTCTGGGCGACCTCCAGGCCCTGGCGGAAGCCGCCGAGGCCTTGGCCCGGGAACTGGAGTCCGGCCGGTTGGACGCGACCACGGTGGAGCGGCAGGAGGAGCTGTTCCACCGGCTCCTGGACGCCGGGCGAAGCCTCCAGAAAGACGAGTTCGCGGAGGAGCGCCGGTCCGAGGGGCCCGACGCGGTGCTCCGAAACCCGGTAGAGGCCCTGGGTCCGTCGGAGCTGGGCGGGGCGATGATCCCGTTCCCCGATCGGTCCGAGCTGGCCGGCCTGTCTCCCGGGCAGAGGGAGCTGATCCTCCAGTACTTCGAGCGGCTGAACCGGGGGCGCGGTGGCGTGGCCGGACCCGGTCCGGCGGGACCCGCCGGGACCGGGTCCGGGGGAGGCGGCTCGTGAGGCGGCTCTTGAGGCGGCTCACCGGCGTGGCCCTGGGGCTGGCCTTCACCGGGGCCGTGGTGTATTCGGCGGATGCCCAGACCGAGGAGTCCCGGGCCCTCAGAGAAGCCGCTGCCCTGGAGTCCGTGGGCGACTATGAGGGAGCGGAACGGGCGTTGAAGGGGGTCCTGAACGATTCCCCCACCTCCCCGGGGGCGCTCTTCGCACTGGAACGCGTACTGCGGGGCCAGGGCCGTGTGGTGGAGGTGCTCCCCTACGCCGATCGGTTCCTCGAGGCGGCGCCTGCGTCCACCGGGCCCCGCTACCTCAAGTTGAGGGTGCTGGTCGAGGTGGATTCCCTGGAGGCGGTCAGGGCGGAAGGAGAGGACTGGATCCACCGGGATCCCTCGGCTGTTGAGCCCTACCGGGAGGTCGCCCGGATCCTGGGAGAGGTCCTGGGCCACCGGTCGGCCGTGGACGTTCTCGAAGAGGGCATTGAGGCGGCGGAGGGGGGGTACGACCTCGCCCTGGACCTGGGAGACCTGCACTTCGAGGATGGTGCATTCCAAGAGGCCGGGAGGGCCTGGGCCGAGGCGGTGGGCCCGGCCGGAGAAAACGGCCCCGCCGTGCTCCGCAGGGTCTCCCGGCTGGAGGGCGAGAGGGAGGTCGTTCTCGAGCCCATGCTCGCCTCCCTGGGCGGGCCCGACGAGCCTACCGGTCGACTCCGGGTCGCCACCCAGCTCGCCCTGGAGGGTGGCCTGGATGACGAAACCATCCGCCTGGCCGACGAGGCGAGCTCCGGGATGGACCCGGCGGGGCGCAGGACATTCATGAGCGAACTGGCCCGCAGGGCGGAGGAGCGGCGTATCGATTCGGTGACCTTGTGGGCGCTCCAGGCCCTGCGCGCCACGTCGGAGGTCGAGAGCGAGACCCGGGCCCTGGACCGCAGGATCGGGGACGTGGCACTTCTGGTGGGGGATACCGTCACGGCCCTCGACTCCTGGCAGTCCGCGGCGGCCGGACTTCGGGAGGGATCCCCGGAACGAAGACGCACGTTGGCACAGGGTCTGAGGCTGGAAGCCGAGATGAGGCCGTTGGATACCGAGTCGATCTCGTCCGGACTGGAGGCGTTCAAAGAGGAGTTCCCGGATGCGTCCGAACTGGATCCGTTGGCTGCTCTGGTATCCGTGCGCCTCCAGGCGGAAGGGGACCTGGCCGGGGCGGTCGTCGCCCTCCAGGGGGTGGACGGTCCCGCCAGCTCACTGGAGCGGGCCTATCTGATCCTGGCCGGAGGGGACCCGGCCGACGCCAGGGAAGACCTCCTGAGCGCCCTGGCCGGGCTCCCGGCCGGTCAGGCCACCGACGTCATCGCACTGGTCGCCCTCCTGGATCGGTCCTCCGCTGCGGGCCAGCAAATCGCCGCATCGGCCACCGTCCTTGCCCATCGGGGCGCGGCCGCCGAAGCCGTAGCCGAGGTGGAATCGGGCCGATCCGGACTTCCCGACCCGGAGCAGGCCGGTCTCGTGGCGCTGGCGGGGAGGATCGCGTCGGGGCACGGTCTGTCCGACGAGGCCGAGGCTGCCTGGACCACCCTCATCGAAGACTTCCCCGACGCCCCGGAGGCCCCGGAAGCGGCGCTCTACCTGGCCATGAGTCGGGCGGCACGGCCCGAGGGCCGAGACGAGGCCATTGGGCTGCTGGAGAACCTCATCGTAACCCGGCCGAACAGCCCCATCGTACCCGCCGCACGACGGGAGCTGGATCGAATCCGGTCCCAGGGGAGCCGGCCGTGAGGGGCCTGACCAGGCGGCGGCCGGATCCCCCGGCCGGTTCCGGGGCGGGCCCCGGTCCCCTGCGCGGCGGAGGAGGCCCACTTCGAATCCTGTTGGCGGGCCTGGCCGTGTCGGCCGGCCTCTGGCTCCTGGCGGGTCGGGCCTCGGGGCAGAGCCTCCTGGTTCCCATGGACCGGGCTCAGACGAACCACCTCAGAGCGTATGGGCTGACCTACGTCACGCTGGAGGGGGGCGGCCGCGGGGAGTGGCTACTCAACTACCGGGGAGGGGCGTTTCTCCTCCCCGACACCGAGTCGGTTCGTCGTGAGGCGGCCCTCCGGGGCGTCACGGTGCAGCCCCTGGGTCCTCCCGAGGTAGCGACGATCCGGGGGCTGATCGCAGAATCCAACATGGAGTCCGTGATCCTGGAGAAGGCTCCCAAGATCGCCATCTATACCCCCCCGAATTCCACTCCATGGGACGACGCGGTGACCATGGCTCTCACCTACGCCGGGATCGAGTACGAGACCGTTTGGGATCCCGAGGTCGTGGGTGGGGAACTGTCGGAGTTCGAGTGGCTGCACCTGCACCATGAGGATTTCACGGGACAGTATTCCAAGTTCTACATGACCTACGCGGGCGCATCCTGGCTCCAGGAAGAGATCGAGCGGAACCAGCAGGTCGCCCGGACTCTGGGCTACGCCTCGGTTCCGGAGCTCAAGAAGGCCGTGGCGCGGCGGATCCGGGACTACGTGGCCGAAGGCGGGTTCCTGTTCGCCATGTGTTCCGCCACCGAGACCCTGGAGTTGGCCCTGGCCGCCGGGAACGTGGATATCGCGGCGGCGTTCGCCGACGGCACGCCTCCGGACCCGGAGGCCACGCATAGGATGGATTGGAGCCGGACCATGGCGTTTCGGGACGGGGAGATCCAGGTCTCGCCTACGGTGAGCGCGTTCTCGGACATCGACGGCCACCAGGTCAACACGCCGTGGCGTGCGGAACTCGGGGCGTTCACGCTCTTCGAGTTCAGCGCCAAGTTCGATCCCGTCGCTTCCATGCTCACGCAAAACCATGAATCGGTCATGGCCGATTTCTACGGCCTGACCACATCGTTCCGGGTCGATCGTCTGAAGCCGGGAGTGACCATTCTTGCTCGGGAAGGCGAGTGGGCCAAGTACATCCACGGTGCGCTGGGGGAGGGGACCTGGACGTTTTTCGGAGGGCACGACCCCGAGGATCCGGAGCACCAGATCGGGGACCCGGCCACCGACCTCGCGTTGCACCCCAACTCCCCGGGGTACCGCCTGATCTTGAACAACGTCCTCTTCCCGGCCGCCAAGAAGAAGGAACTCAAGACCGAGTAGCGCCTTCTTCCATGCCCACCAAGAACGACCCCCCAGCCGCCCTGGATCAGCCTCGAGGCCCCGATTCCCCCGGCGGCACTGAACCATCCGGTGCCCTCGGAGGCCGCTCGGTCCGGCTCGATCCGGGGGCCGCCTCTGTGATCCGGGTGGAGGTCGCCCGGGCGGGGGGGCGGGAGGTGTGCTTCCTGGCCGAGGTCACGGAGGACGGAATGGTCGTGGACCCCCGGGCGGTGGCCAGGGGGAACCAGGGGGCGGTCCTGGCCGCTGCAAAGGACGCCCCCCAGGGCGCCATCATGATCCACAACCATCCCTCCGGCGTTCTCGAACCCTCGGCGGCGGATCTGGTGGTGGCCGCCCGGATCTTCGACGAGGGCTTGGGCAGTGCCCTGGTGAACAACGAAGCCACCGAGATGTACGTGGTGGTCGAGCCGCCCCAGCCCCGGCGAATCGAGAGGCTGGACCCTGAGGCATTGGCATCCCTCCTCGCCCCTGGCGGGACCCTGTCTGCCGTGTTCGCCGGGTTCGAGGACCGGCCCGGACAGCGCCAGATGCTGACCGCCGTGGCCTCTGCCTTCAATGAAGGGGGGGTGACCCTTGTGGAGGCCGGCACCGGGACCGGGAAATCCCTGGCCTACCTCCTCCCCGCCGCGGTCTGGGCCGTCCGGAACGGGGAGCGGGCGGTGGTCTCGACCGGGACCATCAACCTCCAGGAGCAGTTGGTGGGAAAGGACCTCCCGGTCGTATCGTCTCTCCTGGAGGAGCCGATCTCCTGGGCCCTGGTGAAGGGCCGTTCCAACTACGTCTCCATCCGGCGGGCTCTCCTTGCCGCCCGTGCCCAGGAGTCCCTCTTCGACGAAGATCGTGGAGAGGAGCTGAGGGGATTGATCGAGTGGCTGGACACGACCGAGGACGGCTCGCTTTCGGACCTGGCCACGGTGCCCTCCGAGGAGGTGTGGGACGAGGTGAAGAGTGACGCGGACATCTGCCTCCGAGCCCGGTGTCCCCACTTCCAGCGCTGCTTCTATCAGCGCAGCCGGCGTGAAGCGGCCTCGGCCAACGTTCTCGTGGTGAATCACCACCTGCTTTTCTCGGACCTGTCGGTTCGGATCTCCACCAACAACTTCAAGACCGGAGCGGTCCTGCCGCCCTATTCCCGGCTCATCCTGGACGAGGCCCACAACGTGGAGGAGGCCGCGACCTCCCACCTGGGCGTCGAGGTCACCCGAGTCGGCCTGTTCAGGACCCTGTCCCGCCTGGACCGGAGAGGGAAGGGCATCCTCACGGCCGTGCATGGCGCTCTGATGGGCCGTGGCGAGGAGGGAGAGGCGCCTCGACTCCTCCGACGGATCGAAGAGAGGATACGCCCCGCGCTGGAGGATGTCCGGGCCAGGACCTCCCTTCTCGTGGAAGATCTGGAGCCCCTGGCCGACCCGGGCACCGGGCCGGTGCGACTGGGTACGGAGAGGGGACCGGAGCCGGTCACGCGACTCGCCACCCGGGACCGCCTCGACGGGCTGATGGCCGCCATGGCGAAACTGGAGCGGGAGGTCCGCCATCTCCGGGAGGGGATCGAGACCCAGCCCGAACTCATCGACCTCCTGGAGGACCGGACCCTGGATCTCCAGAGCGTTGAGCGGAGGCTCGCCGCCGGGGCTCACGGAGTCCGTCTGGTCCTCGCGCCGGGCCCCAACGAGGACGGCTTCGTCCGCTGGATCGAGCAAAGGGGGGCGGGGCGCCGGACGAATCTGGCCCTGGGTGCGGCGCCCCTGGAGCCCGGCGCCTTGCTGAGAGAGGCCCTGTTCGAGCCCCTCGACACCGTGGTGCTCACCTCCGCGACTCTCACGACCCGTGGTACGTTCACCTTCCTCCGGTCCCGGCTGGGGATCGGAGCGGCGCCCGAGGAACCCGAGGAGTGGCACCAGGAAGGGGAATCCGAGCTTCCGGAGATCACGGAACTGGCCATTCCCTCTCCCTTCGACTACGAGCATCAGGTGATCCTGGCCGTCCCCTCCGGGCTCGGTGACCCGGGGGGAGGAAACGAGGGTTTCCAGCGGGAGACGGCCTCCTTCGTTTCCACCCTCGCGGGAATCACCGACGGCGGGATCTTCGTCCTGTTCACGTCGTTCCGCGCCCTCCGGTCCGTTGCGGCGTTCCTACGAGAGGAGGGAGCGGATGGACGTTGGCCGCTCTTCGTCCACGGCGAAGGACCCAGGGGAAGGCTGTTGGACGGCTTCGTGGAATCAGGCCGGGGAATCCTCCTCGGCACCACCTCGTTCTGGGAGGGGGTGGATGTTCCGGGGGAGCCGTTGCGTGGGCTGGTGATCCAGAAGCTGCCCTTTCCCGTGCCCACCGAGCCCCTGACCGAGGCCCGGGTCGAGGCACTGGAGGCCAGGGGCAGGAACAGTTTTTGGGAGTACGTGCTGCCCATCGCGGCGCTGCGTCTGAAGCAGGGCTTCGGTCGCCTGATCCGGGCCCGGACGGACCGGGGAATCGTGGCGGTCCTCGACTCCCGCATCGTCGTTCGGAGGTACGGTAGGTACCTGAGGGATTCGCTCCCGCCGGCTCCCCTCGTCAAGGGCCGCCCCGAGGATATCTGGGACCGGGTGGAGTCCTTCTTCGGGGAGAGGTGATCGCGTCTCCGCAGACTTGTCCCGGGACCATCCGCTCGCCAAGTTTCGCGCCAAGTCCGGAAGGGAATCGTCCAGCACAGGAATAGGGATCCATGGCCCGATACATTGGCTACCTGGTGGGGTTCGTCTGGCTCGGCCTCGCGTACGGCGCATACACGTCCGCCGCCGAGGGCATCGCGGCCGGGATGCCTGACTGGGGATTCTGGTGGCGGGTCGTCGCGGCGCTGCTGGCTATCGCCGGCACCGGAGCGATCCTCGGTACGTTCGTCAGCGCCCGCGCCACCCGGTCCTGACCGACGTGACCGGGACTCCGGAGCTCGGGCTCCCGTTCCCCCGTCCTTCCAAGATCGTCTGTGTGGGCCGGAACTACCTCGCCCACGCCCGGGAACTCGGGAACGAGGTTCCCAGCGAGCCACTCCTGTTCTTGAAGCCGCCCTCCGCGCTGATTCCCTCGGGCCAACCCATCGTGATCCCCGATGGCGTGGGGCGGGTGGACTTCGAGGGAGAGATCGGGGTGCTCATCGGATCCCGCCTCCGGGCCGCGTCCCCGACCGCCGCTGCCGAGGCCGTGGCCGGGGTGCTTCCTCTCAACGACGTGACGGCTCGGGACCTTCAGAGGACCGATGGTCAGTGGACCCGTGCGAAGGGGTTCGACACTTTCTGCCCCGTAGGTGAGCCGGTTCCCGTCGATTCCCTTGGAGATCTGACCGTGGTCACCACCGTCAACGGTGTTGAGCGGCAGCGGGGGTCTTCAGGTGACATGGCGTTTCCGATTCCCGATCTCCTCGCCTACGTGAGTCGGATCATGACGCTCGAGGCGGGTGACCTGGTCGCCACGGGCACCCCGGAGGGAGTCGGTCCGCTCGAGCCCGGGGATCATGTCCAGGTCCTGGTCCTGGGAGCGGGCTCGGTCGCCAGTCCGGTGGTTTCTGCGATCTAGATTCCTCACAACTGCGGTTGTCAAAGCGTGCTTCCTCCACCTTCCGCTGCTTACAAGAGGCTCCCGGGGTATCCCCTCGCGGGGATTCCGGAACTGCGAAAGAGCCTCGAGGACCGGGGCGTCGATGTCATCGACCTCGGGGCCGGTGATGCCGACCTCTCCCCCCCTCCAGCCGTAGTCGAAGCTCTCACCCGCGCGGCGGCCGATCCGGCCAACTCCCGGTACGCTTTCCAGATGGGGGTCCCGGCGCTCCGGGATGCCATCGCCGCGTGGATGGGAGACCGGTTCGACGTGGAGCTGGACCCCTTCGCCGAGGTGCTTCCCCTCATCGGCTCCAAGGAAGGCATCGCCCTGCTGCCCCAGGTCTTCATGAACCGGGGGGATTGGGCGGTGGTGCCCGACCCGGGCTACCAGGCCTACGCAGGCGGCACCCTGATCGCCAAGGGCCGGGTCCACAAGGTTCCGCTTCGACCGGAGCACGACTTCCTGATCCCGTTGGACGACATCCCGGCCGACGTCTTGAAGCGGGCCCGGATCCTCTACCTCAACTACCCGAACAATCCCACGGCGGCCTCCGCGCCCAGGGCGTACCTGGAAGACGTGGTGGCCTTCTGCCACGCCAACGACCTCCTCCTGGCCTTCGACAACGCCTACTCGGAGATCGCCTTCGACGGTTATCGCCCGCCCTCGATCCTGGAGTTGGACGGTGCTCGGGACATCGCCCTGGAGTTCCACTCCTTCTCCAAGACCTACAACATGACCGGCTGGCGGCTGGGTTGGGTCGCCGGAGCGGCGTCGGCGGTGGCCGGCCTGAGGAAGGTCAAGAGCTTCGTGGATACGGGGATCTTCAGGGCGGTGCAGTGGGCTGGTGTGGCCGCCCTCGAAGCCCACGGCGAGTGGGTCCCCGGGAACGTGGCCACCTTCCGTGAGAGGAGGGATGCGGCGGTCCGGGCCCTGGGGGAAGCCGGCTTCGACGTCACGATTCCCCAGGCGACCATGTATCTCTGGGTCCCGGTGCCGAAGGGGATGGCGTCTCGAGATTTCGCCCTTCAGGCGGTGGAGAAGGAGGGTGTGATCGTCATGCCCGGGGGAGCGCTGGGGGACGGGGGCGAGGGCTTCTTCCGCGTGGCCCTCACGGTTTCCAGTGCCCGGCTCACCGAGGCCGCTGCCCGGCTGGGGCGGGTCCGCGAGGAACTCACTGGGACGGTGGGGGCCGCGACCTGACCTCCCTTAGCGGACCCCCGGAGCGGTTGTGTTCCGGGAGCCGCTCGGGAACCGGTCTCCTGCGCGGTGTACCACGACTTGATGAGCCAGCCACCTTCCCCCCCCGCACTTCCACCCGAGCACGCCCAGCGGGGTTGGAGGAGCGCCGCCGTCCGGCGGCGGCGCTGGGCGACCGCCCTGACGATCTCGGCGGGCGTCCACCTGGTGGCCCTCGTCCTCTACTCCGTGGCGACCCGGACCTTCCTGATCCCGTCCGTGGGGCTGGTGTCTCCGACCACGTCCACCTCCACACTGGACGGCACACGCCTCATCCCCCTCAGGGAGGTGAGAGACCCTGAGGAGACGACGCCCGACGAGACTCCTTCGCCGCTGGTGCCGACGGATCCCGAACCCTCTCCGGAGCCTTCGGAGGGTATCGAGGTCGGAGTGGCGGATGAGGCACAGTTGGGATCCGAGGAGGAGGCTCAGCGGGTCACCAACGCCGAGCGCCTTCGGCCCCCCGAGGTCGGGGACCCCAGGATCTGGAGATTCGATCTTACCGATGCCGAGCGCTACCAGATCTCGCTCTGGTGGAAGCTGGCTCTGTGGTATGACTCCCTCGGCGCCGCGGAGGAGTCCGAGCGGCGAGCCCTGGACTGGACCTATACGGATGACGAAGGGGGGAAATGGGGTGTTTCTCCCGGTGTCATCCACCTGGGGACGCTCACGCTGCCCCTCCCGGACTTCTTCGCGGTTCCTTCCACACAGCGAGAGCGGGTGGACCGGCTGGTCCAGGAGTGGGAGCAGATCGAGCGCCAGGCCCGGACCCAGGCCGTCTGGCAGAGCTGGAGAGAAGCGGCAAAGGAGATCCGGGAGCGACGGGACCGGGAACGGGCCGATACCTCGGGGATACGCCGCCGCTGATCCCCGCGTCCCGCTCCGGTCCCAGCTCTCGCGAGGCGTCTCCGGGGCTCGCAGGTGGAAATCCTCGCCCCAGTTGGTGAGATTCCCCGGGCGAGCTTACCCTCGGAAATCCTAATCCGGAAAGAGCACCTGTGTCCGAGCCACTGGCACCCCGACTCGACCCCCAGGCCATCGAGGGACCCATCTATCGGCGATGGGCCGAGGCCGGCGTCTTCCACGTCACCCCTGACGATGTAAGTGCCGGAGGGGACCCGTACGTCATCGTGATCCCCCCGCCGAACGTGACCGCGGTCCTTCACATGGGCCACGGGCTCAACAACACGGTCCAGGACGTCCTGATCCGCTGGCAGCGGATGCGGGGCAGGGCCGCACTCTGGGTGCCGGGGACCGACCACGCGGGGATCGCGACCCAGAACGTGGTAGAGCGCAGACTCGCCGCTGAGGGCCGGGACCGCTTCGAGCTGGGCCGGGAGCTGTTCGTGGAGGAGGTCTGGGAGTTCGTCCGGGAGACGGGAGGCACGATCCTGGAGCAGTTGAAGGCCATCGGTTCCAGTTGTGACTGGGATCGGACCCGGTTCACGCTGGATCCCGGGCTCAGCCGGGCTGTCCGGGAGGTGTTCGTCCGCCTTCATGAGAAGGGCCTGATCTACCGTGGCGAGTACATCATCAACTGGTGCCCTCGCTGCCTCACCGCCTTGTCCAACGAGGAGGCCGAGGGACGGGAGACCGACGGATACCTCTACGACCTGCGATACCCCCTGGAGGAGTCGGCCTGGGAAGCGGCCCAGGCGGCACACGACGCATGGGCCGCCCGCCCACGCCCGGAGAGCCCCCAGGAGGGCTCGGACGCCTCGAAGGACGGGGCCGCTGAAGACGGTCCCGAGTCCATTCCTGCGCCCATCGGGCTGTCGAAAGACGCCGATGGACGATGGTCGCTCACGGTTTCCACCACTCGACCCGAGACCATGCTCGGGGACACCGCGGTCGCCGTGAACCCCCGGGACGAGCGGTACGCGGGGCTGGTCGGGGCCACGGTCCGGCTTCCCCTCACCGGCCGGACCATCCCCATCATCGCCGACGAATTCGTGGACCCGGCCTTCGGGACGGGAATGGTGAAGGTCACCCCAGCCCACGACCCCAACGACTTCGACATGGGCCAGAGGGCGGGGCTCTCGGTCCTGGATGTCATGACCGACCAAGCGTCGATGAACGAGAACGTCCCTGCCCAGTTCAGAGATCTGGATCGCTTCGACGCTCGGAAGGCCGTCCTCGAATCTCTGGACGCCCTGGGTCTGCTCGGGGATCGGACGCCCCACGCCCACTCGGTCCCCCACTGCTATCGATGCCACACCGTGGTGGAGCCCCGTCTGTCCGAGCAGTGGTTCGTCCGGATGGGTCCCCTGGCCGAGCCGGCGCTGCAGGCCTCCCGGGACGGGAAGGTCCGGTTCACGCCCGAGCGGTGGACGAAGGTCTACGAGGGCTGGCTGGAGAACATCCGGGACTGGTGCATCTCCCGGCAGCTTTGGTGGGGTCATCGAATCCCGGTCTGGTACTGCGGGGAGTGCGGGGGCACCCACGTCCTCCGGGAGGATCCGGAGCTGTGCCCGGACTGCGGGTCCGAGTCGTTGGAGCAGGATCCCGACGTCCTGGACACCTGGTTCTCGTCCTGGCTGTGGCCGTTCTCGGTGTTCGGATGGCCGGAGGAGTCGGAGGATCTCCGGGCCTTCTACCCGGGACACACCCTGTCGACGGCCCCTGAGATCCTCTTCTTCTGGGTGGCTCGCATGATCATGGCGGGCTACGAGTTCATGGGCGAAACCCCCTTCACCGACGTCTACCTCCATGGGACCGTCCGGGACAGGCAGGGGCGCAAGATGTCCAAGTCCCTGGGCAACGGGATCGATCCACTCCAGGTGACCGCGCTGTTCGGCGCCGATGCGCTGCGCTTCACCCTGATCTCGGCCGCCGCCGTCGGAACGGATATCTACCTGGACCCCGACGATCTCGAGGCCTCCTTCGCCCCGGGCCGGAACTTCGCGAACAAGGTCTGGAACGCCGGCCGGTTCACGCTGATGTCCTTGGGCGAGGAGCCGGTGCGTCCCCTCGACGAGGTCCGCGAGGATCTGGAACTCGCGGACCGGTGGATCCTCTCCCGACTGTCCAACACCGCGGACGAGATGACCCGGGAACTCGAGCGTTTCCGGCTCCACGAGGTGGCGGACCTGGCTTACCACTTCTTCTGGGGAGATTTTGCGGACTGGTACCTGGAGTTGGTGAAGCCCAGGGTCCGGGGAGATGGAGGAGAGGCCAGCCGACAGGCGGCCCGGAGTACCCTCGTCCACGTCTTCGACCAGACGCTCCGTCTCCTTCACCCGTTGATCCCCTTCGTGACCACCGAGCTTTGGGGTCGACTGCCGTGGCCCGAGGGCGCCGAAAGGCCCTCGGACCTCATCGTGGCGCCGTGGCCCGAATCCGCTCCCTCCCACCGGGACGAGAACGCCGAAGCCGGGATGGCGGAGTTGCAGGAGCTCGTCGGGATCGTCCGGAGTCTGCGCAAGGAGTACGGGATTGGTGAGGGCCAGAAGGTCCGTATCGGCCTGACGGCGGCCTCTGATCGGCTCAGGGGGACCCTGGAGGTGAAGGCGCCCGCGCTCCTCGCAATGGCCCGGATCGCGGACATCGAGTTCGACGGCGAGTCCGCCGGTGTGATTGGCGCCCACTCGGTCCTCAAGAGCGGCGCGGAGGTCTTCCTCCCCCTCGAGGACCTCATCGACCTGGATCGGGAGAGGGAGCGGATGGGTGGGGAGATCCGCCGGCTGGAGGGGCAACTCGCCGGAGCGGAGAAGAAGCTCGCCAACGAGAACTTCACCGCCCGGGCTCCGACGGATGTGGTCGAGCGGGAGCGAGAGAAGGCGGAGAGCATGCGGGATCAGCTCGACAAGCTCCTCGGGAAACTCGAAGAGCTGGGAGGCAGCTGAGGATGGGTCGGGG
The DNA here is from genome assembly GCA_039591855.1 of Gemmatimonadota bacterium. Classification (GTDB taxonomy): domain Bacteria; phylum Gemmatimonadota; class Gemmatimonadetes; order Longimicrobiales; family Gaopeijiaceae; genus JBDHCV01. The sequence goes on along the minus strand of JBDHCV010000030.1, from coordinate 12,783 downwards.
GGTTCGCATCGGGGTTCCGGCTCTGGTCCTGTTGGGGGCCTTCGGGTGTGCTCGCCAGAGTGCGCCTCCCGGCGGCCCCCCCGACTTCACCCCTCCCGCAGTGGTGGAGGTGACCCCCGCACCCCGATCCACGGTGGAGCCCGGCGGCGATCCGGTGGTGGTTCGATTCAGCGAACGGATCTCCGAACGGGTCAGCACCGGAGCGGCTGAGACCTCGGTGGAGGTGTCCCCCGTGACGGGGGACGTGAGGGTGAGGTTCGGCCGGGACAGGATCGAGGTCTCCCTCCAGGGGGGCTTCCAGCCGGGGGTCGTGTACAGGGTCCGGGTCCTGCCGGTGGTGAACGACATGTTCGGCAATCAGATGAGAGAGCCCTTCGAGACGGTGTTCTCCACCGGCCCGGCGCTGAATCCGTCTGTGGTGGCCGGCACCGTCGTGAATCGGCTCACCCTGACCCCTTCCACGGACGTCAAGGTGATCGCGGTCCCGGAGCCGGCCGTTGGGGGGCTCTTCCACGTCGCGAGCGCCGATGTCGAGGGAATCTTCGCCCTTCGCTACCTGCCCATGGGGTCCTATACCGTCACCGCCTTCCAGGACGTGAACCGGAACCTGGAGGTGGACCCCTTCGAGGCCCGGGCCGTGCTGCCCGCGGAGTTGGCCCTCGGGGACACCGTCCTCCTCGAGTTCCGCACGCTGGTCCCGGACACGACTCCGGCGATTCTCGTGGACGCGGAAGTGGAGGATTCCGTCGAGCTCCGGCTGAGCTTCGATGACTTCATCGATCCTGACCTGGATCTCGGTGGATTGGAGATCACCTTCACCGACTCCCTCGGGACGGGAGGCCCGGCTCCGGAGGTGGGACGGATCCTCCACGACCACGAGTTGTCCTTGTTCCGGATGGCTCGTATGGATTCCCTCCTGGCGGTGACGAGGGCAGAGGCCGCGGCGGAAGCGGCGGCCGCCGACTCTGCGGGAGCCGCGCCCGACACCGTGCCGGAGGCTCTGCCCCCTGCCGGCCGGGAACAGGCGCCGGCACAGCAACGGGACCAGGACCAGGAGGGGGCAGGGGTCAGGGAGTCAAGGGAGCCGCTTCCGTCTCAGGACCTGATCGTGATCTTCCACGATCCTCCTCTCCCCGGGTCCGAGTGGTGGGTCCGAGTGGGGGGTCTGGAGAACATCGGCGGGGTTCCGGGAGGCGGCGGAAGCCGGTCATTCCTGGTGCCCGTGCCGGACACCACGGCGGTGGAAGGCGATTCGATCTCCGCCGACACCCTCCCCGCCGACACCATTCCTCGGGACACCATCCCGGCTCCTCGGTCCCCGGACGGAGTCGTACTCCCCCCGGCACGCCGATGACCGGATCGCCCGATCCCCGGCGTTCCCTCCCGGGCGTGGACCGGCTCCTGGACACCGATCCGTTTGTCGCCCTGCTGCAGGCCCATCCCAGGGGCCTGGTGGTGGACGCGTTGCGCACGATGCTGGCCGAGGTTCGGCGGGGTCTCGACGCGAGGGCCCCTGATCCGGTCCCCGACACCCCCGTCGCCTGGGCCGCTGGGGTAGAGGCGCAGATCGCGCGGATGCTCCGGCCGTCGCTCCGCCGGGTCGTGAACGCCACCGGGGTCATCCTGCATACCAACCTGGGAAGGGCGCCCCTGGCCCCCGCGGCGGCTCGGGCCATGGCGGCCATCGCGGAGGGCTACAGCAACCTCGAATTCGATCTGGAGGAGGGGGCCCGGGGCTCTCGCTACGATCACTGCGTCGGCCTCCTTACCGCGTTGACCGGGGCCGAGGACGCGCTGGTCGTCAACAACTGCGCGGCGGCGTTGGTCCTGGCACTCAACACCGTGGCCGGCGGCAAGGGGGTTGCCGTGTCCCGGGGGGAGTTGGTGGAGATCGGAGGGGGTTTCCGCATCCCCGAGATGCTGGAGCGGAGCGGTGCCCGGCTGGTGGAGGTGGGGGCCACGAACCGAACCCGGATCGACGACTACCGGGACGCCGCCGCGGAGGACGAGGCGTTGGGCGCGATCTTGAAGGTCCACCGATCCAACTTCCGGATTTCGGGCTTCACCGAGGAAGCATCTCTGCCGGACCTGGTGGGATTGAGCGCAGAGCTCGGCCTCCCCTCCCTTTTCGACCTCGGATCGGGGCTGTTCGTGAGGCCCGATACGCTGGGGCTTCCCCCCGAGCCCACCGTGCAGGAGGCGGTCCGGTCAGGGGTCGGGGCCGTGGTCGTATCCGGAGACAAGCTCCTGGGCGGGCCTCAGGCCGGGATCATCCTCGGTCGCCGCGAATGGGTTTCTCGCATGCGATCCAATCCCCTTTGCCGGGCGCTACGCGTGGACAAGGTCGCCCTGGCCGGCCTGGAGGCCACGCTGAGCCTCTACCGGGATCCCGAGACGGCGCTGCGAGAGATCCCCACCCTCCGGATGCTTGCGGAGCCGCCCCACGAGATCGAGGCTCGAGCCCGGGCCATACTGGAGGGGCTGAGCGCCGAAGGGGTCGATGCGGCGTTGGCCCCGGCCCTCTCTGTCGTCGGCGGGGGCACGTACCCGGGAGTCGAACTCCCCAGTTGGTCCGTGAGGATCCCGGGTTCCCCGGAACGTGGGGGGGGACGGGCCGTGGCGGCTGCAGCCCGTGAGGGGGATCTGCCCGTGGTCTGCCGGGTGGAGGACGACGACGTCGTGATCGACGCCCGGACCGTCGATGCCGGCGAGGTGGCTCAGGTGGTGGTGACCCTGGGTCGCGTGTGGGGTCAGGGGTGACGAGTCGGCCCGCCGTCTTCCTCGACCGGGACGGGACGATCATCCTTGAGCGGGAGTACCTTTCCGATCCAGAGGGCGTGGAGCTCTTGCCGGGAGTGATCCAGGCCCTTCGAGTCCTCCGCGACGCCGGATTCGCCCTGGTGGTGGTCACGAATCAGTCGGGGATCGCCCGGGGCCTGTACAGCGAGACGGATTACCATCGGGTCGCTGCCCGCCTCGAACGCCTCCTCTCGGAGCAGGGCGTGGGACCGGACCTTACCCTGTTCTGCCCCCACCACCCGGACGTCGGGGGGGCATGTCGGTGCCGCAAACCGGGGACGGGCATGCACGAGGCGGCGACCCGGGAACTGGGCTTGGACCCGGAGCGTTCCTTCTTCGTGGGGGACAAGCCATCGGACGTCGAAGCCGGCGTCCGGATGGGCGGACGGGGGGTGCTCGTTCTCACGGGTCATGGCGCGGACTTCCGGGACGAGGTTCCGCCCGGCACCTGGATTGCACGGGACCTGGCGGAGGCGGCCCGGGTGATCCTGGATCGGTCCGGGATGGGACTCGGCTGAGGGGGGTGGGGAGGCTTGACCCTCTCAGGGACCGCGGGTAAGGTTCGGGCCCGCGGGACCGGGGAAGATCCTCCCCCCGATGGGGGGTGGATTCCGCGGACCTCGGAAGGCCCGACCAGGGTAACAGGAGAGCGCCCTTCAGGGGCCCTCGTAACGATACGGCAGGAGACGGAATCCATGGAGTTGGTCATCACCGCCACAGCGGCGGACAAAGTGCAGGGTTTCATCAAGGATCACGGCGAGTCCGGAGATACAGGGCTCAGGGTTGCGGTGTTGCCCGGCGGGTGCTCCGGCTTCCAGTATGGCCTGAACATCGAGGATGGCCCGGACGCGGACGACGAGGTGTTCGACTTGGCCGGGGTCAAGGTGTTCGTCGACCCGTTCAGCGCCCAGTACCTGGAGGGCGTGGAGATCGATTACGTCACGGGGATGATGGGATCTGGATTCACGTTCCGGAACCCCAACGCGTCCGGCGGATGCGGGTGCGGCAGCAGCTTCACGGTCTGACCCAAGGGCCTGGTCGTTGCGGGAGTTGCGGGATCCCGTGCGACCGTTCCCGTCTTCCAGGCTTCGCCCGCCAGCGAGAATCGGAGCCAGAGCGAGGCAGGTGCAGGAAACCATGAGCGCCCAGACATACCAACCGTTGGAGTCCGCCCTGGACTACGCGGGTCTCTCCCGGGAGGAACTCGCCGAGCGGATCCGCGTTCGAAAGCGGGAGTTGAACGCGGTCATCCTTGGCCACAACTACCAGCGGATCGAGATCCAGGACGTCAGCGATTTCCTCGGAGACTCCCTGGGGCTCTCCCAGGAGGCCGCAGATACCGACGCCGAGGTCATCGTCTTCTGCGGCGTCCACTTCATGGCTGAGACCGCCAAGATCCTCTCCCCCGGAAAGCGGGTCCTGATGCCCGACCTCCGGGCCGGGTGTCCCATGGCCGATTTCGTGACCGGAGACTCCCTCCGTCGCCTCAAGGCTCAATATCCCGGCGCGGCCGTTGTGGCCTACGTCAACTCGACTGCCGAGGTGAAGGCCGAGTCCGACATCTGCTGTACCTCGTCCAACGCGGTCCAGGTGGTGGAGTCCATTCCCGAGGACCAGGAGATCATCTTCGTTCCGGATCGGAACCTGGCCCGGTACGTCATCGAGAAGACAGGGCGCCGCAACATCATCGCCTGGGACGGCTATTGCTACGTCCACGACGACATGGTGCTGGAGGAGCTGGCGTCTGCCAAGGAGGCCCACCCCAACGCCCTGGTCGTGGTCCATCCAGAGGCCCGTCAGGACCTTCTGAGCCAGGCCGACGTTGTGACCTCCACCTCGGGCATGGTAAAGGTGGCCGAGGAATCAGACCGGCCACTCATCATCGGGACGGAGCGGGGTCTGGTGGATCGCCTCCAGCAGTCCATGCCCGGCAAGACCTTCGTCCCGCTCTCCGGCGCCGCCATCTGCGGGAACATGAAGCTCAACACCCTCGCCAAGCTGGCCTACGCCCTGGACCACGGCGTCCACGAGGTCCTCCTGGACGAAGAGATCCGAGTCAAGGCGGAACTCTCTCTGCGCCGCATGCTCGAGATTTCGGGCGGCTGGGTGCCGGCGAACGAAGAGGAGAAGGAGTTGGAGTTGGCGGGTGTCCGGCCCCCGGGATGCGGATGCGCCTGAGGACCGGATGGAGGTCCTGACCTACCCCGGCGGCCCCTTCCAGGAAAACGGCTACCTCTTGATCTGCCCCGACTCCGGGGCCGCAGCCGTGGTGGATCCAGGCGCCACGGCGCCCCAGATCGCCCGGGACATTCGGTCTCGCCAACTGAAGGTCGAGGCCGTCTTTCTAACCCATGCCCATCTGGACCACATCGAGGGCCTCCCGGATATCCGTGCCGTAACGGACGCCCCCATCTTCCTCCACCCGGATGACCGTCGTCTGTTTGACGCCGTGCAGGCCCAGGGCGCCGCCTTCGGACTGTCGGTTAGGGAGCTCCCGCCCCCCGATGAGGACCTTGTCCCGGGGGAACGGGTGGGGTTCGGTTCTTGCAGCTTCGAGGTACGGTTCACTCCGGGTCACGCCCCGGGTCACGTGATCCTCTATTCGGCCGAGGACGAGCTCGCCCTCGTGGGTGACGTGGTGTTCCAGGGATCCATCGGCAGGACCGACCTTCCCGGGGGGGACTTTCAAACCCTGATGCGTTCCATTCGAGAGCAGGTGCTGACCCTTCCCGACCCGACCCGCCTCTTCACGGGTCACGGGGGCCAGACCACCGTCGCGATCGAACGACGGGGAAACCCGTTCCTTATCCCCCACTACGGGGGGGAAATGGCATGACGATTCGAGCCGCCGTGTTCGCCTCGGGAGGAGGGTCCAACCTCCAGGCCCTCCTGGACAACGAGCGAGACGGTGGCCCATACCGGATCGAGCTCGTGATCAGTGATCGGAGCGACGCCGGGGCCCTGGACCGTGCGCGGAGGCTAGACCGGGAAGCCAGGGTGATCGAGGTGAGGGACCGGGATAGGGCCGAGGTCGAGACGGAGACCCGTGATGCCCTCAACGACGCGGGAATCGGGGTCATCTTCCTGGCCGGCTACCTCCGCCTCATCCCTGGAGGCGTGGTTCGGGCATTCCCCCGGAGGATCCTCAACATCCACCCTGCGCTCCTTCCCGCGTTCGGCGGGAAGGGGATGTGGGGCCACCACGTCCACGAGGCCGTGTTGCAGGCCGGAGCCCGGCTCTCCGGCCCCACGATCCACTACGTGGACGAGGCCTACGATACGGGGACCATCATCGCCCAATGGCCGGTGCCTGTCCTCCCCGGAGATTCTCCGGACACCCTGGCCGCCAGGGTGCTCGCCGTCGAGCACCTCCTCTATCCGGCGGTGGCGGACCACGTCTCCGCAGCGGTCGCTGCCGGTCGGCCGGCGGCACCCTTCGAACCCCGGGGCGACGTCTTCATCCCGGCGTCCGGATCCGTCCCGGCAGAGATCCGACGCCACATCCAGGAAGGTCTTCCATCGTCATGAGCACCCGGCGGGCACTTCTCAGCGTTTCTGACAAGACGGGTATCGCCGAACTGGGCCGAGGCCTGGTCGAGCGTGGTTTCGAACTCGTGTCCACGGGCGGGACCGCTCGGGCCCTCCGGGAAGCCGGGCTGGAAGTCGCCGGGATCTCGGAGATCACCGGGCATCCCGAAATCATGGACGGAAGGGTGAAAACCCTCCACCCTGCGGTCCACGGCCCTCTCCTCGCCCGCAGGGATCGGGAGGACGACCTGGAGGCGCTGGGAAATCTGGGATACGGGCTCATCGACGTGGTGGCGGTGAATCTCTACCCCTTCCGGGAGACCGTTGCCGGGGGCGGTGTGGCGGTGGATATCGCCATGGAGAAGGTGGATATCGGCGGGCCCACCATGATCCGAGCGGCAGCGAAGAACCACCGGTTCGTATGGATCGCCGTGGACCCGTCCGACTACGGGGCCCTCCTCGACGCCTTGGACGGGAAGGGAGACGAGGCTGCGCTCCGGAGGCGTCTGGCGGCCAAGGTGTTCCGACACATCAGCGCTTATGACGCTGCCGTGGCGGGCTACCTGGAGGCCCAGACCGACGACAAACCCGATCCGATTCCCCAGGACCTTGCCGACGGGTATGAGCGGGTCCAGACCCTTCGGTATGGAGAGAACCCGGACCAGTCCGCCGCCTTCTTCGCGCCTTCGGGTGTGCCGAGAGCGGGTGTGGCCGGACTCGAGCAGCATCACGGCAAGGAACTCTCCTACAACAACATCCTGGACCTTGACGGCGCGCTCCTCTCCCTGTCGCCGTTCGCGTTCTCCGAACGGCCCGCGGTGGCCATCATCAAGCACACCACCCCCTGTGGCCTCGGAATCGGCGAGACCCTGGTGGAGGCCTATCGGCGGGCGCTGGCGACGGATCCGGTGAGCGCCTTCGGGTCCGTGATCGCGGTGAACCGGCCCGTGGACGAGGACACGGCGAAGGCCATGTCCGAGTTGTTCGTCGAGTGCATCGTAGCGCCGAGCTTCGATCCCGCCGCTCTGACCGTGCTCACGGCCAAGAAGAACCTGAGACTCCTGACGTTCCCGACCGGCACGGCCGGGGATCAAGACCTTCCGATGGATCCCAGCGGGATCGCGGGGTGGGCCGGAGCGCCGGCAGGTCGGCAGGACGCGGCTCGTTTCATCGCCGCTCACGGACGAATCCCCGCTCCCAGGGTGGTCCGGACCGTCTACGGCGGTGCTCTAGCCCAGACCCCGCCGGTCGCGCCTTTCTACGGTCTGGAGGATCCAGACTGGAAGGTCGTGACGAGTCGGCCGCCTTCCGAGACCGAGTGGGACGACCTCCGTTTCGCGTGGGCTGCGGTGTACGGCGTGAAGTCCAACGCCATCCTCCTCGCCCGTGGCGGCGGGGTGGTGGGGATCGGTGCCGGGCAGATGAGTCGGGTGGACTCTTCGAGGATCGCGGTCAGGAAGGCCGGTGACGCCGGATTGCCCACCGAGGGCTCGGTTCTGGCGTCCGACGCCTTCTTCCCCTTCCGGGACGGTGTAGATGCGGCGGCGTCCGCCGGGGTCTCGGCCATCGTTCAGCCCGGCGGGTCCATGCGAGACGAAGAGGTCATCGCGGCGGCGGACGAGCACGGAATGGCCATGGTCTTCACGGGGCGGCGGCTGTTCAGGCACTAGGGGTCCGTTTGACAGGACGGCCTGTCACCACGAGAATCCTCCCGTCCATTCTAGTCCCATCTCTGGGCGGGGTGCGTCCCAACGCATGTCACTGGTCGGCGAAGTCCTGAAGCGACGGCTCATCCCCTGGATGGGCGGCTATCTGGTGACCGGATTCGTGGTCCTCGAGGCTGCCGACCAGATGGTGGGCTACGACATGGTCCCGGAGGTGGTGTATCGGGTGACCTTCACCCTGTACGCCTGGGGTGTCCTGGTGGCCATGATCCTCGCCTGGTACCACGGCGAGAAGGGCCCGCAGAAGCCTGAGCGGGGCGAAGTCACCGCGCTTACGGTGATCATCCTCGGGGCGGTCATCAACTCCGGCTTCGTGGCCGTTCGAAACCGCCCCGTGGATCTCGCCGAGGGGCTGGGAGGGCTGGACGCTCGTCGGGTCGCGATCCTCTATATGGAGGATGCCTCCGGTGCCGGGGACCTGGGGTACGTGGCGGACGGGATGACCGAGGCGCTCATCGAACGCCTGGGAGCCGTCCGGGAACTCGATGTGGTGAGCCGGAACGGAGTGGCCCAGTTCCAGGGCAGCGACATCGAGTACGATTCCATCGCCCGAGCGCTGCAGGTGGGAACGCTGGTGGATGGTACCGTGCAGGACGTGGGCGATCGCATCCAGGTCAGCGTCCAGATGATCGATGGCCTCAGCGGTGCCGCGTTCGACCGGACCAGCCTGCGTCTGCCCAAGACCGAGGTCATCGCCCTACAGGACTCCGTGGCCGAGGAGGTCTCGCGCTTCCTGAGGATTCGACTGGGCGAAGAGGTGCGCCTCCGCGAGCGGAGAACGGGCACCGCCAGCACAGAGGCCTGGTCTCTGGCCCAGCGCGCTCAGCGTGAGTTGAAAGGGGCGGGCGACCTCCTGTCCGAAGGGAACGCACAGGGGGCCTGGGAAGCCTACGGCAGGGCCGACGAGTTCGCCGCCGCCGCCGCCGAGGCGGACCCGGAGTGGGCCGAGCCTCACATCGTCCGGGGGGAAGCCGCCTACCGGCGATCCCGTCTTCTCGGGGGTGAGCCCATGGAGGCCGGCGCCTTCATCGAGGTGGCGGTGGGCCACGCCGAGGCCGCCCTGGGGCTGGATCCCGGCAGCGCTCGCGCCCTGGAGATCCGGGGTACGGCCACCTACTGGGGCTGGCTCCTCGGGCTCGAGGAGGACCCGCTGGCCAGAGGCGATCAACTCGAGGCCGCCCGGACCGACCTGGAGGACGCCATTCAGGCCGACCCCACGCTGGCAAGCGCCCACAGCACGCTCTCCCATCTCTATTACCAGGTGGATGACGTCTCGGCGGCCGTTCTGGCTGCCCGGGCGGCCTACGAGGAGGATGCGTATCTGGAGGTGGCCGACGTGGTCCTGCGCAGGTTGTACGCAGGCTCATTCGATCTGAGTCAGTTCCGGGAGGCCCGGAGGTGGTGCGAGGAGGGCTTTCGACGGTTCCCCGACGATTGGAACTTCACCGAATGCCGACTCTGGCTCATGATCACCGAGGGTACGGATCCAGTGCCGGACCGGGCCTGGGCGCTCCGGGACACCCTCACTCAGTTGGTTCCCGAGGAACAGAGGGAGTTCAGGACGAAGCTCGGCGGCCTGATCGTGGGTGGTGTGCTTCGCCGGGCCCAGCTTGCTGACTCTGCTGAAGTTGTGTTAACCTCCTCACGTGGGGATTACCTGATTGATCCAGAGCAAGAATTGATGGGGTACGAGGCTGCCATCCGCTCGTCGACCGGTGATGTCGACGGAGCCATCGAACTCCTCAAGCGCTACGTATCCGCAAACTCCGAACACCGGTTCGACGTGGGCGGAAACCTGCACTGGTTCTGGCGACCGGTCTCGGACCATCCGGATTTCAGGACCATTCTAGGGCGCGATTGAGCCTAACTCCTTACAAAAACCTATGTACCATGTGAAGATCCGTGCCGTTACCTATGTGGCTTCGGCCGGTCAACATGCGTTCTGCAGTGGGGCCTTCTCCGCATGCTGAGCATGTCGACGGCGGCGATGAACACCTGTTCCAATTCCATCATTCCGGGAGAACCAACAACGATGAGACGCACACTTGGGCTCGCTCTGGCTCTGGCTCTGTCCACTGCCGCATGCGATGACCTTCAGGACGTAACCCGCCCCGACGCCGACCTCCTCAACCAGGCGTCGCAGCTGGGGGACGCAACCAACCTCCAGAGCGGCGTGCGTGGCATCTACTTCTTTCCCCCTCTCGCTGAGACCCCACTGATTCCGGAAGGCGACGTGGCCAACGCCGGTCTGGCTCCGGTTCTGATCGCGTGCGCGGTGATCCGATGGGATCCTTCCGACGGCTCCCATCCGGACGACTCAAACTCCGATGGATACGCCGACGAGTTGAAGGGTCTAGCGGCGTGTGACGAGACCGTCGTCGGGGTAGGGGAGACCAGCGATCCCTCCTACGACCCGGAGTCCGAGCTGTATCAGGGGGCCTGGCGGGCGCCCGAGCCCGAGGAGGAGGAGCCGTTCCGACTCCTGGTCCAAGTGCATAGCGCGACCCAGGACGCGGACGTGGTGCTCGGATGGGTAGACGCCTGGATCGGGGACACCGGCGGTGGGTCGACCTCCAACTCCGCCGACGGCTACGTCCGCTTGAACCGGGGCAGCAACAACCCGGTCAAGTTCTACGTGGGCCTGGAGTCCATCTGTGGAATCGACGGGCTGGTGGACTGCGTGGTGGGCATCCTTGGCTCGAACCAGAACCAGAATCCAGGCATCACCACGCCTGAGAAGAAGGCCAACGTCATCGTCTGTGAGGACGCTGGGGCGGACGATTGTACGGAAGAGACCCTCAGCAACGGGCAGGGCGTTCCCTTCCTGGCCTATCGGGACGAGAGCCGTCTGAACGACTTCGGTCTCTGTATTCCCGGACTCACCCTCCCCCAGTACGCCGCGGTCAGTACTGCCACCGAGGATGGCTACGGCTGCTACTTCTTCCAGGCTTTCAAATACGACGGCACGGTCCTGGACTACGGGTTCCCCGCAGGAACCCGCGGGTTCTCGTCCATGTGTCTGCCCTTCGACGCCATTCCGGACGACGTACCTCTGGACCAGGTCATTCTGATCAAGGAGGACAAGGACGGGAACGTGGTGAGGCTCCCCCGGGTGATCCCCCCGGCCGCCTATACGGCTCTCCTGGAGCAGGAGGATCCGTGTGGGGAGTACAGCACGCCGCACCACACCTTCGAGAGTCGTTTCGAGAATCCCCTGTTGCGACTCGCGGACCGGGGACTGAATGCCGTAGCCAGTTCCCTCTGGGGTCTGGTGGAGCCCGAGCCCCTCTATGCGTACTTCTTCCTCCACCAGGGTGTGGGCGGGGAGCTGAGGGGATTCAGCCACGTGGTGCCGACCATCGACGCCCGGTATGACGCCCAGTCCCCGAGTGACGCCACGGCCATCCTGAGCCAGCCTGTGGCCAACGTGCCGGTCACCTCAGTCTACTACGAAGGAGCCGCGACCGACGTCGGGATCGAGGGCGTCGAGGTGGTCTACGCGTTTGAGTCCTACACCGGTCCGACCAGCGCTGATTTCGAAATCTGCGCCGATCAGGTTGGCTGCGTGACCGAGGCGGACCTTCCGGACGACGCGTCTCTGGCAGTGCTCTCCCTCGGCACGGGCCTCGCGGCCCTGTCCAGCCTCCAGTTCAACAGCACGGGAACGTACGTGATCTCTGCGTCGGTCCTGGGAGCCTGCCCGGTGGGCGAGCCCGACTGCGACGGCAACTCCAAGATCTATTACACCTTCACGGTTTGCGGGGTGGGATCGGGCCTCGGCACGGCCACGGTGGACGGAGAAGTGACTAGCGCCGGTGAGTGGGCGTGCGCGGCGGGGATGGCCTTCGACGCCAACGTTTCAGGCGGCTCCGCCCCCGCGGAGTGGTGGTTCATGTCCGACGCCACGAACCTGTACATGCTCCTCCGCGTGGAGAGGGAGCCTGACGACAAGGTGAACCGGCTCCGGGTGGACTTCGATGCGGACGGCACGGAGCCGTTCCGGTCGGCCCTGGACAACATCGTGCAGATGGACGGCACGCAGCCCGCCGGATCCCAGTTCGCCGACTGGTATCTCACCAGCAAGTGTGTGAAGTCCAGCCAGTCCAACTGTGGTGAGCCCGACGCTCCCGCGGATTTGGACGGGACGGGGGTCTTCGGGGAGTACGCGAGCACCACCCCGTATTTCATCTACGAGTTCAGTTTCCCCTTGGACTCGCCGGATGACTGGGGCACGGATCCCGAGGCCATTCGGGCGTTCATCACCCTGGCCCAGGGCAGTGGGGCCCAAGGGAATACCCAGATCCCTGCGTTCAAGGATTACCGATGCGTGGTCTGGACCGTCGATGGTTCCGGGATCGGTTGTGGTCCCGACTATCCCACGCCCACCAACTGGCCGCTACCCTCAGGTTCGAACTGATTCCTGAAGGCGGATCAGCGTAGTCCCGCACCCCCGGCGGCCCTCTCGGCCGTCGGGGGTTGCTCTTTCAAAGAGGCCGGTTCCCCGGGAACCGCCGGCTGATTATCCTGAAGGACGGCCCCTCCCCGGGGGCCCTGGAGGGGTGGCAGAGCGGTTCAATGCACCAGTCTTGAAAACTGGCGACCTTCGGGTCACGTGGGTTCGAATCCCACCCCCTCCGTGACGGGGTTTCGCCCCGGATGGTCCCAGCGGCTGTCCGGGGCGACCCTTATCATGCGGGGCCGGCGGGAGTGGGCTTCTCACCCACGGCGGGCT
>JBDHCV010000029.1:0-77041 GCA_039591855.1 Gemmatimonadota bacterium | reverse complement strand
AGCCGGGCCTGGGTGATCCACAGCCTGTCCTGGAAGACGTATTGATAGGTCGCGTCCACCCGGCTTCGGCTCTGGAACGCCGGACCCAGGGAACGGGCGGAGATCCGGAGGCTCCCGTCGAGAACACGGGCCGCGAGGCCGGCCGAGTAGGTGGCGGTCTGGACCGGGTCACCCACGTTGGAGCTGACCCCCCAGTCCAGCACGGCGCCGCCCAGGGGCCGGTTGTCCAGTTCCAGGCGGGGCACGTCGGCCCTGCGGGTGGGGCCTCCCCGGATCCGGTTCCACCGGGTCTCCCGGGCGATTCGCTGACCCACCGGGAGGGTCATGGGGTCGATGACGATGGCGGTGAGCTCGGCCCAGTCCACGCGGATGTCGACTCCCAGCAGCGTCTCCAGGACCGGATGGGCCACGAAGACCTCGGCCGCGCCGTCGGGAATGATCCAGCCGTCCCGGACCGGGACCGGTTCGCCGTCCAGAGTCGCGGTGGCGGAATCGGGGCGGATGAGGACGGTCCGTCCCGCGGGGCGCACCACGGCCCACAGCGCGTCGGTGTCGTCGAAGCCGTGTTCCAACTCGGCGATCGCGAACAGAGCGGAGGCCGGGAGAAGAGCCACGTCTCCGTCGGAGAATGCCCACACGGTGTGCCGGGTGAGGCGACCCACCCGAAACTCCATCAGGATCTCCTCGAACCCGAACTCCCGGAAGCGGGAGTACGCGATGGAATCCCCGGGCGCGGCGGGGCCCTGCCCGGTGGCGCCGGAAGGCGACACCAGGAGGCCGAGGCCCGCGACGAGCGCGAGCAGGAGCCGGGCGCCGGGGACTCGGGTCATGGCACGACGACGGGGGCCGAGAGTTCGACGGGCACGCTGGCGAGACGGTCGGAGGGCGTGATGTCCTCCCGCTCCGTACTCAGTCGAAGAACAACTTCGTAGTCTCCCGAGGGGACATCGGAGACGTCGAAGTCGAACCTGCGTTGGTAGTCTCGGTAGGCGGCGATTTGTGAAGACCAGGTACGGACCACCTCGCCGCCCTCCGCCACCAGGGAGAGCTCGAGCAGACCGATGTAGGCGGCGTCGCCCTGCCGCACGAACTCCGGGTGGAGGACGAGGACGCCTCCTTCGATCCGGGGCTCGAATCCCCGGACCTCGACCCCGGTCGTCACCTCGCCATTGCGGAAGGTGGCCGCGATGACCGTTTGCAGCGCCATGTTGAGGCCCACCGTTACGCCTGACGAGTCCGGGGCACCCTCCACGGGGAGTTGCTGTCCGCGACTGGTGATGATCAGCCGGGACCAATACTCGCCCTGGGGAAGGTCGGCGGGAGGCTGGGCCAAAAGGCGCACGATGCGGCGCTCACCCGGGGGTACCACCAGGCGGCGGGGCAGGACCCGAATCCACCCGGCGGCGGACCGGGGGTCGTTCCCCTCGGGGTCCATGACCATACGGACTCCCCCGGCCTCGTCGGTGGCGGGGTAGCCGAACTGGATCTCCATGGAGATCTCTTCCGGAGTCTCGGTGGGGTTGTAGAGCGTTACGGCTCCGCCCGGCTGGCGGTCGCTCATGTAGACCGCGGTGGGGGCGACGAGGATCGCCGTCAGGTTGGTGACGAAGGCGCCGGCCAGAAGTAGGACGGTGCACGCGCCGATGCGGACGGGGGCGGAGAATCTCATGGCTCAGTTACCGATGTAGGAGACGGTGAGTATGATCTCGCCGGCGTAGCTTCCGGCGGCGGCGGTGGGTGGGGGCAGCGCCGTGCCGCCCAGGAACACCGTGGCCCGCCCCTGTGGGGAGAGATAGACGATGGTGGGTACCACGGGGTCGAACCCGACCTGATCGGCAATGCTCCGGGTGAGGGAGAAGCCGGCGCTGCCGGGACCGAAGTCGAGGGGGATGGACGATCCGGCGGGACCCGCCATGGCGCCCGGGAGGATGAACGAAACCAGCACCTCGGTGATCTTCTCCCCTCCCACCTCCAACTGCCCGGAGGCCAGGGGATCGAAGCGGGAGACGGTCGTGGGCACGCCGGCAAGGAGTTCGCCGAAGCTCAGCCCCTGGAGCGCCTTGGCCCGGACGCTCCGGCCGCCCGGCTCGCCGCGCTGGCTGGCCGCGGGCACGGCGGACATCGCCAGTGCCATCGACAGGGCCAGGATTCCCAGGATCGTTCGGGTCATCTCTCGTTCATCCGGAAGGGGGTGACCGGCGCCCCGTTGCCCGAAGGCCCCGCGACGCCGGCCACTCGCCCCGCATCCAATCCGATGCCATTGCTCCCAGGGGGAGGAGCGGCGGATGCGGGACTCAGCTACCCGTGTAGTTCACGGTCACGGTGACGTCGGCGCTGTAGATCCCGGCCGCCTGACTTGCCGGGGGCTGCACGGTGCCACCAAGGAAGACATAGAGGGCGGAGCCCACGAGGAACTGGCTCGTTCCCGAAGCGGGATCAAAGGTCCCGTCCAAGGTCGTGGGGAGGATACCCCAGCCGGCGCTGCCCGACCCAAAGGTGATGGGCATGGTGCTGCTGCTGGACGCCAGGCTGGTGGGGAGCGTTCCGAAGTCCACCGAGACCTCCCTGGCGTCCTCTCCGGCGATCTGGAGCTGTCCGGCATTGGCGTCGCCGGGCAGGACGGTCTTGTTGACGCCGGGAAGCACGGCACCGAACGCCAGGTCCTGGACCTTGACGACATTCAGCGGCGTCTGAACGGTGGCCGAAGCCGTGATGGTACCCTGGTTGGTCTGGGCTTCCAGACCGAAGGGCAGTGCGAGTGCGGCGACCGCGAGGGCCACCATGAGGGGCTTGCGCATGATGCGATTCCTGTGGTTTCGGGCTCGAGGCCCGGGGTTCGGAAGGGGCGGGGCGACCCGCACCCGTTGGATCGCGCGCTGCGTGCGCGCGTATCCGCTCAGGGCGCCGGAAACTGGGTGAGATCGGCGCACTGGGGCGCTGAGAGGGGCAACCGATGTGCCGTGGGCCGTCCAGATCCTGGTCGGTGTTCGATTTCTGGACGGTTCGGGGGGCAAACCTCCACTCCCGGTGGGCGGGGGAGGTGTCGCGAATCGCTACAATGGCAGGCTTTCTGGGCCTCTGGAGCCCTGGGGCGAGAACCTCGGAAGGGGGTCGAAACTCCCGGTAGTCACGGCGCCGGAGTCATCCCTGCGACACGTCTCCAGACCGTCGAAAAGCGGAAGCGTGTGGCCGGGCCTGCAACTTTTTTCCCTGTGGCGCTCTCGGGGTTTGATCTCGACGGAGGACCTTGCGCCGGCTCCGTTTGGACGCCCCTATGAAGGCCGCCGGGCCTCGTGCAACCGGCGTTCACCTTCACAGGACGATCGCAGATGATCCAGTGCGCTCGCCGCGCCGCCGCGCCGGCCAACGGAATCGCGCCCCCGCGGAGCCTATGATCGGTCGGCGACTGTTCCGCAGCCTCCGAGGAGGGGCTGGGTGGACCTTGATCCTGGAGCTGGTGATCGTGGTCGTGGGGATCCTGCTGGCCTTCCAGGTGGATCGGGCTTACCAGGCCTCCCAGGATCGTGCGTTGGAGCGTCGTTACCTGGAGCGTCTTCAGGCGGATCTGCAGAGCGACACGGCCGAGGTCGCGCGGATCGTGGGGCTGACGGAAGAGCGCCTCGGTCAGATCGATATCCTTCGCGCGGCCGTTCGTGATCCGATGGCTGCGGCGGATCAGCCGGGGTCTTTCGTGGAGGCGGTGGAGAAGGTGACGTGGCGCAGCTTTCCCCGGATTCGGAGCTACACTTACGAGGAATTGAGGAGCACAGGGCGCATGACCCTTCTCCGCTCCGAGGCGTTGCGAGGTGGCCTGGGGGCCTACTATGCCCTCGTCGAGGACCGTCGGCGACTGGGCCTGGGCGAAGACGACCAGGACCGCTTTCGCCTGGAGACACTGGGTCTGCTGTCCGCGGAGCAACTCTCAGGCATCGAGGATCCACAGCGGTTTCCCTTCGAGGTCGGGGCCGCGGAGGCCGCGCGGGTCGCCCGGGAGCTCACGGTCCGACCCGGAGCCCTCGTCTGGCTTCCGCGACTGGCCAAGTACCAGGTCCTCATGCGGCGTTCGGCGGAGGAGATCCGGGCTGCCGCGCTCCTCTTGATGGCGGAGATAGACAGAGAGCTCGGGGAATGAAGGTCTGCATCGTAGGCGCCTCCGGGAAGCTAGGCCGCTACATGGTCCAGCACTGCCTGGATCGGGGCTACGAGGTGGTGGGGGTTTGCCGGTCGAAGAGCGTCATCAAGCTCGGCGAATTCAAGGACCGGATCACCATCGTCCCGGGCGACGTGTTCGATCGGGAGGTGATCGCCCGGGCGGTGGCCGGGTGCGACGGCGTGCTCACCGTCCTCGTGCCCTGGGGCGTGGACGGGATGGCCACCGCAACGGCCCGGGCGGTCCTCGACCTGGCCGAGCCCGAGGCACGCCTCGTCTTCTCCTGCGGCTGGCACATCAGCATGGACGGGAAGGACGTCTACACCCGCAGATTCCGATGGATGATCGGGCTGTTCAGTCGAATCGCCCGGCTCCTGCGCTTCGCGGACATCGACGACCAGGTGGAGGCGTGCCGGCGCGTATTCGAGAGCGACGCGCGCTGGACGGTGGTGCGGGGGAGCGACCTGGAGGAGGGAGAGAGCCAGGGCCTCCCGGTGTGGAGCCGCCACGTGGGGGACTCGATCCTGGAGAGCAACCTCACCCGCCGCGTCGACTTCGCCA
Organism: Gemmatimonadota bacterium; assembly: GCA_039591855.1. Taxonomy (GTDB): domain Bacteria; phylum Gemmatimonadota; class Gemmatimonadetes; order Longimicrobiales; family Gaopeijiaceae; genus JBDHCV01. Next base: position 72,330 of record JBDHCV010000029.1, on the reverse strand, counting down.
TGTTCATGGTCGAGGCACTGACCGACGATGAACTGATCCACGAAGCCCCGGCCATCGTGGGGAGAATGAGCCCGTCGGCGCAGGCTCATCCATCCCCACCACGGTCTTGACGGTCGGCGACGGGGGGCTGATCCCGAACCCGTCGGAGGGTTCAGGTCCCGTCGGGGCCTAATTCGCCTCGATCTTCTCCGCGACCGGCGGTGTCCAACTCTCCATGCGCTCCAGGTCCGGGACGTAGATCCGAAGCTGAGGGGCCAGGGCCATGTCCTCTCGGGGGATCGGCAGCCAGTTCTCCTCGGGAACGCCCGGGGGCTGTTCGGCCGCGATCCAGATCTCGATGCCGCCGTCCTCGTTCAGGACCATCCCGGCATTCTCGCCCACGCTGTACTTCTTGCGGTCATTGGGCAGGAAGAACCCCTGGGCCTGGTCATAGAGGGTGAGCGACCAGAACGCGCCGGCGGGTGGAAGCTCGTCTCGCCCCATCCGCACCACGTAATCGTACTGGGCGTTCATCGTCTGCCCGTCGGACGTCGTCACTTGAGGATAGACCGCCTCCTCTTGCGGGAGCCCGATCGGTCCGACGATGGATACCACCAGGACGGTCTCCATGTCGGTATGCCCTTTGGGTTGGAACATCTTGGGCCCGAGTCGAGCGGATAGGGCCGGATCGGCCAGCGCGCCCAGCCAATCTCCCTGGAGGCGTTCGGCGGTTTCCCGAAGTCGCGTCCCGTCCAGGGCGGCCCCTGCTGTGGCCGGGTCGAAGGCCTGACCCGGAGCTACTCCAAACGGCTCCCATGCGGCCAGGACCGCGCTGTCCATCTCGTTGTCCGGATCGAAGGTCGTGTGGTCGAAGGCGAACTGGATGACCTCGGCCAGGTTGTTCTCGAAGACGTCGGCGTCCGTGGTTCCCACGTCGGGGGAATCCACGGGGCTGGCGGTCGGCGCCTCGCCGCCCGTGAACTCCGCCAGGGTCATGGCCCGGACCGACTGACCCTGCTCGGTGATCCGGACCATCCTTGCGGGATCGTTGGCGTGGGGCATGACCCGGATGACTGCGGAGACGAAATCTCCGGTGGCCTCGAAGGTTCGTTCGATCCCCTCCACGTCGTCGCCATCGTATCCGCCGCTCCGGGCGCTGTAGATCAAGAGGCTCGTCGGCTCATCGAAGTCCCCGAGCCGGCTGGCCAGGGGCACGTTCACGTAGTGGTCGTAGCCGGTGATCATAAGCGACACGTACTTGGAGTCGAAGGCCGGCATCTCCATGACCATCGGCGCGCCCCGGAGATCCAGCAGACAGGTGATGTAGAAGGTGTCGTTGTTCGGGCGGGCGATGTCGGTCAGCGTGTGGTCCTTCAGCTGCGTGTCCGCCGAGCACGTGTTCCAGCCGCCCTGACCCATCGCGAACTTGTTGTTCACGTTGTACATGGCGACGTAGGGATAGGACCGCACCACCAGATTCTCGATCTGCTCGTCGGTGAGGTCACTCGGGGGGGCCGGTTCGCATCCGGTCAGGGCGGTGGAGAGGGTCGTACAGACCGCGAGACCGGTCGCCAATGCCGCCCTCGCCGAGGTAGCCTTCAGGAAACTCATGGGTTGCCTCCGCTAAGTGGGGTGTTTGCGGACCCGTGGGGAGGCGCGACGGAGGCGGGAACCGTCCGGTGCTTGCTGGTGCGACCGAACGGGGAAAGCGGTCCCCCGGGACTGCCCGCGAAGAGAATCTACGCCCGTCCCCGTGGGTTGGACACCGGGTGGCGGCAGCCGAAACCGCACCTTAAGTTGCCGTAAGGAGTCTCCCGGTCCCGCCTCGCAACTCCTGCGATTCTGACTCCGCCCCGCCGTTGACATCAGCTGAAATCGATGCCGCCCTGCGGTCCCCGGCCTTCTCGTGTCGGGTGCGAAGGGGATTTGTCGCGTGGCTGATAGAGAGGACCCGCTGCCCGCCGCCATCTCGAGATACGGAGGGTAACGATGAAACGGCTCCTTTGGCTCCTGGCTGTTCCCCTGCTTCTTGCGACCGCATGTACGGATCAGGACCCGGTCGCTCCCGAGGAAGACGTGCTCACGGCGGTCGTGGCGGACCGGGGTGGGATGAAGGGGGCCCGCGGCATGGACGCCCCGTACGCCGTGGGCTTCAACTTCTTCATGATCCATGACGAGACGAGGGAAGGCCGTCCCATCCCGGTCTACGTCTGGTATCCGGTAGACCCGGCCGAGATCAACGGGTCGTTTCCCGAGGCGATGATTCCCCTCTTTCCCTTCGACGAGTCGGGCCCCTACGCTCCGTCCTCGGAGTTCGAGGACGCCGGATTCCGGGCGGTGCTCCAGGATCCGCCGCCGGCCCGGGGACCCTTCCCCCTCATCATGTACTCGCCGGGATGGCAGGGAACCGCCTACAACAGCGGGTATACGTTCGCGACGGAGCTGGCTGCCCGTGGCTTCGTCGTGGCCGCGGTGACGCACTGGGGCGACCAATCCACCATGAACCCGGCCGAACCCTTCGACCATCTTGGGATGGCCTCCTACAACCGGCCACGAGACGTATCGAAGGCCCTGGACTCCATGCTGGGCTGGAACGCCGATGATACCGGGCCCATGTTCGGGCTCATGGACACGGGCCGCATCGGAGCGGCCGGATGGTCCCTCGGTGGATATGCCGCCATGGTGCTGGCGGCCGGAGACGACCTGGTCTGTGACCGGGCCGACGTATTCCCCGACTGGCCCGTTCCCCCGGAGACGTGTGCTCCGAGCTTCCCGGATCCACGGATCTCCTTCCTGATCCCCATGGACGGGTCGAATCAGCTCCTGCACTTCCACGAGTTGGCCCGGGTCCAGGTCCCGGTCCTGGGGATGGGGCAGGAGTGGTCCCAGGTCGGGCCGTGGCAGGCCCGGCAACACGCCGCCTTCGGGGGTAAACCGGCCTACCGGGTGGACTTCTTGGGCACGCGGCACTTCTCCTTCGCCAACCTGTGCAGCGTATTCCCCATCATGGGGGCCTACGGTGCGTTCCCGCCCGGAATGGCGGAGTGGTGGGTCAGCCAGAATTGCCCCCCCGGTGAGCTGGCGTTGGATGAAGTGCGGCGACTGGTCGTGAAGTACGCGTACGCCTTCCTGATCCACGACAAGAGCGTGCTCACGCCCGGCCACGCCATCTCCCGGGAAGGGGACATCGAGTTCTTCGTGACCGAGAGGCCCGGTGTCACCGCGGTCCTGACCGGGGCACACGAAGACTTCAACTACTTCATGCACCAACCCGGGAAGACCCACGGGGAATCAACCGTTGGACTGACGGCGTCCGCCCCCAAGGATCCTGCGGGGTTCGGTCCGATGGACTTCGCCACCTGGATGGGGCGAACGCGGTAGTTCCGATCAGGAGTGGCCGGGTGTGCCCGCCCGCACCCGGCCGACCCCGCCCCGCCCCCCTCAGTTGTTCTGGGCCCCCTGGACGATCCAGTTGCGCAGGTTCGCGATATCGATGTCGTCGAGGGGGACTCCGGCCAACGGCATCCGGGACCCCACCGTGTGCCGGCCTTCGACTTTGATCACCACGTAGCTGTTCTGGGGATCGTTGGGCTTCACCAGCAGGAAGTCCTCGGAGACCGCCGGGACGTTGACGATCTCCGCGTACGCGCTGCCCTCGGCGAGGCTCAGCTCAGACGCCGCGAAGGTCCCGTGGCACCCGCTTGCGGTGCAGCCGTTGCGCTCGAAGATGTCCTGGACGTCGCCGGCGAATGAGGGGTTGTCCTTGATCACCCGATCCGCCGGCTCGCCGGTGGGGCCGTTGGGAGCCATGGGGGAAGACCCGCCCCCGTCGCCTCCACAGGCCGCCAACACGGCGCCGGCGCAGAGGGTCAGGGTCATGAAGATGGAGTGCCGCATGAGGGGGTGCCGCATATCTATGCCTTGAAAGCTCGTGGGTCCGTTGATCGAAAACAGCAGTCCGGTCGATAACACCTGAGCCGGGACTGGGTTCCGGGATCGGCCTGTCCTCCCCGCTCGTCCGCTTGCCGAGGCCGGACCGCGCTCTTAGGGTGCCACAGCGGTCTTCCACCTCCGATCGGGGCCCCCATCGCCTTGTCCGACAATCCGACAACCCATGCGGGAGCCGGCGTGAGTGAGCCCATGAGAGTCTGCATCGCGCGGCGGGTGAGCCCCTCGGCGCTGGCGCACGGGGGTAGACCTCGATGACCTCCCGGCCTCGGTCCATCCCGTTCTTCGGCAAGCTGGTGGCCGAGGGGGTCATGGTCGTCGTGAGTATTCTCATCGCCTTCTCTCTGGAGGCGTGGTGGGACGGCAGGGGCGAGGAGCAGGCTTACGCCGAGGCCATGGCCAGCGTCCGTTTCGAACTGGAGAGCAACCGGGCACGCCTCCTCCAGGAGGCCGCGTCCGTGGACAGGATCACCGGAGCCGGACAGTCTCTTCTCGACGCGATGAGGGAGCGGGCAGACCTTCCCAGGATCGAGGTCGCGGATACCCTCGCGTTTCTCATCACCTCGTGGACGCCTTCCATGGAGGTTTCCCTTGGGGCCAGCGACGCGCTGATCGCGTCGGGGAAGTTGGCCCAGGTCAGGAATCCGGAACTGCGCCTCGGGCTCGCGGGGATTCGGGATCGGTTCTCCGATATCGTCGAAGATCAGCTCGTGGCTCGAATGATCCACGTGGAGCAGCAGGCCCCCGTGCTCCGCACCCTGATGGACATGCAGCCGTTCGCGCCCTTGAGCGCCGGCTTCTTCGTGGGCGGCAACCCGGCGACGAGACCGATCCCCCACCTCGGATCGGTGGAGTTTCCCAACACGCTCGAATTGCGCAACATCATCGGGGCCAAGCTCGATTGGTACGGATCCGCACGGAGCGAGATGACGGCCTTGATCGAGCACCTCGACCGGTTGAGTGAACTGTCGATGCAATGAGCAGCGATCTGGCCAACCCCCGACCCGAGGACAGATACCCATGATTCTCCAGCCACTCTCGTCCTGGCGCACACCCGGACCGGTGGTGGTGCTCATGCCGCTGGTCGCCCTTGCGTCATGTGCGCCGGCTGGCACCGATCTGAACGTGGAAGCGCTCGAGGGATTCGGCGCCGAGTACACCGCCGCCTGGTCCAGCCACGACCCGGACCGGGTCGCCTCCTTCTTTGCAGAGGATGGTTCTCTCCAGGTCAACGATGCCGAGCCGGCGGTGGGCCGCGAGGCCATCGCCGCCGTTGCCCAGGGGTTCATCGACACCTTCCCCGACCTCGTCCTGGAAATGGACTCGATCCGCGTTGTGGGGAACAGCGCCGAGTACCACTGGACCTTCAGCGGCACCGCTACCGGGCCCGGGGGCACGGGGAACGCTGTCCGATTCAGCGGACACGAGGAGTGGACCATCGGCGGTGACGGACTGGTCGCCCGTTCCCTGGGCCACTTCGACGAGGCCGACTATGCCCGGCAGCTGGAGGTCGGGGTGGGGGCCGCTGCCGCTGCCGAGGTGGAGGCCCGGGAGATCGGGTTCGCGCAGAGCATGGCAGACCGCGATCTGGAGGCATTCCGCTCCTTCATCGCGTCCGACGCCATCTTTTTCGCCGGCGAGCAGCCGATCCGGGGCAGGGCCGCGGTGGTGGAGGCCTGGACGCCCTTCTTCGAGGGTCCCGAGGCGCCTTTCTCCTGGCACCCGGACCTGGTCGAGGTTCTCGATTCCGGGGATCTGGCCCTGAGCTCGGGGCCCGTCCGGAACCCGGCCGGGGAGGTGGTGGGCCGGTTCAACTCCATCTGGCGGAAGCACGCCGACGGGCAGTGGCGGGTGGTGTTCGACAAGGGGTCGTGAGGCGGTGGAGGGTCGTGCTTAGCGAATTCAAAGGAGTCCCTGTGAAACTCGGGCTAGAGAGAGTACGGGGGATCGTTGGCGCTGGGACGCCACGGGGCGCTACGGGCGTCATGGATCGGGGGTCCCACCGATGAGCCTCTTCGAGTACCTGGGCGTCCTCCTCTCGGTGGTGATGGGGCTGGGGCTGACCCACCTCCTGATCGGTTTCAGCAAGACCGTGCATCACCGGGACGAGCTGAAGGTCTATTGGGTGCATGTGGCCTGGGCCGTGAACATCATCATCTACATCGTGGGCATCTGGTGGGGGATGTTCTGGTGGAGCGGGCTGGATGCGTGGTCCTTCCTGGAGTTCCTCTTCGTCATCCTCTACGCGGTCGTCCTCTTTCTCCTCGCGTCCCTCCTGTATCCGTGGGACATGCCTCCGGACTTCGACTCCGAGGCCCACTTCTTCTGGAATCGACGGTGGTTCTTTGGACTCCTCGCCGTGGCCTGGTGCATCGACATCGCGGAGACCGTGCTGAAGGCCCGGGGCGGACTTCGGGCTCTCCCCCCGATCTACCTGGGCTGGATCGCAGTGCTTCTCGTCCTCAGCCTGATTGCGGCGCGGACGGAGAATCGGCGCTACCATGCCGCGTTCGCCATTTTTTGGCTCATGTGGGTGATGGGCTATCTGTCGCTTACGACTCTGGGCCAGATCGCCACGTAGCGTCTTGCCAAGGGATCATGCCCGGCGCAAAGCCCGGGGGCGCTCGAACCCTCGCCAGTGGGACTCCGATGGAGATCTCAGCAGGACAACGGGAGATGCGGTCCGCGTTTGTGGGCGGACTCATGGGGCGAATGGTGTTCCGGATGCTCGCCGAGGAAGCGCGTGCCGCGTCCTGAGGAGGATGGGGTGACCCATGCTGGGATAGACCGTGCTGGACTGGGAGACAACCTCCCACAGATTCTGCTGCTGGTTCTCACGAACGCCTTTGTCGGTGGGATGGTGGGCATCGAGCGCACCGTCCTGCCCCTCATCGCCGAGACCGACTTCGGGATCGCCTCCACGGCTTCGGCCATCGCCTTCATCGCCACGTTCGGCGTGACCAAGGCCCTGGTGAACTTCCTGGCGGGTGGGTTGTCGGACCGCTGGGGCCGACGGCGCCTCCTGATCCTGGGATGGCTGGTGGGGCTCCCTATCCCTCTCCTCTTGATGTATGCGCCCTCCTGGTCGTGGATCTTGTTCGCGAACGTGCTCCTGGGTGTGAACCAGTCCCTGACCTGGTCCATGACCGTGGTCATGAAGGTCGATCTCGCGACCCCCAGGACCTACGGGCTGGTGATCGGATGGAACGAGTTCGCGGGCTATGCGGGATTGTCGCTGACCGCCGTAGCCACGGGGTTCGTCGCCTCCCAGTACGGACTCCGGCCAGAGCCCTTCTACATCGGGGTCGCGGTGGCGCTGGTGGGTCTGGGCCTTTCGCTGGCCACCCGGGACACGCATCGGAACAAGGCTCGGGGTGCCGCAGCCGAGGTCCATGGCGCCGATCTCCGGCTCGCCCCGTCCCTGCTTTCCGTGTTCAGGAAGGGCACCGGTGGCGATGCCGGGCTCTCCGCAGCGAGTCTGGGAGGCCTGGCCACGAACCTGAAAGACGGGGCGCTCTGGGGGCTCCTGCCCATCGTTCTCGCGGCCCGGGACCTCGGGATCGATCGGATCGGGGTCGTCGTCGCCCTTTATCCCGGGGTCTGGGCCATGAGCCAACTCTACTTCGGCCCCCTCTCGGACCGGATCGGGAGGCGAGGTCTGATCTCGGTCGGCCTGGTCCTTCAGGGCCTCGGTGTGGGGATCTTCGGGGTCGGAACGAGCTTCGTGCACTATCTCGCCGCGGCGGTGACCGCGGGCCTGGGCACCGGGATGGTCTATCCGACGCTGCTGGCTTTCGTCTCGGACCTGTCCGGCGCCGAGTGGAGAGCCTCGGCCCTGGGGGTGTACCGGTTCTGGCGGGACCTGGGATACGCCGTGGGGGCGCTCAGCGCCGGCCTGGTCGCGGATGCGCTGGGTGCGCCGGCAGCTCTCAGCGCCGTGGCGGGACTGGTCTTGTTCGTGGCCCTGGTTTTCCGGGTCGGTGCTCGAGGGGTAGGCATTGGAAGTCGGGCGTACGTTGCTCCAGAGTGATGGGAGGGAGTTATGATCTTCCCCATGTGGTTCAGAGCCCTTGCCGTTTCGGTCACCGCGATCACGATCGCCTGCTCGAGTCCCCAGCCCGAGCAAGAAGTCCGGCTGCTTCTCGCCGGACAGGCCCTGATCAAAAAAGACCCGCGAATCCGTTGGGAAGACCCCTACGGCACCCTTCGTCCCATGCTCGACCGTGCCGATGTGGCATTCACCAACTTCGAGATGGCGATTCTCTCGGCCGGAGATCGATGCGGTGTACCGGCCGAGTACGAGGTGTCGTTCGGGGCTCCCCGGCTCCCGGAAGGGGATCGCCCCGGCGATACCGCAGGGCCCCACGCCGTGCTGCCCGAGGTAATGGACTTCCTCGCGGATCTCGGATTCGACCTCATGTCCCTGTCGAACAACCACGCCTGGGACCTGGGAGATTGCGGCGTGGCGGCGACCCGGGCGGCGGCCGAGGCCAACGGGGCCGCATTCGCGGGAACGGGTCCGGACATCTCGACGGCTTCAGCCCCGGGGTACCTGACTGTCGGCGACTTCACCATCGCTCTGGTCGCCGCTACGACGAGCCACGACGCGCGAAGCGCCATAGGGCATGCGGTGAACGGGGTCTGGACAGGCAGGCAGGAGGACTGGGATCGGAACATCTCCGCTGTGCGTGAGGCGGCCGAGAATGCCGATTTCGTCCTGTTCTATCAACACTTCCAGATCGATCTCGACGAGTTCGATGAGATCTCCCCAGGAGACTCCACCACGGACGGCCACGTGTGGGTGGACGATGTGGCCGGATGGCAGACGGAGTTCGCCCGGGCTGTCCTGGACGCCGGCGCATCCATGTACGTTGGTCACGGCCACCGGGCCTTCGATGGTATCGAGGTCTATGATGGCAAGCCCTTGATTCGGCAGCAGGGCGGCCTCGCCTATCAAGGGTTGAACCCCGAGATCGGTGGATATGATGAGCACCGGCCCTGGGAGGGCTGGATCGCCGAGGCCATCATCCGTGAGGGCCGGGTGGTCCGGCTCGAGTTCACTCCCCTGGATCTGGACGAGGGCGAGACCTACCGCTCGGATTTTGACGACCTCGAGTTCCTGTCCCGACGCGGTTTGGCCCAGATCGCCACAGGCTCGCAGGCCGACACGATCCTGCGACGCCTCAGCGATCTCTCGGCCGGGTACGGGGTGGAGTTGGAGGTCACGGGCGGGAAGGCGGTTCTGGAGATCGGGTCGGACGGGTAGGGACCGACCGCCGGTCCCCGCCGGGCGGACCCCGGCTGGCAGGACGGGAATCCGCCCGAACCTGGCCCTGCGGTCAGTCCCTGAGCGATTCCACGGCGTCCACCCTCGTGGCCCGCCTTGCAGGAACCCACGCCGCGGTCAGGGAGGCCACGAGGAGCAACGCGGCGGCCCCGGCTACGGTCAGCGGGCTGGCAGGACTCACCCCGAAGAGCACGCTCTCCAGCGCCCGGCCGAGGGCAAGAGCCACGGCGACCCCGAACAGGATTCCCGCCCCGGCCAAACCCGCCCCCTTGGCCAGGACCAATCGAATGAGCGCACCGTCCCCGGCGCCCAGCGCGATGCGGATTCCCATCTCCCGGGCCCGCTGGGTGACCCCATGGGAGATCAGGCCGTACAGACCGATGAGGGACAGGACGACGGCGAGCCCGGCGAACACCGACACCAGCATTCCGAAGGTCCGGGTCTCGCTGAGGGAGCGCGCCAGGCCTTCCCTGAGGTCGGAGACCCCGAGCACGGGGATGTCGGAGTCGACGTTCGCCACCGCGCTGCGCAGGCCGGGGACCAGGGAGGAGGTGGCACCCTCCGCCCGGAGGTGCACCGTGAGGAAGAGTTGCGGGACCTGGTGGTAGGGGTAATAGACCGCCGGCCGGGCCGCGGTCCGGAGAGACCGCATCTGCACGTCCGGGACCACGCCGACCACCCGCCGGACCACACCCTGAGCCTGGAGTTCCTGTCCCACGGGGTTCCGGTCCGGCCAGAACAGGGAGGCCAGGGCCTCGTTCACCACCACCACCGGCTCGGGCTCCTCCTCGGGAGTCCCCATGCCCCGACCCTGGACCAGGGGGATCTGCAGCGTTTCGAAGTAGCCGGGCGTCACGGTGATGTACTCCGCCTCGTAGCCGGCTTCCGGGTCGTCCGCCTGCTCCAGGGGGCGGACGGTAGCGCGGGCGTGCCCCCCCAGCACTGGGGCCTGGTTGCCGATCCCGGCGCTCGAGACCCCGGGAATCGCCTCCAACTCCTCCAGGAGCCGCCTCTGGAACTCCACCGAGGATGGCTCGTCGAAGCGGCCGGTGGAGGCCAGGTTCACGGCTCCTACAAGGACCCCATCCGGGTTGAAGCCCGGGTCGGCGGCCCCGGCATTCATCACGCTCCGGCCCAGGAGCGCAGCTCCACTCACCAGTCCCAGCGAGACCGCGAGCTGGCCCACCACGAGCACGTCGCGGAGCCGGGTCCGGCCACGCCCTCCCGTCGTGCTTCCTTCCCGCAGCGTCTTGCTCACGTCCTGGCGAGCCACGCCCCACGCCGGCGCAGCGCTGAACAACACGCCCGCCGCTACGCCCACTCCGAGAAGGAAAAGGAAGACGCTGGCGTCCGGAGCGACTGAGACGGTCATGGGGAAGGGGAAGAGGGCGGGGATGACGCCACTCACACCGATCACGATGGGCACTGCCACGGCGATGGCGACCATTGCCAGGACTACGCTCTCGGTGACGAGCTGCCGCACCAGCCTGGCCCGACTCGCGCCGATGGCCTGGCGAACGCTCAACTCGCCGATGCGGGCGGTGGCGCGAGTCAGGAAGAGGTTGCCCACGTTCGCGCAGGTCAGGAGCAGGACCAGGGCGGCGATCCCGCTGAGAAGCAGGACCACGCGGCCTCCCTCGGCCCGCTCCGCGGGGGACATGCCAACACCAGCCGCCAGGAGCACCCGGATGTCCTCGTTCACGTCGGAGGCCTCCCGGAGGCGCTGGGTGACCGCGGCCATGGAGGCCTCCGCGGCACCGAACGTCACGTCATCCTGAAGGCGTCCGAAGACGAAGATCCAGCTCGACCCCCACTGGTCGTGAAGGGACCCTCCGTCGGAGCGGGTGCGCTGCATGCTGGAGACCCAGAGGTCAGGAGAGGTGCCGAGTGCGTCGATGCCCACGAACCCCTCGGGAGCCACGCCCACGATCTCATAGGGGAACGAGCCCACCTGGAGCACCGTGCCCACGACGGTGGGAGAACCGCCGAACCGGCGCTGCCATAGGCCGTGGGAAAGGACCGCGACCGGGTGCGCGCCCGGCGCACGATCGTCGGCTGGCTCCAGGAGCCGTCCCACGGTGGGGTGAACACCCAGCGTGCTGAAGTAGTTGCCGGTCACGTACTGTCCGGCCACCGGCTCGAGGTCCTCTCCCTGGCCCAGGACGAAGGACCCGTTGGAGTACCCGGCCACGTCCGACATGAGGGCGGAGGCGTCGCGGATCAACTCCGCGGCGGGATACGACCAGTTGTCCCAGCGCGGCGCTCCGTCGTAGCTCCGGGCGATCTGAACCAGGCGATCGGCCTCCTCGATCCCCGCGGGGGGCCGGATCATCAGCCCGTTCACCAGAGAGAAGATGCCGGTGTTGGCCCCGATGCCCAGGGCCAGCGTCAGCGCTGCTACGATCGTGAAGCCGGGGGTGCGCCGGAGCACCCGGGCCGCGAAGCGAAGATCCTGGGCCACACTGTCCATCGTCCACCCTTCCGTACGGATCCAGATCGCGTGGGGGAACGCACCCGACACGAACGACATCGTCCCGGGATAGTTTCCCGCGAGCTCCTCACTGCGGAGGCTCTTCAGGGCATCCAACTCCGCGCTCCATTCCTCCATCCACTCCCTTCGGCGATCCGGAGGAACGAACAGGCCTGCGAGCTTCAGGAGGAGCCGGGACATCATCCGGCAGAGGCCGGCTTGAGACGGGCCGCTGCCGCAGCCACTCGAGACGCGCCCTCTGCCAAGGCCCCCGTCCCCGAGGGGGTCAGCTCGTAGTACCTGCGCCGAGGCCGTCCCTCCCGATCAGCCACGCGCTGGTCTTCCCAGTGGGGGCGGAGGAGCCCGCTCCGCTTGAGACGTCCCAGGGTGGGGTAGACCGTGCCCGAGGGAAGCCCCGTGTGGGCCACGATGTCCAGGCCGTAGCGCGCACCGTCGCGGACTGCGGCGAGGATCTGAAGGGACGTGATGCCGAGAGGACGGGGCATGGGTCTGCCTTGTTTGCAGAGCTAACTTGAAGTGTAAGATACCATACACACTCTAAATAGGACTCACTTTCGGGTCAATCGGGGCGCGGGATGGAGGGGGGAGTGCTCCGGGAGGTCCATCGGGACTGAGCGAGAGGTGCGGGCCCACGGACTCCCGGGAGCCCGAGTCCTCTCCTTATCCTCCTCCGCGAGTTGGATCCGTCGCCGACCCGGTGTACCGTGCCTCCGCCCCCTCGAGCCCTACCCGGGGCAGGATCACCTCCTGGAACCGTGGCGTCGTCCTGATGGGGGCCATCACCGGGTCCCACAGGTCGTACTGAACCCGGAACGGCATGGCGAAGACCGACTGCTCCAGGACGTCCAGTGCGCGGTCGTGTTCTCCCAGGAGTACCCAGGCCTGTGCGGCTCCCCGGGTCGCTCGGTCCGGCATGAGGCTCGGATCCCCTGCCTCCAGTGCCTCACCGATGCGGCGGAACGAATCCGGATCGGGAAGGAAGGGCTGGAATCGTTCCAGGGCCGTCCGATACCTGCCGTCGACGAGTAGCAGGTTCGAGAGCACGATCCGGAGGAAGAATACGTCCCCCTCGGAATCCAGGGCGATTCCCTCCTCCAGGATCGCCTCCGCCTCGTCCCAGCGCCCGTTCATGTACAGGGTGAAGCCGACGATGTCCAGCCGGATGGGAGCCCGGTCGAGGGCGAGGGCCCGTTGGGCTTCCCTCAAGGATTCGTCCAGGCGTCCCATCCCCCAGAGAAGCTCTGCGTACTGGGTATGGGCCTCCTCGCTGTCCGGGTCCATCTCCAGGGCCCTGAGGAGCACTCGTTCCCCGGCGGCCCACTCCCACCGGTCTCGGTGGACGCTACCCAGGGCCACCCGAGCGGAGGCGTTCCGTGGGTCCAGATCCAGGGCTCGGCGAGCGGCAGCCTCGGCTTCGGCCAGGCTCCGGGCCCAGTATGCCGAATCCGCGGACTCGGCCCCCCCCTCTGCGTAGAGGGGGCGGACGGCGAGAGCCTCAGCCAGTCCGGCCCATGCGGGCGCCCAGGTGGAGTCGCGCTCGATCGACGCCTGGAACATCCGAACTGCCTCGGCAGTCCAGATGCCGCGCCTCCGCATAGCCGCCCGTCCGCTGAGGTAGAGGTCATGGGCACCCATGTCCCGCGTCGCGAGGACCAGCTCCTCCTGGGGCAGACCCAATGGGACGCGCAGCTCCTGGGCGATAGCCTCGGCGATCTCGGTCTGGATCGCGAAGATGTTCTCCAGGCGCCGGTCGTACGACTCGGACCATCGGCGGAAGTTGTCGGCCGTGCTGACCAGCTCTGCACTGATTCGGACCTGATCCCCGTCCTTCCTCACACTCCCACCCAGTAGGTATGGAACCCCCAGTTCCTCGCCGATCTGACTCAGGTCCAGCCCCTGGCCCTTGTAGGTGAAGGCGGAGGATCGGGCGGCCACCCTTAGACCGCTGATGCGGGATAGCACAGCCAGGATTTCTTCCGAGATCCCATCGCTGAAATACTCCTGATCGCCCTCCGGGCTCATGTCGGTGAAGGGGAGCACCGCGATGGCGGGGCGCGGATCCTCGGAGGGCTCCACGAATCCGGGTGTCTGCAGGGACGAGGTCGGGCTCGCCATGGGGGCGGCCCCATCGGCCAGGTCTCCCACCGATCGCCGTCCCCCGTAGAACGCCACCAACAAGAGGATCAGGCCGCCCAAGGCCAGGAGGCCGGAGGGCCATCGTTTGCCGGCCGGTGCCGCCACGATCAAGTCGATCTCCTCCGGGGAGGCGGCCGCGGTTCGAACCATCCCGTCCGGAGTGAGTTCAAAGGCCCAGGCGAGGACGACTGCGATGGGGAACCCGAGGATCGCCAGCCATACGACGAAGCTGATGGTCCAATCCGGAAACGGAATGGCCGGGAACACCACGCTGGCTGCCTCCATCACCACGAAAGACACCGCACCGTAGGTCGCGATGACCCTGAAGACCCTTCGGCGCTTCAACTCGGCGAACCACCGCTGGTACCCGGGTGCGGGGTTCGGTGAGGGGGTCTTGTCGATGAGGTCGGTCATGTGGACAGGGGCGGGGAGGGCCGGCAACTCGGTGCCAAGATAGTTAGGTCCTGGCGGTGGGAGCCAGAATGCGCTGCGATCGCGGGTCACGCGGTCCCTCGGGCAGACGACTCCCGCTGCCGTCCAGCGGGCTCGGATTCCCACGGCTTGCAGTCCGGACTCGAGCGGGTGACATCATGGTCATTCGGAGTAGGCCTTGTACTTGTGGCCCGCCCACCGAGTCGTTCGCCCGCCGGAAAGCCGACCAGGAGTCTCACTATCTCAACGGTCAGGAAGGTCCCCTGGACGCGAGTCCTGCTCGAAGGTGCGGTGATCGTGCTGAGTGTTCTTCTGGCATTCGGCATCCAGGCGTGGTGGGATGACCTTTCCGAGGCCCGGGAGGAGACCCGGCTCTTGAGAGCGGTTCTGGAGGAGGCCCGGGCCAATCAGGCGATGCTGGAGGAAGAAGAGGCCTATCAGCGAGCCGGCCTCCAGCACTCCAGACGGATCCTGATGCTGGCGGGCTCGGATCCCGCCGATCTCTCGGCGGAACTCACAGACACGCTAATCGCCGACCTCAGCTGGTGGTCCTCGAGCGACTGGACGAGAATGTGGTCCTTCTGGGTAATGAGTGGGTCATCGTCCATTGGACCCGGGCGGAGGGGGAGTATCCGCTCCGGGTAGCGGAGCGGACCGATGCGATTGTCGAGCGGATCGAGGAATCCGGGACCTAGGCACTCCGATCATGGTAGGTCTGAGATGGTGGTGAGGTTGTTTCGCGCGCGGATCCGCGAGGGTTGTGTCGACGAGTTCAAGCGAATGGTCCAGGAGCAGTCGATTCCCTGGCTGGAGGGACGGGATGACCCCGGAGGGGGTCTTGGCGACGCCCGAGTCGACGCGCGGGATTCGGTGATCCGCTTCCTGCAGGAGCTCGGGGTCGTTTCGTAATCCTCGGCCAGGCGGTAGAGTGCACTCCGGTGCAGCGGACCGTGCGGGACGGCTTCGCTCGATTCCAACCCAGGAGGATTGGATGTCCCACCGTCTTCCCTTTGGCGTGTTCTGCGCCGCCGTGTCCCTCGCCTTGCTCCCCTCCTCCCTTCTGGCCCAATCATTCGATCCGGCCGCCGTGGACGCCGTCTTCTCCGACATTGAGGGCCCCGTGCCCGGTTGCGCGGTGGGGGTCGTCCAGGATCAGGACCTGATCCACGCCAACGGGTTCGGTATGGCGAATCTGGACTACGGGCTGCCCATCACGCCCCGCTCCAACTTCTACCTTGGATCCGTCGGCAAGCAGTTCACGGCCGGGGCCGTAGCCCACGCGGCGCGGGCGGGCCATCTCTCCCTGGACGACCCGATCCAGCGGTGGCTTCCGCAGATTCCCGAATACGAGCGCCCGGTCACGGTCCGCCATCTCGTCCATCACACCAGCGGCATCCGGGACTATCTCGGCCTCTGGAGCCTCTCCGGTCGGCGGACCGAGGACGTGCACACCATCGACGAGACCCTCGACCTCATCGCCCGGCAGCAGAACCCCAACTTCCCGGCCGGAGATCAGTACCTTTACAGCAACTCGGGTTACTTCCTCCTGTCGGAGATCCTTCAGCGGGCCACGGGAATGAGTCTGCGCTCCTACATGGAGAAGCATTTCCTCGAGCCGCTCGGAATGGAACGATCCCGCTTCAACGACAACCGGACCGAAGTCATGGACCAGCGGGTGGTCGGGTATCAGACCGCCGGCGACGGATACCGCATGAACCACCCCTGGAACTTCGAGATGGTGGGTTCAGGGGGGATGTATTCGAACATCGAGGATCTGGCCCACTGGGACCGGAACTGGTACACGGAGGAGGTGGGCGGCCCCGGATTCAGCGAGCAGTTGAGCGAGCGAGGGGTTCTCGCGGACGGAGAGGAGATCTCCTACGCCTTCGGCCTCACCCACGGCGAATACCGGGGTCTGCAGACCATTGGGCATGGCGGCTCGCTGGCGGGATTCCGGGCACAGTTGACCCGCTTCCCGCAACAGGAGACCACCGTGCTCGTCCTGTGCAGTTTCCCTACCTCCAACCCTGGGGCCCGGGCACTCCGCGTGGCGGATGTGGTTCTGGCCCCCGAGTTGGCGCCGGTGGTTGCCGACGGGGACGAAGCACAAGGGGGCGATGCAGAGGCCGATGGGACGGACCCGGCCACGGCGTCGGTGGAGTTGAGCGAGGCGCAACTCGGAGCCTTCGTGGGGCACTGGCGGGCGTCCATGGGGATCGAGGTCGAGATCGTTCGGGAGGGGGACCGTCTGGTCTTCCTCCAGGCGGGCCGGCGCAGCCCGGTGCTGGTGTTGGCCCCGGACCGCCTCCGCCTTCCCGCTTCCGATGTGGACATGCGCCTCCTCGACCTGCAGGCGGGGAAGTTCCAGTCCATGTCGGTCACCCAGGGACCGCAGGAGTTCACCGCCGTCCGGTTCGATCCGGTCGATACCGCCGGCGACCACCGCGATCTGCACGGGGAGTATCACTCCGTCGAGCTCGATGTCACCTGGGTCCTCTTCGAACAGGACGGGCGGCTAGCGCTCCGACGGCCACCCGGGCGCAGCACCGGAGTCAGCCAGATGCGCGAAGATTTGTTCGCCACCGACGGCGTCGCGCAATGAAGCTGCTGCTGCGAGGCCTCTTCGGGGGAGCGGTGCAACTTGCTCTGTTCGCGGCACTCATCCTGGTTCCGGCCGGTCTGCTCCCCGGGGGCACCTGGTCTTGGGAGCGAGGGCAGCTTTACATCGTCGGATACGGGCTCGCGATGTTCACCGCCGTCACCACCCTCGCCCTTTTCGCGCCACGGAGCCTCGAGGCTCGGCTGAACCGGCCCTCGCGCAAAGATCAGCCGCCGGCGGACCGTGTGATCACAGCTCTGATCATCTCGACCTCCCTCGCGTGGTTCGTCTTCATTCCCATCGACGTCTTCTACCTGAAGCTCACTCCCGCTCCGCCCCTTGCGATTTCCGCCGCAGGGGGAGTCTTGGCGCTGGCCGGCTACGTGTTCGTCATCGTGACCATCTACCAGAACGCCTACGCCATCCCGGTGGTGGCGGACCAGACCGATCAGGGCCAGACGCTCGTGGACACCGGTCTGTACTCCGTGGTGCGGCACCCCCTGTACCTAGGGATTCCTTTCTTCTTCGCGGGATCCGCTCTCTGGCTGGGGAGCTATGCCGGGGTGATCGCGGGGGGGGCGATTCTCCTCACGCTGATCGCGCGCATCGTCGTGGAGGAGCGAACCCTGATGGACACCTTGCCCGGGTATCCCGAGTACACCCAGAGAGTCCGCTACCGGCTGGTGCCATTCGTCTGGTAGGGCGGGGGGCTCCCAAGAACGATGGTTGGCCGGACGGCCTTCCCGGCGTTATCTAGTGCCCACAAGATCAGCGAAGTCCAGCGGTCCGATTTCGGCCCGCGCCTCAACCCGCCCTCGGAGGACGCCCCATGTCTGCTGTTTCCTGGAATCTCCGCGTGAACGTCAACGAAGGACAACTCGAGAACTTCCGCAGTCTCATGCACGAGATGGTCGCTGCGACGAAGGAGGAATCCGGGACGCTCGGGTACGAGTGGTTCGTCGCCGAGGACGGGAGTACCGTTCACCTGAACGAGCGGTATGCGGATTCCGGAGCGGCCATGGAGCACCTGGGGAACTTCATGGCGAACTTCGCCGAGCGCTTCATGGGATGTGTCACGCCCACGTCCATCGACGTCTACGGGGAGGCGTCGGATCAGGTCCGGGAGGCCATGACCGCCTTCGGTGCGGTGCATCATGGCACGTTCGGGGGGTTCAGTCGGTAGGGATACCGGGGAAGACCTCGGATGATCCTGCTCCTCGTTCTCCTTCTTCTCCTCGCTGGGGCGTCGTTCTGGGCGGGCTTCCGCGCGCCACCCCACCCGCTCCAGTATCTTTCGGTGACCGGTTTCATGGTGATCCTGGGGCTGGCTGGGATCACCGCCTATTTCGCGCAGCGGGAGTTGCACACCATCGAGGAACTGGAGGCTTTGATTACCCCGGTTCCGGAGATCACGGACGTGACGTATGTGCCCACGGTCCGGGAGACGGCGGCCATTGCCTTGCTCTCCGGCCAGCCGGCGGAGCGCGATCAGGAGTATTGGATCGTCGAGACCCGATTGGGTCCGGACTCGGTGCGGGGCCACTACAGGAGGGCGGGTCCCAGAGACGGTTGGAGGGTGCAGGAAGACCTCCCCAACTGGCTCGTCCTCTCCAGGGGGGAGGCGCAGCTGTCCGTTTTCATGACGGAGCTGCGCCGTGGCCCAGGAAGCAAGGTGCTGCACATGTTGAGACCGGTCATCGACGAGTGAGTCGCTTTTTGACTCGGGAGGCCGACAGCACTACAGGTTAGACGCATCCGGGGTTCCCGGGTGCCCAGGTCCGTTGCGCTCCTGCGGTCCTGCAGGAGGTCTCGCGCTCAGAAGGAGGGTATGATGTCGATTCGTCATGTCATGGGATTGTCCGCGCTCGCACTCGTCCTCGGGGGGTGTGCCCCGGCTGTGGATGTTGCTGAGGAGGAGGCCGCCATCCGAGCATCGGCGGCCAGCTGGCTGCAGATGGCGGCAGAAGGGGATGCTGCTGGGGTGGCCGGGCTCTTTGCCGGGGACGCGACGCTCTACTGGGCAGACCGTCCCGCGACGGCCGGCACGGCCGACATCGAGGCATTTCTCGCCCGGGAGTTCGCCGAAGATCCTGCCGGTGAGGGTAGCTTCGCTCCCGACCGTATCGACGTGGCGGCTTCCGGGGACCTTGCGGTGGAGCAGGGGGCATTTCAGGGACCCGGGGGTCAGGGACGCTACATGACCCTCCATCGGAAGATCGACGGACAGTGGCGGGTCCAGACCGACATGTCCGTGGGGATGGCGCCCAACGGGGGAGCGCCCGATTGGGCGCAGGAGATGCTGGAGCGCTGGTACGAAGCCTACAACGGTCGCAACGCCCAGGGCCTCGCCGACCTGTATACAGCGGATGCCAAGGTCGGGGGAGTGCAGGGCCGCGCGGCCATCATCCGGCGTTACGTGGATGGCTGGGCCGAGAACGACGAGTCCTGCTCCGGGGCGTACGACGGTTGGATGATGGTGGGCGAGGTCGCCACGGGTTGGGGCCGCGACACGTGTGTCACCACCTCAGAAGACGGGGTGGAGACGGTGAGCGCCCGATCGAACTGGATCGTGGTGATGGAGGCTCAGCCGGACGGGACTTGGCTCATGATCCGGGACTTCGGGGAAGAGATGGGCTCCTGAGCGCAGGGCGGATCTCATGATGGGTCGCCGGGTCGGGGCGACTCTGGCACTCGTGACGCTTCTGGTTCTCTTGAATCCCCACCCTCTCCGGGGCCAGGCGAGCGGTGTCCCCCCGGGATCGGACGCGGATTCCTGGGCAGTGGCTGGCATCTGGGGCGTCTTCGTCGAGGGAGGGTCCTTCGGATACGACGGGAGTTCCCAGATTCCGGGGCTCGAGGGCGGAGGCACTGGAGGCCTGGGCGTCCTCTTTCACCCCGGGGCGCCATTCCCTTACCATGCGGTGGGCTTCGACTTCCGCGCCTGGTGGTCGCAGGGCAGCTACCCCTCCCTCGTCCCTGGGGCCGCCGAGGCGATCACCGACCTCAGCACGCGGGCATTCGCCCTCGGGGGCCGGGTGGGGCTCCCGCCGGCCTGGCCGGTCGGATTGTGGCTCCAGGGGGGATTCGCATACCTGGAGCACATCATGCGGGTCGACGGTCTGCCCGCCTGGTTCCTTCCCGGGGTCGACCAGCGGTGGGAGGAGGACGACGCGGGTTGGAGCCCCTACTGGGGGGTGAGCGGGGAGGCCCGCATCCGATCGGTGGGGATCGGCCTGGAGAAGCGATGGCTCACCGCGAGTCGCTCCTTCGACGATCCCTTCGGCCTGGAGGGCGTGGATCTTGATGGGTCCGCGGTGCTCCTGACCGTCACATGGTATCTGGGTCGTGAAGGGAGGAAGACCCCCCCATGACATCCTTCGAATACCTGAGTATCCTGCTCGCGGTCATTCTGGGGCTGGCGGCCCTGGCGCATATGGGGCGGGGCGTCCCCGTTCTGTCCAATTAGTCCTTGCTCGAGCCCATTCCACCGACGGAAGAACCATGGCCATCAAGCGTATCTGGCATGGTTGGACCACGCCGGAGAATGCCGACGCATACTGGACCGTACTGAGTGGGACGGTCATTCCGGGGATCGAGGCCAAATCGATCCAGGGTTATCGGGGAATCGAAGTGCTGCGGCGAGACCACGAGTCCGAGGTCGAATTCGTCACGATCATCACGTTCGACTCACTCCAGAGCGTGGTCGACTTCCAGGGTGAGGACTATACGCGCTGCTACGTGCCTGACGTGGCTCAGGCGGTCCTGAGCCGTTGGGATTCCCATGCCGCCCACTACGAGGTCCTGGGCGAAAGGCCCGGTCCGGATCGCTGAGCGCATCGGGCCCGCCAAGGTCGGACACGAGAACCCGTTCTGATGCTCGACGACCCCTATCATCAGCTCACGGCCTACACCCTCTCTCTGGGTGACGCGGAGTTCATCCATCAGCACGTGGTGGACGCATACGCGGCCCAGACCGCCACGGAGGAGAGCAAGCCCATCGGCGTGGCATTCGCCCTCGCGGGACTCTACCTGCACCTGGAGCGGGGGTTCACGGGCCGTGAGGTGCAGTTGGCCCACATGAGACTGGCGGAGGCGGGCGGGCCGTGGCCCACCTTCCCGCTGCCCCCCGCCGCGGCGCGCGGTGGGGTGGCGCTCGAGGAGGTCATGGTCGCCTCGGCTGGAGCCCAGCGGTCCCTGGCGATCGAAGCCTGGTGCCGGAGTGTGTGGGAGGCCTGGGGAGAGAGCCGGGAGCGCGTGGTCGAGTGGTTGCGGGGCCGAGGAATCGTCCCCTGAGACCCGGGGTCTGAGCCTGATCGCTTGCATGGGGCGACGGAGGTCGACATCGTGCGGGCGCGGTAAAGCCGCGGTGCCTCTCTTGATCCTGGATCACCGCGGACCTGGAGTCCCCGACCAAGGCAACGCACGCATGCCCGATCCCGTCGCCCGTCTGAACGCGGCCCTCGAGGGGCGCTACCGTATCGAGTCCGAACTCGGTGAGGGCGGGATGGCCACGGTCTACCTGGCCACCGACCACAAGCACGACCGGAAGGTCGCGCTCAAGGTGCTCAAGCCCGAGCTCGCTGCGGTCCTGGGGGGGGATCGATTTCTGGCCGAGATCCGGACCACGGCGAACCTGCAGCACCCCCATATCCTGCCCCTCCACGATTCGGGCGATGCGGACGGGTTCCTGTTCTACGTCATGCCGTACGTCGAGGGCGAGAGCCTCCGCTCCCGCGTCGACCGCGAGAGACAATTGGGGGTCGAAGAGGCGCTGCGCATCACCCGGTCCGTGGCCGCCGCCCTCGGGTATGCGCACCGCCAGGGGGTCATCCACCGGGACGTGAAGCCGGCCAACATCCTGCTCCACGACGGAGAGCCCCTGGTAGCGGACTTCGGGATTGCCCTGGCGGTCACCGCGGCCGGCGCCGGGCGGATGACCGAGACGGGGCTCAGCCTGGGCACACCGTTCTACATGAGCCCGGAGCAGGCCACGGCGGACCGGGAGCCGGGCCCTCAGAGCGACATCTATTCACTGGCGTGCCTGCTGTACGAGATGCTCGTGGGCGATCCGCCCCACACCGGGTCCAGCGCCCAGACCGTCCTCGCCAAGATCCTCACCGAGAGGCCCCGGCGGGTCACGGAGCTGCGCGAGACGGTGCCGCTGAACGTGAGTGCCGCGCTGGCCAAGGCCCTGGAGCGACTACCCGCCGACCGCTTCGGAACCACCGACGCCTTCGTTCAGGCCCTGGACGATGCCGGGTTTACACATGAACCGGCAGGAAGGACCGGTGCAACGACCGGGGCTGGGGTCGGGGCGGCGGTGACGCCGGGGCGAGGAGCCCCGCCCCGGCGACGATGGACATCCGGCTTTCCCTGGCTGGTGGCCGCGGCCGCGCTCACCGTCGCGGCATTGAATCTGGGTGACGAACCCGTTTCTCTGCAGGTCACCCGGGATATCCTCACCACGGTGGAGGGTCAGGAGTTCCGGGAGCTCGGGGGGTCGGGGGGGCTCAACTCCACGGCATTGAGCCCGGATGGGCGGGTGCTGGTCTACCAGGGCCCTGGCGCATCGGGGCCGAGCATGGGGGTGGGCCAACTCTGGCGCCGCCCGCTCGATGCCCTGGAGGCGACCCCGATCCCCGGGACCGAGGGCGCTTCCACCCCTGAGTTCTCTGAAGACGGCGCGTTCCTCTCGTTCCTCATTCGCGAATCCGATCGCCTCGGAGCGATCCCCGCCCAGGGCGGCACCCCCGTCTGGCTGGACGATTCGGGTGCTTTTCGTCACGCCTGGGGGGATGACGGCGCGATCCACTGGATTGCCGGGGGTAGGCTCCACCGGTGGGTCCCGGGTACCGCGGAAGCGGAGGTGAGCGACTACGAGGCCGGCCGGTGGAGGGTCTCGGACGTGCTCCCGGGGAGCCGCGCGCTCCTCGTCTTCGGGGAGGGTGCGATCGGTGTGCTGGACCGGGCCTCCGGTGAGGGCCGGGAGCTCGGTCTCGGGCTTCGGCCGAAGTACCTCGCAGATGGCCACATCGTATTTGCACGGGAAGACGGCACGCTCCTCGTGCAGCCCTTCGACACGCGGTCGCTGACCACCACGGGCCCGGCGGTGTCCACGCCGGCCGTTGTCCGGCGCCAGGGTGGCGCGGGGGCCGAGTACGCGGTGGCTCCCGATGGGACCCTGGTCTACCAACTCTTCGTCGAGGAAAGCGATCATCGATTGATGTGGGTGGATCGGTCCGGCGGGGCCGAAGCCGTGAACGTGGCCATCCCCGAGGGTGCGGTCTTCGACGGCGTCTCGTTTGATCCGACGGGCCTGCGTGCCGCCGTTGGGATACGGGGCTCCGAGGGAGGGTTCGGGCAGGGCGACATCTGGGTGCTCAATCTGGAAGACGGCACCGCCCTCGTCCTCACCAGGGACGGGACGAGCGTGCGCCCCGATTGGCATCCGACCGAAGCCCGTATCGCGTATGTGGGTCGGGGCGACGAAGGACCGACGGCCCGATGGATCGCCGCCGACGGCTCCGGAACCGGCGAGCACCTGGTCGATCTGAACAGCGGTGCTCCGCCTCAGGTGCGGTGGGCGGCCGACGGTCGCGAATTGCTGCTCCGGATGGCCGGGGTATCGGCCCGATCCATCTTCCGGTACCTGCCGGGCCAGGACGGACCTCCCGAGCCCTGGCTCGACGGGGCTTTCAACCAGGTGGATCCCAGGCCCTCTCCCGATGGGGCGTGGGTCGCTTACACGTCGGACCGATCCGGACGGGAAGAGGTCTACGTGCGCCCCTACGCCGAGGGTGGCGGAGTGACCCAGATCTCCACGAGCGGGGGGACCGCCCCACGATGGTCCGGGGACGGCAGCGAGATCTTCTTCGGGAGCGACGGCAATCTGTGGACTGCCGCCGTCTCTGCCGACGCGTCCGGCTTCAGGGTCGACTCGAGGGTTCAGCTCTTCTCAGCCGATTTCGTGGGCGATTTCGTGGGCTATGACGTGGCGCCCGGTGGTGGGTTTCTGATGGTCGTGAGACCGCCTTCCCGGGCGGCCAGCAGAGGCGGGGAACTGGTTCTGGTGCGTAACTGGGTGGGGGAGGTACTGGGGGGTCGGTAGCGCCCTACCCCAGGAGACCTTGGGCCCCCTCCAGTCCCTTCGCCTTCAACGCCTCTTCGATCCGCTTGGAGGCCGGGGTCACCGACAGCCCTCCCAGGGCCGTGCAGCGCAGGCTGTGGGGAAGGCTCTTTCCCACGGCATCCATGGTTTGGATGACCTCGTCCAGGGGGATCACGGGATCGAAGCCGGCCAGCGCCATGTTGGCGGAGGCCAGGGCGTTGGACGCCCCGAGCACGTTCCTGCCCAGACAGGGCACCTCCACCCGGTTCGCCACCGGGTCGCAGATCAGCCCCAGGGTGTTTTGCAGCGCCATGGAGGACGCGGCAAGGGCCTGTTGGGCGGTCCCACCGGCCAGTTGAACCAGCGCCGCCGCGGCCATGCCCGCTCCGGCCCCGGTTTCGGCCTGGCAGCCGCAGACCTCCGCTGCGAAGGTGGAGTGGGCGGCGATGAACACGCCGATCATCCCCGCGGCCAGCATGGCCTTGGCGGCTTCCTCCTTCGCCGCGCTCGACGGGAGTCCTTTCCCCACGGGCACTCCGGCGAGGTGGTGGGCGGCGGACAGGCAGGAGGCGGGTAGGGTGGCGCAGGCCCCGGCGGTGGGGGCCGCCACGATCACCCCCATGGAGCTCTTGGTCTCCATGAACGCGGTCACGTAGAGGATCATCGTGTTGAGGAGTCCTGCGTCCTGCGGTCCAGCGCCCAGGAGCGTGCCCGCCGCCATGGCGGACCGGAACGACCCCACCTGGGCCTCCAGGATCCGGTCCTCGTATTCGGTCCCGGCCAGACCGGTCTGGAGTGAAGCCTCGAGGATCTCCACGATCTCCACCATGCGGGCCAGGACCTCTTCCTCGGGAATGGCGCCCCTCGCGGACTCGTACGCCGCCGCCAGCTTCCAGAGCGGGAGCGGCTGGGCTTCATCCTTCTTCGCCTGGATTGCGAACGCCTCCATCTCGGTTGCGGACAAGAAGGGCACCTGCATGTCGATCCGGGACTGAACCGGGAGCACGGGAGGGAGGGTCCGAACCCACAGGACCCGCGGGATCGCCATCAGTCGTGAGATGGTCTCGGGTGGGAGTCGACGCTGTGACTTGATTTGGACGAGGGTCTGCTCCGGTCCGGTCAGCTCCTGGATCGAATCAGTCTGGACGCCCCCCTGGGACAGGATCCCCTCGACCTCCCCGACCCCACTTCCATCGAGAGATACGAGGGTCTCGTGGTAGTCCCCCTCCATGCTCAACGCCACCCCGTCCACCTCTACCACCCGGATCATCCCGCCCCCCAGGGACAGGGCCGTCATCCGATGGGTCTCCGCACCATTTCGAAGGGTGATCCGGTAGGTGTTGGGATGCGGGGCCGGGAACTCGGTGATCCGGATCTCGGTCTCGATTCCGGCTGCGCGGATGGTACGAGGGGAGTCCACCAGGCGGTCGTCCGTGGCCTCCCACCCAAGGAGGCCTCCGAAGAGCCCCATGTCCGAGCCCTGGCTCTCGTGGGTCGTGGCCAGGGACCCGGTGGGATGGAACTCCACCAGGACGCCGGTCATCTCCCCGTCCATGAGCGCCCGAGCCAGCAGGCCGATGCGCACGGCCGCGGCGCAGTGGGAAGAAGACGGTCCACGCATCACAGGACCGATGACGTCGTTGAAGATGGAGGGGTACCGGGCTTCAGCCCCCGCCGAGGCGTCGCCTCCAGCCGATGGCAGAATCGGAAGCTTGGTCATGGTCGGCCCACCTCCAGGTTGTTCGGACTTCGGTCCCGGCCCACAGGGTGCCCGAGCTCGGTCTGGCGGTGCCGGGACACAGGTACTTGATGCTCCCCGGGCCACCTGGACGCAAGGCGGGTGCTTCGCCCCCTGCCTTGTCATTCTCTCACCCGTGCGACAGAATCGCGGGACCCTGCCCCCCGCCGCCCCCCACACCCCACGGCCCATGTCCCAGCTCAGAGTCGGTCTCCTCCTCTCATTCGTCCTCGCATTGGGATCGTGCGCCCCTGGTGAGCCCCCGGCGGACCTGGTCATCCGGAACGTCACGGTGATCGATGCCGCGAACGGTGTGCGGGAGGCGCAGACCGTGGTGGTGCGGGATGGGCGCATCGCCGCCGTACAGGCCTCGGACGCGGCGGTCCAGGCCGCCGAAGTCGTGGACGGAAGCGGTCAGTACCTCATCCCGGGCCTCTGGGATTTCCACGTTCACCTGACCTATGACCAGCGGTTCACGGAGGCCATGCCGGGTCTCTTCCTCAACCACGGCATCACCAGCATCCGGGACACGGGCGGTCCACTGGAACTCGTCGTCCCGGCCGTAAAGGCCCTCCGGGCCGAGGGTGCGATCGCTCCCCGCGTCTTCTTCTCGGGTCCGTTGATGGACGGCGAGCACGTGGTCTACGACGGAGTCAACCTGCCCCTGCTCGGCATTGGGAACCCCGACGCGGAAACCGCCCGCCGGAACATGGCTCGGCTCGACGAGGCCGGCGTCGACTTCGTGAAGATCTACGAGATGGTCTCGCCGGAGGTCTTCGATGTGCTCGTGGAGGAGGCCGAGTCCCGGGGCCTTCCCATGGACGGCCACGTCCCCCTCTCCATGCAGGCGAGAGATGTGGGGCCCCGCGTGCAGTCTCTCGAACACCTGCGCAATATCGAGATGGACTGCACGGCGAACCCCGCCGCCCTGGTGGCCGAGCGGCGGCGCCTGCTCACCAATCCCGACGGCCTCCCGGGGGGTGCCCTGCGGTCACAGCTCCATGGCTCGTATCGGATCCCGTCCGTGGTGGCCTACGACGAGGCGGAGTGCCGGGCGGTCCTGGCTTCGATGGCGTCCACGATCCAGGTACCCACGCTTCGCCTGAACGCGCTCAGCCTGCAGCCTCCCTTCGCTCGCTCCGACTGGGGTGAGGTCCTGGGAAAGCTGCCCCCGGAGGTGGCGGAGGAATGGGGCGCCCCGGCGGGCGGGCCCATGGGAGGGCGGAGCACCGACCCCACCTTCCCGGAGTGGAGCCTCTTTCTCGTCGACCGGATGCATCAGGCCGGTGTTCCCATCGGAGCCGGCACGGACACGCCCATCGGGTTCGCCGCCCCCGGCTACAGCCTCCACAGCGAGCTGGAGATGCTGGTCCGGGCGGGCCTGTCACCCATGGAGGCTCTGCGGTCGGCCACGATCCACCCAGCCGAGTTCTTTGGGCTGGAAGGTGAGATGGGCACCATCGAACCCGGGCGGTTGGCGGACCTGGTCCTTCTCGGGGGGAACCCGCTGGAGGACATCACCCAGACGCGGTCGGTCCGGGCGGTGGTGACCAAGGGTCGGTTCCTGGACCGCGGGGCACTGGACGCTCTGGTACGGTAGGACGAAGTCGGAGGAGCCGAGCGGCTCGTATCCCCGCAGAGCCAGGCGCTACAGCCTGCGGAACCCGCCGGAGAGTTTGGTGACCACCGGAAAGCCCTTCACCGAGCGGGGCACCGATTTCCCGGCGCCCTCCTCACTGAGATAGACCACGAGGCAGGGCTCGCCGTCGTGGAGGCCGATGGCGGTACCGTTCACGCCCGGCCTTCCCATGACCGCTTTGGTCAGTTCCCTGTGCGCCGCCTTGATGTCCGCGCTCACATGCCGCTCCCGTCGATGGTGACGCCGAAGCGGTCGAGGACCACGTCGATGGGGTTGGCCACCGTGTAGGTGTCGCTTCCCGCGAAGAGAAGTCCCACGGGACGCCGGTCCCCCCAAAGGGTTCCCTTGGTGACCACGAGGGAGCCCGAGTCTCCCCGGGTGCTGAACGTACCGTCGGTGATGATGATCTGGTCCACGAATCGGACGCTGCCACCTCGATACTCCACGTCGATGACGGCGTTGATGCCGGTGATCGTGCCCTCCGTTTGCCCGGTGGTCCGTCCGTACTTCTGGACGGTCATGCCCAGGGACGCCTCCACCGTCCTCGACCGAGGCGTGCCGTATCCGCCCTCGGGCGTGTCCCGGCTCAGGTCGTCGGTGGAGGTGAGCGCGATGGCCGCGTCGATGTGGTTGTCCGGGCAGATCACCGCGGAGCAGTACTGGATGGGCTCGAAGTCCTGGAGGATGCCCACGGCGTCGTCGGGGTTCCGCCCGCCGTCCACGACCCCGGGCTGAAGCATGTTGTCGCCCGGGCGAGCATCGTTGCCGTTGGCGAAGACGTGGTTGTTGCTCAGGGCGAAGACCTGCCTTCCGTCCGTGACCCGGGCCCGGCCGAGCCCTCCGCGGCTTCGTCGTTCGACCCGTTCGCCGGGATGGCGGCGATGGGTCCCGTGACCTCCACCTGCACGCCGACCCCGGCCACCATCAGGGGGAGAGCGGCGACGCCGAGCTCGGTGACGTACACCTTCACGACGGGGTCACCGGACGTATTCAGGCCCACAGCCGTGCCCACTACCCCGGGCAGGTCGATCCAGTCGGTGGTGGCCTGGGACTGGGCGGCGAAGGCGGCCTTCAGGTCCGCCTTGAAGGCGAGATCCGGCCTGTGCGGGCCTCCAAAGAGCAGGAAGTCCGCCGCGAGGGCCAGGATGAGACCCACGGGAAAGCGCAGCAAGCGTTGGATCTTCACACCCCTCCCTACGGAAGGATGGAGGTTTGGGTTCCCATTCGCCGCCTCGCGCACCGCCGGGATCCCCTCCTACTATCTCCCCGCGTCCCCATGCCCCGGACCCGGTCCGGACCCCCCGACCCCAGAGGTGATGCCATGCGCGTACCGACTCCTACGGCGCTCCGTTCGATCCTGATCGTGGCCCTCGCCGCCGCGACTTTCACGAACCAGGCGCACGCCCAGTCCCTCGCGACCACTCCGGAGGTCCAGGCCCAGATCGATCTCTTCTCGGCATGGATCGAGGGGCAGATCGAGATCCGAGGACTGCCCGGCGTGGTCGTCGGTGTCGTGTCGGGCGACGACCTGGTGTGGGCCCAGGGCTTCGGCCATGCGGACGTGGATGCGAATCGGCCCATGGAGACCGATACCCGTTTCCGCATGGCTTCCCACAGCAAGCTCTTCACGGCGACCTCGATCATGCAGCTCCGGGAGCAGGGCAGGATCCGGCTGGATGACCCGGTCAGCGAGTACCTGCCCTGGTTCACGTTCCAGGGGGCGGCTCCCGACGATCCCCCTCTCACCATCGAGCACCTGCTCACCCACAGTTCCGGACTTCCCCGGGAGGCCGGTCCCCACTGGAGCGACCTGGACTTCCCGACCGCAGAGGAGATTCGCCAGTTGATGCCGGATCGCCAGGCCCCGTTCTCGCCGGAGGTTCGCTGGAAGTATTCGAACCTGGCCTACACGATCGCCGGGATGGTGGTGGAAGAGGTCAGCGGGATGAGCTGGGCGGACTACCTGCAGGAGAACATCTTCGACCCCCTGGGCATGACCTCCTCCAGCGTCGACCTGCCGGACGCGAAAATGGCTACCGGATACGGCAACCGAATGCCGGACGGATCGCGGCAGGTCTTCCCGTTCGTCGACGCCCGAGGGATGGCTGCCGCCACGGGGCTCACGTCCACGGTCGAAGACATGGCCCGGTTCGTGTCCGCCCAGTTCAGGGCGGGGACTCGCGGCGGCGACCGGATTCTGACCACGGCCTCCCTTCGGGAGATGCATCGGGTGCGAATGCTCGAGACCACGTGGACCCGGGGCCAGGGAATCGGGTTCAGCGTGCAGCGGATCGACGGGAAGCTCTACGTGGGCCACGGCGGAGGCTATCCGGGCTACACGACGAACACCAAGATCCAGCTCGACTCCAAGGTCGGCGTGATCGTGCTGACGAACACCGGCGACTCCAACCCCTCCCAGATCGCGGAACAGCTCATGAGCACCGTCGGCGAAGCTGTGGCTTCCGCGACCGAGGTGAAGCCTGAGGTCGTTGCGTGGGACCCGGCTTGGGAGCGTTTTGCCGGCGAATACGAGAGTCGGGGCCGAAAGACACGAGTGCTCGTCATGAACGAGCGGCTGGTGAGGATGAACCCCTGGTCCACGAGCATCGGGGATCCGACCTACTTCGAGCCCATCGGCGACGGGACGTTCCGCATGGTGGCCCCCACGGGAGGCGGTCCGGTGGGCGAGATCGTCCGGTTCGTAGAGGAGAACGGCGAAGTAGTGCGAATGGTCACCGGGGATTCGTACTCGGTCCGGGTGCGTTAGGAGGCAGTGATGAGGCGACGATCCAGTGCTTGGATGGTTCTCGCGGCAACGTGTGCGATGTCCGCCTGTGGTCCCGGTGACGCCGAGGAGGCAGAGGCGGCGGCCAGCGCGGTGGGACGCCTGGTCATCGTGGGGGGCGCGCTCCAGGCGGAGAACGCCGCCGTGTACCAGGCCATCGTCGAGGGGCGAGGGGGGGAGGGTCCCCTGTGCGTGATCCCCACCGCCAGCTCGGATCCCCTGGAGGCGATGGAGGGAGCGGTCGAGCGGTTGGAGGCGTACGGCGGGGTCGGGTCCGCGAGAGGAATCCTGATTTCCACCGAGGATCCCTCGCGTGCACGGGACCCGGAGGCGGTGGCGGAGTTGGGGGCGTGTTCCGGGTTCTTCTTCACCGGCGGTTCTCAGAGCCGGGTGCTCGATGTCTTCCTGCCGGAAGGCGACACCACCGAGGCGTACCGGGCGCTGTGGCGGCGGTGGCAGGAAGGCGCGGTGGTCTCGGGTACCAGCGCCGGCGCGGCCATGATGAGCCAGGTGATGATCTCCGGCGGGAACTCGAACGAGGCCGTGGCCCACGGCATCGCGGTCGGGGATGACGCGGAGGGCGTGGAGATCCGGGACGGTATGGGGTTCTTTCCCCCGGGGATGCTGGACCAGCACTTCCTGGCCCGGGGCCGGATCGGCCGGCTCCTGGTGTCCGTCCTCGATGAAGACACGCCCCCCATCGGCCTGGGAATCGATGAGAACACGGCCATGGTCGTGGACGGCGACTCCGCCGCGGTGGTGGGAGCGTCCGGTGTGGTGCTCGTGGATGGGCGGATGGCGCGGCGGATGGGGCCGGACCGTGGCTCGGGGCTGCGCGTTTCCCTGGCCGGGGCGGGGGACGTCATCGACCTGAGCACCTTCGAAGTGCGGAGGGAGGGGGCCAAGGTCCCGGTCCCCGTGATCCGAGCCTCGATGGACCTGCCCGAGGACCCGTTCGCACGATGGGCCTTTCTCCACCTGCTGGTGGACCTGGCTTCCAGCGAGGACCCAGGGGCCATGTTCGCGCTTCCGGAGGCCACGTTGCAGGTCGTCGAGGAGGATGGGTTCTCGGCGGCCATGACAGGAGCGACGGGCGGGGTGGAAGGGACTCCCGCAGGCTTCTCCGCCGGGCCGTTCAGGGTAGATGTGCTGGGGCCAGGGCCCCGATGAACAGGATCCCGGAATCCGGTGGGACGGTCGGTCGCAGACCACGCCTTCGGACAGGCCTTCTGGTCGTGGCCGCCATCCTCACCTCGGCCGTTGCCGGGGGGGTCGTAGGCGGCGGCGCTGCCGTGGCGCTGGTTCGGAGCGCCTACAATGGCCCGGTCCAGCCGGCCGCGCTTCCCGAGGTGATGGTCAATTCCGAAGCTCTGGGGGAACCCATGGCCCTGCGGGTGCATCTGCCCATGGAGTACGACGGGGACCCGAATCGGTCTTTCCCCGAAATCTGGGTTCTCGACGGTCGGTCGCAGGGGGCCCAGGTCGCACGCACGACCCGGATGTTGTCCCGGATCGGGATCGTGGAGCCGTCCATCGTGGTGGAGGTACCGGCCACCAGCCGGGGCCGGCGTGCGGACTTCACCCCGCCGTGGGAGGATGCTTCACCGGGAAGCCAGGCGGATCGAATGCTCCGCTTCCTGGAGGTGGAGGCCCTCCCGGCTGTGGCGGCGGCGTACCGTGTGGATGGGAGACGGGTGTTGGTGGGGCACTCCCTGGGCGGACTGTTTGCACTGTATGCCTTGCTTCAGAAACCGCCCCTCTTTGACGGCTACTTCGTATTCAGCCCCTCGGTTTGGGTCGCCGACGACAGGATTCTCCATGACCTGGAACGGACGGCGGCTGCGGGGACCCCGGTTCACGCGGATCTCTTCGTGAGCCTGGGCGATGCGGAGGACAACGAGATGCAGTCGGGCTTCGAGGCCCTCGAGGCCATGCTCGGATCGTGGTCCGCGCCGGACCTGCGATGGCGGGCGGCGATCACGGAGGGCGCGAACCACGGCACCAATCCCGAGTTGTCTTTCCCCGTGGCGGCCCAGTGGTATGCCGATCAACCGCGGCGGCCATGAGGGCGAAGTGCATGTAGGGTTCGATCAAGTGAGGAAGCACGGTGCGCCCGAAGGCCGAGTCCACGGCGAACCGAGGTTGCCGAACCGCAGCCGAAGACCGGATCATGAGGGGCACTCCGACGCCCGGTGCGCTTCCCTGTCATCCGCGTCGGAGCTGCCAACCCGACTCCAGGAGTCCCCCGTGTCCATCGGACGATCCCGTCGAACGTTCCTCCGTGATCTCGCCGCCGGCGCCGCCCTTCTTCCCGTGGCGCTGCGACCGGGCGGGTTGGGTGCTACGCAGTCGGACCAACCATCGCTCTCTCGACTCCGGAGTCCGGGCGGGCCCCCCGACGAACGGTACTGGGAGCAGGTCCGAGCCCAGTTCGAATTCCGAGAGGATCGGGTCCCCATGAATGCGGCCAACCTCTGTCCCTCCCCCCGGGTGGTGGCGGAGGCGGTCACGAACTGGACACACGACATCGACGTGGACTGCTCGTTCCAGAACCGCGACAAGTTCGGGGACCTGCTGGAGACTTCCCGGGTGGGGGTGGCGGAGATGCTTGGGGTGGATCCGGACGAGGTGGCCCTGGTCCGCAACACCTCGGAGGCCAACAACACCATCAACGCTGGGATTCCCTTGGGACCTGGCGACGAGGTGGTGCTCTGGGACCAGAACCACCCCACCAACAACGTGGCCTGGGATGTCCGGGCCGCCCGCTTCGGAGTGGTGGTGCGGCGTGTCTCGGTGCCGGTGCGTCCCGCCGGGGCCCAGGAGCTGATCGACCCGTTCGTCGCAGCTCTCACGGACCGCACCCGGGTCCTCTCCCTTACCCATGTCTCCAACCTGAGCGGCGTCCGGCTCCCGGTACGGGAGATCGCGGAGGCGGCCCGGGCACGGGGGATCCACGTCCACCTGGACGGAGCCCAGACCCTGGGCGCCGACGTCCTCGACCTGCGGGCTCTGGGCGTCGACTCCTATTCGTCCTCGACCCACAAGTGGTTCATGGGGCCGAAGGAGGCAGGGGTCCTCTACGTCAGAGCCGAGCGGATCCCCGAGATCTGGCCCGCCGGGGTGGCCCCGGGCTGGGGCGCGGACGCGGACCCGGACCCGGTGGGAGCACGGAAGTTCGAGTCCCTGGGACAGCGGGACGACGCGTGTCTGGCCGCCGTGGGCCGGACCGTGGCCTTCCATCGGGAGATCGGTGTGGAGGAGATCGCGATCCGGGTCACCGCGTTGGCCACCGCCCTCAAGGAGGGGTTGGCGGAGTTGGGCGTCCCCCTGCTGACCCCCATGGAGCCCGCCCTCTCCGGCGGTGTGTGCATCCTGGAGGTGGCCGGGGACCGGCAGACCGTGTTCGACCGGGTCTACCGGGAGCACGGCATCGCGGGGGCGGCCACCGGCGGGCTGCGCTTCTCACCCCACGTCTACAATACCATGGCCCACGTGGGGCGGGCGGTGGAGGCGGTGGGGGCGCTGCGGGGGGAGATCGTGGGGGCGTAGGCTCGTCCCCTAGCCGCCGAGCAGCCGCCGCGCCTCCTCCTCGGTGAGCCCCACCTCTTCCACGTCCCGATCGGCGTTGGACAGCTCGCGGCGCTCCGCCATTCTGGCCAGGGCCAGGGAACCGGAGGCCGCCAGGGCGCTTCCCACGGCGAATGGTCCGAGGAGCGCGGCGGTGATCTGCCACACGGGCACGTTGGGCGTGGCCAAGCCCAAAGCGACCAGGGCAGCGGGGACCAGGCTCAACAGAGCCCCACCCACCGCGCCCCACAGGGCGAACTGGGGAAGCGACAGTTCGTCGAATCTCCGACGCCGCGCCGCGATCCCAAGCACCACCGAGAACACCACGCCGCCCACGAAGCCCGGATAGGCCAACATCGCCGGCCAGATGTCCACGGCCGACCCCAGCGGATTCGGCCAGATGTTGTGGATCAGCTCGATGCCGGCTCCCACCAGGGCCCCGGTGAAGGCCCACGTGAGGCCCATCCCCACGGCGCCGCGAATGCGTCTCAGCCAGCTCTTCATGAAGTCCTCCTCCAGCGGTCCGGGCCCCTTGGTCTTCCCTACCGTCCACTCCCACACCCTTCGCTACTCCAAGACATGCTAAGGTGCGGTGTGGCGTGGAGAACAGTCGGACGTCTCTTGCTCGCCTCTCCCTCCCATCCTACCGTGACGCTCCGTTCCGGCGGCGGCTCCGCGAGGGATTTCGCCGGTTGGAGGGAGGTATCACGACCTGCTCACGGAGGGGCTTCGCATGGACCCCAGGACCTCTTTCGCCCCAGCGCTTCGGATTCGCTGGCTCACCGTCTTGGCCCTCCTCGTGGGCACCACCGGTGCGGCAGCACAGGAGCCCGTCGACGACGCCCCCAAGGCCTTCCCCGTGGGCAAGAGCCTGGTGCAGGTCGACTTCGACGGCACGGTCCTGGACCTCTACGCGTACAAGCCGGACAACTACGTGGGTGACGGGTTCATCCTGCTCCTGCACGGGGCGTCCCGGGCCGCCGAAGCCTATCGGGACAACGCGGCCGGATTCGCCCGGATGTACAATCGGCTCGTCGTGGTCCCTCTCTTCGACCAGGAGCGCTTTCCCAACCGGCTCTATCAGTTCGGGGGGGTACTGAGGGAGGACGGTTCCTTCGCGGACGCCGACGAGCGCACCTACGCATACATCCCCAGGGTGGTGGAGCAGATCCGGACGGCGGAAGGGAGCGACGAGCTTCCCTACGTGATCCTCGGGTATTCCGCGGGCGCCCAGTTCGTGGCCCGGATGTCGGCCTTCCTGGATCTGGACGCCGAACGGCTGGTCGCAATGAGCCCTGGTTCGACCCTGTTCCCCACCCGGGATATGGAATTCGGGCTCGGCTTCGGAGGGCTCCCGGAGGCGTTCAGCTCCGACGAGCGCATTCGGCGATACCTGGCCCTCCCCATCACCGTGGCCATCGGGACGGCGGACCGGGAAATGGGACAGCTCCCCCAGGGGGACGCCTACAACCAGGGCGTCCATCGCTATTCCCGGAACCTGCGCTGGTTCAATCAGGCCATGGATATGGCCTACGAGCGGGAGTGGGAGTTCAACTGGCGCCTGGTGATCTTCCACGGGGCGGGGCACCCTCCGCCGGAGATGTTCGATCACCCGCAGATCGGTAACGCGCTCTTCGGTCATCGGCCGGAGGCGGCGGGAACCTATTAGGGGGGGCTGGGGTCGACGGTAATTCCATATCGCGTCCTGGATGCGGAGGTCTGGTCTCGTGTGTGCAGGGTGTCCCATACTGTTCTTTTTCCATTCCTGATCGGCAGATACCGGAGGCCATGCTTAGGCAGCGCGCGTCGATTCTCACTGGGTCCGGGAGGTCCCTGCCCACTCGGAAAGTCGAGAACAAGGAGTTCCTCGACCACGAGTTCTTCCTCGGCCCGGGCCAACCCGTGGACTCGTCCGGGACTGCCGAGGTCATTCGGAAGTTCCAGGACATCACGGAGATCTCCGAGCGTCGCTACGTCACCGACGACCTGGTGGCCTCGGACCTGGGGGCCCAGGCGTCGGAGCTGGCGATCGCCGATGCGGATATTGATCCCGAGACCCTGGACTACATCATTGTCGCCCACAACTTCGGGGACGTCCGCTCCCAGCGACCCTACCTGGATTTCTGCCCCACCCTTGCTGCCCGGATCAAGGAACGGCTGGGCATCAGGAACCCGTCGTGCGTGGCCTACGACCTGCCCTTCGGCTGCCCTGGCTGGCTGCAGGGGGTCATCCAGGCCGACTACTTTCTTCGGTCTGGGGATGCTTCCTCTGCTCTCGTTGTCGGGGCGGAGACCCTCTCCCGGGTCATCGATCCCCACGACCGGGACAGCATGATCTACGCGGACGGCGCCGGAGCGGTGGTCCTGGAGGCCAGGGAGGGGGTGGAGGACGCCGGGATCCTGAGCCACGTGACCCGGTCCGACACCGCGGAGCACGCCCGGCTGATCTGGATGGGGCCCTCGTACGGTCCCGAGTACGAGGATGAGCGTCTATTCCTCAAGATGCAGGGCCGGAAAGTCTACGAGTACGCTCTCGACACCGTTCCGGGCGTGGTGCAGGAAAGCCTGGAGCGGGCCGGGCTCACCCTCACCGATGTCACGAAGGTGCTGATCCATCAGGCCAATTCGAAGATGGATCACGCCATTCTCAAGAGGCTCTTCCGCCTCTACGGAGTCCGCCGGATCCCGGATCACATCATGCCCATGACCATCTCGTGGCTGGGCAACAGCTCTGTGGCCACCCTGCCGACCCTCTTCGATCTCATGCGGCGCGACGACCTGGTGGCACAGGAGTTCTCCTCGGGCGACGTGGTGGTGTTCGCCTCGGTGGGGGCGGGCATGAACATCAACTCCCTGGTCTACCGGATTCCTTAGGCGAAACGCCCCGGGTGCCTCTGCCCATGCCAGGGGGCTGCGCTTCCCCGCTGAATCTGAGAGACCCATGGACTCTGACGACCCGCCAACCCTCGTCCTGCGGGAGGCGCGAGAGTCCGACGTGCCGGACCTGGCTCGCATCTACGCCGCCTCCATTCGGGAACTCGGACCCGAATACTATTCCCCCGAAGGGATCGAAGCCTGGGCCGCCTCCGCTGAAGAGACCCGGTTCCGGGACTTCGTCCTGGGGCCCCATACGTTGGTCGCCGAGGACGCGTCCGGCCCGGTGGGGTTCGCGGGGATGGAGAAGACGGGACGCATCGCTTCTCTGTTCGTGCGGCCCGACCGAGCCCGGCAGGGGGTCGGGTCCCAGCTTCTGGAAGCGCTCCTGCGTCGGCCCGAGGCGCCCACGCGACTCTGGACCCAGGCCAGTGAGCTGAGTCGGCCTCTCTTCGAGAAATTCGGCTTCACCTTGGTGGAGACCGAGGTGGTGGAGAGGCGCGGGGCTGAGTTGGTGCGGTACGTGATGGAGCGCCGCGGGGGAGGAAGGGGGCTCTAGCGTAACGCTCGCGTCCGGGACTCACGGTTCACATACTCTCGTGTCTTCGGGGCGCACCCCAGCCCAGTTGACGGCGAGCCCATGAGATGAGGAGGGAGCATGAAGACCCAGTGCCAAGGACGCGAAGTCCCGTCGGTCTTCTCGTCGTGGATCAGGCCGGGTGGGGCGCTACTGCTTCTGACGGCGCTCGTCGGCTGCGGCGAGGCGGCGCCGGGACCCCAGGCGGACGGGGAAGGGGAGGCACCGGCCGTCACCGAGGGTGTGGCTTCTTCGGCGGACGGCGTGGCGATCCACTATGAGGTTCGAGGGACGGGTGACCCTACCCTCGTGCTGGTCCACGGGTGGGCGAACTCCATGGCGATCTGGGGTGAGCACCCGCAGACCCTCTCGGCCCGACATCGTGTGGTCACCCTGGAGGTGGCGGGCCACGGCCGGTCCGGTGCGGACCGGGAAGACTGGACCATGGGCGCCTTCGGCGACGACGTGGTGGCGGTGGTCGACGACCTGGGGGCCCAGGACGTGGTCCTGGTCGGTTTCTCCATGGGCGGCGCCGTGGTTATCGAGGCGGCCCGTCGGCTCGGGGATCGTGCCCTCGGCGTGGTCCTCGTAGACGTCTTTCACGACCCGAACGTCATGATGACCGTGGCCGAGGCCGAGGAGTTCCAGGCCGCAATCCGGGCCAACTGGAGGAGCCCGGACTTCGTGCGCGCCTTCGCCTTCATGCCCGATGCGCCAGACTCCCTCATCGACCACGTGGTGCGGCAGATGCCGGAGGAGCCCTACGAGCACCTGTTCGCGGCTCTAGGCGGATTCCAGTCCTGGTCGGAGTTCGAGTTCGAAAGGGCCGTGCGGGCCGTGGATCAACCCATCGCCGCGATCAACGCGGCCCAGCCTCCGACCAACGTCGAGGCCATGCAGCAGTTGGCGCCGTCGTTCAGCGCGGACACGATCAGTGGGGTGGGCCACGGCGGGATTCTCCTCAGGCGAGTCGAGGACTTCGACGCTCTGCTCCTCGGGCTCGTCGACCAGTTCGCCTCCGGGGGGTAGATCCTCCCCGGTAGAGGCACTGGAGTCCCTCTCCATGGCTGTGGAACCGCGCCGGTGTGCGACACATTATTGACAAGTGAGTACAAAACTTTTATCCATGATCCATGGCTAGACCGAGAGAGTTCGACGAAGACACCGCCCTGGACCACGCCATGGACGTGTTTTGGCGAAAGGGCTACCAGGCCACCTCCACCGACGACCTCATGGATGCGATGGGGATCGGGCGGGGGAGCTTCTACAACACCTTCGGTAGTAAGCGGAAGGTCTACCTGCGGACGCTCGACCGGTACTTGGACGTACTCGAGGAGGGCGGCCCCTACCGCATGCTGCGTGAGCTCGAGCCCGGGGCCCCGGCCCTGGAGGGACTGCTGGGGAGCTACCTGGACAGCGTGGCCAGCGAGCACGGAAACCACGGCTGCTACTTCGTCCACGTGGCGAAGGAGCACCGAGGTGAGGATCCCGAGGTCCAGAAGGCGATCCGGGCCGGGATCGCCCGGATGAGGAAGATCCTGTCGGAGCATATGAAAGTGGCGCAAGAGCAGGGGATCCTCTCGGACCGGGTGGACCCAGCCCAGGCCGCCCTGCTCATGATGGCCGTGGCCTGGGGCTCGCACGTGCTCATGGAGGCTGGGGTCGAACAGGACGACGCACTGTCCGCCGCGCGGGTGGTCTTCGAAATGGGCGGAGAGGCGGTTTGAGCGCTCCCGCGTTTTTTTTGCGCCATTTTGTACAGAGCAGTACACAACTAACCATGGGAGGTCAGCATGTATCAGGATGAAGCCCCACCGCAGACGGGAGTCATCGCCCGCTTAACCCGCAGAGTAATCCGCTACCGGAAGGCCGTGTTGCTCGTTGGCTCCGCGCTGGCCATCGCCGCGGGCTACGGCGCCCGGCACCTGGGGCTTTCGACGGACTACCGCGCCTTCTTCTCCGAGGACAACCCGGATCTTCTCGCGTACCAAGAGCTGGAGGAGATCTACTCCAGGAACGACAACGTGCTCTTCGTGATCCGCCCGAAGACGGGAGACGTGTTCGCGCCGGGCACCCTCGAGGCGATCCGGGATCTCACGGAGGACTCGTGGCAGATTCCCCACTCCACCCGCGTCGACGCCCTCTCCAACTTCCAGCACACGTGGGCCGACGGCGACGAGTTGATCGTGGAGGACCTGGTCCCGGACGGGGACCTCACACCCGAGGTGATCG
Source organism: Gemmatimonadota bacterium (assembly GCA_039591855.1). GTDB lineage: Bacteria > Gemmatimonadota > Gemmatimonadetes > Longimicrobiales > Gaopeijiaceae > JBDHCV01. Next base: position 32,938 of record JBDHCV010000029.1, on the reverse strand, counting down.
AGCGGATCCGGTCAGTGGCGATGGGCGAGCCCCTCCTCGTAGGGCGCCTCGTCGCTGAGGACGGTCTCTCCGCCGGGGTGAATGTGCGGATCGCCCTTCCGGGCGATTCCAAGGAGGAACTGCCCGCCACCGTGGAGGCGGTGCGTCGGCTGGAGCGGGAGTACCGGGAGCGCTACCCCGGTTTGGAGATCGAGTCCACGGGCGTCGCGCTGCTCAACATGGCCTTCGCTGACGCGCCGGCGAAGGACGCCCCCGTGGTCATGCCGGCCATGTTCGTCGCCCTGCTTCTCGCCGTAGTGGCCATGCTGCGGTCCACCGGGGGTGTGGTTGGGACGCTGGTGGTGATCCTCCTCTCGACGCTCACGGCCGTGGGGATCGCCGGACACCTGGGGGTTTCCCTGGATCCCACAAGCGCCGCGGCCCCCGTCATCATCCTCACCATGGCGGTGGCGGACTCGGTGCATATCGTCCTGTCCTACTTCCAATCCCGAAGGGACGGGATGGATAAGAACGACGCCATCGTCGACGCCATGGTAATCAACGGGCAGCCCGTATTCCTGACGTCCCTGACCACCGCCATCGGGTTTCTGACGCTCAACTTCAGCGACTCGCCGCCCTTCCGTCTGCTGGGGAACCTCACGGCGTTCGGGGTCGGGGCCGCGTGGCTGTACTCCATGACGGTTCTTCCGGCGGTTCTGTCCATGACGAGCGGCCGCGTGCCGGCGCAGGACAGGCCGGGACTACTGCAGCAAGGGGTGGAGTGCCTCGCACTGGTCGTGACCTCCCGATCACGCCCGATCCTGGTCGGTGCCGTGGCGGTGGTGGCCGTTCTCGTCGGCCTGGTCCCGACGCTCAGGATCAACGACCAGTATTTCGAGTACTTCGACCACTCCCTCCCCATCCGTGGCGGCACCGAGTTCGCCATGGAACACCTCACCGGGCCGTACATCACCAGCTTCTCGCTGGAGTCCGGGGAGTCGCAGGGGGTCTCGGACCCCGAATTCCTGGGAGTCGTGCAGGACTTCACGGAGTGGCTGGAAGCCCGGCCGGCGGTGGCCCACGTGAACAGCTTCAGCCACACGATGAAGCGGCTGAACATGAACATGCACGGCGACGATCCGGCCTTTTTCCGACAGCCGGATACCCGAAACCTCGGTGCCCAGTACCTGCTGCTCTACGAGATGTCGCTCCCATACGGCCTCGACGTGAACGACCAGATCAACGTCGACAAGAGCGCGCTCCGGCTGGACGTGACCTACGGCGACGTGGACGTAGCCACCATAGAGGAGGAGACCCTGGCGGCCGAGGCCTGGCTGCGGGAGCACGGAACGCCGTCCATGGGCACGGCCCGGGGAACCGGTCCGGCCATGATGTTCGCCAAGATCACGCGGCGGAATATCGCCTCGATGATCCTGGGCACCGGCTTCGGCTTCCTCCTGATCTCGGGCATCCTGGTGTTCGCGCTGCGCAGTGTGCGCCTGGGCATCATCAGCCTCGTTCCCAACGTGGTCCCGACGCTCATGGCTTTCGGATTCTGGGCGCTGCTGGTGGGAGAGGTGGGCTTTGCGGTCTCGGTGATCGCGGGACTCTCCATCGGGATCATCGTGGACGACACGGTCCACTTCCTCTCGAAGTACAACCGGGCCCGCCGTCGCATGTCCGCCCGGGACGCGGTGGACTACGCGTTCGAGCACGTCGGTCCCGCCCTCGTGGCGACCACCGTCATCGTCGCGGTTGGATTCACGATGCTGGGCCTGAGCTCCTTCCGAGTGACGGCATACATGGGCGGGCTCACCGCTCTGACCGTCATCTGCGCCTTGGCGGTGGACTTTCTCCTGCTCCCCGCGCTCCTCATCGCGTTCGACGGTGAGCGCGCTTCCAGCCCTGCCCGCGGGCGGGAGCCGAGTCCGGCTCCCCGACCCGTCGTGGCCGGGGCCGACTGATCAGAAACGACCCACAACCCAACGGAGACACAGATCATGTACACGAGACTCAATGCATTGCGCAGCAACGTCGCAGGAATCGCCATGACCTTGCTCGGGATCCTGGGAATCCTCGCCTCCGCCCATGCGGCGGCGGCCCAAGGCCCGGCAGCTGGGAGCGCACCTCCCGGGGACCCCGTGGAGCGGGGCCGGGCTATCGCAGAGGCGGCCGACGCCAGCGACACGGGATGGGGCGACAACGCCAGCACCATGCGGATGGTGCTGCGGAACAGCGCGGGCCAGGAGAGCACCCGGAGGCTGCGTCGCATGGCGCTGGAGCACCGCCCTTCTCTCCCACACCCGGATACTGGACGCTGACGACCAGTGGCTCTACCTGCCGGCTCTGCGGCGGGTGAAGCGGATCTCCTCGGGCAACAAGTCGGGGCCGTTCGGGGGAAGCGAGTTCGCATACGAGGACCTCGTCTCGCAGGAGGTGGAGAAGTACGACTACCGGTGGCAGCGCACCGAGCCGTGCGGTGACCTGGAGTGTGAGGTCGTGGAGCGCCTGCCGCGCTACGAGAACTCGGGATACGCCCGCCAGGTGGTCTGGTGGGACACCGAGGAGTATCGCGCCCAGCGCATCGACTTCTACGACCGGAAGAACGTGCTCCTCAAGACCCTGACCTGGGAGGGATATCGGTCCTACGGAGAGGGCTTCTGGCGCCCGGACCGCATGGTTATGGAGAACCACCAGAACGGGAAGTCCACAGACCTGCTGTTCGATGACTGGCAGTTCACATCCGGGCTGAACGAGGACGACTTTACACCCTCCCGGCTGCGGAGGGCACGATGAGGGCCCGGGCCCCTGCGAGTGGGGTCGCGAGCGCCCTGCTGCTCGGTCTCGCCCTGATCCTGGTGCCCGGCTTCGGCTCGGGGCAGGTGGTGGAGGCCCGGGCCATGCTCGGGGGGTCCATGCGGGCTTTCCCGGATGCCCCGCTCTTCGGAAGCCAGGCCTCGTCGCACTTGTCCCCTTCGCTCGTCTTCGTGCCCGAGATCTTCGCGGAGTCGGCGAGCGGGCGGTGGATCGTGGCGGGCGAGGGGTTCGCCCGCCTGGACGCCCACGACTCCAATCGGTCGCACTTGGACCTTCGGGAACTCGGGGTGGGATACCTGGGTGACCGGGTCACGGGCTTCGTCGGATTCGGACAGGCCTTCTGGGGGGTCACGGAAGTCCGGCACCTGGTCGATATCGTGAACCAGGTCGACGGCGTTGAGGACATCGACGGCGAAGATCGGTTGGGACAGCCCATGGTCGCGGCGACGCTCGAGGGCGGCTGGGGGGCGCTGGACCTCTATCTGCTTCCGTATTTCCGGGAGCGCACGTTCCCGAGTAGCGACGCCCGGCTGAGCGGGCCGCTCCCCATCGAGAGCGATCCGGTGTTCACCTCGGGGCAGGGGCGTTGGCACCCGGACCTCGCCGCGCGGTTGTTCCGAACGGCGGGTGCCGTGGACGTCGGCCTCTCGGCGTTCCGAGGCACCTCCCGGGAGCCGCGTCTGGTGCCGGTCCCCGGCGAGGGCGGCGCCCCGGTCCTCCGCACCGAATACGACCTCATCGACCAGTTGGGGCTGGACGCCCAGTGGACGGGGGAGAGCACATTGCTGAAGCTCGAGGCCATGACCCGGGGAGGGCACGGGGAGCGTTTGTACGCGGTGACTGGAGGCGTGGAGCGGACGCTCTACCAGGTCTTGGGGAGCCAGGGTGACCTGGGCCTGCTCGCGGAGGTGATGGTCGACTCTCGGGGCCGGTCCGCTCCGCCCACCCTCTTCGACAATGATGTGTTCCTGGGCGGCCGATGGGCGCAGAACGACCTCGCCGACACCAGCGTCCTGGGTGGTCCGTTGGTCGATTGGCGCACGGGAGAGGTGGTACTGCTCCTGGAGGCGGAGCGCCGGGTCGGATCGGACTGGAGCGCCAGCGTGGACGTGCGACTGTTCGCCAACACGGACCCGGGTTCGCTCATCCACGGGCTTCGCAGGGACGGCTTCGTGTCCCTGGCTCTGGCCCGGTATTTCTGAGCGGGCCGCATCACGCAGCGGTCCTTTTCTTTCGCGCAGTTCTGTTCTAATCAGTACAAAAATGGGAGATATCCAAATGTCGAATCACACGAAGAACCAGCTTCTCCGGGCCGTCCTCGTCGCCACGGGGCTGATCTTCATCTTCGGGATCGGGGCGCTGATGCGGCTCTGGCCCGCCGGCTTCGCCTGGACCCCCGGCCAGTCCGAGTACGAACTGATGTTCGTGGCGGTCTACGCCACCCTCGGAGTGTTCCTGCTTCTGGCGAGCCGTGCTCCCGAGCGGCACCGGAGTCTGATTCTCTTCGCCGGCTGGTCCAGCGTCGTGCACGGGCTGGTCATGGCGGGGCAGGCCCTCGTGGACGCAAGCGAGCGGACCCACATGGTGGGCGATGTGCCTGCGCTCGTGCTGATTGGGGCGGCACTGCTGGTACTGACACCGAAGGCGACACCCGCCTCGGTGGACGAACTCCGCCCCTAGGCGCCGGGGCGCCCGCGCGACGGGGACGGCTCTCCGACCCTACATCTTCTCGAACCTCAGGTCCCAGACCCGGCTCTCGCTGAGAGTGGCCTCCGAGATCGTCCCCGATGGGTCCCGGTGGAAGATCCAGGTGGTTCCCCCCGCCTGGAAGGCGTCCGGGTAGATCGGCACCAGACGGCCGGTGTCCCCCCAGCGGTCCCGGACGAGCAGCTCGCCGTCCTCCACGACGAAGGTGAGCGTCGCTTCGGCCTCGTCGCTGCGGAATGTGCCGGCGTACTCGGCCAGCGCGGCCTCGTCCGGTTCGAAGGCCGGCACCGGCGCCATGCGCACCGGCTCGGACTCGGGATTGAGGGTGACCGCCGGTCGGTCGTCGGCCATTGGGTTGGCGTCGAACTGGAGCACGGTTCCCCGGGCGGACTGGAAGCGGTTCTCCGCCACGGGGAACAACTCGGTACCCGCGGCGAGCAGCCGATCCGATCCGGACCGCACATAGAAGAGGGTCCCCTTTCGGGTCCCATCGATGATTCGGTAGCCCCCAGCCAGGGCGGCCAGGTCCTCCGGCGCCACGTCGATCGTCGCAGGGGTGACCGGCGTCCCCGCCTCCACCACGGCGTCCCCGAGGAAGATCTCCGCGACGCTGCGGGCCAACCCGCCCGAGTTCGCGCGAGTGGTGTTGCACATCACCGCCACCGCGACGCCTTCATCCGGGAACCGGGTCAGGAACCCCTGGTAGGCGGCGGTGCGCCCGCTGTGCTGCACCTCCCTCAGTCCCTTGTACTCGCCGACACGGAGTCCGCTGGCGTAGGAGATGGTGCGTCCGGCGTTCAGGATGCCCTGGCGGTGCATCTCCTCGAGGTAGCGAGGACCCCACAGCTCCCCGGTTTCCAAATTGTGGGTGAAGCGGAGCAGGTCGCCCACAGTGGTCAGGAGCCCTCCGTTGCCGTGGACGTTCTCGAAGGGCATCACCATGGCGAAGGTGCCGTCCCGGTTCCCCCGGTAGGCGATGGCCCGATCCTCCACGATCCTCGTGAAGTCGTCCCGCCACTGGGTCCGGGTCATTCCCAGCGGCTCGAAGATCCGCTTCCGCGAGAACTCGGCGAAGGACATCCCGCTTACCCGTTCCACCAGGATCGCCTGCAGGTTGTAGCCCGTGTTCGTGTAGGAGTAATACTCGCCCGGTGGGTAGTTCAGGGACATCTGTCGACTGGCGATGTCCAGCACGTGAGCGTGGGTGTGCACCCGGGTCGTGCGGGGCCACCCCTCGATCCCGGCCACCGATCCCCAGTCTCTCAGCCCGGAGGTGTGGTTCAGCAGGTGCCGGATGGTGATGGTTGCCCCATAGTCCGGTAGCTCGGGGAAGTAGGCCCGTATATCATCATCCAGGGAGATTTCGCCGTCCAGCGCCAGGAGAATCGTTGCCGTAGCGGTGAATTGCTTGGAGACCGATCCAGGCTCGAAGATGGTCCACGGCGTGTTGATCACCCCGTGCTCCAGGTCGGCCAGGCCGTAAGCGCGTTCCAGAATGATGGCGTGGTCCTGGCTCACGCCAACGGCACAGCCCGGGATCCGGGTGCCGTCCACGTCCTGGAAGAGGGAGTCGATGGCGGCGATCTGGATCGGTGAGGCTTGTGCGGCAGGGGCCGCCGCTTCCTGTCCGACCAGGGGCGCGCACGGCAGCGCGGTAAGGAGGATGGCTCCCGCCATCAGGGGGGGCAGAGGACGGAAGACGCGAGCACGCATGGTTCGCACCTCGGTGGCTCGGATGTAAAGGGCCTGCCGGGCGGGTTGGGGCGGGGGGACCCTGCCGGCGTGTGGGGATATCCTATCCGGCCATCCGGGGGTGGAACAGATGCGGCGGGGCTCACATGACGAGAACGTGGACGAGGGGAGCCCTCGCCACCATCATGGATTCACAGGACTCCCGCCGAATGCGTCAGATCTGCCGGTGAGCGAAGCTCGCCCGGTAGAAGGAGGATTCAAATGCGCAGACCGTTCGTCGGGATCGCGCTGCTGGTGCCCTCGGTGGCCCTCGCGGGATGTGGGGGAGGGGAGAGCGCCACGGAGCCGCCCCCCCAGTCGACCCTTTCCGTCCAGGCCGAGGCCTATCTGAATCAGGCCATCAACATCATGCAGCGGCACTCGATCAATCGGTACGAGATCGATTGGCCCAGCTTCCGCCGACGGGTCCTCGCCGAGGCCGGGACCGCGCGCTCGCCTACCGACACCTATGATGCGATTCGCTTCGCCCTTCGAGAGCTGGGTGACGGTCACTCCTTCTTCCGGCCGCCCTCGGGCCAGTCCCAGGCTCCCCCGTTTGCCAGCCCGGCCTCCGGCGCTCCGGCGGTCGATCGCTTCGACACGGGGGTGGGCTACCTGGCGATCTCGGCATTCAGCGGAGGCGGGGCCGAGGCCGACGCGCTGGCGACCCAGTACCATCGGATGATCGAATCGGTGGATACGCTCGGGGTGTGCGGATGGGTCGTGGACCTCCGCGGGAACCTGGGTGGGAACATGTGGCCCATGCTGGCCGGGGCGGGACCCATCGTCGGAGAGGGCGTGCTCGGGTTTTTCGTGGATCCGGATTCCGTGGTGCAAACCTGGACGTACGAGTTCGGAGGCTCACAGAATGACGGTCAGGTGGTCACCCGTGTGAGCGACCCCTACCGGCTCCGTGAGGAGGACCCGGCCGTCGCGGTCCTCACCGACAGCCTGACGGCCAGCTCCGGCGAGGCGACCACGATCGCGTTCCGGGGTCGAGAAAGGACCCGGAGCTTCGGGGGGGCCACGTGGGGGGTCTCCACGGCGAACCGGTCATTCACGCTGTCCGACGGGGCGATGATGTTCCTGACCGTGAGTACGATGGCCGATCGCACCGGCCAGCTTTACGGGTCCAAGGTGGTTCCGGATGAGGTCCTGGAAGGACCCAGGACCGGGGAGCCGGATACCGACCCGGTGTTGAGGTCCGGAATCGAGTGGGTGGCTCAGGCGGGGGATTGCGGGGGGTGAGCCGGTGATCGTGCCCGATCGACGGGATGTTCCGGAGAGGGCGGGCCCATCGCTGGGATGTGGCTGACCTGGGACAACCTCTCCGGATTGGTGCAGGTCGGGTTGGCGCCGGCGCCCTGATGAAAGGCATCAACGATCAGGAGGTTTCAATGAACGACGCTGTAGCTGAAATCACGCGTGCGACCAACGAATGGGGTGAAGCGTTCCGGTCGGGCGACATCTCCGACACCATGGCTTTCATTACTTCCAATGCGGTCATGATCCCTCCGAATCACCCGGCCGTTATCGGGACGGAGGCCATCGAAGCGTGGGCGAGGGGTATGTTCGAAGCGGTCACCATCCAGGACATCGAGATCGCGGTCGACGACGTTCGGGTGGCCGACGGATGGGCCGTCAGCCACGGGGAGTGGCGCATGACGATGACCGCCGGCGACCAGGTGATGAGCGATACCACCCGGTATGTGGTGGTCTGGGAGCGCCAGGAGGACGGGATCTGGAAGGTGGCGCACGACATTTGGAACAGCAGCCTTCCTGTCGACGGTGGGACCCCTTGATAGGACCGAGGGGGACAAGGGTGTACAACCGGGATCGCCCGGGATCCAATGAGGAGGTCAGGGCCATGAAGTTGGAGGCCAACAAGCAGCTCGTCCGGCGATTCTATGAGGAGATCATCAACGAGCTGAAGCTGGACGTCATTTCCGAGGTGGTGGGCGAGGACTACACCGAGGTGATGGACGGCAGGCGATACGAGGTGGGGCGTGAAGGAGCGAAGGAGCACGCCGTCGGTGTTCGGGAGACCTACCCGGATCTCCACCTGGTTATCGACCATCAGATCGCTGAAGGGGACTGGGTCGTAAGCTGTGTCACCGCCACCGGGACCCATGCGGGTGAGTGGATGGGAATGGCCCCCACCGGCAAGCAGTTGACCCTCACGGCGGTCAACGTCGATCGCGTGGTGAACGGGAAGATGGTGGAGCACGGAGGCGCGGCGAACATGCTCGGCCCGCTGTTGGAGACAGGAGCGATTCAGGTCGTGGGCCCCGCTGAGGCGGCGGACTAGGCTGAGTGCTTCCCCGGATACCTGTGGGGAGGGTGAATGGAATCTTTGACCGAGTTCCTGAACTGGGCGTGGGCACGCCACCACAATCCGCTGAGCTGGTATGTTCGGCCGCTGTTCGTGTTGCCCTTCTGCTATTTCGCCTACAAGAAGACCGTGGCCGGCATCGCCCTGACCGTGGTGGCCGTTCTCTCCAGCATGTTCTGGTTCCCGGCACCCTCCGAGGCCGACCCACGGGCCGCTGAGTTCCTCGCCATGGAGCGGGAATACGTCACGGGCGGGTGGACCTGGACGAAGACGGCCATGACCACCCTGGTGCCGGCGTGGTTCATCGCCCTGGGTTGGGCGTTCTGGAGACGATCATGGATTGCGGGGCTGGTGGTGATCAACGTGGGGGCCGCGCTCAAGGTCCTCTGGAGCTTCTATTTCGGAGGGGAGAGTGCCTGGAGTATCATTCCGCCGGTCGTCCTCGGGGCCCTGATCGTCAACGGGATCCTGATCTACGTTTTCATGCGCCGGCGGCGAGTCCCGGTGGGGCCGGATTCCTGACAGATCTCTGACCTCAACGGTCTGCGACTGGGCCGGCCTTTTTTCTATATTCGATCCATGTTGAGGAGACCTCTGTCCAGAACTCCCCGCTCCAGGGCGGCCTTCGTGGCCGTGCTCCTGGTTGCCGCCCTGGGGCTCACCGGCCTCTTGGCCTATCAGGCCTTCGATGCCGGGCGTTCCCACGAAGCCGTGGCTTACAAGACCGTAAAGGAGCAGGCGTATTTCGCGGCCTGGGAGTACTCGGGCCAGGCCCGGTCCTGGCTCAGCGGCAAGATCCTGAAGCCCGGACTCGAGGTGGTGGCCAAGGCCGGCGGAAAGAGCCTGGACCTGCCGCTGGACTACCTGTCGACCGATGCCGACCCGCAATCCATCGGTTGGAAGGACATGGCGGCTGCCGGCGCGTTCTTCCGCTACGACCTGGCCACCGGGGAGTTCGTTACCTCCGGTCCTGAGGATCCGGGTTTGGAGCGGTGGCTCTCCGAGGGCCTGTCAGCCCATCTGGCGCTGGATCCGGATGGGTGGGAGCCCGTTTTGGCGGCGGATCCCGACGGCCGCGGACCCATCGCCTATCGACTCTATCCAGAGGGCTGGGATCACGCCGAGGTCGTCATGGGGTTCAGGGTCCGGGAGGCCGAGTTGGCCGGTCCTCTGGGATATGCCTTCACCGAGTCGCCCCTGGTGCCAGAGACCCTTACGGACGGTCGATCCACCGAGGAGTTCTTCTCCGTGGTGGTCCTGGATCCGCTGGGCCGGAGAGTCTGGACGTCCGAGCCCCAGTACGAGTCGGACTTCTCCGCAGCCGACACGGTGGGCGTCCGATGGGGGGGCTACCGAACGCTATTGACCGTCAACCCCGCGGTGGCAGAGGGACTGGTCATCGGGGGACTTCCACGGTCGCGCTTACCGAATATTCTCTTGCTCCTGGCCCTCACCGGGGGGCTCGTTGTCGCTGCCCTGCTTCAGCTGCGGAGGGACGCGGAACTGGCGCAACTGAGAGGGGACTTCGTCTCGGGTGTGTCCCACGAGCTGCGAACACCGCTCGCTCAGATCCGCATGTTCGCCGAGACCCTGCTCCTGGGGCGGGTGCGCAACGACGAGGAACGGCGGCGTTCGCTGGAGATCATCGTCAACGAGTCCCAGCGGCTTTCCCACCAGGTGAACAACCTCCTCCTCTACTCCCGCTCCGAGCGGCAGGGCGTGCGCATCGATCCCGCGCCCACTGATCTGTCGGGTTTGGTCAACGAGGTGGCGGAGGCGTTCGACCCCCTGGCGCAGGCGGCCCGATCCGATCTCGCCGTCCATCCAAACGGAACCATCGTGGCCCGGGTGGATGGACGCATGGTCCGACAGGCGCTCCTGAACCTGCTGGACAACGCCATCAAGTATGGTCCGGCCGGACAAACGATCTCTTTGGGCGTGGAGCACCTCGAGTCGGTGGATCGGGCCCGTCTCTTCGTCGAGGACCAGGGGCCAGGCGTCCCCGAGGACCAGCGACGGCGGATCTGGGAACCGTATTTCCGAATGGAGACCCATCGGGAATCCTCGGTCGCGGGCTCCGGGATCGGCCTGTCCGTGGTCCGCCAGGTAGCTGAGGCGCACGGTGCGGATCTGTCCGTGGAGCCGGGACAGGGCGGGGGCGCTCGCTTCCAGCTCGATCTCCCGATTCTCTCTGTGGCGGCTGGGGACTAGGCCCATGGCTCGCATTCTGGTGGTGGAGGACAACGCCGACCTGGCATACGGGCTCAGGAACAACCTGGAGTTCGAGGGCCATTCGGTGGAGGTGGCCGAGGACGGTCTTGCCGGCCTGGAGGCCACTCGCACCATGGGGCCCGACCTGGTGATCCTGGACCTCATGCTCCCAGAAATGGACGGCTATCGAGTGCTTCAAACCCTCCGGGGAGAAGGTGCGGACGTCCCGGTCCTGATCCTCACCGCAAAGGGCGAGGAGGCCGACAAGGTGATGGGCTTCCGATTAGGTGCGGACGACTATGTGACGAAGCCGTTCGGGGTCCTGGAGCTCCTGGCTCGGGTCGAGGCGATCTTGCGGCGGGCCGGCAATGGCGCGGCGGCGGCGCGATCGGACGGCGGGACGGTGGAGCGGTTCGGTGAGGTGGAAGTCGATCCCGCCGCCCGGACGGTTACCCGGGGAGGGGAAGACGTGCCCCTCACACCCAAGGAGTTCGATCTGCTTCTGGCCCTCATGCATCGCAACGGCGCCGTGGCATCCCGGGTGACTCTCATGAAGGAGGTCTGGGGACACCGCGCGGCGGTGGCCAGCCGGACCGTGGATACCCATGTGGCCGAGCTCCGGAAGAAGCTCGAGGCCGAGCCGGGGCATCCGAGGCACATCCTCACGGTCCACAAGGCCGGGTACCGCTTCAACCCCTGACGATCTCCCGTCTCCACACCCTTCGCACATCCTCCTCACAACTCCCTGACAACCCCCTGACCGGGCCACCACCAGTGCTGGCCCCTCCTGCCCCATCGTTCAGGGGTGAGGTGGGGTTCTCTGGACGGGGGGAGTCCGATGCTGGGATGGGTTGGGATGCACCGGGGCAGGCGCGAGCTTGGTCTGGCCGTGGTCGGGATGATGATGCTGGGTATCGGGCTTCTCCCTCCGGAACTTGCAGGGCAGAGGGGTGACGGCGCGCCGAATCGGGGTGCGGCCGATCGGGGTCCGGCGGATCGAGGGGCGGCGGTTCTCGAAGACACCCTGAGTACCGAGCTCACATCCCCGCCCGCCGGGGAAGCCACCGCGATCATGCCGATCTCCAGGCTCCAGGGCGAGATCACCCTCGACGGGATCCCTGACGAGGTGGCGTGGCAGGCCATCGAGCCGCTTCCCGTCGTCCAGTTCTGGCCCGAGTTCGGTGCTGAGATGACCCAGCGGACCGAGATCCGCGTGGCCTTCGACGACGAATACTTCTACGCGGCCGGTCGATTCTACGACGACCCCGACGGCATCCGGGGTAACTCTCTGCTCCGGGACCAGTGGAACGGAGATGACGCGTTCGACATCATCATCGATTCTTTCAACGACGATGCCACGGCGCTGAAGTTCACCACCACCCCGCTGGGGATCCTTCTGGACCAGGAGATCAGGAACGACGCCCAGGGGGGCACCGGCGTCCCGCCCATCAACGGGGACTGGAACACCTTCTGGGATGCCGAGACGCACCAGACCGACGAGGGATGGTTTGCCGAGATCCGGATCCCTCTCTCCAGCCTGGCCTTCTCGGTCAACGACGACCAGGCGATCATGGGGCTCATCGCTGCCCGCTACATCGCCCGCAAGGACGAGAAGCACATCTTCCCGGCGATCGAGCCGAATTGGGACATGGCGGACTTCAAGCCGTCTCTGGCCCGGGACGTTGTCCTGACGGACATCCAGGAGCAGAAGCCCCTCTGGGTCACCCCCTACGCAGTCGTGGGGCTCGCCCAGACCAGGAATCCTGACCTGCAGCCGGTGCGGGCGCCCGGTACCGAGATCCCGACAGAAGCGGGCTTCGACCTAAAATACGGACTGTCCAGTAATCTCACCCTGGACCTGACCGTGAACACCGATTTTGCTCAGGCCGAGGCGGACGCCCTGCAGGTGAACCTGGACCGGTTCAGCCTCTTCGTACCGGAGAAGCGCCAGTTCTTCCAGGAGCGCTCATCCACCTTCGAGTTCAACTTCGGGGAGGAAGGACGCCTGTTCCACTCCCGGAGGATCGGGCTCACACCGGACGGACAGGCGCAGCGCATCTGGGGCGGGGCCCGCGTTGCGGGCCGCATCGGCTCCTGGGACGTGGGCGGACTCGCCATGCAGGTGGCTGGGATCGGATCGAACCCCGGTACCAACGACGGCGTGATTCGGCTGAGTCGGTCCTTCCAAGGTGGAGCCACGGTGGGGGGGATGCTCACCAGCCGGATCAGGACTCAGGGACGAGCGGCCTTCTCCGTGGGCGTGGACGGACAGGTCCCCCTGGGTCGGGAGTTGATCACCCTCCAGTTCGGCCAGACCCGCAACGATGGCGCCGGTGGCTTCTCGGCCCTGGAGCGTTCCTCCGCCCGTGCCCTGGTGGAGCGGCGGAATCTGGACGGATTCGGATATACCATCGACGCCCTGTACTCGGGCGGTGGCTTCAACCCGGAGCTGGGCTTCCAACGCAGACGCGACTTCACCAGGCTCAACACGCGCTTCAGCTACGGATGGCGGCCGGAGGGCTCGTCCCGGGTGGCTCGCTATCGCTTCTATGGCGTGACCCGGGCGTTTCGAAGGAACCAGGATGGTGCGTTGGAGACGGGCCTCGTCCGGGGGCAGTTCGTCGTCAACCTCCGGGGCGGGAACTACTTCAACCTGACGCTCAACGGTTCACACGAAGACGTGGCAGAGGAGTTCCCACTTCCAGGGGGGACCGTTCCGGCGGGTACGTACCGCGGCCTGGACATGTTCACCGCCTTCGGGTTGAGTCAGGCCCGAGCCGTGAGTGGGTCGGTGTGGGTATGGGCTGGGCAGGCGTTCGACGGATGGAGGGTGAGCGCCACTGTAGAGCCCAACTGGACGGTCTCGCGCCACCTGGATTTGGGCCTTCTCGCACAGGTCCACCGGATCTGGTTCCCGGAGCGGGATCAGGAGGTGGTCGCGGACCAGATGAGCCTTCGCATTCGAACCGCCCTGAACGCCAAACTGAGTGCCGAGGCCTTTGTCCAGTACTCCAGGGCCGGTAACGCCATGGCTACCAACGTGCGCGTCCGATACCGGTTTGCCGAGGGCCGGGATCTGTTCATCGTGCTCAACGAGGCCCGGGACCTGGACGACCGATTCGGCCTGGACTCGGCGATCCTGGGGCGCTCCGACCAGCGGCTACTGATCAAATACAGCCACGCCTTCAGTCCCTGAGGGTTGGGATCCACCGATCCGAGGATTCCTCGTCTCCTCTTGGGCTCGTCACTGGTGGGAGGGTGACGGGTCCAGGTATTGCCCCCATGTTGTCCCGACCTGCTGACCCGCCGACCCAGGGGGATGACATTGACCACGTTCTCGCTCCTCGACAGCTCCAGGATCCGCTACGCCACCGGCGCCATGATGTATTTCGCCCAGGGGATTCCCCGCGGGCTGCTGAGCATCGCCATCCCGGCCTGGCTGGCCACTCTGGGCGTCAGCGCTTCCGACATCGCCACCTACCTGGCGGTCATCATCCTGCCCTGGGCGTTCAAACTCGTGACGGGCCCCTTCATGGACCGATTCCAGTTCCCCGCCATGGGTCGCAGTCGGCCGTGGGTCCTGGGAGCGCAGTTGGGACTGTCGCTGTCGTTGCTGTCGCTGATGATCGTCGAGGATCCGGTCAGCCAGATCGGGACGCTGATGCTGATCGGCGTACTGATCAACTCGTTCGCCGCCACCCAGGACGTGGCGGTGGACGGCATGGCCATCGACCTGACCCCGGTGAACGAGCAGGGGCGCCTGAACGCTTTCATGAGCTTCGGGAAGGCGGCCGGCTGGTCCATCACCGCTGCCGTTACCGGGTCGTTGCTGGTGACGTTCGGGATGAAGGTCACCGCCATCGTGTCGGCCCTCACCTGCGCCGTGATCTTCCTGGCCTTCGTGTGGGTCGTCGAGCGTCCCGGCGAGCGTAAGCTCCCTTGGTCGGATGGCGAGGCCCGTGGCCCGCAACAGGCTACGACGACGTTCAAGGACGTGTTCGCCGGGATCAACGACGTGTTGTGGAAGCCCGTCAGCCTGATCGTGATGCTCATCATGCTGCTGGACGGTCTGATCGCAGGCTATGGCGATGCCCTGATGCCCATCGCCGCGATCAACGTGTTCGGGTTCACCACGCCCCAGTGGTCCCAGTTGGTGGCCGTAATGGGGATCATCGGGGCCGTGATCACGCTGGTGTTGGGACCGATGATCGACCGCTTCGGGCCCAAGCGCATGCTCATCCTGACCATCTCGCTGGTGGGCCTCCACGCGTTCCTGCTGGCCCAGACCCAGTACCTGTGGAACGACAGCATGTACGTGAAGGTCATGCTCTCGATCTGGGTCATGATGCTGCCGATCACCATGGTCTGTGTGATCGCCCTGGCGATGACGATCTGCTCCAGCGCCTGCGCGGCGACCCAGTTCGCGATCTACATGTCCGTCGCAAACCTGGGTCACTCAGCCGGCTCCAAACTGTTCGGCATGGTCTCGGAGCAGGCCAGCTATCCGCAGTCCTACATGTTCATGGGCATCCTGGTGATCGGCATGATCGTCGTGCTGGTATTCCACCGGCACCGGCACGGCCACGCGGAACAGGCCAGCGGACGAGGCAAGCGCAGCTACACGATCGTCAGTGGGGGAGGGGAAGGCGGCATGTTCTTCTCCGGGGCCATGCGTTGCCCCAAGTGCCGCGCCGACATGCAGCAACTCGACGTGGACGGCACGGTCATCGATCGGTGCGACCGCTGCCAGGGACTCTGGTTCGATGCGGGTGAGATGGAGGCCCTCCGGGACAAGGAGATCGCGGCGGCCATCGATACGGGCTCGGCGAAAGAGGGCAAGAGATTCAACAGCATCCACGAGTATCGCTGCCCGCGCTGTGGCGGGGAGATGACCCAGGTGGTCGATGAGCAGCAGAAGCACATCGGCTACGAGACCTGCACGGACTGTGGCGGTTCCTACTTCGACGCCGGGGAGTTCCGGGACTTGTCGCAGCTCACCCTGTCGGATTTCCTCAAGCGGCTGGCGTTGCCGCTACGGGAATAGGCATATCCGATGAGCGGCGCTGTGCCGGACACACTTAGAGCCCTGGGCTGGGACGAGGACTGGGGCGCGGTCTTCGAGCGCATGGCCGCGCCCGGGGGAGAGCCCGCCCGGGTCACCTCACAGCAGCGCGACCGGTGGACGATCCAACTCGCCGCCGGTCCCCGGCCGGCGCGACTCCTCGGGTCCGATCGGATGGGCCCCAGGCCCGTCACGGGGGACTGGGTCGTGGCCACGCCCGGGCCGGAGGCGTCCGACCCCTGGGGGATTCACTCGGTCCTACCTCGCCGGACGGCGGTGAGCCGGGGGTCCGCGGGCGAGTCCCAGTCCGAACAGGTGCTCGCTTCCAACGTGGACCGGCTCTGGATCGTCCAGGCGCTGGACAGACCTCCGAACCTCCGCAGCCTGGAGCGCTATCTCGCGGTGGTATGGGAGAGCGGGGCTTCCCCTGAGATCATCTTGACCAAGTCGGACCTCGCCGAGGACCTGGAGCAGGCTATCGAGTCGGTCGGAGCCATCGCCTTCGGAGTGCCCATCACGGCGGTGAGCGTGGAGGACGATGCTGCCCTGGGCGGTCTCCGGGAGAGCTTGGTTTCCGGACAGACCGTGGCCCTGCTCGGACCCTCCGGTGCCGGAAAGTCGACCCTCATCAACCGACTTGCCGAATCGGAGCTGACCCAGACCGGGGAGGTTCGGCCCGGAGACCGGAAGGGACGCCACACGACCACGGGTCGAGAGCTGTTCCCCCTTCACGGCGGCGCGCTCCTCCTGGACACGCCGGGGATGCGGGAGCTTCGGGTGCTGGACCTGGACGAGGGCTTGGAGCACACCTTCCCGGAGATCGACGAGCTGGCCGCGGGTTGTCGATTCCGGGACTGCTCCCACGCTACCGAGCCGGGGTGCGCTGTGGTGGCGGCAGTGGAAGACGGCCGGCTGGCGGAGGAGCGACTGGCCAGCTATCGGAAGCTGCAGGCCGAGGCTGCCTACGAGCGGCGACGGACCGATCCGCGGGCACAGGCCGAGTACGTGGGAGAGTGGAAGACGACCATGCGGACGCTGAAGTACCATCCCAAGCACGGGAAGGGGGAGTGAGGGCGGGTCCCCCCCGGCGAGAGGCGTCAGGGGAGTAGTGGAACCCCATCGGACACAAGGGAGGTGGCCATGTCCGAAGCCAACAAGCAGCTGGTTCGTGCGTTCGCGGATGCCGGGAACGCCAGTGACCTGGACGCGTTCGACACATTGCTTACCCCAGGCTTCCTGAGACACTGCGAAGCGACCCCGGGGATCGTCGTAAGCACACGGGAGGGGTTCAAGGACTTCTATCGGGAAACGGCGAAGACCTTCCCGGATCAGCGGATGACGCTGGAGACGTTGGTCGCCGAGGGAGACAGGGTCGCCTTCTGGGGCGCGTTCTCCGGGACCCAGCAAGGTCCGATGGGTCCATTCCCGCCCACTGGAAGGAGGATGGAGTCCCAGATCGGGGGCATGTTCCGCATCGAAGAGGGCCGCATCGCGGAACTCTGGGTCACCTGGGACAACCTCGCCGGGCTCGCACAGCTCGGACTCTTCCCGCCGCCAAGTCCGGAGTAACGGCGCCCGCTGGCCTCGAGCGGTGGTTCCCGCTCTTGTCCCCACCACACTTGCCGGTTCGATAGAGAGGCTGCGACCATCCTCGGACCGAGTGGGCCGAGTCCATCCATGAGGAGTCACGAGCGAGGAGAGGGAGTCACTCGAATGAGGTTACTGAACCGATCGGCCGCACCGACTGCGCTATTCCTGATTTCTGCGTGCACCGGGGGCACCGGAGACGCCCCGGTCGTCGGGGGGAGTACAGGCGTCGAGCACACGGGTGCCGTGTGTGCACTCGAATCCATCCCTGTCCTCCCCGATGTGGACATCACCATGGTCCAGGCGGCGTCGACACCCGTGCCTCATTGCAGAGTGGCCGGTGTGATCGGGACCGAAACGAACTTCGAGTTGCTGCTGCCCGACGCGTGGAACGGCAAGTTCGTGATGGGCGGTGGCGGGGGCTTCGTGGGGAGCGTGGTCAACACCGCACTCGGGTACGCGCCCCTGCAGAAGGGCTACGCGACGGTGGGCACGGATACCGGACACCGTGGCAGTGCGCTCGACGCGAGTTGGGCCCTGAACAACTTGGAGCGCGTGGTGAGCTTCGGCCACCAGGCCGTCCACCGCACTGCGGTCACGGCGAAGGCGCTGACCTCTGCCTATTACGAGCAGGACCCGACGGCGAACTACTTCTTCGGGTGCTCCCGCGGTGGAGGCCAGGCGCTGATGGAAGCGCAGCGTTATCCGGACGACTTCGACGGGATCGTCGCGGGCGCGCCCGCCCACAATTGGACTGGGGAGCTCGGGGGGCGGAACGTCTGGCTGAACCAGGCGATGTACCCGAACCCCGCTGACCTTGGGGTCGCCACGATGACCCCGGAGGCGCTTCAGTTCCTCGGCACCGCCGTCATGGCGGAGTGCGACATCCTCGACGGTCTCGAAGACGGGGTGCTCAACAATCCGCTGGCATGCGATTTCGATGTGACCGAGCTGCTGTGCGATACGGGAGACGCAGGCGCATGCTTGACTCCCTATCAGCTCGAAGCGGCCCGTCGCGCCTACGAAGGGTTCAGCGTGGACGGCGATCTGGTGGTGCCAGGGTATCCGGTGGGGGCCGAGCTGGGCCTGGGTGGGTGGGGGCTGTGGATCGCTGGCGGGCTGGCAGCATCGGAGGCTAGCGCGTTCCAGCGAGGCATCGAGCCCGACCCGGACCACCCCGACCCCCTGACACCGAGCGCACATTTCGCCTTCGGGAATGGCGTGATGAAATATCTCGTGTTCCACGATCCGGAATGGGATTACGCGACATATGACTTTTCCACGTTCCACGCCGACGTAGCCGCCGCCTCTCAAACCCTGGATGCGACCGACCCCGATGTGGACGCGTTCCGGTCGCGAGGCGGTAAGCTCCTGATGTTCAACGGATGGCGTGACATGGCCCTCACGCCTCTGGGAACCATCGAGTACTACGAGGAAGTGGTGGAGCGGGACCCGTCCGCCACGGAAGACGTCCGGCTGATGATGATCCCGGGCATGGATCACTGCATCGGAGGTCCCGGGCCGTCCTTCGTCGATTGGCTCGACGAAATCGACCGGTGGGTCGAGACCGGCCGGGCGCCAGATCAAGTGGCTGCATACTGGCTGAATGAGCAGCAGCAACCAGACGGGTCACGGCTCGCCTGCGCGTGGCCGAACGAACTCCGGTACGACGGGGTGGGCGATCCCAGGGACGCGTCGAGCTTCACCTGCGTTGCTCGGGAGTGAGTCCTCCGGGAGACTGGAGAACGTCGAACAGGCTGCGCGTCCGAACTCGATCGATTCCTCGTGGAGTTCACAACGACGCGGGATTACTCATGCCACAGCGAAGGGACCTTGGTTCCCAGTTCAAGTGGCCGGTCTCCGCCACCCGTCTGATCGCGAGATCCGCGGAGGATCTTTGGGCAGTGATCTCGGCCCCGGGAAACCTGGAGGCGTGCCACCCCTTTTGCGCACAGAATCCTGTGGAGGTATGGCCCGGTCCGGAATCCCGCGACTCCATCCACTATCTGAACGGGAGAGTCTACGAGCGGCGGTTCTTCCGGTGGTTGGATGGAGTCGGGTATGACCTCGAGGTCGGGGCTCGTGGAGGGAGGGCCTCCGTCGTATCCTGGCGCATCGTCCCCGCCGGGGGCCAGGCCTCGACGCTGAAGATCACCGTCCATCCGCACGTTCTTCACAGGGTGCCGGTTCAAGTCCGCTGGCTCCCGCATCTGGCCTGGGTTCGCCCAAGACTCGAGAGCTACCTCTCATCGGTGACCAGGGGCTTCGAATGGTACGCCCTTCGGGGGGAACGCGTACCGAGAAACCAGTTTGGTTCCCACCCCTGGTTCTCGGCCCCGCTCTGAACGGGCACGCGGGCGTAGACCCCGGGGACGGGCATGACGGCTGACAGGACCGGTCCCTGGCCCTACGTTGACGGCACACTCTGGAGGCCCCAACCGTCAGGAGGTGAGCCATGTCCAGAAGAGGAGGGGACCGCGGGCTGAAGACGATCTTCTCGTTCTTTCTCGGGTTGATGCTGACGGCCTTCTTCGGCGTCGGCGTCTACACCTTCTATCCGTCTCCTGAAGAGGCGATACGTCCCCAGGTCGAGGAGCTCTCCCGGGAAGCCCAGCAGCTGCGCGGCGGGCGGGACAACTCCCAGTTGACCCCGGAAGAGATCCAGGCCATCGAGAGTCTGGAGGACCAGCAGGCTGCGCTGCGGGAGGAGATCCGCGACGTCGCCGGTGGCTGGGCACGGACCACCAGCATCGTCCTGATCATCCTGGCTACGCTGACCATGGCGGTGTCCCTGATGCGGTCGCCTCCGGTGTTGGGCAACGGTCTCCTGCTAGGCGGCGTGTTCACCATGGTCTACGGGGTGGGCTGGATCATCAGTTCGGAGGCCAACGTGGCCCGCTTCGTGGTCATGACGGTCGCGCTCGTGGTGACCCTGGGGCTTGGATACCTGCGGTTCGTCCGGAGAGAACAGGGAGCCGCGGGGGCCGCGACCGCGGTATCCGGGGCCGCCGATGGCGAGGTTGAGCGTCGTCTGAGCGAGGTCGAGGACAGGCTGGACCGGGTGGCGGAGGTCCTGGGTCGGTAGGATGCGAGTTCGGCGCCGGCACAATTCCCCAAGGAGGATCCATTGAGAATCGCAGTCCTGGGTGCGGGTGCCGGAGGCACCGCGACGGCCTTTGACTGTGCACAGCACGGTCACGAGGTCAGGCTTTTCGACTTCGCCGACTTTCCCGACAACATCGCGACCGTGGCAGCGCAGCGGGGTATTCGCGCGGAGGGTCACCTCGAGGGCTTCGCGGGGATCGAATACGCCGGCCACGACATGGACCGGGCCCTGGCGGATGCCGAGCTGATCTACGTCGTGGGCCCCGCCTACAGCACGGAACCGTTCGGATCCGCGGTGGCCGGCAAGCTGACGCCGGGACAGACCGTCCTCGTCACGCCGAGCTCGTGTGGCGGTGCGCTGGCGTTCAAGAAGGCCGCGGGCCTGGATGTGGCGGACGACGCAATCCGGGTCGCGGAGACGTCGACGCTGCATTACGCAGTGCGGCTTACCGAGCCGGGGCAGATCCGCGTGTTTCTCAAGCTCAAGGCCGGCAACCTGCTCGCGGCCCTGCCCGGCACCCACACGGGCGACATCCTGGACCTGATCTCGGATGTCTATCCCGGCATGGAGCCCGCCCGCAGTGTGATGCAGACCAGTCTGCAGAACGCCAACCCCATCATCCATCCCGCGGTCACCCTCGCCAACGCGGCCCGCATCGAGGGCACGGGTGGCGACTTCCTGTTTTACGAGGAGGGGGTCAGCGATGCCACGGGCCGCCTGATCGAGGCACTGGACCAGGAACGGATCGCCGTGGGACGCGCCATGGACCTGGAGGTCGTCCCGGACCCGGTGATGGGCATGCGACAAGGGTACATGCTCGCCGACGACTACGGGGAGGCGTACCGGACGGCTCCGGGGTTCCTGGGCATCGGCGCCCAGCCCCAGCTCGACCACCGCTACCTCAACGAGGACGTAGGCTACGGCCTGGTGTTCATCTCAGAACTCGCACGCCAGCTCGGGGTTGCGGTTCCGACCATCGATGCCATCATCCAGGTCACCTCGGTGCTGATGGCCCGCGATTATGCCGGCGAGGCGAAGCGCACGCCGGAGTCGCTGGGTATCGGTGGCTACAGCCCGGCCGAACTGGGCAAGCTCTGATCCCGTTGTGGGGTCGGGGCTGACGGGACCTTCACGAACGGCCGTGGATGAGTCGCGCCCGTTTCAGAATCACCAGGGACAAACCCCGGAGTCGCCATGGATCTCGGTCTGAAGAACAAGAACTGCATCGTGATCGGCGGGAGCCGCGGCATCGGCCGATCCATCGCCCTCGGTCTCGCCTCGGAGGGGGCGAACGTGGCGATCTGCGCCCGGAAGGCGGGGCCGCTCGAGGCTGCGGCGGCCGAGATCTCCGCTCTTGGCGTAACGGCATATCCCCACGCCTGCGATGCCGGCGAACCCGACTCCCTCGTCTCCTTCATCGACGCTGCCAGGGAGGCGTTGGGTAGCGTGGATGTCCTGGTGCACAATGCCTCGGCCCTGGCGCTGGGCCCCGAGCTGGCCGATTGGGAGGCCAGCCTGCAGGTGGACCTCATGGCCGGTGTCCGTGCGGCGGAGCACGTCATGCCGTGGATGGAAGAGGCCGGGGGCGGGTCCATCCTCTTCGTCTCGTCCATTTCGGGGCTCGAAGCCGATCCGTCCCCGGACTACGGATACACGGCCGCCAAGGCGGCGCTCATCGCCCACGCGAAGAAACTGGGGGTCATGCAGGCGCCTCGGGGCATCCGGGTGAACGCCATCGCTCCCGGCTCCATCGACTTTCCGGGCGGGGTCTGGTCCATGATCAAGGACACCCAGCCCGAACTCTACGAGAGCGTCCGTGCCTCGATCCCATGGGGGCGCCTCGGCACCCCGGAGGAGGTGGCGGATGTGGCCGTGTTCCTCGTCTCACCGAGAGCCAGTTGGGTCGCGGGCGAGTGCCTCTCCATCGATGGCGGTCAGCATCGGGGGATGCGCTGAAGTGGGGGTGAGAGGCTGGGGGCCTACCGTACTGCCGATGTTGGGGCTGGCACTCTTCCTGAGCGCGTGTTCTGGGGCGCCCGGCGGCGAAGGTGAGTCCCGCGCCCAGTTGCTTGCGATGCACGAGCAAGTCCTCGAGGCACACCGGACGGGCGATGTCGAACGGTGGATGGCGGTGGAGGGCGATGATTACGTCTCGGCCAACGGGGGGACCATCACCTTCCCGACGACCGGGGAACGCCGGGCCATGCGCGAACCGTATCTCCTTTCGACCTCCTTCGAGGTCTACCGCGACCTGCAGGATCCCATCGTCGAGGTGTCTCCGGATGGACAGCTCGGGTGGGTGATCGCTCAGGTGGAGATGAGAGGGACCCAGACGTCATCTGACTCGTCAACGCATCCCATCGAGGCGGTGTGGGCCTGGATCGAGCTGTACCGGAAGGTCGACGGGGCGTGGAAGCTGGTCGGAAACGTATCCAACCGACAGGACTGACCGGGCACTCGCCCGGGTCCGTAGGCAAGTTCGGCGTCCGGGCATAGACTGAAGCACTCTTCCGTCGACGTTGAACCTCTGCCCGGGGAGCGCAGATGAACTGGGATCGAATCAACCGCTGGTTTGTGGCGGTTTCCAACCTCGCCCTTCTCGGCGGCCTGGTACTCGTAGCCGTTCAGATCCGGCAGAACACGGCGATTACTCGAGCCCAGCTCTTGAACGACTACTACCTCGCCGACATGCAGCTCGAGTTGGCCATGATGGGTGAAGACCCCGGCGCATCTTTCACCAAGGCCGTCTTTGATCCCGACGCCCTGACCGAGTACGACGCGGCGGTCCTGGACCGCTACTTCAACTACGGCGTCGTCCAGGTGCGACGCCTTCGTCAGATGGACCAGCTGGGTCTGGCGGGGGACGGATGGCAGGACAGGATCGACTACCTGAGGTGGCACCTGGGAAATGACGCCGGACGGAAGTGGTGGATGGAGATGCGGGGGGACGAGCCTGGAGACGGGGTCATCGCCGCCATCGACAGTGTCCTGGCAGGGAGTGACTGGAACGACAACCGCGTGATGCTCGAGTCCATGATCCCGTCGGACTCGGCGATCGATCGATAAGGGGACTCCGACTTGGGCGATCCCCCGCATCGAGTCCCCCCTGCCGGGTCTACTCCCCCAGGTACGCGAGGATTTCGCCCGCCGCCGACCGGAGACGTCGTTGGTTCTCGATCACCAGGGACTGAAGCACGCCCATGGTTCGGTACAGACTCTGGGTCTCCCGGCGCTCCAACTCGGTCCACTCCTGGTCTGCCGAGGCACGTGCGACCACGGGCATGACCCGGTGCAGCTGGAAATCCACCGCCTGGAGGTTGAACCGCCGCTTCTCCTCGAGAAGGCCGGCCCACCGTGAGAGCAGGAGGCGGAGTTGTCGATCCCCGATGGCTCCGATGTTTCCACTCTCGACCAGGGCTTGAGCGCTCCCCATTTCGGGGTCGAAGCCCGACCAGCTGAGCCAGCCGCCGATGGTCGCCGTCAGGTCCTCGGAAGACATGGAGAGCAGCTCGCGCTCTTCCAGGTCGACGAAGGAGGCGATGCGTGCCCGCGCGGTATCGTTCGCGGCGAGATCGGCCTCCAGGATGCGGAGGTTGGCCTCGAACTCGGCGACCATGTCTTCGCGCAGATCCCGTTCGTAGCCTCGGTCTTCCCGCTCGGACCACCACGACTCGGCCGCGACCGCGACGAACACGCCAATCACGATGACGGCGAACTCGCCGACGAATCTCAGTCCGCGGTTCGGGGCGTGATGGGTGCTCATGGGCCCTCCGCTTCGATCGTCCCCCGCCCGAGGGCCGCGTCGACCTGGTTTCTGAAGGCCTCGATGTATAGATGGGGCGCGGTGTCACTCCACCACTTCGCCCCGTCCTTCGTCTCCAGCAGCTGCCTCAGGATCGGTCCGAAAAGGGTCAGGGCCGAGGAGGAGTCCAGCTCCGAGTATCCCAGCTCGAGACTCTGTTGCCCGACCAGGTTCTCGATGGTGGCGACGTAGGTGTTCACGAAGGCGACGAACCGGGTGGATTCCGCCGGGGTCAGATTCTCCCCCGCGAGGGCCCGGGTATGGATGTCCGCGAGCTCGCCGTCGCTTGCCAGGCGCCAGTTCAGCTCGTTGAAGAGGAGGGTGATGTCGTGGATCGAGCTCGCCTGCGCGAACTCGTTGGACCGGTCCATCGCACGGGAGTTGTGCCGGATCTGGATGGCGAGATAGACGAGGGTTACGACCGTGGCGATGGCCGCGATCAGCTCGCCGATGCTGCCGAGATCTTGAAGGGACACCGGGTCGCCCGCCTTGGTGAGGGGTGGATTGCCGCGTCTAAATTGTCGGCGATGGGCTCAGGGACAAGGGAGGGGGCCTTGATCCCGCCAGGTCCCCACCTACGTAATCTGACGTATCGACGTGGTGCGCGGCGCGGAAGATCCTACATGCACAGCCAACCCGCTATCTGGAGGCCCGCCCATGAATCGGCTGATCGGTGTTCTTATCACGGTGATCGCCGCTGCGTTTCTTCCCGCATGTGACTTCGGCCTCTCCGGCCTGGATTGGTCTACGGAGTCGCTCACCGTGGTTCTCAGTGGAACGGTCACCACACCGGATGGGAGCCCGGTGTCCGGTGCGACCGTGCAGTTGGCGCTCGGCAACAGCATCGGTCTGTTCGGGTTCGGGGTATACGGGGACTCGGCCGTGACCGACTCGGCCGGCCGCTACACGGGACGTGTCTTCTGCTCGGGTGATCGGCGTGCGTGCCCCGACCTGGAGGTCGTCGCGCACCTGGATCGGTTCGAGCGAGGCTTGGCCCCGCAGGTGCAGACGCTCTACGCCATTCAGTCCCGTGACTCCGTCGTGGCCGCGACCCTCGATTTCTCTCTGCGTCCGACCCGCCCCATCACCGTGGTGGTCCACGGTCTGGTCACCAGCGGGCCGGATGAGGTGCCGGTCCCCAATGCGACGGTCATCCTGGCCGAGACATTCTGGCCGTTCCGGAGTGACTCGACGACCACGGATGTCCTCGGAGCTTACGAGATGGCGTCTGAGGGACACTGCGCCTTGAGCGGCAGCATCTGCATGCACGGGTCACTACAGGTCCAGGCGCGGCAGGGATCGCAGGGCCAGCAGTTGGACTTCGCGCCAGTCCCGGTCGAGGGAGATTCACTCGATGTGGAGGCGAACCTCGTCCTGCAGTAGGCGTCCGTGCCCAGAAGGCCCCGCTTTGCTCACCCCCCCTCGGCCAAGGCCCCCTCCACGCTCACGGAGGTGGACTGGAGCCGGTCGATCTTCCAGCCGCCGTCCGGCTGTCGGAGTACGACTGCGGACTCGATCCAGCGCATCACGGCCTCCTGGGCCGCGTACGGCTCGATCATTGACACGAAGTCGTCCATGGTCATGATGAGCGTGTCTTCGACCAGTTCGAAATCGGCTGTGGCCGTGGCCCGGAGGGCCTCATGGTCCCAGCTCTCCATGGCGCGGAAGAAGTCTCCCACCACGGCCTCCGCCGCCGCGTGATCGGCGGCAGGGTCCGTGACCGGGTCCGTGTCCGGGGGGCTTCGGTCGAGCACCCCGCCAGGGCCGCGGTCCAGAGGACCGTGAGGAACTTCACTCTCTGCTTGATCACGATGGTTTGCTCCTTGTCTCGAGGATGCGTCACGGAGGTCCGGGGACGCTCCTACCGGTTCATCCAGGTGATGGCGGTTTGGAGGACGGTGGCGACCGACACCCAGGCGAAGTAGGGCAGCTGGGCCACGGCCACCCATCGGTAGTGCTTCCACACGCTGGCGGCCATCCAGATGATCGTCCCCCACACGATCAGGATGTCGACCGTGGCGAGGGGCATGTTCCGCAGGCCGAACTGGATCGGCGTGAAGACCAGGTTGGCTAGGAGATTGATGAGGAAGGGGAGGGCAACCGCCCTCGGGATCTTCTTTCGAGCCGCCTGCACGAAGACGAATCCGAAGGTCACGAAGATGATGGGGTACAGGATCTGCCACATGAGCCCGATGAACGCGGGGTCCGGCGTCCAGGAGGGCTTGGCCAGGGCGTTGTACCACTCGAGAAAGGTCATGGACTTCGGGTTGGATTGAGCCGAAGGGCGGCACGGTGTGGGACGGTGCCTGATTGCGACAACGACGATAGGACAGTATCCGGCGGGAAGGAGGCGGGCTAGCTTCAAAGCGTCGATCCCGCCGACGGTGCCCCGCCCGAAGGCGACCCCGCAGGGTGGAGTGATCGCGATGACGTACGCCGAGTTCCAGGAGAGATGGGAGGCTGGGGCCACGGCTGAGCTGGCGCGCTACGCCGCCATGCCCGTCACGGAGCTGCTTACTCGCATCGAAGCGCGGGAGCTCGGCGACTACTACATGATCTGGCCCGCGCTGGCGGATCGGGCCACGCTCGCGGAGGCGGGCTGGATCCTTTTCCGGATGCTCGAATCCGATCTGGACTACTTCCATCGGTACCACTGCGCAGCGGCTCTTCTGCGCCTCGCTGGGATCGAGGACGCACACGAGGAGCCGGCCCACTATTCGGCCGAAGAAGTGCACGATGTCGCCGCGAACCTTCGCCGCCTCCACGACCTGATCGCCCAGCGGATCGGGGACGACACCCGGCCTTGACCCCCCATCTCGCGCAGGGGTGCGTGGCCGGGAGACCGTGTCCCATGCCCCGGGATGGACCCAGCCCACAGCACGTAACAGTGGCGCGCAACCCGATACCCAGAGCTATGTTGCGCGCATGACCGACCCAATCACACGCCTGAACGCCGCACTGGAGGGCCGCTACATCATCGAGCGGGAGCTCGGTGAGGGCGGCATGGCCACCGTCTACCTCGCCGCCGATCTGAAGCACGAGCGCAAGGTCGCGGTCAAGGTGCTGAAGCCCGAGTTGGCCGCGGTCGTCGGGGCCGAGCGCTTCCTGACCGAGATCAAGACGACGGCGAACCTTCAGCACCCCCACATTCTCCCGCTCTTCGATTCGGGTGAAGCGGACTCGTTCCTCTTCTACGTCATGCCGTACGTGCAAGGCGAGACGCTCCGAGACCGGCTCGAACGGGACAAGCAGCTTCCTGTCGACGAGGCGGTCAGGATCGCCCGGGACGTCGCCGAGGCCCTCCACTCGGCCCACGAAGACGGCGTCATCCACCGGGACATCAAGCCGGCCAACATCCTCCTCAGCAACGGCCGTCCCCTGGTGGCCGATTTCGGGATCGCGCTCGCGGTGAGCGCCGCGGGTGGGGGGAGGCTCACGGAGACGGGCCTGAGCCTGGGGACTCCCCACTACATGAGCCCCGAACAGGCGACCGGCGACCAGTCCGTCAGCGCGGCGACGGACACCTATGCACTGGGCGCGGTGCTGTACGAAATGCTGGTGGGTGATCCGCCCCACACCGGAAGCACGGCCCAGGCCATCCTCGGCAAGATCATCATGGGCGAGCCCGTGTCGATCACCCAACATCGCGGGTCGGTCCCCCCCAACGTGGACGCGGCGATCCGGAGGGCGCTGGAAAAGCTGCCCGCCGATCGATTCGCGACCACACGAGAATTCGCGAGGGCGTTGGGAGATCCGGCATTCAGGCACGGAGTGGGGGGGCGTGCCGAGGTGACGCCGGCGCGGGGCGTGTGGAACCGGCTCAGCGTCGCTACGACCGCGATCGCCGCGGTCATGGCAGTGGCGCTCGCGTGGGTCGTGCTCTCCCCCGGGAACCCGGGTCCCTCCTCGCGTTCGGTGGTCCGGTTCACCGTGCCTGTAGGGGAGGAGGCCGATGTCTTCCTGGGCGGGCAGATGGATACCGAGTTCGGGTATCCCGCCGCCTCGGCCCTCGCGATCTCTCCGGATGGGGAGATGCTGGTCTATCCGGCGTGGGAGAGGGATGAGGATGGGTCGCAGGTCTCACGATTGTACCGGAGGCGTCTCGGGCAGGAGCGCGCCGATCCCCTGGTCGGCACCGAAGGGGCCTCGGGGCCGTTCTTCTCGCCCTCGGGTGAGTGGATCGGGTTCTTCACGCCCGGTGCGCTGAAGCGGATCTCGGTGAGGGACGGCGACGTCGAGACGATCTTCTCGGGCGGTGGGCCGGGAGACCCGAGACGCACCGCCACATGGGGCGACGACGACACGATCATCGCGTCCGACGGCTCGACCCTCTACACGGATCGCCTGACCAGCACGGGGGATCTGGAGGTGCTTGTGGCCGCAGACACGGTGCAACCGGGATTCATGTACTCCCAGCCGCACATGCTGCCGGGGAGCCGGAGGCTGCTCTTCACGGGACGGCCCTGGAGTGTCGATCCGGCATTGGCGGCCGTCTTCGTCCTGGACCTCGAGACCCTCGAGCGCACCTCCCTGGTCGAGAATGCCATGAACCCCCTCTACGTCGAGCCGGGGTATCTGCTGTTCGTGCGCCAGGGAACGCTCATGGCCGTCGAGTTCGACGCCGAGCGAAGTGAGATTTCCGGCGAACCGAGGATCCTGCTCGAGGACGTCATGCAGGCGGTGGGGATGCCCAACTCCTATGCCGAGACCGGGGTAGCGCAGGTTGCGGTATCCAGGTCGGGCACGCTGGCCTACGCCCGGGGCGGGGTCTTTCCCGGGCAGAAGAGATTGGCGCTCCGGGTCGCGCCCGACGGGAGCGCCGAACCCCTCGACCTGCCGGCGCGGGACTACGGGGGAGGGCGCTTTTCCCCCGAAGGAGACCGGTTGGCGATTACGGTCTACGAGGGGCGCTCCGCCACCATCCTGATCCACGACCTGGAGCGACGGGTCACCGAGCGTCTGGACGGGGGAGGCTTCGAGGTCGCGCAGCCGGAGTGGAGTCCGGACGGTAGGGCGATCGCGTACCAGTCGGATCACGAAGACGGTGTGAAAAACGTGTATCGGATGGCGGTGGACGGAACCGGCGAGCCCGAGCGGATCGCACCGTCCGATGAGTACCAGGCGATGCTGGCATGGTCGTCTACCGGGGTGATCGCGTTCCAGCAGGGCGGGAACATCTGGGTCGTTCCGCCGGACGGGGCGCCCGCTCCCTTCTTCACTTCTGACGTGCGCCAGAGCCACGCGACCTTCTCTCCGGACGGGCGCTGGGTGGCTTACATGTCGGAGGGAGAGATCTATGTGCGGCCCTACCCGGGTCCCGAGCCGGCCACGAGGGTCTCGGACGGCGGGGGCACCGGGCCCGTCTGGTCTCGGGACGGTGGCCGTTTGTTCTACCGGCGGGGGCCCATCTCCTCCAGGGTCCTCATGGTGGCCGAGGTGGATGGGGAGGGAGACGAGTTTCGGTCGAGCCGCCCCGAGGTGTTCATCGAATCCTGGCGATACCAGGGATACACCCCCCTGCGATCCCACGACGTGCACGCGGACGGTTCCTTCCTCGCCATCGTCGACGAGGGCGCGTTCGAAGAAGGCAGCGGTGTGTCTCCACGGACCAGCGATCGGTTCCGCGTCGAGACCTTCCACGTCGTCCTGAACTTCCTGGAGGAGCTGAGGGCGGAGATGGGCGGGGACTGAGGCAGTTCCTGTCGGACCAGACGGGCAATTGGACCGGCAGGGCCGCTCTCGTATGCCAACGCACAAGGAGAACTCGTCAAATCCACCCTCGCTGCCGGCACCCCGATCGCACTCGCCGCGATCGGCGGATCATTCGCCATGTACGGAAGCTATGACGACTCGCCCGGGGGCACGCTCCTCGGGATTATTGTGGTCCTGGGTGCCATGGTGTACGGTGCCAGGAGGGCGCGGGCCGAGCAGTCTCATCCGATGAAGGTGGACGCTCGGTGAGCGTGAGATCGGCGGCCCCTCCATCCCGGGCCGAGCAACCTTCAGTGGGGAGAGGTTGCCCGCCAAGAGACCCAAGGAGATCAGCATGAAAGCCAGACGTCATCTCGATCCGACAATGATCCTCTTCGTTGCCGTCGGCCTTGGACTGACCTCCTGTTCGGGCGCGGAGGAACGCTCCGATCAGGTGGATCCGGTCGGTGAATTCGCACTCGTTTCGGTCAACGGCATGGCGGTGCCCGCCGACATCACGGAGCAGGGGATGACGATCCGCGTCTCGTCGGGGGCCATGTCCATCAACGCGGATGGCACGTGCAGTAGCAGCACGGTCTTCCAGGCCCCCTCGGGAGAGGAGGTCACAAGGGATGTCACCGCTACGTACACGATGGAGGGAGACAGCCTGACCCTCGACTGGGAGGGCGCCGGGACCACCGTTGGAGTCCTGGTGGGGGACACGTTCACGATGGACAACCACGGGACGATCTTCGTGTACGAGCGGGGGCGTTAGAGCTCCGATCCCTCGGTCCCTGGCGAGGTTGAGGGGACGCAACGACACTCGCCCTCCGGTTCCACCGTAGTGGAGGTGTCCTCAGTCCCAGCAACCTGGAGCCCACTCCGTGGAATCCGGACCCAGCGCCCACACCGCCCGCCGCGAAGCCATCTTCGCCGGCGCCTATTTCTCGGTCCTCCTCGCCTACCTCTTCTACCACCCAGAGAGCGAGATGGAGCACTGGCTCTCCCTGGTGCTGATTCCGCTCGTAGGGCTGTGGCTGGTGCGCGGCCGCCGGGGGATCCGGGATCTTCTGGGCTCGCTGGGTTTGGAGCGCGGCCGGCTGCTCAAGGGCCTGGCGTGGCCCATCGGCCTGGGGCTCCTGCTCCAGGGTGTGCAGTTCCTCAACGCGTCGAACCGGGAGGCCCTGGCCGAGATCTTCTCACGTCCGTACGGGTGGATCTTCCCCCTGGTGGCGCTGCCGCTCCTCATGATCACCGTGGGACCCACCGAGGAGGTGTTCTTTCGCGGCATCCTCCAGCGTCGCTTCACGGATGCCGCTGAGATCGCTACAGGGGCGGGGAGCCGGCCGGCGTGGCGGGCCCACGCCTGGGGGATCGGATTGGCCACCCTGGCCTTCGTCCTCTACCACGTGCCCTACGCCTACCTCAATCCCCACTGGCCGTCGGCGGGGAATCTCCCCCACGCTTTCTGGCTGGCCACGGTCAACGGCACCATGGGCGGCGTCATCCTGGGGCTGGTCTACGTGAAGAGTGGCCGGAATCTGATGTCCGTGATCCTGCTCCACGCCATGGTGGATTGGGTGCCCGGGACCATCATGGTCTCCCAGGTAAAGTTCGGAGGAGGGTAGGGTAGGGCCCCCGACCCGGACCTGCCCCCGGCCGCGCACGCCCGCGGCGCCGTCGCCGAGCTACGCCCCTGAACTCTGTTCCTGGGCTCGGCGCCTACGACTCCACGTAGATCTCGATGGAGTCGGGCTGGACCCCATCGTGCTTCATCGCGGCCGCCGCCATCTCGGTTGCCAGGGCCGCCTGGAGTGTTTCCATGTCCGGTACGTTCTCGATGAGCACACCGACCTTGGTGCCTCCCTCGGGGCGAACGAAGGTCCGCACGGTCATCCCGTGGGCCTTGAAGAACTCGTCTCGCTTGGGCGAGGCGAGCCAGTGCTGTACGTCGTCGACGTGGTGCGTGACGATGACCTTCATCGGTGGATCTCCCTGTGGGATTTGGATGGGCTCCTGCGGAACGGGGGCGGAACATACCCCGCGGGACGGGCCCCCGCAAAGCACCGGAGATCGGTCCGCCTCCCTCCAACTTCATGAACGAAGTGGGCTCGGATGAGCAGGATCGGGTGGCCCCGTGGCTGGATAGCGCATACGCTGAGCGGGGGGCCGCTTCAGAGGTCCTGATCTTCAGGCGCCGATCCACCGACGCAGCTATTCAAAGGAGAGGAACATGACCGCTCATCCCTCGATCCGGTGGTCGTGCGCGGGCTTGGCGTTGCTGTTGTTGGCCGGTTGCGGGGGAGGCGAGCCCGGGGCCGACGTCGAGTCTGGCCCCGGGGTGCCCGAAGGGATCACGGTGCTCGCCCAGGGCGGCCCGTTCCACGGTGTCAACGGAATCCACTTCGGCCCCGACGGCCTCCTCTACCTGGCCAGCGTGGTGACCCCGGCGGTCGCCGCCGTCGATCCGGACAGCGGTGAGATTCTCGAGCTGTGGGGTGAGGCCGAGGGCGTGCTCTCGCCCGACGACATCGCGTTCGCACCGGACGGTTCCGCGTACTGGACCGACATCGCCCACGGCACGGTCGGGCGGCGCTCGCCCGACGGCACGAGCAGCGTGGTCGCGGACCTGGGCCCGGGGGTCAACCCGGTCACGGTCTCCGACGACGGCCGGCTGTTCGTTTCCCAGTGCTTCATGGACGACAAGCTCTACGAGGTCGATCCCGAGGGCGCGGGCGAAGCCCGTCTGATCAACGGTGAACTGGGACCGGGCTGCGGGCTCAACGGGATGGACTGGAGTTCCGCCGACGGCAAGCTGTACGGCCCCCGCTGGTTCCTGCAGGAGGTGGTGCGGGTGGATGTGGAGACGGGCGAGGTCGAGACGGTGGCCGGAGGCTTCGGAGTCGCCGCTGC
>JBDHCV010000028.1:0-53580 GCA_039591855.1 Gemmatimonadota bacterium | reverse complement strand
CACCGGGAGGACAGAGGTGGCTGCTCGGGGACGGCTACCGCGATCTCTGGACCGCCGAGATACGCGTGGAAGTTCTTGACCTCCAGTCGTTTGCCGGTGGGCTCACCCCTGCAGTCCGCGGCGCTTCGGGTTTCGGTGGGGTCATGGATCCCTCGGATCAACCGGGAGCGGAAACGCTGACTCGCTGCATGTGCCGGCAGCGCGGCAGCGCGGCAGTGCCGCGAGGCCCGCGTTGGAGCGGTACCGACCGTGTCACGACGGATCAAGGTTGCGAGCCCTGGAGCCGACTCCACCACCCTCCTAGCGCTGACGGCACGGATGGACGAACGCGTGTCATGGGTCAGTTGTGATCGATCTTGATCCGCCAAGGAGCCGGGGCTAGCGTGACCATCCCGTGCGCCGCCTCCCGCCGTCGCATCCAAGGAGGCTTCGATGCCTGGGACCAGGAGGCACGCAGTCCGGAACCCGCTTCACCTTCCCATCTTCGCGATTCTCGCCTTCGGATTCCTGACCGGTGCCGGCTGCACCGCTCAGGACGCGGCGGAAGATACCCCGCCCGCAGGGGAGGAGGGACAGCAAGCGACCCCAGGCCAACCCGTGGGGATCCCCTCCATTCCGAACCTCCGAGACCTCGGGGGATATCGGACGGCCGATGGCCTCACCGTCGTGCGGGGGCTCGTCTACCGATCGAACCAGTTGAGCGGCATTCCCGAAGAAGACATGGCTGCGCTGAAAGACCTGGGGCTCGGAACCGCATACGACCTCCGCACCCTCTCCGAGCGTGAGGCTCGTCCCGAGGAGCTACCGCCCGGTGTCCAATACGTGGTCGTGGACGTGCTGGAGGACTCTCCACAGGCTGGGCCGGCACAGTTGGAGCGGCTCATGGCGGAGCCGGAGGTGGCCAACGTCGAACTCGGCGGCGGCCAGGTCGAGGAGGGGTTCCGTGAGTCCTACCGCGAGTTCGTGTCCCTTCCCAGCGCGCAGGCGGGCTTTCGCGACCTGTTCCTGGGCCTGGGTGACGAAGGTCGGTTGCCGGCCCTCTTCCATTGCACGACGGGCAAGGACAGGACGGGGTGGGCTGCCGCCGCGCTTCTCACCCTGCTTGGAGTGCCTCGGGACGTCGTCATGGAGGACTACCTGAGGAGCAACGAGAACATCATTCCCGCCTACCAGGGCGCCATCGACGCGTTCGTCGAAGCGGGAGGGGAGGCGAGCATCCCGGAGGCCATCCTGGGTGTGAAACCGGAGTATCTGGAATCCGCGTTCGCCGAGATGGAGGCCAGGTACGGCACCATCGAAGGTTACTTCTCCGAGGGGCTGGGCATCGACGCCTCCCAGCAGGAAGCCCTGCGGGCCCTCTATCTCCGGCGATGAGTCCGATCACGAGGAGTTCGATCATGAAGACCGCGACGGCCGTTGGCGCTTCGCGCCGCCGTTCCTTTTCTCGCCTCTCGAAGGCGAGTGTGGTCCTTCTCGCCGCCGCCCTGCTCGGGACGACGCCGGTCCTCGATTCCGGAGAGCTGCCGCCGCCGGCGCCGGTGTGGGATCACCCCGGGCACATGATCACCGCGGCGGTGGCATTCGCCGAGATCGAGCGCATGCGGCCCGAGTTGATCGGGCCCATCGGCCTGCTCTTCCTCGCCCACCCGGACCCGGCACCATTCTGGGTTGCCGCCGGTGACGCCAAGGGTAAGGAGAGGGTGCGCCGGATGTTCCTCGAGTCGGCACGGTGGCCGGACGATTCCAAATTCACTTCGAATGATCGCCTGGCCTGGCACACCGCCCGCTGGGCCATCGTCGCCGAGGATGCGCCGCCCGAGGCTAGAGCGGCCGCCGAGCGACGAGGGGGCAAGCCGGCCGGGCAGGCGATCGAAGCGCTCGTGCTGAACTACGCGGTGCTTGCGAACCCCGAGGCGTCCCCCGGTGAGCGGGCTCTGGCCCTCAGTTGGGTGATGCACATCGTGGGCGACATCCATCAACCCATGCACGTCAGCGATCTGTTCTCAGAAGACTTCCCCGAGGGGAATGCCGCAGCGACGTTGAGTTACGTGGGTGATCCCATGGGCACGACCATCCCCCTTCACATCCTCTGGGACAGCAACTTCCTCCGTTCGCCGAATCTGGATTCAGTGTCCGTGCGGGCCCAGGAGTTCCTGGTCGAGTTCCCGCGTTCCTCGTATCCGGAACTGACCGGTGGGCCGGACTGGGCCGAGGCCTTCGCGGGCTGGGCGTGGGACAGCCACCAGGAGGCGGTGACCTGGGCGTACGGAATCGAGACGGTTCCCGATCCCAATATGGATCAGGATGCGGACCAACTCGTGGCGAACATGGTGAGATTCATCCTCGAAGGTGTCTCTCCGGTGGAGGAGGCGCCGGCGGTTCCCGGGGAATACTGGGAGCGACTCCAACACGTGGCTGCCCGACGGATCACCCTGGCGGGGTACCGCATCGCCGACCTGGTCGTAGCCGCGGCGGACCAGATTCTCGCTGAGCGGGATTTCATCGGGAGGTGAAGGCGAGGCGGTGGACGTGTGTGATCCGCCCAGACTGGTGGTGGCCCCGCTATTGGCCTTGAGGAACCGGCTCGAGGGGGACCAGCGTGGTGTCCACGAACGCCGCGAGGTCCTTGGAGTGGAAGGAGCGCCGGTCGGGCCACCAGGTCTTGAAGTACGCGTTCCGGAGCACGGCCCCGTTCGACCCCGACTGTCGGAGTGCAGCTTCGTCCAGGGTGCCTAGTTGGTCTTGCCGGAATCGGTTCTCGGTTACGCGAACCACCGCCGCCTAGAACCCGCTCAGGTGTTCCCGCTGAGCCTCGGTCAGGGCTGATGGATCGTCGGCGCCGACCGCCCACGCGGTCTGGAGGTCGGCGTTTTCTACCCCGACCAGGGCCAACTCGGTATGCTGCTCGGCCAGGGCCTGCGGGGTCTGGCCCACCATGGCCTGCGGGGTCTGGCCCACCACGGCCTGCGGGTTCGGGGGTCCGATAGGAATCTCCAGGTCTGGGCCGGTCGCCACCGGGGTCGCGCTCGCAACCGCGCCACCATGTTCAACTCTCGTTCGGCTCACGCTATTTTCCGGTCATGCAGAAATCCAATATGAAGGCTCCAAGTCTCGCAGATCAGGGACCCGAGGATCGCCAGGCCTGGATGTTCGTCTTCGGCGCCTGGCTCCTCGCCAGCGCCGGTACCCTGGGGGCGCTCTTCTTCGGTGAGGTGATGAAGCTGCCGCCGTGCTCCCTTTGCTGGTACCAGCGCATCTTCATGTTCCCGCTGGCCCTGATCCTGCCCTTCGCCCTGTTCCCATTCGACCGGAACGTGGTGCGGGCCGTCCTGCCTCTGGTGGGCGTCGGGTGGCTCCTGGCCCTCCTGAATGTGCTGGTGGTCCAGGGGATCGTGCCCGAGCGGGTCGCGCCGTGCCGTCAGGGTGTGTCGTGCTCCGAGACGGTCATCGAGTGGTTCGGATTCGTGACCATTCCCCTGCTGTCGTTCATCGCGTTCGGGGCCATCGCGGTCCTCCTGACGTTCGCCCTGACCCGGAGTAGCAAGTGAGCCAGAGGTCCCTTTTCATCGGTGCGGTGATCGCACTGGTCGTCCTGTTCGCCGGCGCGACGGTGGTCTTCAACTCCTCCCAGTCGGGGGCGGTGGGTGCCGCCGCAATGGCCACCCTGGACCGTGCCCACGCGGCCTCCCTGGGCGAACCGGACGCGCCGGTGGTCATCGTGGAATTCCTCGACCCGGCCTGTGAGACCTGCGCGGTCTTCTATCCGGCCGTAAAGGACATGATGGCCTCCAACCCGGGTCGCATCCGGTTGGTGCTGCGTTGGGCCCCGTTCCACAACGGAGCGCCGGACGTGGTCGCCCTCCTCGAGGCCGCCCGCAAGCAGGGGCAGTTCTTCCCCGCCCTGGAGCGGCTCCTGGCCACCCAGAGCCAGTGGGCCATCAACCACACCGCCGACGTGAATCTGGCCTGGCAGCAGCTGGGCGGCCTCGGCCTGGATCGCGATCAGATCCTGGCCGACATGGCATCGCCCGAAGTCCAGCAGCTCATCGAGCAGGATGTGGCCGACGCAGCGGCCAACAACGTGCAGGCGACGCCGGAGTACTTCGTCAATGGGCGGCCTCTCCCCACGTGGGGTTGGGAGCAGCTCGTGGCGTTGGTGGACGAGGAGTTGGCCCGGGCTCGGTAGGTCGTTCATCGAGGTCGGGGCTTTTCGAGGGAGGCCAGAATTGCGTGTCGACTTCATGACCGTGGGAGCGCAGAAATGCGGAACCACGACGCTCTACAGCATCCTGGACTCCCATCCGGAGCTTCAAGGCTCGAGGCCGAAGGAGACCCACTTCTTCAGCACGGCGGAGGACTGGTCTCGAGAGGTCGAGCGCTATCACGGCTTTTTTCGTCCCAAGCCGGGGCTCAGGTACTTCGAGGCTTCCACGACGTACACGTTCTATCCCATGAGGAACCTGTGCATCTGGGATGACATTTGGAGCTACAACCCGGCGACCCGGTTCATCTACCTGGTTCGAAACCCCATCGAGCGGGTGGTCTCGGGGTACATGCATACTTACGAGAGGGGCTACACCGATCTGGATCTCAGTGCGGCGATTCGGAAGAATCGGGGCCTCGTAGACTTCACACGGTACTACACGCAGATCATCCCGTACGTCCGCCGCTTCGGGAGAGATCAGGTCCTCATCATCGACTTCGACGACCTGATCCACCGACGAGCGGATGTGCTGCGGTCGCTGGCGGGGTTCCTCGATGTCGACCCCGAGGGATTCCAGGACTTCGAGACGGTGGAGCGGAACCGCTCCGTCGGTGGGCCCGGGAAGCCCCATCACAAGTTCGACAACCCACCTCTCCCCCACCGCCTACTGCGCCGAGTGGCCCCAGGGCTCTGGAGGCGCATCACGGACAACTCCGCGCGAACGTTCGCGGAGAAGCCGTCCATGACCTCGGAGGAGAAGCGGATGGTTCTCGGCCTGCTCGAGCTGGAGATCGCAGCGCTCGAAGAGTTGATGGGAAAGGACCTAGGCACGTGGCGGACGGTCTGACCGTCACCGCGTAGTCGTCTGAGTCTTCGCCGGCTTCTCGATTGGCCCGCACCGCACCCTCGGCCGTATGGTGATCCCCACCAACGAATAGGTTGCCAGTCCGGGCGTGCCGACTACGGGCGACGTCGGGAGGGCGAAGGTCTGAGCACACCAGCACAGTCATGAAGGAGGAGTTCGATGCCAGGGTTCTCTGTTCTCGTTGTCCTGCAACTCGTCGTTGGCCTGGGACTGCTGAACGTCTGGCTCCTCAGGTCGAGATCCGCCACAAGCTATCGTGGGGAGAATCTCAGACGCTGAAGGAGGAGTTTCACGCCTATGGCCTCCCGGATTCCATGTTCTACCTGGTCGGGCTGCTGAAGGTTGGGGCCGGGGTGGTGCTCGTGACCGGGGTGTGGCTGGACCTCCCGGTTCAGGCGGCCGCGGGGGTCGTGGCGCTCCTGATGGTCGGCGCGATCGCCATGCATGTGAAGGTGGGAGATCCCGTCGGCCGGTCCGTTCCCGCCGCGCTCATGCTCATCATGTCCGCAGGGATCGTGCTGCTGGCCTGAGTGGGTGATGGCGGCTCTGTAGCAGGCGAGGGGCGCAGGTCGGTCGGGAGGCGTATCTTCGCTCCCTTCCGACGTCAGGACGCCTCACCGCAACCTCCGAACTCAGGACATGCCATGTGCGGAATCGCCGCGGTGCTCTCGCGCCACGACCCCATCGATCCGGAGACCGTGCGGGCGGCGACCGCCGCGCTGCACCATCGAGGACCGGACGGACGAGGGCACTGGCGGTCCGATGACGGTCTCGTGGCGCTGGGCCACGCCCGGCTGTCGATCATCGATCTCGCCACCGGGGATCAGCCCATCTCCAACGAGGACGGCACCATCCAGGTCGTCGTGAACGGAGAGTTCTACGATTTCGAGCGCATCCGCAGCGAGCTGGAGGGCCGGGGACACAGGTTCCGCACGAGGTCCGACAGCGAGATCGTCCTCCACCTGTACGAGGAGCTCGGGCCCGAGTGCCTGCACCGCCTCCGGGGCGAATACGCCTTCGTGATATGGGACGAGAGCAACCACCGGCTCATCGCCGGTCGGGACCGCTTCGGTGTGAAGCCCCTCTTCTATGCCCAGCATGACGGCGCGCTCTACCTGGGGTCCGAGGCCAAGGCCCTCTTCGCCATGGGCGTCCCGGCCCGCTGGAGCCATGACGCGGTCTATGCCGGCGGGTTCATCATCCCGGGGGAACGGACGCTCTTCCGGGGGGTGAATGCTGTTCCCCCGGGGCACTACCTGAGGGCCACTCGGGAGAGCCATCGCCTGCACCAGTACTGGGACGTGGCGTACCCCCGAGACGACCTGGCCGGGCCTCCGCAATCCGAAGAGGAGTACGTGGAGGGGTTCCGGGAGGTGCTGGAGGATGCGGTGAAGACCCGGCTCAGGGCCGACGTGCCCGTGGGCTGCTACTTGAGCGGCGGCATCGACTCGTGCTCCGTCCTGGGCCTCGCGTCGCTACACCACGACGGTCCCGTACGGGCATACACGCTCACCTTCGACGGGCCTCAGTACGACGAGAGCGTGATCGCCGAGGAGATGGCGCGCCGTGCGGGCGCCACTTATCAGCCCATCCCCATGCGGCAGGAGGACCTGGCCCACCACTTCCGCGCCGCGGTGATCCAGTCCGAGATCCCGTTCATCAACGGACACACGGTGGCCAAGTTCATGCTGAGCCGGGCCGTGCGGGAGAGCGGGTACAAGGTCGTGCTCACGGGAGAGGGCTCCGACGAGATTCTCGCGGGTTATCCGCATTTCCGCCGAGACATGCTCCTCCACCACACCGAGGGCCAGGACCCGGCCGAGACAGAAAGGCTGCTCGCGAAGCTCGTGGAGGACAATCAGGTGTCCCGCGGCCTGCTGTTGCCCGAGGGTGATTCGGACACCGGTGCGGTCTGCCGGACGCTCCTGGGGTTCGTGCCGTCATGGCTGGAGGCGATGACGGGCACCGGAGCGCGGATGCGGGCGCTCATGCGAGACGACTTCCTGGAGCCCCACCGGCGCACCGACGTCATCGCGACCCTCCTCAGCTCCCTGGACGTGCGGGGCCGGTTGGAGGGCCGAAACGCAGTGCACGGGGCGCTCTACCTGTGGGCCAAGACCGCACTGCCCCACTACATCCTGTCGAACCTTGGCGATCGGATGGAGATGGCCCACTCCGTCGAAGGGCGCGTGCCGTTCATGGATCACAACGTGGCCGAGTACCTGCACCAGGTCCCCGTCTCCATGAAGATCCGCGGAATGACCGAGAAGTACATCCTGCGGGAGGCGGCGAAGGACGTGCTCACTCAGACCGTCTACGAGCGCCAGAAGCACCCGTTCCTGAGTCCGCCGGCCACGTTGCATCCCGACGAGCCGCTTCACGCTCTCATGCAGGATACGCTCCGGGGCTCGGCCGTGGCCGACGTTCCGTTCCTGGATCAGAAGAAGCTGGTCGCCGCCCTCGACGGGCTTCGTGATCCGGATGCCGATTTCGGACACCAGGTGATCACGGACCAGGTGCTGACCCTTGCCCTGAGTTTCGTCTTCATGCATGAAGGGCTGGGGATTTCGGCATAGGGGAACGGGCGACGCGCCGCTCCACCACTTCCCCCGCGCCGTTGGATTGGCATCGTCAGGATCTTTGGCCGGCCGGGGGGTATTCGATCCATCCCCTCGTCCACAGCTCATACCGCCACCGGGAGACCTTCCGATGACGGACCTACGACCGGCCCCCCCGGCCACAGGTACAGGTGGGCCCGCGGGCTCGAGCGAACCACCGAAGCCCGCCAGGCTCCGCAAGGAGCTAGGGCTGTTCGACGTCTACGCCATCAGCACCGGGGCCATGTTCAGCTCCGGGTTCTTCCTTCTGCCCGGCCTGGCGGCGGCCCAGACCGGCCCGTCGGTGCCCCTCGCCTACCTGGTCGCTGGAGTCTTCATCCTGCCGGCCATGATCGCCGTGGCGGAGCTCTCCACGGCCATGCCCAGGGCAGGAGGTGCGTACTTCTTCCTGGATCGGGCCCTGGGGCCCCTGGTGGGGACTGTGGGCGGCCTGGGTACCTGGCTCGCCCTGGTACTGAAGAGCGCCTTCGCGCTGGTGGGCATGGGTGCTTATCTGGCCATCTATTTCGACGTGCCGATCCAACCGCTCGCCATCGTCCTCACGGCCGC
This sequence comes from Gemmatimonadota bacterium, assembly GCA_039591855.1. Lineage (GTDB taxonomy): Bacteria > Gemmatimonadota > Gemmatimonadetes > Longimicrobiales > Gaopeijiaceae > JBDHCV01. The sequence goes on along the minus strand of JBDHCV010000028.1, from coordinate 45,344 downwards.
GTTCGCCGTCCTCAACATCGTGGGTGCGAAAGAGACCAGTGGGCTCCAGCGGATCCTCGTCGCCACCTTGCTGGTGATCCTGGCGTTCTTCGTGGTACAGGGGCTGGCGGAGGTGTATTCGGCCGGAGTGGGAGAGGTGACGGTCGAGCGGTTCACTCCACTCTTTCCCTTCGGTGCGGCCGGGTTCATGGCCACCGTCGGGTTCGTCTTTGTCTCCTACGCCGGGCTGACCAAGGTTGCCAGCGTCTCCGAGGAGGTCCAGGACCCGGACCGCACGATCCCCCTGGGGATGTTCCTCTCCCTCCTCACCGCCGCCGCCATCTACACGGCCGGCGTCTTTATCCTGGTTGCCGTCCTGCCTCCGGAGGAGCTCCGCAATGATCTCACCCCCGTAGCAACGGCCGCACAGGCGTTCTTCGATTGGCTGCCGGGAGGGACCGGGGTGGCCCTGGTCGTGGTGGCGGCCATCGCGGCGTTCGCCTCTACGGGCAACGCCGGTATCCTGTCGGCTTCCCGGTATCCATTGGCCATGGCGCGGGACCGGTTGGTTTCCCCCCGGTTCGCGGTTCTCGGGCGGTTCCACACCCCGACCTTCTCGATTCTGGCCACGGCGGGACTGATGGCGGCTGCGATCCTCCTTCTGGACATCGAGTCCATCGCGAAGCTCGCCAGCGCTTTCCAACTCCTGCTGTTCTCTCTCTTGAGTCTGGCGGTGGTGATCATGCGGGAGAGCCGGATCGAGGGGTACGACCCCGGCTTTCGATCTCCATTCTATCCCTGGATTCACATCTTCGGATTTCTGGCGCCCTTCTGGCTCATCGCCGAGATGGGACACCTGGCCGTTCTCTTCACACTGGGCCTGGTGGCGGTGACCGTCGTCTGGTACTTCCAGTACGCCCACGACCGGGTGGAGCGCACCGGCGCCATCTTCCACACCTTCGCCCGGCTCGGAGAATGGCGCCACGGCGGGCTCGACATGGAACTCCGGGGCATCGTCAAGGAAAAGGGCCTCAGGGAGGAGGATCCCTTCGACGAGGTCGTGGCTCGGGCCGACGTGCTGGACCTGGAGCATCGCCTCAGCCTCGAGGAGGTGGTGGCCAGGGGTTCGGCCGTGCTGGCCGACCGGCTCGGGGTCTCCGGCGAGACGCTGACCCAGGAGTTCATGAAGGAGGTCGCGGCCGGATTCGTCCCGGTGGCCTTCGCGGCGGCCCTACCCCACATCCGGCTGGAGGGCCTGGACCACCCGGAGCTTCTCCTGGTGCGCCTGCGCGGCGGGTTGGCCTCTCCTGGGCCCGACGAGGCCGAGCTCTCTCCCGGGGCTCACGAAGAGCTTCGGGCCATGTTCTTCCTCGTCAGCCCGGCGGAGAAGCCGGGACAGCACCTGCGTCTCCTGGGGCATCTGGCGACACACGTGGACGACCCCGAGTTCCTGGACCTCTGGATGGGGGCCGAAAACGAACTGGAACTGAGGGAGTCCCTATTGCGCGAGGAGCGCTCTCTGACCGTGTGGGTGCGCGGCGACCGGGCCTCGGGCGAGTGGATCGGACGGCCCGTCCGGGATCTCGATTTGCCCAGGAACACCCTGGTCGCCCTCATCCGGCGGGACGGTTCCGGGCTCGTCCCCGACGGGGCCAGCGTGATCCAGGATGACGATCATCTGGTCATCATAGGCAACCCCGGGCCCATCGCCACGTTGGCGCGGACCCTCGGCAGGGGGCAAGAAGACCCTCCCACCGGCGCCTAGGAGCCGGTGGGGCTCTGCCCACTCCCTCGGGCACGGTCACGGCTTCTTGGGAAGATTCAGCACCGGATTCCGGTCGAAGAAGTCGAAGGGCCGAAGCTCGAACCAGCCGTAAGCGACCGGCATGACCGGCCAGTCCTCGGTTCGGACCACGTGGTGCATCCCCATGGTGTACCAGAGCACCACGTCTTCGTTCTCGATGTTCCGGTTTCCGGCCGTCCAGGAGGGGAGCCCCTCCCCGGGGCCGCTGAGGGTCGGGTACATGCCCGCGGCGTAGATCTCGTCGGGACGCCGCGGCGTCACCCAGAGGTGGTGGTCGATGAAGCCGGCCCGCAGCCGGGGCCAGTCGCCGTCCAGGAACAGGTTCTCGATCATGGAGCCCGGCTTCAACTGGTAGCTCGTGGGATAGGCCTGCTTGTTGGAGCGATTCGGGCTCACCACCCGCCAGATCGCGGGCTTGGTCAGCACTACGTTGAGCTTGGCTTCGTCTTCGGTTCGCAGCGGCGCGCCGTCCACGACCCAGACGCTCCGCCGGGCGTGGTCCTCCGGTAGCTCCACGGCCCTGAGTCCCTCCCGCCGTACCGTGTTCACCGGCCCGTCCACGTCCATGTCCAGGCGGAAGTTGAAGTAGTGGTCGTGGTTCACCGCAACGATGTGCTCGTCCACGAATCGACCGTAGGAGTCGTCCCTGCCGCCCTCCCATCCCTCGTCGCTCGACCCGTTCCCGGCCCCGGGAGAGGCCACTCGATCCACCACCGGCTTGGACTCGGCGATCCCCGTGGCTCCGATTCCCACGTCGATGGACCCGTTCTGCTGGAAGACCCAGTCGAAGATGTAGTCGTAGTTGCCCAGGACCGCGGCGGCCCGGACCACCAGGTCCCGCTTGGGGCGGCCCTGGTAATCGGCTCGCAGGTGCCGCCAGGCCACGTCACCGGTAGTCCGCTCGAAGATGCAGATGACATTCTGGACGTCTCGGGGGCGGCCGGAGTCGGTTACCACCACCATGTCGAGGTAGGTGGCGTAGTCCGGGCAGTCGATGCCACGGGCCAGCGGCTTGCCCAGTCCTCCGCTTGTGTATTCCCCGGAGTCCAGGAAATTCCGTGCGAACCAGCCCCCGGCCGGATCCATGTAGGGCACGAAGATCTCCGACAGATGCCCCTCGTACAGGACGGGACGCACGTCCTGCCCGTCCGCCCACCGCACCGTGGAGATCACCATCCCCACCCGCTGATCCGGGCGCACGTGGAAACGCCAGTTCTCCCACGCCACCTGGTGTCCGGTCAGGGTGTAGCCCAGGCCCTGGGGCTGTGTCACCAGGATGGGTTTGGGATCGGGACGGGGGGCGCCCAGACCGTGGGCGCCGAAGTCGGCGTTGGTCTCGGGAACCGGTACCACGCCCTCGTCCTCCACCCGGAGGATCTCGCCGCTGATCATGTCCCCCACCACCACGAGCCCTTCGATCCCCCGGGTCCAGTCATTCCTGCGCAGGCGGGAGTCGGTGCAGTGGACGTGGGCCAGCCTGCGTCCCTCTTCCTCTTCCAGACCGAATCGCCCCGGGGGTCCGGCGAAGCACTCGATCCACTGCAGGTCGGTGATCCCCCGGGCGGCCAGAGCCGCCATGAAGTCGGGGTGCTTCTTCACCGCCGCGGTGAGGGCGGAGAACTCGCTGTCCAACCATGGGGCCTGGGCTCCGGGCCGGTCCGTCCAGGAAACCAGGCGCCGGTTCTTCACGTCCACCACGGCCTCCGACGTCATGGCGCCCCTGCGCGTGACCAGCAGAAGGGACCGGGGGACGTCGGCTCCCGGCCTCCAACCCCAGACCGCGTCCTTGGCGGGTGCCTCGAGGAGGACCAGTGAGAACCCGGTGCTGTCGTCCATCCTTCCAGCGTCCTTGAGGACTTCCAGCGCCGTCCAATGCTCTTCCCAGGTGGGCGGGTCGAGAGGGTGGGTCTGTGCCGAGGTGGCGCCGGGCAGGAAGACCGTGATCAGGCTACACAGGACGGCGAGTGGACCGGCGCGGAGCGCGCCGGTCCCCGGGGCGGGGTGACGGGACATGGGTGACCTCTGGGTGACTGGGGGCCTCGGCCTCTGAGGTGAGGCGAGGGATATTTGGGGCCACCCGGTCCATCAGCACAACGGTTTTGTCGGTACCGCTAGTTTGGTGCCCCGGTCGTGATCTTGAACATCTGGCTCCACAACGTGACCTGGTTGTGGACGGCGAAGCGGTCGGGCATGCCCGTCTTGTCGGGGTCCCGGAGTAGGCTCAGGCACTGGGCGTGCTGGGTATGCCCGAGCTTCTTCCTCTGGGGCTGGGGCACGTCCTCATAGCTCCTGCCGTACACGGCGTCGGCAGTGTCGAGGAAGTGGGCGAAGAAGTACCGGGGCTTGGCGGCCAGTTGCTTGAGGACTTCGGGCGAACCGACCCGGATCTCCTCCGATCGCACCAGTTCCCTCCAGAACGCTCCGAGCCCGGCTCCGGGGAATGTCTCTGCACGAAGGGAGTGCTGATTCCCGGCCAGGTGGCGGGCGTAGGCGTCGGCAGCCCGCAGGGCCGCTGCGAAGTGGGTGCCGATGTTCTCTCCGAGGTAGGCGGCGAGGGATTCGGGATCGTTGAAGAGGGCCGTGACTTCTGTAGCCATAGAGTGTGGGTCCCTTGTGTGGATGGAGTGCGGGGAACTCCGGAGACCGCAAGACACATACCCTTTCGCCATCCGAGAGGGGCGAGTTCGAAAGTCCTTTCCCCACAAGGGAAGACGAGGGTAGAGCAGGTCCGCTGCAGGCCCGCCACACCCGGAAGAGATTGCCGGATGGGGAAACCGTTGCACAGCGCAGCGAGGGGGGCTGCGTCGCGACCGACCCCGCTCGATCTGGTAGAGGAGGTCGCCTCCAGTCGCTTCGCCGCTCTCGGCCTGGACCGCCCAGGCAGAGGTGAGCAGGTACTTGATCCGGAAGGTGTTTGAGGGCTTGAACAGTCCGAGGCCCTAGGAGACGTAGAGGCTGGGGGTGAGGTACTTCCCCGCCACGAGTTCCGCCTGGTCCTTTGTGGCTCCCTCGATCCGGGCCTCGTCCAATCCCACCGATCCGGCCAGCTTGGTCGTGAGCACGTTGGCTCCAAGGGCCGCGACCGTTCCCGCCACCTGCTCTTGCTGGGACGGGTCGCCGTCGTCCAGATGTTTGCCGTAGAGAATGTAGGAGAGGGCGTCCGCATCGCTCATGGCTGGGTCCGAGGTGATCTCGACTTGCGGGGCCAGCATGTTCCCGGTGACCACGAATCCGGCCTCGGTGCCGTCGCTGGTGACCGGAGAGACCGGAACCGGAAAGGAGTTGGTGTCCCGAGCCATCCACGACCTATCGCCCCGTCGGCGAAAGGGATTCGTTCCCGTGAGCTGCGCGACTGTCCCGGAGCATATCATGGAGTCCCTCCTGTTCGGGCACGTCCGAGGGGCCTTCACGGGGGCGGTGGACACACGCGAGGGCCTCTTCGAACACGCACCGGGAGGCACGATCTTTCTCGACGAGATCGACACGATGGGGGTCGGCGTGCAGGCCAAGCTCCTGAGGGTCCTGGAGGAGCACACGATCCGACGCGTCGGGGACCGTCAGGATATTCCGGTGGACTTTCGGCTCATCTCGGCTTCGAACAAGGACCTTCGGGAGCTGGTGGAAAGGGGCAGCTTCAGAGAGGACCTCTACTTCCGTCTCAGCGCGTTCCCTCTGGTGCTTCCCGCACTCCGGGAGCGCCCGGCCGACATTCCACTACTGGCCGTCCACTTCCGGGACCGGTTCGCGGCCGAGATGGGATTGGAGCCTCTGTCGATCCACGAATGCTGCATGGACTGGTTGGTGGAGTATTCCTGGCCGGGGAACGTTCGTGAGTTGAAGAACACCGTCGAGAGGGCCATGCTCCTGTCCATGGACGGGTCCCGGCTCACGTGCGAGTCCCTCAAGCACCTGAGGGAGGATCAGGCTTCCGTTTCCTGGACCCGACCCCTGTCGGAGGCCTGGACCCTGGATTGACTCGAAGAGGGATACCTTCGGGCCGTCCTGAAGAGCACCGCTGGGCACAAGGGACGAGCCGCGGAGCACCTCGGGATCGATCGGCGAACCCTCTATCGGAAGCTGGGCGAACTGGACGCTCGGGACCGCGCGAGGCAACCGCAGGAGCTTCCGGACCCCACCCTTCCCGGGACGCTGTACTGAGGTCGCTCCACCCCTCAGCGGGCACGGCCGGCCGCCTCGAATCACCTCGGCCAGACGTTGTCCCCGGGATCCCGGTCCGGGAAACGGCCGTCTGGATCCAGGATCACATGCTCCACGGCCCGACCGCCGAAGTCCAGCACGGCCTCGAAGGTCCTGCTCCCGTCGAACCACACGTCCACGGGCCAGGTGACCCTCACCGTGCGCTGGTCCACCATTTCCCCGTTGGGCATGGCCCGCAGCGGAGGGCCGTCCGCGGCCAACCGGACCTCCAGGACCACGGGGGACGGCATCTGCCCGTCCTGGCGAACGGTCACCGTGGTGGTCCCGGCTGTCGTCGCCACGTCCGCGACGGAACCGTCCACCGACTCGGTCGTCCACAGCCAGTAGTACCAGAACCACCCCAGGTCCTGGCCCAGGGCCCGATTCATGAAGAACACGAAGTCCCACGGCGAGGGATGCTTGAAGGCCCAGGCGTGGGTGTACTCGCTGATGGCACGCTGAACCTCGTGGTCCCCCACCACGCCGCCCAGGGACGAGAGCATGAGGGGGGTCTTGGAGTAGGTCTGGAAGCCGTAGGAATTCCCGGCGTAGTTGGCGATCCACATCATCGGAGGCTCGGCCTCGTCCCCGCTGATCCCTCCGTAGGACTGCCCCCGCCCGTTCAGGTTCGGTTCGCCTCCCTCCCGATGGGCCCGGGACAGGATGTTCATGTACTGGTCGAATCCCTCGTCCATCCACCCGTACCAGGTCTCGTTGGTCCCCACCATCATGGGCCACCACTGGTGGGCCGTTTCGTGGTCTGCGGCGCCCTGGTTGGAGTTGATGACCATGGGGTATTCCATGCCCGCGCTGGGCCCGTCCTGGAGGGTGAGCTGGGGGAAGGGGTAGGGCGCCCACAGGTCGGAGTAGAACTCCAGGGCGTGACGCGTCAGCTCTGCGGCCCGCTCGAAGAGGTGGGCCCGCTCCGGGAGGTAGACCATGTGGATGGGCACCGCACCCTTGCCCGGTATGGTGGCTCGGGTGGCTTCCCAGACAAAATGCTCTGCGGTGGCCCACGCGAAGTCGTTCACGTTGTCGGCGACGAAGTGCCAGACCAGACGGATGCCGGCTGCGGTGGAGCGGCCCGGGCCCATCTCGTCGGCTCCGACGATGGTGATGCTTTCGTCCGAGTCCAGGATCCGGGACAGGCGCTCCCGGGCCCGGTCCGTGAGGACCTCTTCCGGGTTCTGGAGGATGCCGGTGCCGCTCACGATCCAACCGGCGGGCACGTCGATGCGGACGTCGAAGCGGCCGAAGTTGTTGTAGAACTCGGCGGGGCCCAGGTAGATGTTGGTGTCCCAGCCCCGAAGATCGTCGTACTTGGCCACTCTGGGGAACCACTGGGTGGGTTGGAACAGCGTGTCGCCCCACCGCTGGGTCATGCGATGCCCTCGGCCGCCCGGGCCGCCGGGCAGCTTGGTGCGCCACTCGATCTCCAGGGTCGCCCGGGCTCCCGGTGCGATGGGCTCCGCGAGGGCGATGCGTGCCAGGGTCTGGTCCAGGCCCTGGGCCGCCAGACGCGCCGGCTCACCCCGGCCGGCCGGCCGGGCCGTGAGATCCACGCTCCGTCCATCGACCGTCAGCCGGGTGACCACCATCCCCTCCGTGGTCTCCGCCGGAACCGATCCGCCCCTGGGGACCGTGGCCCGGAAGATGTTGTGGTCCAGCCTCAGCAGGATGTCGGACAGCTCATCCGGACTCGTGTTGTGGATCACCACCGACTCCTCGCCGGTGATGGTCTGGGTCGCAGGGTCCAGGCGCGCGTCGATGGAGTAGTCGGTCTGAAGTTGCCAGTATGCCGCGCCCGGGGTCCCGGTCGAGTCCCGGGTCGCCGCTTCCATCGCTCGGCGGATGGCGTTTGTGATGGGGATGTCGCGGCGGATGGCCCGCTCCGGACCGGGGCCCTGGGCGGACATGGGAGAGGGCGTGGCGGACAGCGCGAGCCACAGGGCCGCGGCGAGAACGGTGCACTTGGTCATGTCGATTCCTCGGATTCTCTCGATGGCCCGCGGCGATCGATGCGGGGGACCGCAAGATAGGGCGCATACCGCCCCCCAGAAACGTTCGGGCCGTCCGTCCGGCAGCCCTCGAGAACCGATTCTTGGTTGGGCCCCGGCTTGCGCGTATAATGCGCTCCGGCGTCGTGCGAACCCGCGCCGGCTGCCCTCGTTTTCAACTAGGAGGTACTTCATGCGCAGGACTGGACTGCTTCTCTTGGTTCTTCTCGCCGTCGGCGCCACCACGCTGAGCGCTCAGGATCCGCCCGAGCCCACACGGGTCTATGCCGCCTATTATCAGGTCAGCTTTTCGGATCTGGAGGAATGGATCGGGATCTGGAACGAACACACCGCGCCTCTCCTCCAGGAGATGGTGGACGAGGGAATGCTCGAGGGTTTTGGGGCCTGGATGCACAACACCGGGGGAAACCACAACTTTCGCCAGGCCATGCGTGGAGGGATGGATACCAACTTCGACGCCGCGTGGAACCGCCTTCTGGAGCGCCTGGGCGAGCGGAGTCCCGAGGCCCTTGAGCGGACGATGGATATGATCCAGGTGCACGATGACGAGATCTGGAACCTCGACACCATTGAGACCGACCCGGCAGGGGAGTGGAAGTACGCCTACGACAACATGTTCCAGGTGGACTACGCGGATCTCGCGACCTTCCCGACCATGTTCGAGGAGACCTTCGGGGAAACCCTCGCGCAGGCCCGGGCGGATGGGTTGCTGGCCGGCTGGGTGACGGAGTCGCACAACACCGGTGGGGGTCAATACAACTGGAAGGTAATCCTGCTCTTCGACGAGTGGGATGACATCGACGACCTCCAGGCCCGCTTCTTCGAGGCCGCGCCGCTCAGCCACCCTTTCTGGGGGATGTTCAGAGCCCACAGGGACGAGTTGTGGGAGGCGCTTCCCGCAGGGATGTAATCCGGCCCAGGGAGTCGGGCCGGCGGCACGGTCGCCTACGGCCCGGCTACCTCCCAGGGCACCACGGGGAGCATTCGCTCATAACGCCTCACGAAGGCCGACCGCAGGGCCACGATCCCTTCGATGGTTGCCCATGAGACCACGATGCCGCCGCCGATCCACCCTGCCGCAGCGACGACGTATAGGGGAATGGCGTCGCTGTAGCGGGCCAGGGCGGTCATGCAGATCCAGGTGGTGGCGAGCCAGGCCACCGACAGTCCCGGGATGGCATACAGCGCGCCCTTGGCGAGAGACCTCACGGTGTCGGCGCTGCTCCGCCCCCTCCGACGACCGGCACAGCCCAGAGCGGCTCCGCACAGGAATCCCAATGCCGCTCCCGTCAGGAAGAGCTCAGTGGCGGTCCAGATCAAGCCGTGAGGGGTGATCTCGCCCAGGAGTGCCATGAAGGCTGCGGCCACTCCGCCGAGTGCAATGCCCCCCGCCATGGCCGAACTCAGGGCCACTCGGCCGGGACGCCCGATCTGGCGGCCAATGGGGGCTGGGGCTCTCGTTGCGCCGGATGTGGGGATATGGGAGATCATGTCGGACTGCCTCGGAGGGTGGGGAGCATCTTTATGAGGGGAACAGGTTTTCGGTCGGAATCGGCTCACGGCGGGTTCCGGCCGTTGACGCGTTTCGGGTCACCATGTGTTCCGTTTTGGCACTTTTGGGAGATACCCGATGGGAGGGTATCCTTTTGAGAACCTTGACTTCCGTGCGGCATGGGGATTGCATTATCGGCGTAAGTTGAATCGTACCCGTCACCATGACAGCTGCCTCAGAAGGAGAGGTTACATGTTCTCGATGAAACGCTTCCTCGCTCCAGCCCCGGCCGGAGCCATCCTCTCGCTGACCATGCTCGGCCTCGTGGGCTGCGCCCACGTCAAGCAGGAGGACATGGACGCAAGCATGGCCCGGATGGAATCTCAGTTGCGGCAGGAGATGCTCGCGGGTGATGCCGACCTGAGCACCCGGGTCGACGACCTCGAGGGTCGGGTCGGGGACCTGGAGGCGCAGACGGATCGGCTCGAGTCCGAGTTGGCTCAGCTCTCCCAGGAGTTCGACGCCACCCTGACGCGGCTCGCCGCCTCTCTACGCTTCGCTGCCCCGGTCCAGTTCGGATTCGACGATGCGACACTGACCGGGGAGCACCGGCAGATGCTGGATCGGTTCGCCGCGGTGGTCCGGGAGAACTATCCCGGGTACATGGTCACGGTCGAGGGATTCACCGATGCAGTGGGCACGCCCGAGTACAACATGGCCCTCGGCCTTCGTCGGGCGCATGCCGTGCGGACCTACCTCACCGAGCAGGGCGGGCTTTCCGCCGATCGCGTGCGTGCAGTGAGCTACGGCGAGGCCGCCAATCGGATGGTTGCTCCGTCGAACCACGGTCCGGGCGAGGCCGGCATGGCCAACCGCCGGGTGGCTCTGGTCGTGGAGCACGTGGGCTGACCGAGTAGCGGTCCACAGACGGCCCCCTCCGGGGTCGGGTGCCCATGCGGCGCCTGACCCCGGAGCGGGGCTGTTTTGCGTCTGGGAGCCTGGCGGGGCCGAGCGGTCGCCAGGTTGGCTAGCGTCCGTCTCCGGGGGCGCGTCGGGCCGGCAGCTGCCACACGTCCACCCGGTCCAGCGCGATGTAGGGCACCGCCACCCGTCCACGCCGGGAATCGTACCCGATATCCGCCGGAGCCCCCGGGACCTTCACCACGGGGCTCGTGGTCTCGCCATCGTGGACCCTCAAGGTCGAGTCGGACTGGCTGGCCGCCACCACCCGGCCATCGATCAACTCGGCGCCGTCGAATCGACCTCCGGGGCTGATCACGAACGGGGTCAGGTCGCCGGTATCGGGGTCCCACAGCTTCCAGACCTGTCGTCCACCCCAGGGCATGAGGAGGAATTGGCGGCTCTCCGGGTGCCAGGTGATGCCGTTCGGGAACCCCAGCAGGGTGTCCGCCGTCGCCACCTCCGCGGTGCGGTCCACGATCCGGTAGACCCGGGATTGCCCGGTGTCCGTGACGTACAGCGCGCCATCCGGCGATCCCGACACGTCGTTGAGGAATCCAGGTTCGAGGGTCGTGAAGTCCACGAATGCGACCTGGGTCCCGCTCGTCCGGTCGAACCCGTGCACACCGTCAGCGTCCGCGGCCCAGAGGGTGTCCCCCTGCAGGAACATCCCACGGGGGGCGTGGAGTGGGTGCTCGTCCGTGCCGGTGGCGAAGCGCAGAGAGAGGATCTCCCCCTCGCCGCCCACCCGGCTGATGAAGCCGTTGGCGTCCCGGTCCCCCCCGCCTCCGTTGAAGTTGGCGACGAAGTAGACGTCCGCCTCGGGGTCGTAGCGGACCGCCTCCGGGCCACTGAAGCCGGTGATGGTCAGGACGCGGTGGGTGGAGTCCTGGAGCGCGGTCCAGTCCGGCTCCGTCTCCGTGCCCGGTGGTGGCTCCCCGGCGCATGCGGTGAGCAAGAATGTGAGTCCGAACAGGATGGAGGGGCGGTGCATGGCGGGGCCTCGTCGGATTGAGAATCAGGTGCCCGACGATGGGATGAGGGGGAAGGCTCGGCAAGCGGACAAGAAAAGGCCGGCGCGGGAACACCCGCGCCGGCCGCTCTCATGCTCACCGAGTGAGGGGCCGATCAGCCCCCGCCCGTGGCTCCCCCGCGCCCGAAGTAATACCGGACGCCGGCGGCGGCCCCGAAGTAGAAGCCCGTGTTCGGGATGACCCTCAGGATCGGCACCACCTCTCCGAAGAGCTCGAACGGGTCGTTCTTGAAGAAGTAGTTCATGCCCACCGGGACCCGGATGCCGACGGTGGACTTGTCGGAGAACTTCACCCTGGCGCCCAGACCGAAGTAGAAGGGCGGGAAGTCCGGGTCGGAGAGGTTCCCAGAGCGTAGGTAGTCCCCGCTGATCTGGAAGGCTCCGTCGTTGCCGAAGGACCAGGCGGCATGGGCCTGGAAGTTGTTGGCAGCGCGGTTGAACCGGATGGTGACCCCCGTAGGCTCACCGATTACGACGCCGATCCCTGTGCCGCCGGATTGGGCCGCAGCCTGCTGTGCGGTGAGGAGGGGCGCCAGGGCCGCGGCCAGGAGGAGCGAGCCCAGAGTCAGACGTTTGAATCGCATTTGCGGATCTCCCATGTTGGCCCCCTCGGTGGGGGCTCGGTCATCACGGTCCGGGAGGTAGTGAGCCCCCGACACCGGGAATGGCTGTGGCACCTGTCCTTGTAGCCGCCGAGCCCACCGGACCCTGCGATCACAACCGGGCCCTTCGGCCCCGGCGAACCGGCGCCCATCGAACTCCTGTGGCAGCAAGGGTCGGGCCGACCTGGGAGCGGTTGAGGTCGATATCCGCCAAGTGCTTTTCTCCCAAGTACTTGGGATGGTTGGCAGACATCCGCAAAGGAGCCATGCTACCTCAGCCTCCAACGTTCTTGGGACTCAACCGCTCTAAAGCAAACTGTCCAGAGGATCCATGGGGGCAGGTCAGAAGTCAAGGTATGCCGCGAACGAGAACCGGATCGCACTGCCGGACTGCCCGTCCTTGTTGTACCGTGCGCCCCAGGAAATCTCCGACCCGACCCGAGTCCCCTCGGTGATCCGCCAGAAGCCGTTCCCGGAGAAGTAGAAGGAGTTCCTGAAGGCGTCATCGGACTCGAAGTCCTCGTTGAGGATTCCCATGGCCCCAACCGTGAAGTTGGAGATCAGGTCGGGGGCGATTCGGATCCAACGGTGGGAGTAGGTGAGGTATCCGCCGTAACTGCGGACTACCACCCAACGGCCCGTCTGCGGGTTCAGAAGCAGGTCAAGGCCCTTCTCCCCGAGGCTTCCCACGAAGCGGGAGATCGCACGTCCGCCGATGGCCTGGAAGAGCAACTGGTCTTCGTCGTCGAGGTCGAGCCGTCCGGAGAACTGGAACCCGAGCCCGGGCAGAAACTGGGTTTCCCGTTCCGTGCTCTGGAGGGTGATGGAGCGGAAGATCGTGGAGAAGGTGAGGTGCCCCCAGCCCAACTCCAGTCGTGCCCGGGCCGCGATGTCCCCGAACCCCTGGAAGGAAGCGCTGGTACCGGAGACGGAGTCGTTGGAGACGGTCGCGTCCACCTGGGGCGCCTCCAGCGCGACGGAGGTGGTCCAGTTCGCGAGCGGTCTCGTGGTGAACCGCACCTGGGGCGTCCGCACCGAGTTGGAACTGGGCGGTCCTTCGAAGTCGACGGTCACGGGCAGGGTCGACACATCCGTGAAGGTCGACCAGGTCTGGCCGACCGATACCTTCCAGAACTCACCGTAGGCGTGTCGGAGCCGAAGGCTGTTGTCCGTCCCCCGGAAGTCGGCCTCGATGCGGCCGTAGACGATCCCCCGTCCCGTGTCCCGGTTCAATTCGAATCCGAACCGGGTCTGGGTCGCCTGCATGAAGAACCGCGCCTGCTCGGGGGTCTCGGTGAAGCCAACGGGAATCAGGTAGGTGTCGAAGACGTCGGTGCTTTGGAGGCCGGAGCCGTCCCAAGCCCCATTGAGGCGGATGGAGGCTCGCAGCCGGAAGCTGCCCTTGCCGTCCGACGTGGCAAAGATGAACCCCGCCTGGTCAGGCGAGTCCTGGGGGTGCGACTCCTGGATGGTGTCCGTGGCCGCCTGGAGACTGTCCACGATGGCCAGCGTGTCCGTCCGTGTTGCTGAGACCGGGTCTTCTTGAGCGGCGACCGGGGACGCCAGGGTCAGGACGCCGACCGCGAACCCGAGCAGCGCCCCACGGCGAAATCGCCGGGTCGACGAATGGTCTCGTCTGCGTTCGGCAACGAACACTGGCCCTCCCCCTGGGTGCGGCTGCTGGGGACTCGAACTTCCTTCGGTGCGAATCTTCACGGAATCCGAGCCTGCGCCAAGGGGGGCCGGAGCCACGGACGACCCACGATCACCCAGGCGCCCAGGACGCCGGCGTTCCCAACCACCCAGGGGAGCCGGACGCTCATGATGACGCCGAAGATGGTCAGGAGTGTGGGGGTGGATACCCGGGTGTAGGTCCCGAAGCAGGCCCGGCCCCGTGCGGGGCCTCAGGGCCGCGGCGAGGGCGCTGATCGGATTCGAGGGCATGTGGGCCTCCCGTGGGATCCGGCGGGGACGGACCTACCCATGAAGGGCGTTCTGCAGAACGCGGGCCGAGTCGAAGAGGGAAACCCGGAGGTACTCGGATTCCTCGGACGGTGTGCGGAAGATGGGGCCTTCGCTTCCTGGCTCGACGGTCACATCCACGAATATCGGTCCCCGCTCTCTCAGGAGCGAGGGCACCGCGTCGGCCCACGCCTCGGGGTCACGGAAGGAGAGGGCCTTGGGGAATCCGGCGGCCCCTGCCAGTCCCGCGAAATCGAGGGTGCCCGCACCGGCCAGCGGCTGATTCCCGGTGATCTCGTAGGTTCCGTTGTTGACCACGATGAGAACCAGATTCTCGGCGCCGGACCCCACGATGGTCGCCAGGGTTCCCAGGGTCATGAGCATGCTCCCGTCTCCGTTCAGGCTGATCACCTTCCGCTGGGGCTGGGCTAGCGCGATGCCGAGGGCCAGGTCCGCGGCGTGTCCCATGGCGCTGTCGGCGGAGGCCAGATCCAGTTCCGGTCGCCGGGTGAGGCGGCCCCAGGGGCGCACCACCGACATGGTGGTGACGATGGCCTCGTCGGTCCGCAGGGCGGCCAGGGGAAGCAGGAACTGATCGCGTGTCAGCATGGCATACTCCTCCTAGGCCGTGGCATGGGCGAGAAGGAGGGCGATTGGGCGGTCCTCGTCCAGGGCCCGATTCCACGCAGCGACCACCATCTCCTTTTCCAGCCCGGGCTCCATCACGGCATGGGGAATCCCCCAGGCCTCGAGCGTGGGCTCCGTGAGGAGTGCCGTGGAATCCACGTCCGGGCGGCGAAGCGTTGCCGTCGAATCCGGCCGGTGGAAGGGGTCGATTCCGGAGCGGTCCATGGATGCGTGCCCACGATACCCGATCAGGCACAGGAGCGGGATTCCCATACGTACCGCAGTACCTCTCAGGGCGTCCCCGCTCTCCAGCAGGCCGGTATTCTGGATGGCCACCACAGGGGCGCCGCCGCCGATCCACAGGCCGCTGGCCAGTGCGAAGGCCTCTCCCTCCCGGGTGACTGTGACCAGGTCGATACGCGGGTGGGTCCGGGCGGACTCGAAGAGTGCAGCCGAACCGTTGTCGGGGATTCCCACGAGGTGCGTGGCTCCCAGGCCCAGGAAGGATTCGAGGAGTTCGGCTGCCGAATGGACCGGAGGCATACTCCCTCGAGGCTGGGTGGAATGGCCGGGCGGAGCGCGGTGATTCGCCGAACCTATCACGCTTTGGGGCGCCTCGTCGATGGCGTTACCGCCGAAACGCGTACTGCACCTTCAGAAGGAATTGGCTGGCCTGGGTGGTCCAGCCACCGTCGATCTCGTCGAAAGCCGTGTTGTTGTAGATGAGGAAGAGATCGCCAAGGGGATGGAACGTCCAGCGGACCCGGCTGTTCACCCCGAACTCCTTTTCCTCTCGGTCGTACTGGCCAAGGAAGCTCCACTGGAGGTCGGGGGAGAAATTCACCTGGACCCGGGCGCTCGCCACCTCCTGCAGTACCTCTCCGCCGGGCAGCGTCCCCTGGTTCCGGGTCCCGGACAGTTCGAAGTTGAGCAGGTCCGAGGGGTTGATGCCGATGCGGGCCGAGAGCTCCGTGACGCTGCCGTCGTAGAAGGGCCCGAACCAGGCCGAGATCCGGCCGCTGATCAGCCGCTTCTGTGCGAAGTCCACCTCCAGGCGGTAGCGGACCCAGTCGTAGCTTCCCTCCGGGATCACGACCCCGTCTACGATCTCGAAGTCCTCGGGGAGCCGCTCGCCCTGGGGTTGGACGTTGAACTCGATTCGGTCTCCTGTCTCGAAGCGGACGTTCAGCGGCGCGGTGAAGATCCGGTAGCTCTCGAGGTCTCCGGCGAGATTCCAGGCGAGGATCGGGACCAGTTCGAAATACAGGTTGAAGATCCGGGGATGGGGAGACCACCACCGGTAGTTGGCGCCGGCGTTCGCCAGGTGCACCCCTTTGCGCGGAACGAAGCCAAGGGAGGGGTCGAAGCCGTCCCCGATGCGCTTGTAGGAGAGCCAAAGGTCCCAGACGTCGTTGGGATAGTCGATGATCGCCCCGACGGCTGTCCGGTCCCCGGTGAGGCCGTCCCGGTCGGTCATGAGTCCCCATGCGCCCAGGATGAGATTCCGGTCTCCCCGGAACTGGGAGGTGTTGTAGAGGGCGTCGAGGCCCGCCATGTAGCTGCCGGCCCTCCCAAGAGGATCTCCGAACGTCGCGATGCCGCCCACACTGGACTGATCCAGGACGTTCCGTCGCACCCGGAATGCCCCCATCTCCGTGGTGGGCACGAGGCCGTCCACGGCGTCGGTGCTGGTCGCGAGCCCGCCGAACCCGTTGCGGCCTGCGCGGCCACTCACCTTCCCGCCGGCGCGGATCGGTACCTCCTGACCCTCCACGAGCCCGATGCGGCGGGTGAAGAAGGGGATGATATCCTGTCGGTAAAAGGTCTCCATTCCCGCGCCGAAGTCGAAAATGTCGGCTCCGTCCAGGAAGAAGGACCGCTTCTCAGGGAAGAAGAGGGGGAAGCGCGTGAGGTTGGTCCGACGGGTGTCCACCTCGGTCTCGGCGAAGTCGGTGTTCACCGTCAGGACCGCGGTGGTGTTCGACCCCAGGCGCTGGAATACGTCCAGGCTCGGGTCGGCGTCCCGGGCCCACGGGGTCTCCGGAGCAACCTTCTCGACCCCCGCAGTGACCGCTGGCCGGACCGTGAGTCCCCATCCGCTGTCGAACGTGGGAAGGTCGGTGATCTGACCCGCGCGTCGGGTCTGGGTCAGGGGTGCCAGGCGGGACGGACTGGCCCATCGGCTGACCTCGAGGAGTCGCTGGACCCGGCGCTCCACGTTGAAGCCCCAGACTTCCGCTCCCCGGGCGAAGGTGAGGCTCTGGATCGGGATGCGGAGCTCGGCCGTCCAGCCGCTGTCCGTCACCGTCGTTCTGGCCTCCCACACCGCGTCCCAACTGGAGTTTTCGCCGAGGCCCTGGTCCGCCACCAGGGCGTCGTAGCGGGCCCCGGCCGGGTTCACCGCGAAGACGAAGCCCGATTGCCCGTCGAGAAACGGGTCCAGGAGGATCTTGACGTGGTCCTCGGAGCGGAGCTGGGCGTCCCGAGCCTTGGAGTAGCTGACGATCCCGTCCGGGCCATCGTCGAACGCCTCGATGCCGATGTAGAGGGCCGTGGGATCCGCGAGGATCCGGACGCGCGTCGCGAAGGTCGCTGGGGCTCCCTCGTTCGGCTCGACCATCCGGAAGTCGGAAAGAGGGACGGACGCCGCCCACGAAGCTTCGTCCAGGCGACCGTCGATCCGGATGGTTCCCTCCACCGCACCGGAGGAGGCGCTAGGTAGGGCACTGTCCTGGGCGAGACCGGGGGAGGGCGCGAGGAGTGCCGCGGCCAAGGTGCCCAGCAGCCGGGCGGATGGAGTGGGCCTCCTTGGGGGCGGGGCGTCGAGGTGGGCGCGCATAGGGCGGAAACGTAGTGCCCGGAGGGCTCCAAGGGCAGAGGATCGCTTGAAAGTGCGGTGTTTGGCGCGGCCCGTGGGCAACCTTGCTCCTCAGTCACCCGCGATCCGAACGGCGAACCCTCCACCGCCGGGCAGCCCCCCGAACTCCATCACCAGGTGGGCAAAGTCCTGGGTGAGCAGATCGCGAACCAGACCCGGCAACACGGCTTCCCCGACGGAGCCAGCCCCCTTGCCCGTGATCACGTGAACCACGCCACCCGCCGACGTCACCCGGTGCCGGTCGAAGAAGAAACCAAGTCGGCGCTCGGCGCCATCGGCAGTCATCCCATGGAGGTCCAGGACCTCCACCGGCATCTCCACCAGGAGCCGGGCGAGACCCGTGAGTTCAGGGGTCGGGGCGGTTGCCCCTCGGGTCTTCTTGCGCTTTCTCTTTCGGGCCATGGTAGGGAAGTTGCGGGAATTGACGAAGCGAGCAAAGATCGGCCCCTCCGGGCTCCGGGATCTCCTTCCAATCCGGAATCCGCGAGAAGGCCTTCGCGCAACCGCTGCTGGCCCGCTAGTGTGGGGGTCGACATGACCCCCGATCCGATTCTCTACCTGAGCCGTGCCGACGTGGAGCGCGTCGGCGTAACCATGCCGGAGATCATCGCCGCGTTGGAGGCGATGTTCCGGGAGAAGGGCGAGGGACGCACAGAGATGCCCCCCAAGCCCGGGATCCATCCCGGACCCGACTCGTTCCTGCATGCCATGCCCGCGTATGTCCCGGCGAGTCGGGCTGCCGGCATCAAGTGGGTGTCGGCCTACGCCGGAAACCCGGGCCGGGGCCTTCCGTACGTGAGCGGGCTCGTGGTCCTGAACGATCCGGACACGGGATTCCCCATCGCGATCATGGACGCCACCTGGATCACGGCCAAGCGGACGGGGGCGGCGACCGCGGTGGCCGCCCGCCATCTGGCCCGAAGGGACAGCGCGACCGTGGGCATCATCGCGTGCGGCGTCCAGGGCCGGAGCAACCTCGAGGCGTTGTCGTGCTGCTTCGAGCTCCGTCGAGTCCGGGCCTTCGACGTGTCCCAGGAGGCGGCCGAGGCGTTCGCCGAAGAGATGGAGCCCCTCGTGGGCGCTCCCATCGAGATCGTCGGGAGTCCCCGCGAGGCCGTGGGCGGCTCGGACCTGGTGGTGACCAGCGGGCCCATCCTGAAGGACCCGGTTCCGGCCATCGAGGCTGGATGGCTGGAAGAGGGGGCCTTCGCGTGCGCCCTGGATTTCGACTCCTACTGGCAGGGCGATGCCCTTCGCGAGGCCGATCTCCTCACCACGGACGACACGGCGCAGCTCGACTTCTACCGCGGTGCGGGCTACTTCCGCGACACCCCCGGCATCGAGGCCGACCTTGGGGAGATCGTCACGGAACGGCGGCCCGGCAGGAGGCACGCCGGGGAGCGGATCGTCGCCATCCACCTCGGCCTGGCCCTGGAGGACATGGTCACGGCCGGCCTGATCTACCAGGGGGCTGTGGCCCGGGGATTGGGAACGCGCTTGCCATTGTAGGGCGGCGCCCCGCCCGGGGCTCCCTTTCCGGTGGTCCAAAGCCCACCCCCCTGCAATGAACCCGCAACTCCCGCTAGATTACGAGCTGTGGCATCCCCACCTTGAGCCCTCGGTTCCCGGGGGAAAGCACTCAAACCAGACCTCGCGCCAGCCTATCGAGCCGGATGTTCCGGCCGGCCTGCTGTGCGCCCATAGACCGGACGATATATTGGCTTTTTCTGCCCTGGAATTGCACCCGACCCTTCTCAGAGGGGTCGAGACCCTGAAGTTCACCCGCCCCACCCCCATTCAGTCCGAGGCGATCCCCCACGCCCTCGATGGCCGGGACCTCCTTGCCTGCGCCGCCACCGGAAGTGGCAAGACCGCGGCCTTTCTGCTGCCCATCCTCCATCGGCTGGTGGACCTCCCGCGAGGGACTACACGTGCCCTCGTACTCGCCCCCACCCGGGAGCTCGCCAGGCAGATTCTCGATGATCTGACCGATCTGGCCCGCTACACGGGGGTGAGGGGAGCGGTGGTCCATGGCGGTGTCGGAATGGGCCCGCAGGTCACCGCGTTCCGAAACGGCGTCGACGTCATCATCGCCACGCCCGGTCGCCTCATGGATCACTTCCAGTACGACTACGCCGGCCTGAAGGGGCTGGAGTACCTGGTTCTGGACGAGGCCGACCGCATGCTGGACATGGGTTTCCTCCCGGACATCCGGCGGATCCTCAGACACGTGCCCAAGCCTCGGCAGACGTTCTTCTTCAGCGCGACCATGCCGCCGCCCATCGAGAAGCTGACCGCCGAGATTCTCCGGAGTCCCGCCAGGATCGCGCTCCAGCGCAAGGCCGCGCCGGCCCGGGGCGTCACACAGAGCGTCTACCCCGTCCCCCGGGGGCTCAAGAGCGCCTTGCTGGTTGAGCTTCTGAAGAGGGATCACATGGACGAGGCGCTGGTCTTCACTCGGACGAAACACCGGGCGGACCGGTTGGCCAAGCTGCTCAACCGCAACGGGATCAACGCCGAGCGCATCCACGGAAACCGTTCCCAGGCCCAGCGCACCAGGGCTCTGGCCGGCTTCAAGGCGGGCCATCATCGGGTTCTGGTGGCCACGGATATCGCCTCCCGGGGCATCGACGTCGAGGCCCTGGGCCACGTGGTGAATTTCGATGTCCCGGCGGTACCCGAGGACTACATCCACCGGGTGGGACGGACGGCTCGGGCCGAAGCCACCGGAGAGGCCTTCACCCTGGTCGCACCGGAGGAAGAGTCGGAGTTGGGACGGATCGAAAGGGCCGTAGGGTCGAAGATCCAGCGGGTGCACCTCGACGGCTTCTCCTACGAGGCCGTGGCGGACGCGCCCTTGGAGGTGCCGCTGCAGGAGCGTATCGCCGCCATCAAGGCGAAGAAGGCCGAGGACCGAGCCAGGGCCGCCAAGAACCGGGCCAAGAAGGCGGGCTCGGCCAAGAATGGTGCCGGCGCACCGGCGAACGGCGGTGGAGACACGAGTGACCGCCCCCGGCGGCGGCCCTACGGTCGACGGCGCAGCAGATAGGGTCCGCCCCGGGGTCGGTCTCGTGGGGATCCCGCTCGGTAAGCGAAGGACCCTGGCCGGGTTCACGTAGTACCAGAACCTTGGACACTCCAGACGCAAGCAGCCCACACCAGGCTCAGGATCGCCCCCGACCGTGACCACCGTCGCAATCGCCGAAGCCCAGTCCGACCTCCTCCGAGCCCTCCGCCGCCTCGGTGGGAAGGCCACCGTCGGTGACGTGGTTTCGGCCACCGGGATGCCGGCCGACGACGTGCGTTCGGGGCTGAAAGCCCTCCTGGAGACCCATCAGGGCCACCTGGCGGTGTCCGATTCCGGGGAGATCCTGTACGCCTTCGATCCCCGTTTGATTCGTCGGGGGACCGAGCCGCTTCTCGCCCGACTCAAGCGCGGAGCCTCCCGCGTTGCGAAGTCGGCCTTCAAGGGCTGGATCGTCCTCATGCTGGTGGTCTACTTCGCGGTCTTCGTGGCTCTGGTCGTTGCCGCCCTGGTCGCCTCCCAGCGGGGGGGCGGGGACCGGAAGGGAGGGTGGGGCGGAGGAGGTCGCCGAGGACACGGGGGTGGCTTCCCCATGGGGAACTTCTGGCTCTGGTACTGGATCATGGGGAGCCGCTGGCGGGTGGGGCGTCCGTACTACGGGCACCGCTATGAGCGAACGCTCTCGAAAGAGGAGCGGGTTCCGTTCTACAAGAAGGTGTTCGCCTTCGTGTTCGGGCCCGACCGCCCGGCACCCACGCAGCAGCAGCTGGACCAGAGCGCGCTGCAACTCATCCGTGCGAGACGGGGGGTTCTAACTCCGGCGGAGCTCGTCCAGCACGCGGCGCTCCCCCTGCCCGATGCCGACGAGGAGATGGGGCGGCTCATGGCCACCTACGACGGCGAACCGGCGGTCTCGGAGTCCGGGGAGTTGGCTTACGCATTCCCCGGCCTCATGGTCAGCGCCCACGGTCGCGTGAAGGCCCGGGAGCCCAAGGCCGCCTGGAAACGCCTCGAGCGTCCCCTGGAGGTCACCGGGAACGACGCCAAGTCCAACGCCATCGTGGCCGGCATCAACGGCTTCAACCTTCTGGCCGCGGTGACGGCCCCCTGGTTCATCTTTCCGCGGTTGGGTATCGGCGGGATCTTGGCCTACGTGGGTCTGGTGGCCATCCCCGTGGTCTACAGCACCCTCTTCTTCGCCATCCCCGGGCTCAGGACCCTGAGCGTGCGCCGAGAGAACCGGCGACGGGAGCGGCGGAACGTGCGCAGGATCCTCCTGGGACTGGTATATGAGTTGACGCTGAAGAAGGGGGCCGGCGTCATGCTGGAGCCCGCGGTGGCCCAGGTCGCGTCCAGCCTCCCCGACCAGACCGTGCGACTCAAGGACGTGGAGAAGGAACTCCATGCCCTAGCGGCCGAGTTCGACGCCGACGTGGACCCGGACGTGGACGGCAACCTGGTCTTCCGGTTTCCCAAACTCACGGACCAGTTTGCGGCCGCCGAAGGTCTCCGGAGCCGGATGAGGCTCGAGGCCGCGGAGCTCGGCGATATCGTCTACGACACCTCCGACTCGCAGGAGGAGGCGTCGGCGCGAGACCTGGCGGCATTCGATCGGGAGCTGGCCGGGGCGTCCCTTTCGGACCTGGGTCGGTACGTGGCCCCTACCTCGACGGTGGGCTACCAGGACGACTGGGAAGTGGCGTTGGAGTCCCCGGACGGCTGAAAACCCAACGGTTATTGGGTTCCGGGATCTGGCTGGGCATCACCGGAGGGCCTACGATGCGCCAGCCCTTTTTCACGCCAACGACGGACTCCGACCATGTCGTCACCCCACTCGAGGATCTCCAGGCCGTCCACGGTTCGTGGACCCGTGCTCTGGATCCCAGGCGCCTCCTCCCTTCTGCTTGCCCTGGCCCTCACCGCGTGCGGCGCTCCTGCGGACGCCGACGGCCCGGACGTGGGCTCCATGTCGGAAGCCGAGTTGGTGGAGTATGCCCGGGGGGTCCACGAGCGGGTGATCACCATGGACACCCACGACGACATCAACCCGGCGAACTTCACGCTGGAGCAGAACTACACCATGGACCTCCCCAATCAGGTCACGCTCCCGAAGATGGAGGCGGGGGGCCTGGACGTGGCGTGGTTCGTGGTCTACGTGGGCCAGGGGGAGTTGACCGAGGAGGCCTACGCTGAGGCTCACGCCAGCGCGCTGGACAAGTTCGACGCGATCCACCGCCTCACCGAGGAGATCGCGCCGGACCGGATCGGCCTGGCGCTGAGTTCCGACGACGTCCGTGAGATCGCCGGTTCGGGTCGGAAGGTCGCCATGATCGGCGTGGAGAACGCCTACTCGCTGGGCACCGACTTGTCCCGCATCCAGGACTTCCACGACCGGGGTGCGCGCTACATGTCCCTGTCCCACAATGGTCACAGCCAGTTCTCGGATTCCAACACCGGAGAGCGGGACGACGTCTGGCTCCACGCGGGTCTCAGTGATCTGGGACGTGAGGCAGTGGCCGAGTTGAATCGGGTCGGGATCATGATCGACCTCTCCCATCCCTCCAAGGCGTCCAACCTGGAGGTCATGCGCCTGTCCCAGGCTCCGGTGATCGCGTCTCATTCCAGCGCCCGGGCCCTGAACGACGTCAGTCGCAACATGGACGACGAGCAGCTCATGGCCTTGCGGGACAACGGCGGAGTGATCCAGGCTGTGGCCCTTGCCAGCTATGTGGATGCCGACAAGAACGCCGCCCACAACGACGCTTCTGCCGCGATCCTCGCCACGGTGGCCGAGGAGATGGGCTTCGAGATGATTCCGGGCGGCCGCCGCGGGATGCGGGAGGCCTTCGCTTCCATGAGCGAGGCCGAGGTCGAGGCCTACATGGCCGGGCTCGCAGAAGTTCGGGACGCAGCCGCTGAGCGCGTCGCTGCCGAGGTTGACCCGGTGACCCCACCCGTGGGCGTGGCCGACTTCGTGGACCACATCGACTACCTGGTCGAGTCCATCGGAATCGACCACGTGGGGATCAGTTCGGATTTCGACGGTGGTGGAGGGGTGGCCGGATGGGACGACATTCAACGTCACCCTCGAGCTGGTGCGCCGCGGCTATTCCGAGGAGGAAATCGGCAAGCTCTGGAGCGGGAACCTGCTCCGGGTCCTGGACGAGGTCCAGGCGGTGGCGGCGAGGTTGCAAGCGGAGGGGTAGGGCGATCGACAGGTAGGGGGCCGCGTTCGCTTCATTACCCTCGGGACGCGATAATGTAACGGACCGTTACGTTGGGACGGTCAGTCGGAACGGCGGCGGTGGTCCGAATACCCTCCCGGTTCTGCCGATCTGGATCGGCCCGACGTCGGCACAGCTCGTGCCCATGGATCTTCTGGGGCCGCGCGTAGGGGGCTCCTTCCTCTCCCTGGGGATGAATGACCGTGATCGACGTCCTCATCGTCGATGATGACACACGCATCCTGGAGTCACTGTCCAGGGCGCTGACCGGTGCCGGGTTCGGTGTGCGGACCGCGGACGGTGCAGACGCCGCGTTGGGCCAGCTCTCCAAGGCACCTTCCGACATCGCGCTCGTCGACCTGAAGATGCCAGGAATGGACGGGCTCGGTCTGCTCGGCGTCCTTAGGCAGCGACTTCCTAACCTCGATGTGGTCATGATGACCGCGTATGACGACCTCCCCACGGTGGCCGCGGCCATGGGTGCGGGGGCAGTGGACTTTCTGGTCAAACCCCTCGACCTGACCCACCTCGTGCGTCTCGTGGAGCGGATCCATGAGGATCGGGCCACCCGCCACCGTCTACCGGAGTCGCGTGGCAGCTCGGAAACGCCCCGGCGCCTCGTGGGTCACGACCCTGCCATGATCGACGTATTCAAGGTCGTGGGCCAGGTGGCGGGCACCCGGACCAACGTCGTGATTCGCGGCGAGAGTGGGACGGGCAAGGAGCTGGTCGCGCGTGAGATCCACCTGAGCTCCCCCTACGCCGACGAGCCGTTCGTCGCCGTGAACTGCACGGCGTTGCCCACGACCCTCCTCGAGTCTGAGTTGTTCGGACATACCCGTGGCGCGTTCACGGGGGCCACGGGTGACCGGCAGGGCCGCTTCGCCCTGGCGGGGCGGGGCACGATCTTCCTGGACGAGATCGGCGACACTGCTCCCGAGTTCCAGTCCAAGTTGCTCCGGGTTCTGCAGGAACACGAATACTACCCGGTTGGGGCGGAGCGGGCCGAGCGCTCGGAGGCCCGGGTGATCACGGCGACCCATCAGAACTTGGAGCAGCTGGTAGCGCTGGGACGGTTCCGCGAGGACCTCTACTACCGACTCCGGGTGGTGGAAATCTGCCTGCCGCCGCTGAGGGACCGCATGGGAGACGTGCCGCTGCTTGCAGAGGCACTGCTGGGGAAGGCCGGGGCCGCCGTCGGAAGGGAGGGCGTCCTCCTTGCGCCCGAGGCCGTGGATGCGCTCTTGGATTACAGCTGGCCGGGAAACGTGAGGGAGCTCGAGAACTGTCTGACGCGAGCGGTAGTGACGGCCACCGGAGACGTAATTCGGCCTCAGCAGCTGGCTCTGGGCCCCCCGCTCACCGAGGCCCGCCCGCGGCTCACGACGCTAGAGACCGTGGAGCGAGAGCACGTGGCCCACGTCCTCCGGGCGATGAAGGGGCACAAGGCCCGAACGGCGAAAGTCCTGGGCGTATCGCGGCCCCGGCTCGACCGCCTCATCAAGAAGTACGCGCTCGACAACTTCCCGGATCGATGAAGTTCCGTACCCGTGTGATCCTGGTGGTCGTCGCGTCTTCGGTTATTCCGCTGGCGCTGGTTGGGCTCTGGTTGACGAACAGCGCGGTTCGGTCAGGAGACCAGTTCCTCCAGGATCGGCTGGATGGTGCGCTGGAGGCCACGGTTTCGCTCGTCGGGACCCGGTGGATCCAGCTACGGTCGGATCTGCTCTTCTTTGGGGAGGACGCCGGGGTCCAGCAGGCCCTTCAGGCCAGCCCCGGTGCGGCCCAGCCGCTAGACCTAAGGGACTTGGAGCAGCGGTTCCGCGACCTCGATTCTGGGGTCCTGAGACTGGAGATCCGAACCCTAGCCGCCGAACCGGTTTGGACGTTCGGGAGCCGGGATGCACAGGCAGGCTCAGGTTCCCGCACCGCGACGGCTCTCGGGTACGACGCGATCTGGCAGGAATTGCCGATCTACGGGAAGATCTCCGGTGAGCGGATCGGAGTTCTGCAGGTGGCGATGGCTCCGTCGGCCTTCCTTCCTCCCCAGCAACTACCCGCCATCACCGCCGGGATGGTCGTAGCCCTCGAGGGTCCGGATGGTCGCGTTCCCACTGCTGCCCCGTTCGACGCTTCCGTGCTTGCGGCGGAGCGCTTCGAGTGGGCGGGCGACGAGTGGGTGACCGCTCGGCACCGACTGAATTCGCCGGCGCTCTCTGTGGTCATCGCCGCCACGCTGGGCCCGTTCATGGGATCGTTCGAGGAAACGGCGCGGCGGGGTGCGTTGGTGCTGCTGGCTGTCGCCATCCTGGCCCTGCTGGCGACCGTGCTTCTCACCTCACGGTTGACCCGGTCTCTTCGAGACCTGGCTGAGGCTGCGGTGGCGGTCGCCGAGGGGGACCTCGACCGCACGGTTCCGGGAACCACCCGGGACGAGGTGGGGGCCGTGGGGAACGCCTTCAACAGCATGACAAAGAAGCTCCGTCGCACGCTGGAACAGTTGGCCGGCCGGGAGTCGCTTGCCTCAGTGGGCGAGTTTGCCGCCGGATTGGCCCACGAAGTGAGGAATCCTCTCACAGCGGTCCAGATCGACCTGCAGTTCGTCGAAAGCCAGCTACCGCCCGACTCACCTCTCCTCGAACCCCAGGCCAAGGCGATCGCGGAGATCCGTCGTCTCGATTCCACGGTGCGGGACGCACTTCGCGTGGCGCGAAGCGGACGGATCAAGGCTCTCGCTATCGACCTCCGAGTGCCTCTCCGTGCGGCCGTCGAGGCTGCCAGGCCCGTCCTCGCTGAACGAGGTGCGATCCTCGCTGTCGATCTTCCCCCAACGGAATCGCGGATGGTGGGGGATCCGGATGCTCTCGAACAGCTATTCCTCAACCTCCTGCTCAACGCGGCCCAGGCGCTGGACGGAGGGGGATGCGTGGGGGTCGAGCTGAGTAAGGACGAGGACGACTTTTGTGTTGCGATTCGAGATGAGGGTGTAGGGATGTCGGACGAGGTACGGGAGCGCGCCTTCGAACCGCTGTTCAGCACGCACGGTCGTGGGACCGGGCTCGGGCTGCCCATCTCACGGAGGATCGTTGTGGCACACGGCGGTGAGGTGCGTGTGGAGAGCGTGCAGGGAGAGGGGACGACGATCGAGGTGGTCCTTCCCCGTGGATGGACCCGAGCCGGCCTCCGCGTCGGCGACCGCCCGTAACGAATCGGTCCGGTTCGCAACGGTTCATTACCGCGGGGCGCCGCGTGGCCTCGACACAGATGTCCTCAAGAGTATACGAAAGAACGACTTGTACGAATCCGGCAGGGCTGGCCCGCTCCTTTCCATATAGGCCTGCACGACGCATCCCTGAGCGGCCCTGAACCTGGAACCAGGGTTCTGGATCGCCTGGCCAAAGGAGGGACCCATGAAGCGCATCCTCTTTCTGAGCGGAATTCTGGCGGTGACCGTGGCTGCCGCGGCAACGGCGGGACCCCAGGCGGACGGGGGGCTGGTCGTTCCCGCCCTCGGGAGCCCCGGGGACACCACCGTTGTGGTGCGCCGCGTCTACGAGGGACCCGGCCCGGACTTCTGGGGCACTAACGCCTCCCCGGATGGGCGATACATCACGCAAACCCACTGGGACTCCGGGGACCTCGCCGTTCTGGACCTCCTTACCGGGCAAAAGCGTCGCCTGACTGGAAAGAAGGACGACGGGTGGGTCACCTCCTATGCATACAGCGAGATGGCACGCTTCTCACCCGACGGGAAGCGGATCGCGTATTCCTGGTACACGGAGCCTGGAACGTACGAACTGCGGGTCATCAACACCGACGGCACGGACCCCCGTGTTCTTGCCCGATCCGGCTTGAGGCCCGGGGAGCCCAGTCCGCTGGAGTGGTGGCCCGACGTCCACGGGTGGTCCCCCGATGGGGAGTCGATTCTGGTCACGTTCTACTTCGGCTCCGGTCCGGGTCCCGACGACGCGGTGGAGGTGACCCGCGTGTCGGCTGAGGACGGCTCGATGGAGGTCCTCCACAGGCCCGACCCGGGCAAGGAACGCCGGTTTGCCGCGCTCTCCCCAGACGGGCGATTCCTGGCGTTCGACGAGGACCCGTTACAGCGCGCGGATCGGACTCCCAGCGAGGGTGACCTGGATGTGTTCGTCATGCAGGTTCCCAGCGGGAGTCCCGTGAGGGTGGCCAGCGGCCAATCGACGGACATGCTCATCGGGTGGACCGAGGACGGCGATGTGCTTTTCTACAGTGACCGCGGGCTCACCGAGGGCGTGTGGAGAGTCCCGCTGGCAAACGGCCGGGCTGTCGGCGATCCGGTACAGGTCGCAGGCGATCTCTGGGGGATGGAGCCCATGAGCATCGCCGGGGAAACGCTCTTCTACGGTGTCACCACCCAGGTGCCCCGGATCCATATTCAGCCTCTGGACCTCGAGGCAAACCGCCTCGCGGGCACTCCCACGCCCGTGGAGCCTCATATGCGGCGCTCACGCGCGGCGGCCTGGTCACCGGATGGACTCAGGGTCGTCTATTGGGTGGCTCACCGGGATCGGGGGGGGCAGGTCTCTGGGCGCTTGGTGTTGCGCTCGACGACTGGTGGCGATCCGATCGACATCACCCCACCCGATCTGAACGTCGCCGGGAGGGCTCGCTGGAGCAGGGACGGGCGCGGCCTCTTCCTGGAGGCGCGGCCACTCGATGGGTCCGAGAGCGGTCTTTATTACTACGATCTGGAGGACGGTACGTCCGAATTCATCTTCCGCGCGCCACCGGAGATCAACATGCGGACAGGCGAGGTCTCCTCCGATGGCTCCACGGCCTATCTCCTGGGTAATGCGTCGGACGGAGGGGAGGCGCTCATCCGTGTGGACGTCGACACCGGAGAACAACGCGAACTCCTCAGTCACCCCGCCCGCTCCGATGCGGCTCCGGGTATCCTGGGCATGGGACTCTCCCCCGACGAACAACAGCTAGCCGTGTGGGATCTCAGCGATCCCGTCGGTGAGCGCAGCCTCCTTGTCTTGCCAACCGACGGCGGCGAGCCACGACTTCTGCTGAAGGTCACCTCGAGGGAGGACGAATTGGACGCGGCGTGTCGCGGGTATCGAGCTCCGATCTGGACGCCAGACGGTCGGTATGTGCTCACCACCTTCCGCAACGTGCCCGCGGGGCAGTCGATCCCACCGAAGCCCTGCAGACTCCACAAGATCCCGGTCGATGGCGGCGAGCCCATATTCGTGGGAGACCTGCCCGAGTACATCGGGCGGTGGACGCTGAGCCCGGACGGCAAGCGCCTGGCCCTCGAGATGGGCGAGACCCGGGGCGAGATCTGGATGCTTCAGGGGATCTCCGGACACCGCTGAGCCAAGTCCTGCTCGAAATGGACGACCCCTGCGGCAGAGGCCCCCGACCGGTCAGTTACCGGTCGGGGGCCTCTCCGTCACTACCCAGGTCTGCGGGAAGCTGGCCTCGAGGCCGAACCCGACCCGAATCTCGTAGGTGCCGGGCTCGGTCGGGGTCCAGGTGAAATCTGCGGTCTCGCCCACGCCGATCTCGGGCAGTTCGTCCACCTCGACCTGCTGGTGCACGGGCAAGTCGGCCCCGTCCTTGGCCAGGAGACGGATCGAAAGCGTTTCACCGTCCCTCGTGAGCCACGCGGAGACGATCCCGGCGGGTGCGATGTTGATGACCCGGAAACGGTGTCGCTCACCGACCGTGGTGGTCATCGGGGGCTGTTCGTGGCGGCCGTTCAACTCCAGGTCCTCGAGACCCTGGGGCCCGGGCCGCCGCCACCCGAACACCATGGGATGATCGTGCTGGGCGTCGAACGATTCCCCCGGGGGCAGGACGATCAGCGGTCCGTAAAGCCCCCCCGACAACTGCACCACGTCGTTCATGTGGGAGTGGTAGATGAACGTCCCGGGGCGCATGAGGCTGAGCCGATAGGTGAACGATTCGCCCGGTTGGATGACCGGGGACATGCGGCCGTCCGACGCGCTCCAGTCCGGGACCCCGTCGGCCCAGGCGTCCAGTTCCAGCCCGTGCCAGTGGACCCCGGTGGGGCGGTCCATCTGGTTGTGGACCGAGACGTCCACGGCCTGGTACTGGTTGAAGACCAGGAGAGGGCCGGGGGTATCGTCGTCGGGGCCCGGGAGGATTTCGTCGAGGTCGAAACCGAACCGATGGCCCGGTTCCTCACCGTATTCGCGCATGAAGAGGTCCACGGGGACCGGATCCCCTCGGGCCACCAGGTCCGACGGTCCGGGCGCCACCTCCAGTCCCATGACCAATCCGGACATGTGAGCATGGGCGTGCTCCGGGTCGGCCTCTACGGCTCCGGGGAGGCGGTTCCTCGCCTCCACGTGAAACGATAGGTGGCAGTGGAAGAGCCAGCGGCCGGGCCGGGTGGGGGTCCACTCCATAAGCATGGTGGTCCCGGCGTGCATGGTCTCCGTCACTACCAGTCGGTGGTCCCGCTCGGAGTAGGTGGTGTCCGCGCCCTCGGTCCCCCGCCCGAGCACGGAAAAGTAGAACCCATGGAGGTGCATGGGATGCTCTCGGCGGCTGGCGTTGACCACACGCCAGCGCTCCGGTTGCCCGACCTCGAGCTGCATCCGCTCGGTGAAGGGCCAGCTGCGGCCGTTGATGGTGAGCGCCCGGAGCCGCGGGGCGTCCTGCATGGGCTCGCTGAAGATGTTGATGACCAGGATCCGGTCGTCGGTGGGCTCGCCCCTGGGGTCCACCACCAGGGCCCCGGCCAACTGCTCGCGCTCGGCGGGCCGGGAGTTGGGCCCGCCGGGCGGCGGGCGATCCTCGGCACCTTCCCTGATCCGGTAGAGGTAGGTGCCCGGGGTGCCCGGCTCGAACTCGAACACCCGCTCGGCGCCGGCCTCGAGGATGATGGGAGCCTGATCCTCCGCCGCGGGGCGGGAATGGAGACCGAACACCCGGACCGGGACCGCCAGGAGGTTCTTGACCCGGGCTCGAACGAGGGTGCCGTCCTCGACGCGGATCAGCGGAGCCGGGATGGACGGTAGCGCCCCCGACTCCGCGATCGCCGATACCCTCAGGCCAGGACCGCCCTCGGTCTCCACCCTCCAGTCGGCTTCCACGACCTCCAGCGAGACCTCATACACGCCCGATGAGACAGCTCCCGCGGGGGTACGGTTGTCGTTGGGCTGAACGATTGGAAGACCGCTGGGCACGCCCGCTGGGAGCAGGACCTTCCGGCCCGCAGGGACATCCCGGGTATCGTTCGTGGCCGGAGCCTCCTGGGAGACGATGGGCTGGGCGGCCACCGCAATGGCGAGGGCGAGGGCCGGCACGACCGGCAGGGACCGAAAGGACATAGGACTCCCTTACGACGGGTGAATGAGCCGCCGGAAAGTCGACTTCGGCCCTGCGCTCCGCAAGGCGATTGGTCGCGGGGAGCGAACGGGGGGGGCCATCAGGCCCCGCCGCCGCCCCTGCGGAACGAGGTTATTGCGCAGCCACCAGGAAGACCTCGCCAATGACGTGTACCATCCCGTTGGTGGCTTCCACCGAACCCAGGATCCTGGACCCGTTGACGTAGGTGCCGTCGTCTCGGACCTCCACCTTCAGATAGTGCCCCGTGGCCATGTAGAGATCGGTGCCGTCCTTGAGTAGATCGATGGTGAACTTCCCGGGGGCCGCATGGGATGTGATGATGTTGGCCAGCTGCTGTTTGTTCTCCGGCTTGAGCAACTCCTCTACCGTCCCGGGAGGGAGAGCCTCGAAGGCAGCGTTCACGGGAGCGAAAACCGTGAGAGGCCCGGCGTTGACCAGGACGTTCTCCAACTCCGCCGCCTGCACCGCCGCGACCAGGGTGGTGTGGTCCTCCGATCCCAGAGCGATCCCCAGGATGTTGGGCTTGGAGTTGGGGTCTTGGACGTAGGCCTGACCGCGATTGGATCCGGTGGCCGCCACATCCGCCTCGGGCTGAGCCTGGTCCCCTGTGGGACCGCAGGCCGTGGCTACTGTCGCCACCAGTGCCGCCGAGAGTGCCGTGACCCGGAGTCGAGTTCGCGATGACATGAGATCCCTCCTTGCTGTGAGTGTTCGGAAGGCGCGCTCGCCCACGAGCGTGGGGCACGAGTCGCCGTCCCTCCGGTGACCTTTTCTGCCGGGCCGTTGTGTGTACTGTTCGGTGCCCGAGACGAGTGGTGTCCCTTCGATCCTGCCCCTCACATGCTTAGCCGAACCGGTGGATATGCCCTTCACGCCACCCTCGCCATCGCCGAGATACAGGGGGAGCGGGCTGCCGTGCGAGCCCAGGAAGTGGCCGAGACGCTGGGCCTGCCGGCCAACTACCTGGCAAAGATCCTCCAGAGCCTGGCCCGTTTCGGGATCCTGGTGTCTGAGCGGGGCCGCAACGGAGGGTTCCGTCTCGCAAGGGATCCTGAGCAGATCCGACTCATCGAGGTGGTGGAGGGGTTCGACAATCTCGGCCCCACGCGGCAGTGCCTCCTGGGGCGGGGGACCTGCTCCGACGAGTCGGGCTGTCCCGCCCATGACGAGTGGAAGGCGGCCAGCGCGCCCGCGTTTCGATTCTTCGAGACCCGCACGCTTGCCGACCTCATGAGCGGTTGAGCGTGGGGTTCGCGCTCCCCGGCGGTCCTGGTGCATCTCAGAGATCCATTCGGCGGAATCGCCTGAGCGCCACGAGATAGGGCACCGCCACCCAGATCCCGAGGCTCGTGAGCGCGATCGTGATCCCCCAGATTCCGCCGAAGAAGTCCTGGAAGACGGCCCCGGTGTAGCCCAACAGGACCGACGCATCCACAGCCATGAGCATGACCACCCGGGCCAGGTCGACGGGATTCAGGACCATGGCGGCCAGCATGGGTTTCTCGAGGGGGTACGCCGCGAGTTGTTGACTGGCCAGGAGGACGGCCCCGTCGTAGAGGACGGTCAGACCGAGCCAGAGGCCCAGGGCCGCCGCGAGGCTTTTGGCCGCGTCATCGAAGGTGTAGGCCACCGCGAACCCCAGTGCCGTGAAGGTCGCGGTGAGCATGGAGCCGGCTACCAGGAGAAGGAGTGAGGGGCCGAGCAGCCCGGCTGGACCCCCTGACACGAGGAGGGGGATGCCGGTTCCGGCGACGAACAGCCCGACGAGAGGAACGGCCAGGCCCAGATAGAGACCCAGCAGCAGCTCGCCGCGCCCCACCGGCTGGGACAGCAGGACCTCGGTAAACGCCCTGCCGTGGCTCAAGAACACTACGGTGACCAGCAGACTCACGAGGGGGACGGCCAGGAGGGTCAGGTTCGCGAGGGAGGGGAGGGCCCGCTCGAGTCCCCCTCCGAGTTGGACCAGGGCAAGGGTGGACAGGAGGAAGAACCCCCCGTAGCTCGCGATCACCCTGCTGCGTAGCACGTCGCGGAGCTGGTATCGAAGGACCTTCGTCGATGTCGTCATCGGGCCACCTCCCCGCCCGGTGCGATCGAGGGACCGCATGGGGTTCCTCCGGTGCCCGCCGGATCCGACGGTGTCTCCGCCAGGATGAGCCAAGCGATGGCGCCCTCCAGGTCCGGCTGGCCCGTGGCGGCCAGGAGATCCGTGATCTCTCCCTCGAATCGGACCGAGCCGTCCAGGAGGAACACGACGTCGTCGGCGACTTCCTGCAACTGAGCCAAG
The DNA here is from genome assembly GCA_039591855.1 of Gemmatimonadota bacterium. Taxonomy (GTDB): domain Bacteria; phylum Gemmatimonadota; class Gemmatimonadetes; order Longimicrobiales; family Gaopeijiaceae; genus JBDHCV01. The sequence continues at coordinate 11,891 of JBDHCV010000028.1, read as the reverse complement.
TCGTGGGAGGTGAGGAGCACGGTGCACCCCCGCTCCTTCTCTCTCCGCACCCGTTCCTTCAAGACCCGGGAGGCCACCGGGTCGAGGCCCGCCGTGGGCTCGTCCAGGACGATGACACCTGCGCCGTAGCGGAGCGCGAGTGCGGCGTTGAGCTTCTGCCGGGTTCCCCCCGAAAGGGTACGGAAGGGCTTGTCCAACTCCCCTTCGAGGCCGAACGCCTCGATCAGTGAGCCGTCGGGCTCATCGTCGAATCCCCGGACATCGTCCAGCATCGCTGCCAACTCACGTCCCGTGAGGTGCTGTGGGAAACGGGGAAGCTGCGGCATGTACCCCAGGTCCTTGCGGTACTCCGGGTCGGCCCCCACCGGGGTCTCCCCCACCGTGATGGCGCCGGAGTCGGGCCGGACCAAGCCGAGGATCATCTTGAGGAGTGTGGTCTTGCCTGCGCCGTTGGGGCCCAGGACAGCGGTGATTCGGCCCGGGCGGAAGCAGACGTCCACGTCGCTCAGCACGCGCCGAGGTCCGAACCGCTTGGAGATCCCCACCATCCTGATCCAGACGGGATGTTCACCCAGGTCTCGGAGAGGGCGCACGTCGGTCATGACCGGCTCCAGGCAGTGGGCAGAGGGCCGAGGGACGGGGTCTGGTCCTGCAGGTTCTCGGGGGTGAGGACGGGGAGCACCTGCTCGGCCAGGTCCAGGAGGTCCACCAGGAAGCTCCGCTGAAGGACCAGAGCGGGCTCGTTCTGCTCTACGATCAGCGAGAACAGCCGAACGGGACGGAACGGCACGTCACCCACCCCGTCCCGGTCCCTGTCATAGCCCCGGTATCGGTCCCAGTAGTTGCCCTCGAAGGTGCTGTACGCCCGTCGGCTGTTGGTGGAGACGTCGAAGGAGTTGGCCACGAAGTTGTTCCCCGCGAAGACGCTCTCACCGGAGTTGGCCAGCACCTGGATCGCCCAACCGTTGGAGACGAAGTCGTTCCCTCGGACCTCCACTCGGCTCGCGCCCTCGGCATGCAGGCCTACGCTGTTGCGGCGGAACCGATTCCCCTCGATCCGGGAGTCGGTGATTTCCTTGAGGAGGAGCCCGAAGGAGGCCCCTCCGCGGTTCTCGTCGAAATCGTTGCCTTCCATGACCACCGACTCGGTGTACATCACCGCCACCCCGGCGCCGTTTCGTACGAAGGTGTTGTTCAGGTAGTCACATCGGTCCGAGAACATGAAATGGAGTCCGTAGCGCAGGTTTTCGCGGCTCACGTTGCCTTCGACCCGGCTGTCCTCTACGAACTCGAAGTAGATCCCGTCCCGGTGCCCCTCGATCCGGTTGTCCCGAATGGACACGCGCGCAGAGTACCACAGGTGGATCCCATTCCCTGACCGGGTCTCACGTTCCCCGCTGGCGAACAGGAGATTCTCGGCCACGAGGCAGTCGCCGGCGTTGGCCAGATAGATCCCGAAGAAGGCGTCCTCGATGCGGTTGCCGACGATTCGACAGAACCGTGCCTGGTCCACCGTCACTGCGGCCCGGTCATCGGTGAAGGTGATCCCGGTGTTGCGGAATGTCAGGCCCTGGACGGTCACGGAGTCGGCGAGGACGGTGATGAGGCCCCGCTCCCCCTCACCGTCCAGGATCGCCCCCGGAAGGCCCAGGAGGGTCAGGGGACGATCGAGCACGATGGTGGGCTCGGAGTACACGCCGGGTTCCACCACGATGGTGTCGTGGGGGGAGGCCTGGGCGACGGCGTCGGCGATGCGGGTCCATGGCCCTCGTGGTGTCACCCGGATCGGGTCGGATCCCCTCTGGAGTGCCGGCGGGGGGGCGTGTTGGGCGATGAGGGTCTCGGCGTGCCCTCCGTGGGCCTGCCCGTTGCCGTCCCACCGGGCGGCCACCAACTCCCTGACGCCGTTCCAGTCCAGGGCCTCCCCACCGAATGCGTTGACCGCGCCGTCCCTGTCCTCGACCCTGGCAAAGCCCGTGAGGCCCAGCCCCATGGGTGAGGTCAGCGTAGGACTCGCCAGGAAGAAGGCCTTCTCCGCCGGGATCAGGACCTCGGGTTCGGCGAAGTCGGTCACCCACAGGGAGTGGACCTCCTCCGGGTCCTCCATGGCGTCCAGGAACCCCACCATGCACTCGATGGAGTCGAACGTGTAGGCCCTGCCGGTGGGGGTGAGGAGCTCGGTGCCATGTCCCGGGCCGGCCAGGCCCATGAGGCAGTGATCGCACGCGTCCGATCCGTAGACCAGGGCCCGAGGCTCGGGCGAGCCGCATCCCGCGGTCACCGCGGCTCCCGCGAGGGCCAGCGCCAGCATCGTCGGGCCGGCGGGCCCGGTGGACCCGGGGCCCCGGGAGTCTCCGTCCTGGGGCGGGTGGGACTCCGTGGTCACCGCCGGTTTCGGTCCATGTCGCCGGCGGAACTCGGAGAAGCTCAGGAACGCCGCGCCGGCCCCCGCGAGGATCAGGATCCAGCCACCCGAGCCCGGCCACGAGTGCGCCGTGAAGTTGAGGATTTGCCGGGAGCCGATGAGTGGAGGCTGATAGCTCATCCCCGGCACTTTGATGATGGCGTTTTCCTGGTCCAGATTGTGGCCGTAGTCGTATTCCCACTTCCAAAAATCCACCATCCCCACCACCGCGGAGAGCAGGAAGATCCCGGTCCAGGCGTAGAGGCCCTTCCTGCGTCCCAGCGCGGCGGCGAGGAGTCCCAGGAGCATCAGTGCGCCTACTGCGTAGGGCATGATCTTCAGTTCGGGGATCGCCTCGGGGACGATGCGCTTCATGCCTATGTAGTGGTTCAGGTTGTTGATGTTCGTGAGGTCGTGTTGTTTCACGCCCTCGATGGTGTTGATGCGGATCACCATGCCCAGGCCCTCGGGGTATTGAGGCGCCTGGAGCGTGATTCGCCAGAGCGGGAGCACGTAGACCAGCCCCAGGGCCAACGACGCCACCAGGAGCGCGATCCGGCTTCCCTTCGTCATCATGGTCAAGTCCTCGGTGCGAGGAGGCAGGGAAGGCGGCGAAGTTTCTCGCCCCCTTCCCCACTCCATCGGGGGCGGGTCAGTTGGTCCGCCACTCTCCGCCGGTTCCCCAGCGCAACGTGGTGTTGGATCCTCTCGCTGAAACCCGGGCGTACCCCTGCATCTCCTGGTGGAGAGCGGAGCAGAAGTCGGTGCAGTAGAACGGGTAGATGCCGGCTGCCTTCGGAATCCACTTCAGTGTCCGCGTCTCACCGGGCATGATCAGCAGCTCGGACGTGTTCGCGCCCATGGCGGCGAAACCGTGGGGGACATCCCAATCCTGTTCGAGGTTGGTCACGTGGAAGTAGACCTCGTCCCCAACGCGAATCCCCTCGATGTTGTCGGGGGTGAAGTGGGACCGGATGGAGGTCATGTAGACATGGACCTCGTTGCCGACCCGCTCGACCTTCGTGTCCGCCTCGGTGAGGGTGGCATAGGGGTGATGGTTCTCCGTCAGGTCATAGAACTGGACCTGGTTGTCCATGATGACCTCGGCCGCGATCCCCTGGGCGTAGTGGGGCTCGCCCTGGGTGGGGAAGTCGAGCAGAAGACGCATCTTGTCCCCGCTGATGTCGATCAACTGGGCGGAGTGCGCCAACTCGGGTCCGGTGGGGAGGTAACGGTCCTTGGTGATCTTGTTGAGGGCGACCAGGTACTTGCCCGCCGGCTCCCGGGAGTCTCCACCGGGAATCATCAGGTGTCCCACTGAATAGTAGACGGGGATCCGGTCAACCACCTGCCACGTTCCGATCTCCCACTTCACGATCTCCGAAGTGATGAAGGCCGTCGTGTAGGCGTATCCCCGGCCGTCGAATTCAGTGTGGAGCGGTCCCAGTCCGGCATTCGCCACCTCACCGGCCATGACCGATTCGTATCGGATCACAGGGATGTCATCCACGATCTCCTCGAAGTCCTCGGCCTCGATGGCCGCGAGCATCTTGGTGAAGGAGTGGACCGGGATGACCGTGGCGAGCTTCCCGCCGGCTACGATGTACTCACCGGTAGGGTCCACATCCACGCCGTGGGGTGACTTGGGGGTGGGCAGGAAGTAGACCAGATCGGAGCAGTCGGACGGCTCGATGACCCGTACCGAGCTCAGCTCTTCGGAAACCGCGATGTGCCGGTCGTCGAAGTAGTTGTGCCGATAGGTGGCCGGCATGGTCTGCCCGGCGCCGCCTGCGATGCACTCCTCGGCCCGGCGGTAGTTCACGGCCGCGATGAAGTCCTTGTCCTTCCGCGAAGCGGTGATCTCCAGAAGTGTGTGCTCCTCCTCCGTGTTGTAGGAGGTGAAGAACATCCATCCGTCGGAGGGTCCCTTCCCGGCATGGGCCAGGTCGTAGTCGTATCCAGGCATGAGGATCTGGAACGCCACGTCCATCTCACCGGGCTGGTCGGCCCGCACGAAGGAGAGCGTTCCCTTGAAGTTCCCCCGGTAATCCTCGATGGACATGTCCCGGTTGGGGATGGGGACGCTGAATCGCGTGGATGCCACCAGGTAATCGGAATTCGGAGTGATGAACGGAGATCCGTGGTTCCCGGCCGAGTTCGGGATTTCCAGGATCTCCGTGGTCTCGAACGTGGTCAGGTCGATGCGGGCGACCCGTGGGGTGTTGTTCCCGTTGATGAAGATCCAGCGTCCATCGGGGACCCCGTCGGTCATGGACAGTTCCGGGTGGTGGGCGTCATCCCACGGTATGAATCCGTAGGAGGTCTCCAGCATGGCCTTGGTCTCTTCCGAGTAGCCCCACCCGTTTTCGGGGTACTGGCTGTAGACCGGGACGGTCTTGAGGAGCCGCCCGGAAGGAAGGCCCATGACCGTCAGCTGACCACTGAAGCCCCCCGACATGAAGGCGTAGAACTCGTCGTAGGATCCGGGAGCCACGTACACGGCCTGTGCGGCGGAGGACATGTCACCCGCCCCGGCTCCCATCTGCCCGCCCTGCTGGCAGGAGTACGTGCCCACCGTGGCCGCTAGGAGCAGGGCTCCGAGGAGCCCCAGGCGCCTGTTGGACTTGCTATTCATGATCGACTCTCCTGAACTGGGTGCTTGGACGGGACGTGGCCACGGGCCGCGAGCGCATCCGTCCTGGGGGTGGTCTACTGTCCGGTCTGGTTGGCCCGGAGGTATTCGAGAATCGCCCGGGCCTCGGCCTGGTCAGTGACCTGGACGGGCATGGGCGTGTAGTACTGAGCCAGGAGTTCCTGGACTGAAGGATGGCGTTGAACCATTTCCCCGGCGTTCAGTATCATGTTCATCACGAACTCGGGGCGGCGGCGGCTGAGCACCGTGCCGAGCTCAGGGCCCACGTATCGTTCATCGAGCTTGTGGCAGGCGGAGCACTTCGTCGCGAAAAAGCCCTCGCCCTGGCTGGCGATTTCCTGGTCGATAGGGCCCAGCTCCAGGTCTCGGATGGGACCGATCCCCTGCTCCATCTCCTCTGCGGTGAGCCCGCCGGGCGTCGTGGCCGCAGCGTCCGACGCCCCGGCTGTCTCGGAGGGAGGAGCGTCGCCGGAGCAGGCGGCGATGACGAGCAGCGCTGCGAGCAGCGAGGTGCGACGGATCATCTCGGGTCCTCCTGTGTGGATTCACCGACCGGGGCGAGCCCCTCCATGGGGACGCCCGAGAGCAGATCGGCGAGAGTCGTCTGTTGCATCAGTTCCAGTGTTCTGGCATTCCAAGCCGAACGGCGTGCGTGCGCCGTGCAGGGGTTGTCCAGGTCACACGGACCGCCCAGCAGGCAGATCTGGCGGGTCTGGAGTTCCTGGAACGGCGTGACCGCGTCGGCCACGGTGAGCTCGGCGGGATCCGTGAGGAGCCGGTATCCGCCCCGGGGTCCCCGGGTCGACTCCAGCATGCGTTCCCTCACCAGGCGCTGAAGGATCTTGGCCAAATAGGTCCCCGGGATGTCGAGCTCCCTGGCCATGGCGGATGCCGTGACCTGGGCGGTTCCGTCCCGCCCCGCCAGGTAGAGCAGGGCCTGAAGCGCGTAGAGTCCGGTGAGTGTCAGCATAGGCGTAATCGGTTATTCGGATGATAATATCCGATTAAGGCCTACGCAATCCCTCTAGACCTCGTTGCCCTGGGGATCCCCAGCCGGCATGCTCACCGCCGGGGACCCATCACGTGGTCACGTCGTGGGAGCGTTCCGCAGGATCTCCAGGAGCCAGTCGTAGAAGAGGCCCACGGTCTTGATCTGAACCCTCTCGTCGGGGGAGTGGGGCCCCCGGATCGTCGGTCCCAGGGAGGCCATGTCCAGATTGGGATAGACGGCGCCGATGAGCCCGCACTCGAGACCGGCGTGGATGGCCATGGTCTCAGGGACGCGTCCGTGCATGGCCTCGTACGTGTCCTGCATCACCTTCAGGATCTCGCTGTCCATGTTCGGCTTCCAGCCGGGGTAGGCCCCGGCGAACTCCACCTCGGCGCCGGCCAGTTCGAACACGCTTCCAAGGGCCAGGGCCAGGGCGTCCTTGGCGCTGTCCACGGACGATCGGAGCAGGCACTGGATGGCGATCCGTTCCCCGTCGGATTTCACCGAAGCCAGGTTCGTGGAGGTTTCCACGAGGTTGGGCACCTCCGTGCTCCAGCGGATGATCCCGTTGGGGCATCCGTTCACCGCACGGACGAGCCGACCCTGCAGGTCCGCCGCGAGGACACGCGCAGGCGCATCGCATGACTCGACTTCCATATGCAGGCCGGGATCCACCGAACTCAGCTCGGTCTTGACGGTTTCCTCGAATGCGGCGACGGCCGAAGCCAGGGCCTCGGCGCCCCCCGAGGGGACCGCGACCGTGGCGAAGGCCTCTCGCGGGATGGCGTTCCGCAGCCCGCCGGCGTCGATCGAGGCGATCCGCAGACCCAGCTCCGGTCCGTGAAGCGCGAGGAACCGGAAGAGCACGCGGTTGGCGTTGCCCCGTTCCAGGTGGATCTCCACCCCTGAATGACCCCCGGCCAGACCGGTGACCGAAAGGGTGAAGCCCACGTGCCCAGCCGGCGTGGGGTCGATTTCCAGCGGGAAGGAGAAGTTGCCGTCCAGACCCCCGGCGCAGCCGACGTAGACCTCCCCTTCGTCCTCGGAATCCAGGTTGAGCATCATGTCACCCTGGAGGAGACCGGGCTCCAGGCCCTCGGCCCCGTCCATCCCGGTCTCTTCGGTGGCTGTGAAGAGTCCCTCCACCGGTCCGTGGGGAATGTCCGACGAAGCCAGGACGGCCATGGCCGCCGCGACCCCGATCCCATTATCGGAGCCGAGGGTCGTGCCGTCGGCTCGAACCCACTCCCCGTCGATCACCGGGGTGATGGGATCTTTCGTGAAGTCGTGCTCCTTCCCCCGGTTGGCCTGGGGCACCATGTCCAGGTGAGCCTGGAGCACGATCCCCTTCCGGTCTTCCATGCCGGGCGTGGCCGGCTTGCGGATGATCACGTTCCCGGCCGAGTCCTTGACGGTTTCCAGGCCCAGCTTCTCGCCGAACGAGACCATGAACTCCTGGATCGCCTCCTCGTGGCGCGAGGGGCGGGGGATGCGGGTGAGTTCGTAGAAGAAGCCCCATACGGCTTTCGGCTCCAGGTTTCTGATGTCGCTGCTCATGCCTTGGTGCCCTGTCTACAGGTGGATGGTGGACGGTTCGGGGGTCGCGGCCGGGTGGACCGTCGTGGCGCTGAGGTGACCCACGGCGGTCAACATGGGACCGCGGCAGGGGCCGAGCCAGTGGGTGCTGGCGTAGACCTTGCCGAGACATCCCGAAGACTCCAAGAATCAGGGAAACCTCCGCGTCCACGAGCCAAGATGACCTCCCAGATCCAGGCCCGATTCGAAGGCATCCGCCGCGTCGTCGGCAACACGCCGCTTCTCGCCATCGACCTGACGTGGCGCGGCGAGCCCCGACGGATCTTCGCCAAGAGCGAGCTGCTCAATATGACCGGCAGCGTGAAGGACCGGATGGCCTTCCACATCCTTCGCATGGCGTACGAGCGCGGGGCCATCCGGCCCGGCGCCCTCATCATCGAGGCTACGAGCGGAAACACGGGGATCGCGTTTTCCGCTATCGGCCGGGCCATGGGACACCCGGTGGACATCTTCATGCCAGACTGGATGAGCATGGAGCGGGTGAACCTGATCAAGGCGTTCGGGGCGACGATCCACCCCGTGAGCCATGAGCAAGGCGGGTTTCTGGGCGCCATCGAGATGGCCGAGCAGATGGCGCGGAGCATGGAGGGCGAAGGCCCGGGAGCGTTCCTCCCCCGCCAGTTCGCCAACGAGGACAACTCCGACGCCCATTTCACCATGACCGGGCCCGAGATCTGGTGGCAGCTCCAGTCCCAGGGGCTCGAACCGGATGCGTTCGTGGCCGGGGTGGGCACCGGCGGGACCGTCATGGGCACCGGGCGCTTCCTGCGAAGTCAGGTCCCGGACGTGAAGATCTATCCCCTGGAGCCATCCAACTCCCCGACCATGTCCACGGGCCATCAAGTGGGCACCCACCGGATCCAGGGAATCTCGGACGAGTTCATCCCGCCCATCGTGGACCTGGACTTCCTGGACGAGGTCGTGGCCGTCGACGACGGCGACGCAATCCTCATGGCCCAGAAGCTGGCATCACAGCTGGGGCTGGGCGTTGGGATATCGTCCGGCGCCAACCTCCTGGGGGCCTTGATGGTCCAGGACGAATTGGGGCCGGACGCCGTCGTGGTCACCATGCTCTGCGACAGCAACAAGAAGTACCTGAGCACCGACCTGCTCCGGGATGAGCGCGCCAAGCCGGACCACATGGCGCCCCACGTGGAGCTACACGGTTTCACCAGCTACAGCCGGGTCTGCAACATGTGCTACCGGCCGGACGAGCTGGTCCAGCTTGCGACCTCCGAGGGCCCCGACGCCAAGTTCTTCCGGGACGCCGGGACCATCGTGCACGGCGGGGAGGAGCTGGGGGGGGCGCCTTAGGGAGGGCGGGTCAATCCGGGGTGGCCGGTTTCAGCAATGAGGCGAACACCTGGCGGGTGTAGCCGGGGGCGAACTGGGGCGGCAGCCGATTCCAGGGGTCTACCGGTGCCGGCAAGGCCGGGACGCTCGGCGGGTCGGGGTCCTCGAGAAGCCGTCGGGCGAGGCGGGCCGGGTCCCCCACCTCGCCGGGAGAGACCACGATCCCGAGGCCCCGTCGGCGCACGATCTCGGATAGATCTCCGAGGTCCTCGGAGATGATCAGCCGGCCACCGGATAGCAGGTACTCTGCCGCCTTGGTCGGACAAGCCACTCGGTTGATACGCGTCCGTTCCCTGACGACCCACAGCCAGTCCGCCGCGACCAGGTATCCGGGTACCTCATGGTTGGGGACGCTCCGGACGGTCATCCGATCGGAGGGAACGCCACCCTTCACCAGTTGCCGCGCCAGATGGTCGGCGGCGATCGAGAGACAAACCACGTGGGTGTCGTCAGCGCCTCGGACCCACTCCTTGGCGAGGGAGACCAAGCCTTCCAGGTGTTGCCAGGGTTGGAGATTGCCCGAGTAAAGGAGGATTCGAGCGTCGGCGGGTAGCCCGAGCGCCCCGCGGAGGTCGGTTCGGGACAGGAGTCGCGAGGCTTGGATCCCTTCGTAGAAGCCAGTGGGTGGGATATTCGGACTAACGTGAATGGGTCCTGTCACGGTGGGGAACCGCGCACGGAACTCCCTGGCCATTGCCCCGGATACGCAGAGTACGCCTGTCATCCGCGGGACCATCGAGTGCTCTGCCCGGGAGTAGACCGCCCTCTTGATGCGGGCGAACGGGAACTCGTCCAACTCGTCCAGGCTTCCGTGGGCCACGAACACGGCCCTTCCTGACCCCGCCAGCCCCAAGGACCGGACGAACCCGTAGGCCGTCAGGGCGCCGTAATTCTCGAGGATCACTACGTCCGCCCCTCGGAGCCGGGACAGGGGAGACCCGGTGGGTGAGCGTCCCGAGCCTCTTGGCCTGCTCCAAAGACTGCCGATGGATATGATCTCGCAGGAGAAGCCCAGCCCCTCCATCTCCGCCTGGTCTCTGAGGCACCGGACATAGTAGCCGGTCCGTCGTCGGAACCCGCCGGACACCAGGATGACCGCGGACGGGGCCGCACTCATGCTGGGTGTGCTCCGGGCCTCTTGGGGATCACCTGCTCCGCTGCCTCGACGTACGCTCGGATGTTGCTCTCATCGGAAAAGGAAGTCTCGGCCAGCCGCCGAGCGGCCAGAGCCATGGCGAACCGAGACGTGGCGTCCTTCGAGGCGTAGTCGCGGATCGCGCGACACACCTCGTCCGCCGTGACCTCCGGGAGAACGTATCCGGAATCGGGAGTGACTGCTTCACGGCAGCCCCGGGTGTCGGAGGTGACACCGATCTTCCCCATGGCCGCAGCCTCCAGCAGGGTCCTCGGCATGCCCTCCCCGTATAGGGAGGGGTAGACCACCACGTCATACTCCGGTAGGACCTCCTCCACCCGATCGGTGAACCCCAGATACTCGATGAGCCCCTGGGACACCCACTCCTCCAGATCCTGCGGGGGCACGGAATCCGGGCTCTCAGGATCGTGGGGACCTAGAATCGCGAATGAGTATATGGAGGATTCCGCGCCCAAGACTCGAGCCGCGTCCACGAACACGCGGATCCCTTTCGACGAGCGAAGCCTGCCTACGAACAGGCATCGGACCGTACCGTCGGACGGGCGAGGTGCGAATTCAAAGCGTGAGAGCGGCACCCCCGACCCCATGAGTCTGCGGGCCTGGGCGGGCTGCACGTATCCCGAGGACACGAACAGCTCCCGGTCCTGTTCGTTTTGGAAGAACACCAGCGCCGCCCGGGGCTGGGTTACCCGGTACAGGACCTGAAGGGCCCGGGCCGCCGCCGATTCCCGCCCAAACAGGTAGCCCACGCCTGAGGTCGTGTTGACGCAGGGGATTCCGAGCGCCCCAGCCGCGAGGGTGCCGTAGATGTTGCACTTCGGGGTGAAGTTGAAGACCAGGTCCGGTCGGAGGCGTCGGAAGGCTCGGACGATGCTGACGACGTCGGCGAGGGCCTGGATGGTGGTCTGCCGGAAGTTGTAGAGGTACCACCCCGTGTTGGCGCAGAAGACCACGGACGGCCGGCGGCGTGTCTGCTTCCCGTCCTCGTTGGACCCAGGGTCCGAACGGGGCGACGGTGGGGGAGTGGCGGAGACGGTCATGGGTCAGAGCGAGGCCCCCTGCTGGTCGGGATCGGCCACCGATGACTGGATCAGCCCTCCGGTCAAGAACGCGAAGACCGGGACCCAGTAGCCCTGCCACAGCAGTGGCAGGAGCATTGCCAGGTAGGTCAACCGCGCCGTCCGCTCCCCCCGAATCAGGGGGTGGGCGTAAAGGACGATGAGACCCAACGCGCCGAGCAGTCCGAACTTCAGCACCCAGTAGGTAAGAAACAGGTGCGGTTGATACGCTCGCCCGGTGCTTAGCTCTTCCGCCGAGTAGTCCGCTCGGTCCAGCGTCAGACCCCGGAAAGCCGGGCCCAGGGGGATGAAGCCGCCAAACCCGCGGCCCACCAGGAGATTCGGCACGTCCTGGATCTCGCCCTCGCCGATGGTCGACTCCACCTCAGCGAGCCGGACGAACATGGACTTGTCCAGGCTCTGACCAAGACTGCTGAAGAGTTCGAATTTCCTTTGGACGAACTCAGCGGTCTCCTCCGATTGCCGGGCCACGAAGGACACCACCAGTGCGATGGCCACCACCCCCGCGGCGGCCGCCCCCGCTCGTCGCACCGCCCCGCGTTCTGGGGAGAGGTTCCGAGCCAGGAAGAGGGCGATCATCACTCCGTTGAGACCGAAGATGAGTTGTTCGCCCCGGGTGATGGGGAAGGCGCTCACGGCGATCAGGACCGCTGCGAGTT
>JBDHCV010000027.1:0-35895 GCA_039591855.1 Gemmatimonadota bacterium | reverse complement strand
ATACGCCGCCAAACCAAGAGATTGGACGCTCGGAACCATGCGGAATCCCACACGCACGCGCATCGAATGACGTCTTCACCCCGACCCACGCTTCTGCTCCTCCTCGCGTTGCTGGCCTGTACCCCCACGGGGGGCCCCGAGCCGGCCCCGGCCCCCGTCGCTCCGCCGCCCGAGCCCGCGCTGGTGGAGGGCGATCTCACCCCTTCCGAGGAGGCCGCGGGCCAGGGCTTCCTGGAGTCCGCGCTGAACGCCGCCGAGGCTGGGAACTGGGTGGCGGCCGCCCGATCCGCCCGCGAGGTCGTGGAGCGTTACCCCGCGTTGCCCGGCTCTCCCGCGGCGCTGCCGATCCTGGCCAAGGCCTCATTGGAGACCGGGGACCTGGACACGGCCCGGTACGCCGCCGAACGGGTGCTGACGGTGTTCGGTGACGACCCCGTGCTGGTGGGCGAGTCCCTCTTGATTCTCGGGCAGTCGGATCTGGCGGATGGGCAGTCCCGGTCCGCGGTCCGCCGACTCGCTGGGATCTCCGCGGAAGCCTCCACCGAGACCATCGAATCGGCCCTGGTTCTGGTCCGGGAGGTGGTTCCGTCCCTCAGCGCTGAGGAGCTTGGTGGGATCCTGGGAGAGGTCCCGGGTCCTGCCCCCGTGCTACCTCCCATCCAGGTGGAGTATGGGATGGCCCTTTACTTTCAGGGGGGCACCGAAGAGGCTCGCGGGCTGGGGACCGCTGCCCTGGAGTCCGGAGCATCCGGGCGGGACGAGGAACTCGCGAGGGCCCTTGCGTCGGGTCGAGTTGAGGACGCCCTCGGGGAGGCTCGGACCATCGGCGCCATCTTGCCGTCCTCCGGCCCTCCCACCCTTTCGAGATTCGGAACGCTCTTGGAGGAGGGGATCCGAATCGCTTTGGAGGAGCAGAGGACCACGGATCGCCGCCCGGTCCAACTGTCCCTCTATGACGACGGGGGCTCGGTGGCCAGCTTGGAGGGCCTCATTCCCACCATCGAGAGCGATGGTGTCAGCGCCGTCATAGGCCCACTCCTGGACGACGCGGTGGTCGCCACCGCCTCTCTCCGTCGCAGGCCCATGCCCATCCTGTCTCCTACGGCCCGTGACCTGCCCTCCGGTGTCCGGGGCGTGTATTCCCTGATGGGACCAGACCCGTCCGGCGCTCGAGCCCTCGCGGACTGGGCCGCCAGCAGCGGGTTGAGCCGTGTGGTGATCCTCCACGCCACCGAGCCCGCATCCACCTACGAGGCCGAGGTCTTCCGGGAGACCTTCACCGCATCCGGCGGGGAGGTGCTGGAAGAGGTCCGGTTCCCGGTGGGAACCACGTTCTTCGAAGAGTTTCTGAGGCAGGTGGAGGAGCTCTTGCCGGACGCCCTGGTTCTGCCCCTTCAACCCCAGGTCATCGAGCTCGTGGCCCCCCAGATTACGTTCTACGGCCTGGACACCCTCGGTATCCAGGTCCTGGGCACCGATGGGTGGACCTCGGAGACGCTCCTCCAGGATGTGGATCCCCGTCACACCAACGGCGTGGTGGCCACGACGACGTTGCCTGGCGGGCTGCCTAGCCCCGCGGCGAGGCGGTTCCGGGAGCGGTACGAGGATATCTACCGGCAGACCCTGCGGAGTGAGGTTCCCGCTCTGGGATACGATGCCGCTGGGATCATCCTGGGGGGCATCCGCGCGGGGGCGTCCACCGGAGAGGACCTTCTGGACTTCATTGAAGGTCTGGACGGATTCGAAGGTGCGACCGGACGGCTCTCCGTGGTGGACGGCAGATTGGTCCGATCCCATTACCTGGTCCGGCTGGAGAACCGGACCATGATCCCGGTATTCTCCCCATGACTCCCTGGGACTGAACATGTCGATGCACGAGAAGTTGGCCCGACTTGAGGAATTGCGAGCGAAGGCCCGCCTGGGGGGAGGGGAGGCTCGCCTCCAGGCCCAGCACCAAAAGGGGAAGCTCTCCGCCAGGGAGCGACTGGACCTCCTCCTCGACGACGACTCCTTCGTCGAGATGGACCGGTTCGTGACCCACCGATCCACGGATTTCGGGCTCGCGGACAAGAGGATCCTCGGGGACGGCGTGGTCACGGGCTACGGGACCATCGAGGGTCGGCTCGTCTACGTGTTCTCCCAGGACTTCACCGTTTTCGGCGGATCCCTCTCGGAGGCCCACGCCGAGAAGATCGTGAAGATCCAGGAGATGGCCCTGAAGAACGGCGCGCCCCTCATCGGACTGAACGACTCCGGCGGCGCTCGGATCCAGGAAGGCGTGGTTTCCCTGGGTGGTTACGCCGACATCTTCCTTCGCAACACCCTCGCTTCCGGGGTGATTCCCCAGATCAGCGTGATCCTAGGCCCCTGCGCCGGGGGCGCGGTCTATAGCCCTGCCATCACCGACTTCGTGTACATGGTTCGGGGCACCAGCTTCATGTTCGTTACGGGCCCCAACGTGGTGAAGACCGTGACCCACGAGGACATCGACATGGAGGGGCTCGGCGGAGCGGACGTCCACGCGTCCAGGTCGGGGGTCGCCCACTTCGCTCACGACTCGGAGCCCGAGGCTCTGGAGGCGGTCCGGGCCCTTTTTCGGTTCATACCCCAGAACAACGCCAGTCCTCCTCCCCGGGGGGCGGGGACCGATCCGGTGAATCGCCAGGATGAGAAACTCATGGAGATTGTTCCGGACAACCCCAATCAACCCTATGACATGCATGATGTCATCCGGGCCATCGTGGATGACGGGGAGTTCTACGAAGTCCATGGCGGATTCGCCCAGAACATCCTCACCGGGTTCGCCCACATGGGAGGGCACTCGGTGGGCATCATCGCCAACCAGCCGGCGGTGCTCGCCGGGGTCCTGGACATCGATTCCTCGGACAAGGGTGGGCGGTTCGTCCGGTTCTGTGACGCGTTCAACATCCCCCTCCTGGTCCTGGAAGACGTCCCGGGGTTCCTCCCGGGGGTCCATCAGGAACACGGCGGCATCATCCGTCACGGGGCGAAGCTGCTATACGCCTTCTCCGAAGCCACCGTGGCCAAGATCACCGTGATCACCCGCAAGGCCTACGGCGGGGCCTACGACGTGATGAACTCCAAGCACATCCGGGGGGATGTGAATCTGGGTTGGCCCACCGCTGAGATCGCGGTCATGGGCCCGAAGGGGGCGGTCGAGATCCTGTTCCGTAAGGAGATCTCGGAGTCGGAGAATCCCGAGGAAGCCACGGAGCGTCGAATCGAGGAATATCGGGAGACCTTCGCCCACCCCTACGTGGCGGCGGCCCGGGGATACCTCGACGACGTCATCGATCCCCGGGAGACACGGCCGCGAGTAATCAGCGCCCTGGACATGCTCAGCAACAAGCGGGACGAGAACCCGCCACGGAAACACGGGAACATTCCCCTCTAGGGAGGGTGCCGGTCAGGGTGACCTCGACCTGCTTCTTCTGCTCGCATCCGCTTTCCGCGCCGACCCCTGATGGGCCCGGTGCCGGAGAGCGTTTCGCATTCGATCCGTGGAAGGGGAGGCTCTGGACCGTCTGCGGAGCCTGCCTTCGGTGGAACCCGGTCCCCCTGGAGGATCGTTGGGAGACGGTGGAGGGGCTCGAGGCCGTGACTGCGAGTCGCGGCCGTCTCCGCGTTTCGTCGGACGAACTCTCGCTGGTGAAGGTCGGGTCGGGGGATGTGGTGCGGGTGGGGTCCCCGCCCCGGGTCGCCATGGCGGGATGGCGGTACGGGGCCCGCATCCCTGCACCGGGTTCGGGCCCGCGCTTCTTTCGGCGATTCCTGCACCGATTCCTCTCCACCCTCCCCGATCCTCCGGTGGGCGGATACAACCCCTACGGCTCTCTTCAGGCCGGGATCCCTCCCAGCGAGTGGATGCGCTCTCCCTTCATGGAGCAGGCAGTCCCCCTGACCTTCGCGTTCTCCCAGGTTCCGTTCGCTCCAGCGTGCCCCGCTTGTGGCATCCCCATGCCCCTGGAGCCGTGGCGCTTCGGCGACGTCTCGTTCGTCGACTCTCGAGAGGGCGAAGTCCGAGCGGACTGCGGGAGCTGCGGTACCCAGGTGGTCCTGCCCATCGGACAGGCGCGGCCGTCCCTCCGCCTGGGTCTGGGGCTGGTCACCCGAGGAGATCGTCTCACCGCCTTCGCAGAGCCGGGGGGCGAATTCCTGGAAAGGGCGGGTGGGCCCCATGGGTTGCTTCGGATGCTTGCCCGGGGCGGGGCCGACCTTGGCGGGCTGGAGCCCGTGGCTCGGGCCGCTCTGGTCATTTCCCTGGACGAGCTCGCCGAACTCGAAGCCCTGGAGCGCGAGTGGAGGGAAGCCGAAGAGGTCGCCGCGATCATGGACGGCGAGCTCACCCAGGTTCCGGGATTCGAGGCCTTCCGGCGCAGGGTCCTGGGCCTGGACTGACCCCGAACGAGGGGGCCCCACCGTGGAGCAACGGTGGAAGCAGTGGGATGCATCCAAGTGGTTGAATTGCAGGGGGCCCGAGCGGCGGATCCCCGATCCACCTGGATGAAAAGAGGATGAGGAAATGATGCGACGTTTCTGGACTCTCGCCACGATCATGGCAGCAGTTCTGGTCACTGCGGCACCGGGATCGGGACAGGTGAAGGTGGAGGAGATCGTCTGCACGGACGGGCAGTGTGAGGTCCACAACGGCGACGGTCAGGTCCAGGTCATCCGGCGGGGGATGGCCGGTCAGCGGGTGATGCTCGGGGTGGGCATCAACCCGGAGCAGGGAACGGAGGCTGATCGCATGGGCGTCGAAGTGATGTCCGTCACAGGCGACAGCCCTGCGGCGACCGCCGGCCTCAGGGCTGGTGACTTCATCACATCCCTGAACGGGTACAGCCTAACGGAACCGATGGCCGGAGAGGACGACCTGGACTTCGATCCTGACCTCTCCCTTCCGGTGCAGAGGCTCCAAGCCATCATGAAGGACGCCGGGGCCGGGGAGTCCATGGCGCTCTCCTACCGGCGTGGCTCGGAGACGTCCACGACATCCATCGTCCCCGAAATGATGGACTCACCCATGGTGATCAACCTGGAGGGGGGCGGGGCCAACTGGATGACGCCCGAGGGCGGGCGGATCCGAATCCTCCGGAACGCGCCCCGAGGGGAGTTTCACTTCAGGACCCCCGGGGCCGAGGGCGCCCGGGCGTGGTCCGTTGCTCCAGGCGCCGGCATTCTCCGCATGCTTGACGACAATTGCGGAGCCATGGGCGGCTTCATGTGGGGATCGGGTATGGGATGCGTGGACGGCGCCCGTCTGATCAGTCTGAACCCCGAGCTCGGCGAGTATTTCGGGGTGGAGTCCGGGGTCCTGGTCACCGAGGTCGATGAGGAATCCAGCCTCGGTCTGCGCCCGGGGGACGTTCTCTTGCGCATCGGGGACCGTGAGGTGCGGGACCTGGAGCACGCAGAGCGGATCCTCCGGTCCTACGAGTCCGGGGAGCCCATTCCCATGACTGTCCGTCGAGACGGGCGAGAAGTGGCCGTGGAGGGGAGCCGGGGCTGAGTGGCAATCCGGCCCTCGGGCCGTAACAGCCAGCGCCGCCCGGGCCGGTCCCAACGGATCGGCCCGGGCCTTTTCCCCCCATGGACCGATCTCTAAGTTCCCCGAGTGCCCATCCCATCCCGGTCCGCGGGCCTTCCCTCACTCAATCCCGGTCCACGTGTTCCACAAGGTCCTCATCGCAAATCGCGGGGAGATTGCCGTTCGGGTGATCCGAGCCTGTCGGGAGATGGGCGTCCGCTCCGTTGCAGTGTATTCGGAGGCCGACCGACGCGCACCCCACGTGCTCGAGGCCGACGAGGCCTACCTCATCGGCCCGCCGCCCTCGGCTCAGAGCTACCTGCTGGGAGAGGTGATCGTCCAGACCGCCATCGACTGCGGCGCCGAGGCGGTCCACCCGGGATACGGGTTCCTGGCGGAGCGCGCCTCCTTCGCTCGGACCGTGGAGGACGCGGGCCTCGTCTTCATCGGCCCGGCTCCGGAAACCATCGACGCCATGGGGGACAAGACCGAGGCCCGAAAGCGAATGGAGGCAGCGGGGGTTCCCATCGTTCCCGGCCTCGTGGACGCGATCCGGGATCCCGAGGAGCTCCTGGAGGCGGCGGAGGGGATCGGGTACCCGGTTCTCCTGAAGGCAGCTGCCGGAGGGGGAGGAAAGGGAATGCGGGTGGTGGAGGATCCCGAAGACCTCGTCCGGTCCTTCGAGGCTGCCGCTCGGGAAGCCCTCGCCGCCTTCGGGGACGAGTCCGTCTATATCGAGAAATACCTGGACTCCCCCCGGCACATCGAGATCCAGATCCTGGGAGACGGGCGGGGTAGGGTCATCCACCTGGGGGAGAGGGAGTGCTCCATCCAGCGCAGGCACCAGAAGCTGGTGGAGGAGGCCCCCTCTCCGGTCTGCACTCCGGCCCTCCGGGAGGCCATGGGATCCGCCGCGGTGAGGGCGGGGGAAGCCGTGGACTATCGGGGCGCCGGCACCGTGGAGTTCCTCTTCAAGGACGGGGAGTTCTACTTCCTGGAGATGAACACCCGGCTCCAGGTCGAGCACCCGGTCACGGAGCTGGTGCATGGCATCGACCTGGTGCACTGGCAACTCCGAATCGCTGCCGGTGAGCCTCTGACGAGGGCCCAGGAGGATCTTCGTGTGGATGGGCACGCCATAGAGTGCCGGATCACGTCGGAGGATCCGTTCAACGGCTTCCTGCCTTCCACGGGGGTGGTGGGGCACCTGGACATCCCCGCAGGCCCGGGCGTCCGATGGGACGGAGGGATCGCTCCCGGCTTCGAAGTGGGCCTTCATTACGACCCGTTGCTGGGCAAGCTCATCGTGCATGCGCCGGATCGAGAGGCGGCCATACGGCGGATGGGCAGGGCCCTGCGAGAGCTGGCGATCTCCGGACTTGAGACCAGTGTGCCGTTCCATCGCCGCGTAATGGAGGAGCCGGACTTCCGCAGAGGAGATCTGTCGATCCGGTACCTGGAGGAACACCCCGATCTTCTCGAGGCGGCCCTTCCCTCCGAGGACCTGAGGGTCGTGGTGGTGGCGGCCGCTCTCCTGGAGGAGCAGGCCCGCAGGAAGGCCGGAGTCACCCGAGTCCAGGATGGACAGGGGCACGGCCTGAGTCCCTGGCAGCAGGCCGTCCATCCCGCCCGTCGCGGCACCTGACGGATGTTGGAGATCCGGGTCCGATCCATCGCGACCGGTGGTGAAGGCGTGGGCGATCTGCCGGACGGGCGGGTGTGCTTCATCCCCCGCTCTGCGCCGGGAGACCTGGTACAGGTGGAGTTGACCCAGGATCGGTCCCGGTGGGCTCGCGCTCGCGTGGTCAGGGTGGTGGAGAGCGGCCCCGGTCGGGTGCCGCCGCCATGTCCCTTCTACGCCTCATGTGGGGGGTGTGCGTTTCAGCACCTTCGGTACGATGAGCAGCTGATGGCCAAAGGCTCCATTGCACGGGAAACCCTGCGCCGTATCGGTGGGCTGGACGTGGGAGAGGTGACGGTTCATCCGTCGAGCCAGACCACCGAGTACCGGAACCGTGCTTCCTTCTCACTCCGGCGTCTCAAGGGGGGGCGAGTCGTCGCGGGCTTCCGCGAACTCATGGCGCCGTCCAGGGTCCTCGACCTCGATGGACCGTGCCTCCTGCTGGACCCGGTTCTGTCCAGGGTCTGGCTCGCGTTGCGGGGTTCCTGGGGCAGGGGCGCCGAGGCTCTTCCCGAAGGGCGGGAACTGCGCCTCACGCTGCGTGCCGCCGGAGAAGGCGTGATGCTTCTCGTCCAGGGTGGGGCGGGAGGCTCGGGGAGCCCGAGTGAACTTCTCCAGCGGGTGGAGGGACTCGAAGCCATCTGGTGGGAGCCGAAGGACGGAAAGCGGCGGCTCCTGGCCTCGACCTCCACGGAGATCGATTCCAGTCTCCTGGCGTTCGTACAGGTGAACCCTACGGCGGGAGGCGTCCTCAGGGAGCGGGTGCTGGAACTGATCGGGAACCCGGCCGGCCTCAGGATCGTGGATGCGTACTGCGGGATCGGAGTCCTTGGGCGGGAGCTCGCTCGAAGGGGCGCAACGGTCCTGGGCATCGAGATGGACCCGGATGCGGTGGCCGCGGCCCGACAGGAGGAGGTCAGGACCGATCCGGAATCCCCGGGCGCTTTCGAGGTGCACCCGGGCAGGGTGGAGGAAGTCCTCCCGAGACTCCCGGACCCGGACCTGGTCCTCTTGAACCCTCCCCGCTCCGGGCTCGATCCTGCCGTGGTGGAGCACCTCCTCCGCTCGCCGCCGCCCCGACTGATCTACGTGAGTTGTGACCCGGCGACCCTCGCCCGAGATTCATCCCGCCTGGGTGATACCATGGCGGTATCCGGGGTCGAGGCTGTGGACATGTTTCCACAGACCAGCCAGATGGAGACGATTCTTGCGATGGTTCGCAGCGATGTGGTGAGCCGATAAGATGTGCAATAACAGCTTCTTGGAAATCGCGACATGAAGTACTTTGTGACCATTGGAACGGAGTCCCACGAGGTGGATATCACCGGGAACCGGGTCACCCTGGATGGTCGAGAGGTCCAGGCGGATCTTCAAGGCCTGGACGGTACCTCGGTGCATTCCCTGCTGATGGACGGGGAGTCCCACTTGCTTCGGGCCAGGCGCATCGAGCGGGAGCGCTGGGTTCTGAACCTCGCGGGCCGTCGGGTGGAGGCATCGATAGTAGACGAGCGCACCCAGGCCATCCGACAGATGACCGGGGCCGCGGCCGGCCCTTCGGGTCCCCGGCCCGTCAAGGCGCCCATGCCGGGGCTGGTACTGAAGATCGAGGTAGAGGTGGATCAGGAAGTAGAGGCGGGACAGGGGCTGATCATCGTGGAGGCCATGAAGATGGAGAACGAGCTCAAGGCCGAGGCCCCGGGGAAGGTCGCCGCCATTCACGTGGCGGTGGGTGACGCCGTGGAGAAGGACCAGGTACTGGTGGATTTCCAGGCTATCGAGGAGGGTGAGTCGGATGGGTGATCAGGAGTTCCGGACTGACAGTGGAATTCCGGTCGAGCGGATCTACGGTCCCCCTGAAGGAGCGGATGCCGCAGCGACTCCACCCGACGCCGGTGAATTCCCCTTCACTCGAGGGGTTTACGAGACCATGTACCGGGGTCGGGGATGGACCATGCGCCAGTACGCCGGGTTCGGGACTGCCGAGGAGACCAACCGGCGCTATCGGTACCTCCTGGACCAAGGCCAGACGGGCCTCTCCGTGGCCTTCGATCTCCCGACCCAGATGGGCTACGATTCCAGCCATGCCATGGCCCAGGGCGAGGTGGGCCGGGTGGGTGTCGCCATCGACTCTCTGGAGGACGTGCGCCTTCTCTTCAGCGGCATCGATCTCTCCACGGTCTCCACCTCCATGACCATCAACTCCACCGCGGCGATCCTCCTGGCGATGTACATCGCCGTTGGAGACGAGCAGGGGGTATCCCGGGACAAGCTCTCCGGTACGGTGCAGAACGATATCCTCAAGGAGTACGTGGCCCGGGGGACCTACATCTATCCGGTGGAGCCCTCCCTTCGCTTGATCTCGGATCTCATGGCGTTCTGCGCCCGGGAGGTCCCCCGCTGGAATACCATCTCCATCTCCGGCTACCACATTCGGGAGGCTGGGGCCACGGCGCCCCAGGAGGTGGCGTTCACGTTTGCCAATGGTCTGGAATACGTGGAGCGTGCCCTCGCGGCCGGCCTGGAGTTCGAGTCCTTCGCGCCGAGGCTCTCCTTCTTCTTTGCGGCTCACAACGATTTCTTGGAAGAGGTGGCCAAGTTCAGAGCCGCGAGGAGGCTTTGGGCCCGACTGATGAGGGAGCGCTACGCGGCCTCCGACCGTGCCGCGATGCTGCGCTTCCACACCCAGACGGGCGGGTCCACGCTCACGGCCCAACAGCCGCTCAACAACGTGGTCCGTGTTGCGCTCCAGGCCATGGCATCGGTGCTCGGGGGTACACAGTCCCTGCACACCAACGCCTTCGACGAGGCCCTCTCTCTTCCCACGGAGGCGTCCGCCGGCCTCGCTCTGCGAACCCAGCAGGTGATCCGGGAGGAGTCGGGCGCAGCCCGCACGGCCGATCCCCTGGGGGGGAGCTACTTCGTCGAGCGTCTCACCGACCAGGTGGAGGGGGCGGCCCGGGCGTACCTGGACCGGATTGACGAGTTGGGTGGGGCCGCTGCGGCGGTGGAGTACATGCAGGACGAGATCCATCGGTCGGCCTATCGCCACCAGATGGAGATCGAGGCCGGGGACAGGATCGTGGTCGGCGTCAACAAGTACCGGGAGGATGCCCCCCCGGCCCAACTGGAGGTGCCGGACTACTCGGCGCTGGAGCGAGGCCAGCGGGAGCAGCTGGCGGGGGTCACGGCCCGACGGGACCCCCGTGCGGCCCAGGAGGCCCTGGCGAGCATCCGGGACGCGGCCCGGGGATCCGAGAACCTCATGCCCCCCATCATCGCGGCGGTGAAGTCCATGGTCACGTTGGGAGAGATCTCGGACACCCTGCGGGGGGAGTGGGGTGAGTTCGATCGTCACCGCTAGGCGGGGAGGGGTCCGCCCTGGCGGGGGGGGGCACCCTTCATCCATCCCGTGCCGATTCGTTAGGTTTTCGGGCTGATACGCGGGGCCCCGGTGGGGTCACCAAGAGGTCCATCGAGGAGCTTATGCCGACCTACGAATACGTCTGTCCCAGCGGCCACCAGTTCGACCGATTCCAGAAGATGTCCGACCCGCCCGAGGCGAACTGCCCGGAGTGCGGAAAGCCGGGCGAGCGACGGATCTCGGCCGGGGCGGGGTTCCTGTTCAAGGGCGACGGATTCTACATCACCGACTACCGCAGCGCGGACTACAAGGCGAAGGACAAGGCGGAGTCCGGGAAGGGTGCGTCGACCGCTGCCGATAAGGGCTCGGCTGGAGATGGAGGAGGCGCCGAGTCCCCAAAGAAGCCGGCCCCATCCGCCAAGAGCTCCGGGGGCAACAAGCCGGGCTCCGGCGGAGCGAAGGACGGCTGACCATGGATCAGGAGGCGATCGCCGCTCTACTTCGCCCCATCCTCGACGGCATGGGTGCCGGGGACGCGGACATTCGAGTAGAGCGGCCTCGGGACCCGGAGCACGGGGACTGGGCCACCAATGTGGCCATGACTCTGGCCGGTCGTCTCGGGCGTCCGCCCAGGAGCATCGCGGAGGAGATCGCGTCGGCCGTGGGCTCGGGTCACCCCGGCGTCGATGCGGTAGAAGTGGCGGGCCCGGGATTCCTCAACTTCCGCCTCTCCGCCGCGTCGGTGGCCGACGAGGTCGCCACGATCCTGGAGGAGGGAGGGGACTTCGGCCGCTCGGACGATGGGTGCGGCAATCCCGTCATGGTGGAGTTCGTCTCGGCGAATCCCACCGGTCCCCTTCACCTGGGGCATGGCCGCCAGGCCGCTCTCGGTGACGCCATCGCCGCCCTCCTGGAGTGGACGGGCTGGCGGGTTCACCGGGAGTACTACTACAACGACGCCGGGGCCCAGATCGATCGCCTCGCCGAGAGCGTTCGCGCACGATACCACGAGCACTTCGGCCACCCGGGAGAGGTCCCCGAAGGGGGCTACCAGGGGGAGTACGTCCGTGAGGTCGCCGCCGCTTTCGCCCAGGGGGTAGGGGACCGTTGGCTGGACGACGAATCCCCGGTTGCACTCGACGCCATCCGTGAGTTCGCGGTCCGGGCGCTGAGAGAGGTTCAGGACCGTGACCTGGCCGAATTCCGCGTCCACTTCGACCAGTACTTCCTGGAATCCTCCCTGTACGCCCAGGGCTCGGTGGACCAGACCGTCGAGGAGCTGAGGGGGACGGGGATGGTCTACGAGCGTGACGGCGCGGTGTGGCTCCGTACCACCGAATTCGGTGATCAGAAGGACCGGGTGATGATCCGCGGAAACGGTCTGCCCACGTACTTCCTTCCCGACGTCGCTTACCACAGGGACAAGTGGAATCGGGGGTTCCGTCACGTGATCAACGTCCAGGGCTCGGATCACCACGGCACCGTTGCACGAGTCCAGGCGGGCTTGCAGGCGTTGGGGCTGCCCAAGGGTTATCCGGAGTACGTGCTCCACCAGATGGTGCGGGTGGAGCGGGACGGCCGTGAGGTGAAGTTCTCCAAGCGGGCTGGGAGCTATGTGACGTTGCGGGACCTGTGCGACGAAGTCGGCGTAGACGTCACCAGGTATTTCATGCAGATGCGCAAGGCCGAGGGCCACCTGGTCTTCGACCTGGACATGGCCCTGGACCAGTCGGACAAGAACCCGGTCTACAAGGTCCAATACGCCCACGCCCGCATGTGCTCCATCTTCCGGAAGGCCGGGTTCGACCACGCAAACTGGGACGGGTCGAAGGCGGATCTCTCGCTCCTCGCCGATCCTGTGGAGAAGGAGCTCATCAAATCCCTCTCCGCATTTCCGGAGGTGGTCCAACGGGCGGCCCAGGCCCGGGCACCCCACCTGATCTGTGAATACCTGGAGCAGACCGCGGGGGCCGTGAACTCCTGGTACCACAGTGGTAACCCCGCGCGAAACCCAGAGCTGGCGGTGCTGGTCGACGACTCCGACCTGCGCACGGCCCGCCTGGCGCTGGCCAAGGCCGTGTCCATCGTCCTGTTCAACGGGTTGGCCATCCTGGGGATCGTCGCGCCGGACCGCATGGATCGAGAGGAGGCCTAGGATGTCCCTTCTGTCAGTGGGAAGCGTGGCGCTCGACACGGTCGAGACGCCGTTCGGGAGGGCGGACGGAGTGGTCGGGGGTTCTGCGAGCTTCTTCAGCGCCGCGGCCTCGATCCTGTCCCCTGTCCAGGTGGTCGGCGTGATCGGGGACGACTATCCGAGGGAGGATCTGGCGTTCCTGGAAGAGCGGGGCGTGGATTTCACGGGGCTCGAGGTGGCGACGGGAAGTAGCTTTCGATGGGGCGGACGCTACTCCTTTGATCTGAACAACCGGGACACCCTTTTCACCGAGCTTGGGGTCTTCGCCGGTTTCCGGCCCCGGATCCCGGCGGCATTCCGCGGGGCCCAACTGGTCTTCCTGGGGAACATCGATCCCGAGCTGCAGCTCGAGGTTCTCGATCAGGTCGACTCCCCGGCGTTGGTAGCCGCGGATACGATGAACTTCTGGATCGAGGGTGCCCGAGAGAGCCTCATGGCCCTGCTGGGACGGATCGACGTCCTCCTGGTCAACGACGGAGAGGCCCGGGAGCTGGCCGACGAGCCGAACCTGCTCAAGGCGGCCCGCTGGATCCAAGAGAGGGGCCCCAGGTTGGTGGTGGTCAAGAAGGGCGAACACGGCGCGATCCTCTTCAACGGTTCGTCGGTCTTCTTCATCCCCGGCTACCCGTTGGAGCAGATCTTCGACCCCACGGGGGCGGGTGACGCCTTCGCAGGGGGCTTCCTCGGGTACCTCGCCGACGTGGGCCAATGGGATGATCGACATCTTCGACGCGGCATGGTGTTCGGGTCCGTCATGGGGAGCTTTGCCGTGGAAGCATTCAGCGTCGACCGTTTCCGCACCTTGACGCGATCGGAAGTGGGGCGGAGGGTCAGGGAGTTTCGTGAGATGACCGCTTTCGAGGTTCAACTGGAGGAAGGCGCCGATGGATAGGGGATCCGGCCTCGACTACCGGGCCACGGGTGTGGACCTGGACGCCGCCGAGCGGACCAAGGAGGGCCTGAAGGCCCTGGTGGCCTCCACCCGGGACGGGAACACGCTATCGGAACTCGGGTCCTTCGGCGGCCTCTACGCAGTGCCCACGAGCGCGAAGAGCCCCGTGCTCGTCTCCAGCGCCGACGGGGTCGGCACGAAGCTCAAGGTGGCATTCATGTCCGGACGGCATGACACCGTGGGACAGGATCTCGTGAACCACTGCGTGGACGACATTCTGGTCCAAGGCGCCCGTCCCCTCTTCTTCCTGGACTACCTGGCCACCGGCGTCATGGACGAAGTGGTGGTGAACGAGGTCGTCCGGGGGATGGCCCTGGCGTGCCGGGAGAACGGGTGTGCCCTGCTCGGTGGGGAGACGGCGCAAATGCCGGATTTCTACCACCCGGGTGAGTACGACCTGGCGGGGTTCATCGTGGGGTTGGTCGAGCGGGACCGGGTTCTGGACGGATCCTCGATCCGGGCCGGCGACGTCCTCATCGCGCTGGGATCCGACGGTCTGCACACCAACGGCTACACCCTGGCCCGGAAGATCGTGTTCGACGTCATGGGGCTGGGCGTGGACGATCGATTCCCGGGGGAGGGTGCCACGGCCGCCGAGGTCCTGCTCCGGGTGCACCGGTCATACCTTCCCGCCCTGAGCGGACTTCTGGAGGACCAGGGGCTCCGCGGACTGGCCCACATCACCGGGGGTGGAATCGAGGGCAACCTCCCGAGGATTCTCCCTCCGGGAATCGGCGCCGTGGTGGAGCAGGGGAGCTGGGAAGTGCCCAACCTGTTCCAGGTCCTCGCAGACGCAGGAGGCGTCGAGATCGGGGAGATGTTCCGGGTTTTCAACATGGGCGTGGGGATGATCGCCGTGGTCGCCCCGGAACGAGCCGACCACCTCCTCGAAACCGTCCGAGGGGCGGGAGAGACCGCCTGGGTCCTGGGCGAGATCGAAGGGGGCGAGGGTGTCCGGTTCGCCTAGGCTGGGCGGGCGGGGTCGTCGCGGGGCCCGCCGGGGCCTGCCTGTATTCGTCTGTCTGGTCGGGATCTCCGTCGTAGCCGCCCCGAGGGGCCTGTCCGGCCAACGTCCGGTGGACGACCTGGTCGCCCGGTGTCCCGACGCCGGCCCCGTCCCCGCCCAGGGGTGTCAGGACGCCGCCCTCACCGTTCAGGCCCTGACGGGCGGGTTGGGACTGCTTTCCGTCGGTGGGACGGATCTGCCGGGAGGGGCGTCCACGCTTGGGTGGAAGCTCCAGCGCTCCCCGAGGATCGCCCTCTTCACCCGGTTCAAGGGGCAGACCCTGAACGTGCCCACGCCTTCAGGACCGAGTGGTGGGGCCGCAGGGGACGAAAGCTTCAACCCGTGGGGGCTGGAGATGGGCGCGGGCCTCGGTGCGTTCGACGGGTTCTCGCTGGCTCCCACGGTCGGAGGGGTCCTTTCCCTGGACCTCCTCGCCAGTGCCCAGTGGAATCTGCTCCCGGAATCTCCGGGCTTCCCGTCGAACGCCTGGAGTTGGGCCGGTGGGGTTCGGCTTGGGATCCTGAGGGAGTCTTTCAGTCTCCCGGCCGTGTCGGTCTCGGCTCGTTACGCACGCGTGAGTTCAGGCGCGTACGCCTTCGGTGACAGCACCGGCGTTTCCGCGGACTTGGACGTCACCTCCCGTTCGTTCCGGGCCGTGGTGGGCAAGGATCTCCTCGCCGTCGGACTCCTCGGGGGCGTGGGGTGGGACTCCTACAGCGCCGACGGATCCTTCGGATTCGGTGGAGTCGAGAACCTGTCTGCGGACGGATTCGAAGTGGGGCGCACCGTGTTCTTCGGTCAGGCGAACCTCACCTATCTGATCATCCAGTTCTCGTTGGAGGGCGGATGGGCGAACGGACTCGATCCTCTGGCGACTCCCTATCAGGGCTCGCATGATCCCGGTTCGGGGACGGCGTTCGGTGCGCTTTCCGTCCGGATCACGCTCTGACCCGCGGGACCGAGGTATTCCCCTTGCTCGACCCCCATGACGTAGAGACTCCGAACCCGACCACGCTTTCTCCTGCGCTCGAGGGTCTGGACGTCGACGACCGGGCGGGACTGCTGCGGGCCCTGGAGCTCGGTCGTCGGGGTTGGGGCCGGGTCCACCCCAACCCCCTCGTGGGATGCGTGATCGTCCGGGAAGGCCAGGTGGTGGGGGAGGGGTGGCACCGGGAGTTCGGGGGGCCGCATGCGGAGGTCGAGGCCCTCGCCGAGGCCGGCGAGAGCGCTCGAGAGGCGACCGCGTATGTGAGCCTCGAACCCTGCGCCCACTTCGGTAAGACGCCCCCCTGCACGCTCGCGCTTCTCGATGCGGGCATCCGGCGTGTGGTCTACGGAGCCCCTGATCCGGGGGAGGTGTCCGGGGGAGGTGCCGAGACGCTGCGCCGGGCCGGGGTGCAGGTGGTGGGTCCCTGCCTCTCCGCCGAAGATGCCCGCCGGGAGAATCCGGCCTTCTTCCACCGACACCGCAGCGACCGTCCCTGGCTCGCCCTGAAGCTCGCCCTCTCCCTCGATGGGATGATTTCCCAGGCCCCCGGCAGCCGTACCCTCCTCACCGGTCCTGAAGCCGGTGCGTGGGTCCATCGCCTGCGGTCCGGGTTCGACGCCATCCTGGTCGGGTCCGGGACCATCCGGGTGGATGATCCCCTTCTCACGGTCAGGGCTTCGTCGCCCCCCATTCGCCCGCCTGCGCGGCTGGTGCTCGATCGGACCGCGAGCCTCTCCAGTGCGTCGAGAGTCCTAGAGACGGCGGGGGAGGCCCCCGTGGTGGTGTTCGTCGCAGAGGACGTGGGTGAGTCCAAGATCGAACGACTCGAGGGCCTGGGAGCCATCGTCCATCCCGTCCCCTCGATCGGGGGCCGGCTCTCCTTCGACGCGCTCCTCGAGGTCTGTCGCGAGACCGGAATCCACTCGGTCCTTTGCGAAGGTGGCGGGGTCCTTGCAAGTGGGCTCCTTGGAGAGGGGAAGGTAGACCGCCTTCATCTGATCTACAGTCCCCGAACCCTCGGCCCGTCCGCCGTTCCGGGGTTTCCGGAGCCCATGCCCGGGGAGACGTGGGACGGTTGGGTGCCGGTGGGGAACCCCATTCGCCTGGGACGCGACGTTCTCATCACTCTGGATCGCCTGAACCATGTTTAGCGGAATCATTGAAACCCAGGGGACCGTGACTGCGGTGAAGGATGGCGCGGGAACGCGCGAGCTGTTCTTGCGTGCCCCGGAAATCGCACCGGAGCTGGCTACCGGCGATTCGGTGGCCGTGGACGGCGCCTGCCTTACGGTCACGGGCCTGGCGGATGACGGCTTTACGGTGGATGTGATCGGGACCACCCTGTCCAGGACCGTCGCCCTCCGATACGGAACCGGGAGCCGAGTGAATCTGGAGAGGGCTCTGCCCATGGGAGGGCGGCTGGATGGGCATCTCGTTCAGGGGCACGTAGATGGACTCGGTCACCTCATCTCGACACGAAAGTCCGGGGACTTCTGGCTGATGGATTTTCGGATCCCGGCTGAGGTGGATCGGATCACCATCCTGCACGGATCCATCTGCATCAACGGGGTGAGTCTCACTGTGAATGCCCTCCCGGAACCGGGGCACTGCCAGGTGGGGATCATCCCGGTGACGTGGGAGAGGACGAATCTGGGCCGGTTGGGCCCCGGCGATCCGGTGAACCTGGAGGGGGACCTGATCGGCAAGTATGTGGCTAAGTTGATTGGGGCCCACCTCAGCGAGGGGGGGATGGACCTGGATCGAATCCGGGAGCTGGGCTACTGAAGGACGACCCGCCGACAGGAAGGACGAGGAATCGCACATGACCTTCGACGCCGTCGAAGCCGCCATCGAGGACATACGACAGGGCCGGATGGTGATCGTCGCGGACGACGAGGACCGGGAGAACGAGGGGGACCTGGTCTGCGCCGCCGAGGCGATCACGCCCGAGATCATCAACTTCATGGCCACCCACGGCCGTGGCCTGATCTGCGTGGGCCTCACCCGCGAGCGGGCGGACCAGCTACAGCTCCCCCTCATGACCGAGCATAACACCGACCCCGAGGGGACCGCCTTCACGGTCTCCGTCGACGGGCACCGGAAGCTCGGCGTGAGCACGGGCATCTCAGCCCAGGACAGGGCCAAGACGATTCAGATCCTCATCGATCCGGAGAGCGGACCCGATGACCTGAGGCGGCCTGGCCACATCTTTCCCCTTCGGGCAAAGCCGGGCGGGGTGCTTCGCCGGGTCGGACATACGGAGGCCTCGGTGGACCTCGCCCGCATGGCCGGCCTGGCGCCCGCGGGGGTGATCTGTGAGATCCTGAACGAGGACGGAACCATGGCCCGCCGTCCTCAACTCACCAGGATCGCGGAGGAGCATGGGCTCACGTATGTGACCCTGGCCCAGCTGGTGTCCTATCGACTCCACCGGGAACGGTTGGTCGAGCGAGTGGCCGAGGCTCGGCTTCCCACGCCCTGGGGAGAGTTCCGGATCATCGGCTACAGGAGCCCCATCGACACCCGCGAGCACGTCGCCCTGGTCATGGGAGAGTTCGACCGAAATGAGGAGACCCTGGTCCGCATGCACTCGGAGTGCCTCACCGGGGACGTGTTCGGGTCCCAACGGTGCGACTGCGGGGAGCAACTCCAATGCGCACTGCGCCAGATCGCCGAGGAAGGGAAGGGGGCGGTGGTCTACCTCAAGCAGGAGGGCCGCGGGATCGGGCTTCACAACAAGCTCAAGGCGTACGAGCTTCAGGATCAGGGGATGGACACGGTCGAGGCCAACGAACGCCTCGGCTTCAAGCCGGACCTCCGGGACTACGGGATCGGGGCCCAGATCCTGCTCGACCTGGGGATCCGGAAGATCCGGCTCCTGACCAACAACCCCCGGAAGATCATCGGGATCGACGGCTACGACCTGGAGGTGGTGGGGCGGGAACCGGTCCGGGTCAGTCCGGGCGAGCACAACGAGCAGTATCTGGAGACCAAACGAACCAAGCTGGGGCACCTGCTATGAACGAGATCAGTGGAACCCTGAACGGTCGGGGACGGCGCTTCGCCATCGTGCTTTCCAGATTCAACAGCCTCATCACCGAGCAACTCCTCGACGGAGCCGTGGATTGCCTCCTGCGTCACGGGGCGGAGGAGGCGGACCTTACGGTGATCCGGGTCCCCGGCGCTTGGGAGCTGCCACAGGTCGCCGCGAAGCTTGCCGGAACCGCGAGCCATGACGCCGTCATCGCACTGGGATGCGTGATCCGAGGCGCCACACCCCACTTCGAGTACGTGGCCGGCGAGGCCGCACGGGGGTTGGGACAGGTTGCCCGTTCAGCCTCGGTCCCGGTGGTGTTCGGGGTCTTGACCACGGACACTGTGGAGCAGGCGTTGGAGCGGGCAGGCACCAAGGCCGGGAACAAGGGTTGGGACGCCGCCCTGGGTGCACTCGAGCTGGCGAGCCTTTTCGAGCAGCTCGACTGACCGTGGTTGAGCTCGGGCCGGAGGAGATCCGGCGCCGGATCGATCGCCATCGGGCCAGGGGTTGGGGCGTCCAGGTCCTCTACCGCTGGGAGAGCGAGGGCGGGGGCGGATCCGTATCCGAGGCCCTGGAAGACGTCCGGGACCACCGTCTGGTCGCCCGGTCCCGGATTCCCTATCTGGTCCGTCTCAGCACCCTCCTGGACGAAAACCTGCCTGCCATCGACGAGGAGCTCTCCGCCTGCTTGGCGAACTGGAGCCTGGCTCGACTTTCCCGCATCGATCGAGCGATCCTGAGACTCGCCGCCACCGAACTCCTCCACATGGACGACGTACCTCCCCGGGCGTCCATCCAGGAGGCGATCCACCTGGCGGAGCAGTATGGGGGTGACGACTCCCCCCGGTTCGTGAACGGCGTCCTCGACGCGCTCTACAAGCGGTCGCCCTCCGCCCCGGGCGGCGGATCCCGGTGACCGGGAGGCCGCTGCGGATCCTGGTCATCAACTGGCAGGACCGCGAGAATCCCCAGGCGGGTGGAGCGGAGGTCCATCTCCACGAGACGTTCAAACGCATCGCCGCCGCGGGACATGATGTCACCTTCCTCGTCTCGGGCTGGCGGGGAGCCGGAGCACGGCTGGATCTCGACGGTGTGGAGATCCACAGGACGGGTGGGCGCTACACCTTTTCCCTGGCCTGCCCCCTCTACTACCGGCGCCACCTTCGGGATCGGGCGTTCGACGTGGTGGTTGAGGACCTGAACAAGGTTCCGGTATTCGCTCCGCTCTGGGCCGGCGTCCCGGTCGTGCTCCTCGTGCACCACCTCTTTGGTCGCACGGCCTTCAAGGAGGCATCTCTGCCGGTCGCCGCGGGAACCTGGCTCCTGGAACGCCCCGTACCCCGGGTCTTCTCCAGGGTCTCGACGATCGCGGTCTCGGACAGCACCCGGGAGGACCTGATCGCCCGAGGCATGCATGGGGACTCCATATCGGTGATCCCCAACGGAATCGAGCTTTCCCAGTACTCGCCCGGTCCCTGGCACGAGCGAACGGAGGAGCCGACGCTTCTCTATCTGGGCCGGCTCAAGCGCTACAAAGGGGTGGACCTCATCCTTCAGGCTGTCGCACGCCTTCGTGAAATGAACGTGGCATGCCGGTTGCGGGTAGCAGGAACAGGGGACTACCGGGAAGACCTCGAGGCTCTGGCCTCCGAGCTCGATCTGGGCGATCGGGTGGAATTCCTCGGATTCGTGTCCCCTGAGGAGAAGCTCAAGCTGTTTCGCGAAAGCTGGATCCACGTCCTCACCTCTCCGAAGGAAGGGTGGGGCATCTCCAACATCGAGGCGGCGGCGTGCGGTACCCCAACCATCGCCAGCGATTCGCCTGGACTCAGGGATTCGGTACAGGACGGAACCACTGGTTTTCTGGTGCCCCACGGCGACCTCGGCGGACTGGTGGAGGCCTTGAACCGTCTCATTGGCGACGAGGCCCTGCGGAGCCGGCTGGGGGGGGAGGCGGTGGCCTTCGCCCAGAACTTCTCCTGGGATTCGACTTCGCGGCGGGTCCTGGCAGTCCTGGAAGCCGCCGCGAACGGATCGCTGGACCGAATGGAATACCCCGCGTAGGTTCTCTTCCTCTCCACTCCACTCCCGTGGGAGGCTGAATGAAGACCCGTATCATCACCCGCCACTGCGAGATCTCCCAATCCTTGCGGGACCGAACCCATGAGGTCCTGGACAGGCTCGACCGGTTCGACCCCCGGGTCACCGCAGTGGATGTGACATTCGACGAACAGAAGCGCCTGCGCCGTATCGATGCGCTCGTGAAGGTCAGGGGCGACGATCACGTAGTCGCCCACGCCGAGGCCGAGGATTTCAGGGAGGCCCTGGACGCTCTCGGCGAGCGCTTGGCCAAAATTCTCAGGCGTCGTCGCTCGCAGTTGGTCGACCGGAAGGGCCCCAAGCTCTCCGAGGTGGTCGTAAACCCGGAATAGAATGACCCGCCCTTGAACAGATCCGTCACCGTCGAGGAGCTCCTCGCAGCCAAGCGGGACTCCCTGGAC
Organism: Gemmatimonadota bacterium; assembly: GCA_039591855.1. GTDB lineage: Bacteria > Gemmatimonadota > Gemmatimonadetes > Longimicrobiales > Gaopeijiaceae > JBDHCV01. The sequence goes on along the minus strand of JBDHCV010000027.1, from coordinate 14,627 downwards.
CTGGAGTTGCTGAACCCCCAGTGCCCGCTGGGGGCGCGGATCATGGACCCCGACGTCTCGAATCCGGGGATCGCCTTGGTCGGGTACGTCCAACGGTTTCCGTCAGGGAGAATCCAGGTCTTCGGCGAGACCGAGATCAGCTACCTCGAGACACTGGACAGGGACACGGCCCGGGAGCGGATCCGGGCTCTCTTCGCCCACGAGATTCCGGTCGTCTTCGTGACGAAAGGTCAGGACACTCCGGAGTATCTGGTGGAGGAGGCCGCCGAACGCGGTATCCCCGTGATTCGGTCCTCGTGCACTACCAAGATCGTCTTCCGCAAGTTGAAGCCCTATCTGGAGGCCGCGCTCGCCCCCATCTCCACCCTCCACGGATCCCTGGCCGACGTCTACGGGGTCGGTCTGCTCTTCGTGGGTAAGAGCGGGGTGGGAAAGAGCGAATGCGTCCTGGATCTGGTGGAGCGGGGACACCGGTTGGTGGCCGACGACCTGGTCCTGGTCAGCCGGCGGGGCAACGACGTCCTCATCGGCCGGGGCCACGAGAGGTCCCTTCATCACATGGAGATCCGGGGAATCGGAATCATAGACGTCAGGGCTCTGTTCGGAATCCGGGCCATCCGCCAACAGAAGCGCATCGAGGTGGTGGTCCAGTTGGAGCACTGGGAAGAAGGTGCGGAGTACGACCGGACGGGGCTGGTGAACGACGAGACGGAGATTCTGGGCGTCACCGTGCCCAAGGTGACCGTTCCCCTGAACCCAGGGAAGAACATCACCGTGATCTCCGAGGTGGTGGCCATGAACCACCTGCTCAAGTATTCCGGGGTGGATTCGGCGGCGGAGTTCAATCGACGACTCGAGGCCTCCATGCGGCCCGTTCGCGAGTATCTCGAAGAGGACTATGAGTGAACCGGAACCGGTGAAGGGCATTCTCCTCGCACACGGGTCCATGGCCCGGGGCATGGCCGATGCGATTCGCCGCATCGCCGGAGTCGGTGAGGAGGCCCTCATTCCCCTCAGCAACGATGGGAAGGGCCCCGACGAGATCCTCCAGGAGCTTGACCAGATCGCTGGGGAAGGTCCCGTGGTGATCTTCACCGACCTCTTTACCGGCAGTTGCGCCCTCACCGCCCGGAAGGCGTGTTTCGAGAGTGGCGCACGGGTGGTCGTGTTCGGGACCAACCTTCCCATGCTCCTGGACTTCGTCTTCCACCGTGGGCTGCCCCTGGACGAACTCGTTCCCCGCCTTGTGTCCCGGGGGCGGGAGGCCGTCCAGAGCGCCCCGCCCGGAGGGGGGTGAAGCCGTGTCCATTCTCCTCTATCGGATCGACGAGCGACTCATTCACGGCCAAGTGGTCATCGGCTGGGGCGCGGAGCTACGCCCGTCCCGATTCATCGTGGTCGACGACGAGTTGGCCGGCAGCGAGTGGGAACAGGAACTCTACTCCCTGGGGCTTCCGTCAGGGATGGAGGTGGTCTATGCGACGGTCCGGGACGCTCTGGCCGGGCTGCCTGGATGGGCCTCGGACGAAACGCCGTCCATCCTGCTCACTCGGGATATCGAATCCATGGTCGCCCTGGGAGCCGAGGGCGGGCTGGAGGAGGTCGCGGTGAACGTCGGGGGGATTCACCACGCGCCCGGACGTTCGGATGTACTCAGCTACGTCTACCTCTCAGACCAGGACCGGGAGGGCCTGGAGGCGCTGGACCGGATCGCCGGCGAGGTCAGCGCCCGGGACCTCCCGGCCAGTCCCAAGGTCCCCCTCCAGAGCCTCCTGAAGACCGGGTGACGGGCTCTTGAACCTCGTCGCGCTGCTGGCCCTGGGCGGACTGACCGCGTTGGACGGCACCTCCCTTGGACAGTTCATGATATCCCGGCCTCTGGTGGCGGCCACGCTCGGGGGCCTTGCAGCCGGCAATCCCACGGCCGGGCTTCTGGCGGGTGCCATTCTGGAACTCATCCACCTGAACGTCCTGCCGGTGGGTGGCGTCGGATTCCCCGAGACCGGACCCGCCGGGGTGGTGGCCGGGGCGGCGGCGGCGACCTCCGCGACTCCCGGCGGTCTCGCCGTCGCGGTGGGGGTGGGGCTGGCCTGGGCCGCGTTCGGGGGCGTCTCGGTGACGCTCCAGAGGAAGGTGAACGGTCGCTTCGTTCCGCGCCCGGAGCACGGTCCGGTTTCGGTGGCCCGGCTCCAGGAGATCCACCTGCGCCTGATCATACTGGACTTTCTGCGCGGAGTTGGGCTGGTCCTTGCGGGGTGGGTCGTCGCCCGCACGGCTATGGGGGTCCTCGCCGCCGGCTGGCCTCTCTCTCTGGCCAACACCATCGCGCTCCTTACGACCGGGGGGGCCGTCTCCCTGGGCGCCCTGGTCCGCCGGCAGGGTGAGGGGACCTCCACGAGGGCGCTGTTCGTGGGGGGCGTTGCCGTCGGACTGATCATGGCGGCCGTCCTGTGACGGGGAGGGGAGGCCCAGCGCCAGAGGGGCGGATCCCTCGGGCCGCCAGGGCGGGGCCGGGGGGACGGAGCGTCACCTTCCGGAAGGCTTTCCTGCGAACCTTCTCGGTCCAGGGATCCTGGAACTACCGCACCATGCTGGGCACGGGATTCGGATTCGCCATCCTTCCCATTCTGCGCCGGGTGTACCGGGATGACCCGGTGGGGCTGGAGGCGGCCATTCTCCGCCATTGCGAGCACTTCAACGCCCACCCCTACCTCACGGGGATGGCCGTGGGCGCGGTGGGGCGCATGGAGAAGGAGGGCGAGAGTCCTGAGATGATCCGGCGGTTCAAGATGGCCCTCAAGGGACCACTGGGCAGCCTGGGCGATCGTCTGGTTTGGGCCGCGTGGCTCCCCCTTTCCGGGGTGGTGGGGCTGACCGCCGCGATGCTCGCAGATTCATGGTGGGTCGGACCCGTCTGTCTGCTCGGGTTCTTCAACGCCGGGCACCTGAGTCTGCGGTTCTGGGGCTACCGGACCGGCCTCCGGGAAGGGAAGAACCTGGGTTCCAGGATCCGTGAATCGGCCGTCAGTCGGTGGGCCAGCACCCTGGTGGGCCCCACAGCCCTCGGGCTGGGTCTCCTCGTGGGCCTCATCCTCGGGAACGGGGTGAAGGAAGGGTTGGCCCCCTGGCCCTGGCTCGTTCCCGGGGCCCTCTTGTTTGCCGTGGGTCTTCGCTTGGGCGATCGGGCGTGGAAGCCATCGGCTGTTACTTTTGTCCTTGTGCTGATCGTCGTACTCGTGTACGGTGCCGCCGCCTGAGTACCCGTCTGAACTCCGGAGACCGCGCCTGATGCAGGAAGTCCGTACCGTGCAGATCGTGAATCGAGCAGGGCTCCACGCGCGCCCTGCCGCTGAGTTCGTGAAGCTCGCCGGTGCTTTCGCGTCCGAGGTGTGGGTGGCGAAAGACGGTGTGGACGTGAACGGGAAGAGCATTCTGGGGGTGCTGATGCTCGCTGCGGAACACGGGAGCGAATTGACCATCCGCTGCGTCGGAGCGGATGCATCCACCGCGGCAGAGGCGCTGGCGGATCTGGTCTCTCGGGGCTTCGAGGAGAACTAGACCGTGTCCCAGACCCTCGACGGCGGGCCCGGCTCGGAGGGGATTGCCAGGGGACGGGTGCATCTGCTCCGCTGGGGCATTCCCCAGGTGCCTCACAAGGTGATCCCTGAGGAGGAGATCCCTGAGGAGGTGGAGCGGTTTCACGAGGCCAGAGAGTGGGCCCGGCACCGTATCGCGGACCTCCAGCGCGGCACCGAGGAGCGCCTTGGGCGGGTCGAGGGCCGGATCTTCGAGCCCCAGTTCCTGATGCTGGAAGACCACGAGGTCGTGGAGGGCACGGTCCGCTACATCCGAGAGTTCGGACTCACAGCGGCTCGGGCCTTCGAGTGGCGCATGCTCGAGCTCCAGGCCATGTGGCGGCGCACGGCGCACCCGCTGGTCACGGATCGAATCACGGATCTCGAGGATGTGCAGATCCGTTTGCTCCACCATTTGATGGGACTTCCGGATCCGTCGAATCTCGCGATCCTGCCCGAACCGGTCATTGTCGTCAGTCGGGATCTGACCCCCAGTCTAGTGGTCCAGATGAACCCGGCCCACGTGCTGGGAATCGCGACGGACGAGGGGACCCGGACATCCCACTGGACCATCCTGGCCCGCTCCATGTCCATCCCGGCCGTCGTGGGTCTCGGAGACATCACCCGGAAGGCGGTGGAGGGACAGGAAGCGATCGTGGATGGCCGGGTGGGCCGGGTCGTCCTGGACCCGGACGAGAGCGATATCCGGGTCTACCAGTCCCGGGCGGAGGAGATTCAGGCCATGGAGGAGGAGATCGCCGTCCTCGCCGGGCTCGAGGCAGCCACCGCCGACGGCCAGCCCGTCGCACTTCGGGCCAACATAGACCTCCCGGAGGAGGCCAAGCCGGCCCTGGACCACGGGGCCCAGGGGGTCGGGCTCTTCAGGACCGAGTTCCTGGTCGTCGGGCGGAACGCCATGCCCGACGAGGAGGAGCAATACCAGGCCTATCGTCAGGTGGCCGAGGCCTTCCCGAACGCCGCCTCGGTGATCCGGACCTTCGACCTGGGAGGGGATAAGTTCCCCATGTTCCTCAACATGCCATCCGAGGAGAATCCGTTCCTCGGCTGGCGAGCGATCCGCGTGTGTCTGGACCAGCCGGCGCTCTTCCGCACCCAGCTCAGGGCCATCCTCCGGGCCACCGCCCACGGGGACGTGAGGATCATGGTCCCCATGGTGAACGACGTTGAGGAGATTCAGCAGGTCCGCGACCTCCTTGAGGAAGAAGAGGAAGAGTTGCGGCGCAAAGGAATCCCTTACAACTCCGGTTATAAGCTTGGGATCCTGGTGGAGACGCCCGCCGCGGCCCTGGACGCCGCTGAGTTGGCCCGGCACTGTGACTTCTTCTCCATCGGTACCAACGACCTGGTTCAATACACCCTCGCCGTGGACCGGACCAATGCTCGCCTCGCTCGGCTGTACAACCCGTTCCATCCGTCGGTGGTGCGCCTACTCGCGAGTGTTTCCAAGGTGGCCCGGTCGGCAGGCCTGGAGGTGAGTGTCTGCGGCGAGATGGCGGCCAATCCCCTGGGCGCGTTCCTTCTCCTGGGCCTGGACATCACGACCCTTTCCATCTCCTGGCCGAGCCTTCCGGAGGTGAAGCAGGTGATCCGCTCCATCCGCATGGAAGACGCCCGTGCGGCGGCCCGGGAGGCCCTCACCGCAGCGACCTCCGACGGCGTCGTGAAGGCGCTGGTCGAAGGCATCGGCAAGAGCGTGGACCTGGCGGCCTTCAAGGGTCGCTGGAACTTGTCGGTCTAGTCCGCTGGGACTAGGTTTGAGTTCTCCCACAAGCCATTGAATCACAACAATAAAGAGGTCCTCGTGAGCCGCCTCTTCACCTCGGAATCGGTCACAGAGGGCCATCCGGATAAGATCGCCGACCAGGTGTCGGATGCCTTGCTGGATGCCTTCCTGGACATCGACCCCCAGTCCCGTGTCGCATGTGAGACCCTCGTGACCACGGGAATGGCGCTCGTGGCCGGAGAAGTGACCACCGAGTCCTTCGTCGACATCCCGGCCATCGTCCGCGGGACGCTCCACTCCATCGGCTACTCCCGGTCCGAGTTCGGGATCGACGGCCATACCTGCGCGGTCCTGACGAGCATCGATCAGCAGTCCCCCGACATCGGCCAGGGAGTGGACACGGGCGGTGCGGGTGACCAGGGGATGATGTACGGCTATGCCAGCGATGAGAATGGGGAGATGATGCCCTCTCCGCTCCTCTTCGCCCACCGGCTCACCTACCGTCTGGCCGAGGTCCGAAAGCAGGGACACCTCCCGTGGCTCCGACCCGATGGCAAGGCCCAGGTGACCGTGGAGTATGACGGAGACCGGCCGGTCCAGGTACGCACCGTGGTGGTGAGCGCCCAGCACGACCCCGAGGTGTCATTGGCCACGATCCAGCAGGAGATCAGGGAGCACGTCATCTATCCCGTGTTGCCGCCCGAACTGTTCGACCCGGATGACTGCGTCTTCCACATCAATCCCACGGGACGGTTCGTCATCGGTGGGCCCCATGGGGACGCCGGCCTCACGGGCCGGAAGATCATCGTGGACACGTACGGTGGGGCAGGGCGTCACGGCGGAGGGGCCTTCTCGGGTAAGGACGCGACCAAGGTGGACAGGTCCGCCGCCTATGCTGCCCGCTGGGCGGCCAAGAACGTGGTGGCCGCGGGCCTGGCCCGACGGTGCGAGATCCAACTCGCCTACGCCATCGGAGTGGTGGAGCCCGTCTCCATCTACATCGACACCCTCGGGAGCGGAAGCATCCCGGACGAGAAGATCGCATCAGCGGTCCGTGAGGTCTTCGATTTCACTCCGAACGGGATCATCGATTCGTTGAGGCTCCGCGACCCCATCTTCAAGGCCACGGCGGCCTACGGCCACTTCGGCCGGACCCCCAGGACCGACCGCACCTCCACGGGCCGGCAGGTTCGGTTGTTCCCGTGGGAGGAAACCGATCGGGTCGAGGAACTCCGAACCGCCGCAGGTGTTTAGCCTTCGAGAACGCGAGTCGGGTGCCGTTTCGCTCTACCCGACCTGAATCCGATAGAGGAATCCGATCATGGCCACCGCCACTTCCGTCGCGCCCCCCGCTACCGAGCGCCCACCCTTCCGCGTGGCGGACCTGAGCCTGGCGGACTGGGGTCGTAAGGAGATCGTCATCGCCGAGTCCGAGATGCCGGGGCTCATGGCTCTCCGCGAGGAATACGCCGGGTCCAGGCCGCTCAGCGGAGCGAAGATCTCCGGATCCCTTCACATGACGATCCAGACTGCAGTCCTCATCGAGACCCTGGTCGACCTGGGGGCCGATGTCCGCTGGGCGTCGTGCAACATCTACTCCACGCAGGACCACGCCGCCGCCGCCATCGCGGAGCGGGGGATCCCCGTTTTCGCGTGGAAGGGTGAAACCCTGGAGGAGTACTGGTGGTGCACGAAGGAAGCCCTATGGCACGCCGAAGGCGGTCCGGACCTGATCGTGGACGATGGGGGTGATGCGACCCTGCTGATCCATCGTGGGGCCGAGCGGGAGATGGAGTTCGAGCGCACCGGCATCAAGCCCGCGGTAGAAGCCGGACACGAGGAGCTGGAGGTGGTCGACCGACTCCTCAACGACACGCTGGACGAGGACCCGGGTTTCTGGCGTCGGATGGCGGAGAAGATCGTCGGGGTCAGCGAGGAGACCACCACGGGCGTCCATCGTCTCTACAAGATGGCCGAAGACGGCACCCTGGCGTTCCCGGCCATCAACGTGAACGACTCCGTCACGAAGTCGAAGTTCGACAACCTCTATGGGTGCCGTGAGTCCTTGGTCGATGCGGTGAAACGTGCCACGGACACCATGATCGCCGGCAAGCGTTGCGTAGTGCTGGGATATGGAGACGTCGGCAAGGGCTCGGTGCAGTCCTTCCGGGGCCTTGGCGCCTCCTGCTTCGTCACCGAAATCGACCCCATCAACGCGCTTCAGGCGGCCATGGAGGGGTTCACGGTCGTCGAAATGGACGATGCCTGCGCCTGGGGAGACATCTTCGTGACCGCCACTGGCAATGTGGACGTGATCACACGGGCACACATGGATCGCATGAAGGATGGAGCGATCGTCTGCAATATCGGACACTTCGATTCCGAGATCGCCGTGGCTAGCCTCTCCGACCTGGAGTGGGACGAGATCAAGCCGCAGGTCGACAAGATTACCTGGCCGGACGGCAAGAGCATCATCCTCCTGGCGAGGGGTCGACTGGTGAATCTGGGGTGCGGCACCGGGCATCCGAGCTTCGTCATGAGCGCATCCTTCACGAACCAGAGCATCGCCCAGATCGAGCTCTGGGAGAAGCGGGATTCCGGCGCCTACGGCAACCAGGTCTATACGCTTCCCAAGATCCTGGACGAGAAGGTCGCCCGTCTCCACCTGGACAAGCTGGGCGCCTCGCTCACCGACCTCACGGAGCAACAGGCCGACTATATCGGCGTCCCCGTCGACGGGCCCTACAAGCCCGACTACTACCGGTATTGAACTCGATGGCCCCGAGTCCGCCAACCGACTGGAGCGCCCCTTGCTCATCGAGGTGAAAGTCCAGAGCCTGGGCCTCGACCGCGCGACGAGTGACCCGGTGGTGATCCTCAAGGAAGCTGACGGGCCTCGGGTCCTCCCCATTTGGATCGGTCCAGGAGAGGCCAGCGCCATAGCGATCCGCCTTGCGGGAATGGAGTTCCCACGGCCCCTGACCCACGATCTCCTGACCTCGATCCTCGCCGGCCTGGGCGGTGAGCTTCGGCGGGTCCTCATCACCCGCATGGACAACGACACCTACTTCGCCGAGCTGATCATCCACCGAAACGGCGAGGTCTTCTCGGTTGACGCCCGGCCCTCGGACTCCATCGCTTTCGCCCTTCGGGCGGAGGCCGGCATCTTTGCGGACGACTCCCTCCTGGAGCATGCCCATGTGGACATGGACGAGGAGGGAGACGCCATCGATCAGGAGCCCCGCGAAACGCTGGATCCCCAATCCCTCCAGGACTACCTGAAGAAGCTGAACCCCGAGGACTTCGGGCGCTTCACCCCGTGAGCCATGAATAGATCCTCCCCTACGACCCGGACCCCCCATGGGGTTGGTTTCCCGTCATTCCTGGTGGCATGGACGGTCCTTGCCACCCTCTTTGCCCCGTCCACACCGCCCGCTGCGGGGCAGGAGGCCCCGGGAGTCCTCAACGGGCGGGTCCTCATGGCCGGCCAGGGCGTCTCGGACGTGATGGTGACGCTCCACAGGGTCACCATGGAGGAGTCCGGAGAGGTCGACTCCCTCAGCACGGGCCCTGACGGGGATTTCACATTCGTGCTGCCGTCGCTTCCGACGGCCACGGGAGGGCACGAGGTCTACTTCGCCTCGGTTCTCGTGGACGACGTACTCTATTTCGGCAGCCCGGTCTCCAACGTCGAGGAGCTGGGCTCTCTATATATCATCGACGCCTTCCCCACCCGGGCCGTGGGCGAGACGCCTCCCCCCCTCCCGGTGGACGACCGCAGCTTTATCGTCGAGGGGGACGGGCAGGGGGGCTGGCTCGTTACCGACATCTTCAACGTCCTGAACGACGGAGAAGAGACCTGGACGAGCGTCGAGGGCCGAGCGGTCTGGAGTTACCCTCTGCCAGAGGGAGCCGCTGGAATCCGTGTCGGACAGAGTGATCTCGCGCCGGACGCCGTGTCCTTCGACGGCGGGCGCATCACCGTGACGTCTCCCATTCCGCCCGGCAAGCGGAACTACATGATCCAATATGCCCTGCCGGACCTGGGGATCAGCCTGGATCTGCCGGGACAGGTGAACCAGCTCTCCGTCCTGGTCCGCGAGCCTGGACCGGCCCTGACCTTAGAGGGACTGGTGCCCCAGCCCCCGGTCGAACTCCAGCCGGGCGCGGTCTTCCGCCACTTCCTGGGGATGGACCTCACCGATGCTACGGTCACCATGACCATGGGGCCGTCCAGCCCGACCTCCCGAATCGGTGTGGAGTGGCTGGTGGTCCTGGTCTCCTTCGTGATGGGGGGAGCGGCGATCCTGGCATATCAGCGGGGCAGGTTCCGGGCGGCCGCCTCCGTCGCGGCTGCCGTGGGTGGACGCCGCACCCGGGAGGACGTCCTGGGCGAGATCGCCCAGCTGGACGAGGTCTTTCACCGCACTCCCGACCCCTCGGAGGCCGACCGGGAACTGTATGAGCGGCGCAGGGCCGTCCTCAAGGCCGAGCTTCTGGGCGGAGTGGACTGAGGAGGGGCACCCGTGGGCCTGCTCTCCACACCCGCGGTCCTCCTGCGCTCCCACCCCTATAGCGAGACGTCTCGAATCCTTCGCTTCTACACCCGGGAGGCGGGTCTGCTGGGGACCGTTGCCCGGGGAATCCGTACCCAGGGGTCGAAGGGAAGGGGAGGCGTGGAATCCCTGGCCGTCGGGACCCTTTCGGCCTACGTGAAGCCCGGCAGGGAGCTCCAGACCTTCAAGGACTTCTCTCCGGACCTGAGCGCCCCCTCGGCCGGCCGGGACCCGGTGGCCCTGGCCGGAGGGGCCGCCCTTGCGGAGATGGTCCTCCGGCACGCCGGAGAGGATTCCAATCCGGACCTCTACCAGGGCCTGGTGGAGGGCCTCCGGGCCGTGGCGTCCGCTCCCGGCCCGGACATCGTGGTCGTGACCCTCGCCATGGGCTGGCGGATCGTGGCGGTCCTGGGCTATCAGCCGGAGTTGGACTCCTGCGTGGCTTGTGGGACCCCCCTGGAATCCGAGGAAGAGCTCATGCGCTTCGACTACTCGGCCGGAGGGCTCCGGTGCCCGGACTGCGCCACCGGCCTGGTGGGACCGAGGATCAAGCCGGAGACCCGTCAGGATCTTGCTCGCATGATTTCGGGTCACCGACCCGAGAGAGACCTAGCCCGGCCCACGGCCCATATCGCTTTGCTGGACGACTTCGTCACCTATCACATATCCGGCGGCGACTCCCTGAAATCCCTGGGGGTCCTCCGGGAACTCCTGGAGGCTCGCCGTGGCTAGACTGATCCTCGGGACGGCGGGTCACATCGACCACGGGAAGACGGCGCTCGTGAAGGCCCTGACCGGGGTGGACACGGACCGGCTGAAGGAAGAGAAGGCTCGGGGAATCACGATCGAGCTGGGATTCGCCGAGCTCTCCACCTCTCCGGATGTCCACTTCGGCATCGTGGACGTTCCGGGCCACGAAGGGTTCGTCCGTGCCATGGTCGCAGGCGCCACCGGCATGGACGTCGTGATCCTCGTGGTGGCGGCGGACGAAGGGGTGATGCCCCAGACGCGGGAGCATCTGCAGATCGTCCGACTGCTCCGTGTCCCGGAACTACTGGTGGCCCTGACCAAGTCCGACCTGGTGGAACCCGACTGGCTCGAACTGGTGGCGGACGAGGTTCGAGAGCTTCTGGATGAGAGTCGATACGCCGAGGCTCCTATTGTACCGGTGTCCGCTCAGGACGGGTCCGGTCTCGACGACCTTCGGGGGGCTTTGGACGCGGCTGGACTAAGGGCCCGGGTCCGTCCCGTGGACGACCTTGCCAGGCTCCCGGTGGACCGTGCGTTCTCCCTTCCGGGGGCGGGCACGGTGGTCACGGGCACCCTCTGGAGCGGAGCCTTCGGGGTCGGCGACCGGGTACGTCTCCTGCCGGGCGATCTGGAGGGGCGGATCCGCAGCCTTCAGAACCATGGCGTGGAAGCGGAACGGGTGGAAGCAGGCGACCGGGTCGCCATGGCCCTCACTGGAGCGGACGTGAGTCTCGAGAGCGTGCGGCGGGGCCTCGTGGTCGTCGTGGACCCAGGTTGGGAGTCCAGTTCCATGCTCACGGTCCACCTGTCGATCCTGGCGGACACCGGGTGGTCCCTGACCCAGAGGCAGCGCGTCCGGGTCCACCTCGGAACGGGGGAGGTCCTGGCCAGGGCCGTCCTCCTGGACGACCCGGACGAGCTGGCCGGTGGTGAAGAGGGGTGGGTCCAGTTGCGACTCGAGTCGCCTCTCCTGGCTCGGGCCGGGGATCCCCTCGTGGTTCGGTCGTACTCCCCCATGACCACCATCGGCGGTGGCAGTGTGGTGGAGGTCTTCCCACCCAAGCGCCGGTCCCTGGCCCCGGAGGTCAGGAGGACACTGGAGGACCTCAGGACCGGATCCCCCGAGGAGCGCGTGGGCGCCGTCTTGAGCCTGGGAGGCGATGCCGGCGTCCCCCTGGTTCGGATTCCGATCCTGACGGGGCTGACCCCCCAGGAGGTCTCGGCGGTTCGCAGGGGGTCGGACCATGGTGCCGAGCGCCAGGGCCGCGTATTCGGGGAAGACGCGGTGGCCCGAGCTTGCGGCGCCATCGTAGGTGCGGTGGAAAGGCACCATCGATCCCGCCCTCTCGAGGCGGGGATGCCTGTGGAGGCAATCCGGGCCCTGCTGAGTCGAGGCGGTGGCGATGTCCTGGTCGCCGTCGCCATGGATCGACTGGTGGCCCAGGGTCGTCTCCATGCCGAGGGGCGATTGGCCCGCCGGCCGGATTTCTCGCCGGCGTTGGACGCGGGACAGGCAAAGCTCAAACAGGCGATTCTCGAGCTCTATCTCGAGGGCGGGCTCGCTCCACCGTCCAACGACGAGGTGGCGTCTCGAATCGGAGACCCCGCGGCGGTCGGCCAGGTCGTGGACTATCTGGTCGCAACCGGGGAACTGGTCCCCCTGGACGGGGAGTACAGGGTCCAGGCGTCCGTCATGGACGAGGCGGCAGCGGCGGTCCGAAAGGCTCTCGCCTCCCGCACGGGCCTGGGCCCGTCCGAGTTCCGGGAGGTCCTTCCCGTGACCCGGAAGCACCTGCTCCCGATCCTGCTCTACATGGACAAATCCGGAGTCACCGTCCGTCGCGTCGACGGGACCCGCGACGTCCCAGCCTCGTAGGGCGACACGACCGGCGGCTGGAGCCCAGTCAGGTGGCCCGGGTTTCGAGGAGTTGGAGGAAGCCCTCGGCGCTGTCCAAGCCCTTCAAGAGGCCGGGGACCTCGGGGTCCTTGGCGAACTGGGCGATCTTCCCCAGCACCGGCAGGTACTGATTGGAGACTTCCAGCGGTGGGGCCACGATCAGAAAGAAGTTGTGGACCAGGTGTCCGTCGATGGCGCGGAAATCCACCCCCTCAGGCTTCCTTCCGTAAGCCAGTCGCAGGCGGTTCACCACGAGCGAACGGCAGTGGGGAATGGCGATTCCCTTCCCGATCCCCGTCGATCCCAGGTTCTCCCGGCGCTTGAGGGTCTTAAAGAGGATGGCCTCGGACTTGTCGTCCAGGGCGAGGAGGGAGATGAGCTCTTTGAGAATCTGGTCCTTGCTCTCCCCCTCCAGATTCAATGCGACGGACTCGGCCGTGAATAGATCCCGCAGCCTCATTCTATGATCCCCGCCCTTCCGCGGACTGTTTCGCAAGTGTGTGCAGAACCTGAAAATCTACCTGAGGGGATCGAAAGGTGTCAAAGGCCACTCGGTATTCTTACCTTTTGCTCATGCCACCGACCCTCATCGATCGACTTCGCGATCCGGAGTTCACTCCGCTGTACCTCGCGCCCCAGGCGGGCGTGAGCGAGTCACCCTTTCGACGACTGTGCCGCCAATACGGCGCGGACGTGGTGGTGAGCGAGTTCGTCAGCGCCGCCGGGATCATCCAGAACTCGCGACGATCCCACAAGTACCTGCGCTTCGATGAGGCCGAGCGCCCCATCGGCGTCCAGATCTTCGGAGCCGACCCCGGGATGATGGCGGACGCGGCCCGATATGTGGAAGAGACCTACGGCCCCGACTTCGTGGACATCAACTTCGGCTGTCCGGTCAAGAAAGTGGTGCGGCGGAACGGGGGTTCCGGGTGCCTGCGGGATCTGGGCTTGGTCGAATCCATCGTCCGGGCTGTCTCCGACGCCATCTCGGTGCCGACCACGGCCAAAATCCGGAGCGGATTCGACCAGGCCACCCGGGACCCGGTCCGGATCGGCCAGGTTTGCCAGGATGCGGGTGCCCAGGTTCTCTGCCTCCACCCCCGGACCCGAAGCGAGATGTACTCAGGTCAGGCGGATTGGACGGAGATCGAAGCCGTCAAGCGGGCCCTGGAGATCCCCGTCATCGGAAACGGGGACATTCGGACCGGCGACGACGCCCGTCGGATGCGGGCCGAGACCGGCTGCGACGGGGTCATGATCGCCCGGGGGTCCCATGGCGACCCCTGGCTCTTCCGCTCCGCCCGGGCGGCCCTCGACGGCGACCCGCCCCCGCCTGAGCCCACCGTGGAAGAACGCTTCGAGATCTGCCTGGCCCACGCCCGCAACTCCGCCGTCTACGAGTCGGATGAGACCAAGGCCGTCCTGGAGTTCCGGAAGCACCTGGGTTGGTATACCAAGGGGATTCCCGACGGGCGCCGCTTCCGGGCCGAACTGTTCACGGTGACCACGATCGAGGAGATCGAAGAGCGACTCGAGACATACCTGGAGGAGCACCGGAGCCTGTTGGCTCCCGCCTGACGCTCCGGCCGGGGCTCTGGACCTACAAGTGTCTGTTCGGGTAGTATTTACAGTTGGCTGTTTGACAGGTCACCACATATCGGGGGCGACACGGCTTCGACGTGTTTGGTGAACATTGGGTAGCGTGCCGAGGTCCAGGACCTCGTAAATCCCCTGGAAACTTTATAGCTGCCAACACTGACATGGCGCTGGCCGCGTAACCAACGCAGCCCGTCCCCTGATTTGCCTGCTCGAGGCGGGTCTACGGGACGTCGATAATTCGAGCTGGTCCTCGATGGGTGCTACCCCCAAAGAGGCGAGATTTCAGGTAGCTAGCTCCGGACCCGGTTGCTCGTTCACCGCCTGGTAGCGAAACCAACGAACGATCTACGCACGTAGACGCCTGATAGGATCCCTTCGCGGACGCGGGTTCGACTCCCGCCGCCTCCACTGCACAGCCCCTCGGCCCACAAAGGGTCGGGGGGCTTTCGTTGTGCCTGCTCCTCCAAAACGAGAGTCGGCGGGAGGCGAAGCCGCGGCAGATCCGC
>JBDHCV010000026.1:0-37828 GCA_039591855.1 Gemmatimonadota bacterium | reverse complement strand
CGAAGGTGCGCTTGCCGCCACTACGGACTCGAGTCCGAGTAGGAGGGCGGCCAGCAGGAGGATGATCCACCCGGCCTCGGGTCCGGTTCGGGTGCGGAAACTCGCCTCGGCCCACCCCTCTTCGGACGACACGACGAGTCCGTCGCGGCCCGCGAGGGCCGAGACGGCGGCATCGGAGGCCGCCCTCAGGTCCGACTCCTCGGGCGGCGGGTTCGACGCCACGGCGGCCACCAGGACCTCGCCGGCCAAGAAGCGGTATACGCCGGGCACGGCCCTCCTGCCGGAGCCGCCGTCTTCTTCGACGGAGATGCGGGACCCTCCCGGGTCCAGGACGGCGGTGGCTCCGGTGGGGGCGGTCACGATCTGGCCGGCCGGGATCTCATCCGCCGGTGCGCTCCCGCCGGCCCAGCGGGTCAGCATCCAGTCGACGAACGGAACCATTCCGGCCCGGAGGGGCAGCGTGGTGAAGGACGGGTCCAGAGGTGCCCCCAACAGGAGGGCGCGAGTCCCTGGAACCGAGACGTCCACGAGCCACGGTTCGCCGTCGATGGTGGCGGCGATCACCCGCCCAACCGGCCCAGCGGACGGCACGAGTCGGTATCCCCCGACCATCTCCACCCCGGACAGTCCGGGGACAGGGGAGTCGCTCAGCCGAACTCGCCCTCCGGCGTCCGTGGGTTCGAACCGCCATCCCAACTCCAGGTCGTCCATGAGACGGTTGAGCCCCGGAACCAGGGTCCGGTCCGGGGGAGGGAGGAGAATGAGGGCCCCGCCGCCCCTGAGGTCCCGAGAGGGCGCACCCCCCGTGCCGATGGTGACCTCCCCGCCGGACTCCACCAAGCGGATCCTGCCGCTCTCCTCCAGTACCCGGAGGGCCTCATCCACGAAGGCCCCTGCGATCCCGAGTCCGGAGGTCCGCACCGGAGGCCGGACGCGGAACGCGAAATAGCGCCTGTCGTCCGCTCTGAGTGCGTCGGGATCGACCTCGACCGAACCCATGATCCAACCCGGCTGGAACGGACCGGCCGAGATCACGCCCGCACCGCCCGGCTCGGCCTCTACCCTCCCACGCAGCCGGTCCTCGGCGAAGAGTCGCACCGGTATCGATGGATCCCGGGGTCCTGAGGCCGAGAGGGAGAACACGAAGTCGGTCCTTTCGCCCGGGAGAGGGGGTAGGCCGCCCCCCACCTCGAGGGAGGACACCGACACGTTGCGCGGTGGGGCCAGCGTGTCCCTCCACACCAGAATGGGAGGTTCGCCGTCTCCGGGCTGCCGGGGCCGTATGCCCTCCAGGGCGCTGGTGCGGAGATCGCTGAGCACATGGACCTCCGCGGCTTCCAGATCTGCGGCCCGGACCAGATCCAGCGCTCGCTCCACGGCCGGTCCGAGGGGACCTCCAAAAGGGACCGGGTCGATTCCGTCGAGGGCCTGGAGGGCGCGCTCCGGGGACAGGGGACGGGCCGGCACCCACGGCTCACCCACGTGGAGGAGCCAGATTCGATCCTCTGCTCCGGCGCGGGAAACCGATTCCCGGGCCACGTCTTTGAGTCGATCCAGGGCTCTGACGCCACCCTCCACGGCCCCCGAGCTCATCGTGTTGTCCATCACGATGGCCAGGGCCGTGGGCGGGTGGGTGGAGGAGAGGGCCGTCAGGAGGGGTCGGGCGGCCGCCAGGGCGATGAGCGCCAGCAGAAGGACTCTCAGGAAGAGGAGGAGCTTCTGCCGTGCGCGAATGGACCGGGCGTGGTCCTTGGCCGTTCGCTGGAGGTATCGGACCGCCGGAAACGACACGGTCCGTCCTCGGGAGCGCTGGAGAAAGTGGAGCAGAACCGGAACGGCCACCGCAGCGGCTGCCAGAAGGAGGAGGGGAGAGAGGAAGGTCATGGGCTCAACCCAGCCGCTCCCGCTTCCGAAGGTACTCGGCCAAGGCAAGCGAGAGGGGCTGGTCCGTCGCCACCACCGCGTATTCGATCCCCTGGGGTCGGAGCGCCCGCTCCCACTCGAGAATGGCCTCCGCCACTGCCTGGGCATACTCCTTCCGGATCTCCGCGACGTTCACCTGCAACGCGTCCCCCGACTCCGGGTCTACGAAGCGGATCTCCCCCGTGGCAGGGATTTCCCGCTCCCCCGGATCCACGAGGTGGAAGACCAGGACCTCGTGGCCTCGATGCCGCAGGAACTGGAGGGCGAGCCGGGTCTCCTTGGGATCCACCAACAGGTCCGAGATCAGGACCACGAGGCCGCGCTTTCGCAGTCGCACGGCCACGTCCTTCAGCGCCGACGAGGCAAGGGTACGGCCGCCCCCCTCCAGGTTGGTCAGTCGGCGAACCATCTCGTGCCATTGGCGGTTTCCGCCCCGAGCCGGGAGGAGGTCCGCCAGATGCTCGTGGAACGCCGCCAGACCCACCGCATCTCCCTGCCGAAGAAGGATGAGGCTGAGCGACGCGGCCAGGTGGCGGGCGTACCAGAGCTTGGACGGGAGTGACTCGGGCGCCGAGGACCAGTCCATGGATGCGGAGCAGTCCAGGAGCAGGTATGCGCGGAGGTTCGTCTCCTCCTCGAACTGCTTCACGAAGAAGCGGTCCGAGCGGCCGTACATCCTCCAATCGATGTAGCGGAGGTCGTCTCCCGGCTGATACGCCCTGAGTTCGGCGAACTCGGCCGAGAAGCCTCGGTGGGGTGAGCGGTGCAGGCCCATCAGGAACCCTTCCACTACTCGGCGGGCTACGAACTCGACTCCCCCCAGGCGGGCCAGGGTGCCAGGGTCGAGCAGGTCCGGTCGGGACGGGGGTCGGTAGTGGGGTGCAGGGTCGTTCATCGGGCCTCGGAAACTAATCCCCACGGTAGTGGACCACCAACGGCCCTCCAGGCCATCGCGACGACGGTGACGGCCTTCGTCCCCCTGGTGGGACACGCTTCCGACCCCCCGCCGGGACAGGCCCGGAACGGGAAGCACCCGAATGTCGAGACAGGGACCCGGGTCTGACGTGGCATGCCCCCTGCTTCAAGAAGGGTGGAAGTTCACGCGCGATCTGGGGAGCTTCATGATTCGCAAGGCTTTGGGACCTGGTGGGCTGGTGTTGGCGTTGGGATTCGGAGCGTGGATCGCTCCGGCCGCGCCGTCGTCTGCCCAGGAAGCCCAGGGCTACGTGGATCTCTCAGCGAGGGTGTGGCTGGACCGGGGGGACGATCCCGTGCTACAGAGCGGCGATCGGGTCAGGATCTACTACCGGGCCTCGTACGACGCCTACGTGGCCGTCTTCCAGGTCACCACGGACGGTGTCCTGCGCCTCATGTATCCTGCGGCCCCGCACCAGGACGGTTTCGCCCGAGGAGGCAGAGACTACCGGGTGCTCCTTCCCGAGTCGCCCTACTGGTTCGTCGATGATGCGCCGGGCATGGGGTACTTCTTCGTGGTAGCCTCGCCGGACCCCATGGACTACTCGGGCTTCGCCTACTCCCGTCAGGACGGGGGATGGGATCTGTCCCTGGTCGGGCAGAACGTGTACACCGATCCCTACCTTGCCATGGACGACGTAGTGGCGGCGCTGATTCCGGATTGGGAGTACGTGCCCTATGCCCTGGACTTCCTCAGCTACGACGTGGGCGGGGCCCACGACTACCCGCGCTTCCTCTGCTACGACTGCCATGGGTACCGCCCCTACAACGCGTGGGACCCCTATCAGTTCTCCTGCGTGAGCTTCCGGCTGGTCATATGGGACGATCCCTTCTACTACCCGGCGTATCGGTACTCAGGTACCCGGGTCGTGTGGACCCGGCCGGCCATGCCCGGGCGATATCCCAGGTTCAGCTTCAAAGAGCGAGCGGCCGGCGAGCCCGGTGCGCCTGAGCTCGTGCGGCGGGAGATCTCCGCCGGGAGCGGAGCTCCTGTGCCCTCGGATTTCACCTCCGCTTACCGCTCGGGTTCGGGGGGACGGAGTTCCCTGCTCGGGGTGCCCACTGCCCAGCCGCGAGGGCTTTCGGCGGGAGGAACGCGACCGGTGGTCTCCCCCGATCCCCGGGGGACCTACGGGAGCCCTCCGAGGGGGGTCACGTCGCCACGGGGGGCGGTGAGCGGGACTCGTCAGGGATCGGGCGCACCGCCTGCGTCGGGCGCTCCGGTGGTCCAGAGGCGCCCGACCCAGACCTCGCCTCCCACCCGCCCCTCGGCGCGGGTCAATACCACCCGGCCCCGAGGTTCCGCGCGACCCCCGGCCGGAGGCGTGTCTTCCCCTCCGAGGACGGGAACCGGCTCTGGGAGCGCGCGTCCGGGTCGCGTGGTGAACCCGCGGCAGACCGTCTCCCCTCCGCGATCCGGCACCACCGGGCGCACCGTGACCCCTCGAAGTCCGGTCGGAGGCGGCAGGTCGGTGACCCCTCAACGGACCGTCAACCCGTCCCGTCCTCCGGCGTCGAGCGGCCGCGGGGGCGTGACCCGAACTCAGTCCCGCTCTTCACCGCCGGTGCCCACGAAGCGGGCCCCGCCCAGCCGTCCTCCCCCCAAGAAGGGGGGCGGAGGCGGAGGCGCGGCGGGAGGATTCAGCGGGCGTTGAAGCTGATCCCCAGGGCGACGAGTTGGGCGTCCCCAACGCCCCCTCGCTGAAGCTGGTAGGCTCCGCCGAGGTTGAATGGCCCGAAGGTGAGGGCCGCACCGACCCCGGCCCTGACCCCATCCGTCACATAGGTAAGTCCCGTCTGCAGCGAGACCTGGGGGACGACCTGGAAGTCCAGTCCGACGCCGGCCCGTGTCGGCGGTCCCAGAGGTAGCCCCTCTCCGAACCGATGTTGGACGTCCACGGCCAGGGTGACGGCGTCCGCTGCGTCCCATCGGGTCCCGATGGCCATCCGCGGCCTGAATCGCAGTCCGTCGAGCTGGTCGAGGAGCACCTGGGGCGCCTGCTGTGCGGGCCGCTTGTCGTAGTCCAGGCTCACACCCCCGGGGCCCACCACCACCTCGCCCGGATAGTAGGCCAGGGCGTCCAGATCCCAGTTGAACGTGTTGAACACGTTGGCCACCGAGACGGACACGCCCCAGGGGCCTCCCTGCCAACTCACACCGAGGTCGAGCCCGACCCCCGATCCGCCGTTGAACTGATAGTCGTCCTCATCGGTCTGGAGTATGGGGAAGGCCAGCAGCGCAATGGGAGAGCCGGCGTCCACGAGGCCCTGGGGATCCCGGGCCAGGAAGACACCGTTTCCGAGGCTATAGGTCAAGCTGGCTCCCACGGCGAGACGCTCACCCTCCAACCCGAACAGGTCCTCCGCTACGGGGAAACCGGCTCCCAAGGCGAAGGTCGTGACCCCGCTTCCGTCTGCTCGGGATCCGGCCAGGTCCAGGTCCGAAGGGAGGGGCCTGGTGGCCCACTGGTCCCGGTACAGAATGAGCTCGGACGCGAACGGGCTCAGGCTCGCGTCCACGAAGGCCTGTCCTTGAACCTGGAAGGCCACGGGCCCTACCGACACGGCCAGCCCGGTGATTTCCGCGCGACCCAGACCGGATTGGCCGTCCGCCCGGCGGATCTCCTCCAGCCAGGCGTCCTTCTTCTCGTCCGGGAGGAAGTCGCCGTCGGTGGAAAGCAGGTCGCCGAGGGTGATGGGCTCCAACCCCTGCATCCCCCCGAGAACCGGGATGGCAAGGGACCAACTGGGGTTGTCGGAGAGCCCCAGGTTGGCGGGGTTGATCCCGAGGGCCACGAGGCCTCGGGCCATCGCGGCATGATTCCCACCCATTCCAAGAGCTGTGGTGCTTGACGGCACCAACTGGGCTTCGGCCGTGCCCACGGAGGCACAGAGGCAGAGGAGAATCAGGGAGGTGGTGGGGCCGGGACCGGCCCCGCCGAATCGTCGGTTGCGCATGCTCAACAATGCCTAGCCTGCACGATTCGGGTCAATCAAAACGAACTGCGAGCTCCATGGCCGGGGGTGGGCCGATTGATCCCCGTTCCCGCGTAGGATTATGTTCCACGTCTCCAGCGTCTCACGGTTCCAGCTCGACCCGATCAGGCCAAGCTCTTGCGCACAGATCACATCCGGAACTTCTGCATCGTCGCCCACATCGACCACGGGAAATCGACTCTCGCCGATCGCCTCCTCGAGCAGACCGGGTCGCTGGACCGTCGTCAGATGCGTGAGCAGGTGCTGGACGACAACGAACTGGAGCGGGAGCGGGGAATCACCATCAAGCTCCACGCGGTGCGGATGAACTACACGTCCGCGTCCGGCGAGCTCTACGAGTTGAACCTCATCGACACCCCCGGGCACGTGGACTTCACCTACGAGGTCTCTCGGTCCCTGGCGGCATGCGAGGGAGCGATTCTGGTGGTGGACGCTTCCCAGGGGATCCAGGCTCAGACCCTCTCCAACCTGTTCCTGGCCATGGACGCGGACCTGGAGATCATCCCCGTCCTGAACAAGATCGACCTGCCGGGCGCCGAGCCCGAGCGGCGCAGGGAGGAACTGGTCGACCTGCTGGGAGTGGAGCCTGAGTCGATCCTGGCGGTGAGCGCCAAGGAAGGGGTCGGGGTGGACGACCTCCTGGAGGCCATCGTCCATCGCCTTCCTGCCCCGGTGGGAGACGCGGATGCCCCGCTCCGGGCCCTGATCTTCGATTCCTATTACGACAAGTACCTCGGTGCCGTCCCCAGCATCCGCGTGGTGGACGGCGTACTCCGTCCCGGGATGCAGGTCACGTTCGGCAACGTCGGCGTCCGCTACGAGGTGACCGAGGTCGGCTACAGTCAGTTGCGGCGGGTTCCCCAGGAGCAACTGGGTCCCGGCGAGGTGGGATACCTGGTCGCGGCGATCAAGTCGGTGTCCGACACCAGAGCCGGCGATACCATCCTCGATGCCGAGAATCCGGCCACGGAGCTGCTTCCCGGCTACGAGGAGGTCCGGCCCATGGTGTTCGCGGGCCTCTACCCCTCGGACGCCGACGACTATGAGGAGCTGCGGGATGCTCTGGGACGTCTCCAGTTGAACGACGCGTCGCTGCGCTTCGAGCCCGAGACGTCGGCCGCTCTGGGGTTCGGATTCCGTTGCGGGTTCCTGGGTCTGCTCCACATGGAGATCATCCAGGAGCGGCTGGAGCGGGAGTTCGGCGTCGACCTCATCACCACGGTGCCCAACGTGGAATACCACGTCTCCATGACGGACGGCCAGGATCTGGTCGTGGAGAACCCCTCCAAGTTGCCCGACCGGGGGCGGATACAGCACATCGCCGAGCCCTTTGTGAAGGCTCGGATCATGTGTCCCGCAGAGTATATCGGGAACGTCCAGAGGCTTTGCCATGAGCGCCGGGGTGAGTTCAAGGGGATGCAGTACCTGGACCCCCAGAGGGTGGAGTTGGACTACGAACTCCCCCTCTCCGAGATCGTCCTGGACTTTTACGACAAGCTCAAGAGTGGCACCCGGGGCTATGCGAGCCTGGACTACGAGTTCCTGGAGTACCGTCCCGAGGCCCTGCAGAAGCTGGACATTCTCGTCAACGGCGATGCCGTCGACGCGTTCAGCGTGATCATCCACCAGGACAAGGCCCAGAGCTACGGGCGCGACCTGGCGAGCAAGCTCAAGGAACTGATTCCGCGGCAGCAGTTCGAAGTGGCCATCCAGGCCGCAATCGGTGCAAAGATCGTGGCCCGCACGAACGTCAAGGCGGTTCGGAAGAACGTGACCGCCAAGTGCTATGGAGGGGACATCACCCGTAAGCGGAAGCTCCTCGAGCGCCAGAAGGAGGGGAAGCGGCGCATGAAGCAGGTAGGATCCGTCGAGATTCCCCAGGAGGCATTCCTGGCCGTCCTGTCCCTGGACGAGTGAGGCCGGCCATGACCGATGCGCGGTGGGTCCTGGGCGTTGACATCGGAGGCACCAACCTCTCGGTGGGTCTCGTGCCCAGGGAGGGTGGCCCTCCGGCGGGAAGGGTCGTGCGGCCTACCGACGCGTCCAGGGGAGGCGAGGCCGTCACCGACACCGTCATCGAGATGCTTCGGCAGGTCATGGCCGAGGTCGGGGTCGACCCTGCGCGGCACGTGGCCGGGATCGGGATCGGATGCCCCGGCCCCCTCGACCGGGCGACGGGGCTGGTGCTGACCACGCCGAACCTGGGTTGGAAGAACTTCCCGGTCCGCGACCTCATCGCCGGGCCATTGGGTCTCCCGGCAGTCCTGGACAACGACGCCAACTGTGCCACCTACGGAGAGTGGTGGATGGGTGCGGGCCGCGGCGTGCAAACGCTCGTGGGTCTCACCGTCGGGACCGGTGTCGGCGGTGGGATCGTGTTGGGAGGCAAGGTGCTCCACGGTGCCTCCGACGCCGCCGGGGAGATCGGCCACATGACGATCAATTACGGAGGTCGGCGGTGCAAATGTGGAAATTACGGCTGTCTAGAGGCTTACGCCTCGGGACCTAACATCGCCGCGAGGGCTGTGGAGGGGATCGAGGCGGGAGAGGAATCCAGCCTCCCGGGCCTCGTGGACGGGGATCTCGATCAGATCACCGCCGAGACCGTATTCGAAGCCGTCCTGGCCGGGGATGCGTTCGCGTCCGCAGTGCTGCTCGAGACTGCAAGGTACCTGGGGGTCGGACTGGCGAACCTCATCAACCTGGTGAATCCCGAAGTGGTGGTGATCGCGGGTGGCGTCACCCGGGCGGGGGACGCCCTACTGGATCCTCTGCGGGCGGAGGTTCGCCGCCGTGCGTTCCTGCCAGCCGTCTCGGCGTGCCGGATCGTGGCGGCTCAGCTGGGGGCCGATGCCGGGGTAATCGGGGCTGCCGGGATCTTCGTGGACCACCTGGACGCACCAGCCGAGGGCTTGGATCCAGGCCTGGCCAGGCCGTGACCGTGAAGGCCACGGCCCCCGGGCGTCGCCGACTGGCCGTGATCGGCACCCTGGTCTGGGATCGGATCGTGGACCGGGATCCCCTTCGAGCGCCGGTTGAGGAGTGGGGTGGCATCGCCTACGCTCTCGGTGGATTAGCGGCAGGGCTCCCCGACGGCTGGGATGTGGTTCCCATTCTCAAGATCGGTCGCGACCTCGGAGAGTCGGCCCTGCGATTCCTCCGCGACGTGCCGAGGGTCGTGGTGGGCCCCGGCGTCCGGCTGGTCCCCGAGCCCAACAACCGTGTCGATCTGCGCTATCTGGACCGGGATCGACGGACGGAGAGGCTCAGCGGGGGGGTCCCTCCGTGGACGTGGGCGGAGCTCGCTCCGCTTCTATCAGATTGTGATGCGCTGTACGTCAACTTCATTTCTGGTATGGAGATGGAACTCGATACGGCCATGGCGATTCGGACCGAGTTTCCCGGCCCGACCTACGCCGACCTCCACTCCCTCTTTCTCGGGGTCTCCGCGGCTGGTCTCAGGGTTCCCCAGCTGCTTCCGTCCTGGGGGAAATGGCTTCGTTCCTTCGACGCTGTGCAGGTGAATGAGGACGAGTTCGCCCTGCTGGGTCGGCAGTACGGAGACCCCTGGGAGTTGGCCGCGGAGGTGGTCGGCCCCGACCTGAAGCTCATTGCGGTCACGCTGGGTGGCGAAGGAGCGGCCTACGTGGCGGGCTCGGGTTTTCGGGCGGATCCTGCGACTTGGCCGGAGCTTCGGAGCAAGGTCGCGGTGCCCGGCCCGGCGACGAGCCGGAAGATCCCCCAACGACTTGAATCGGTAGACGGAGACCCTACTGGTTGCGGGGACGTATGGGGGGCTAGTTTCTTCTCCCGACTCCTGGCGGGAGATCCCCTGGACGTCGCCATGGAATTCGCCAACGAAACCGCCGCCCGAAACGTGATCTTCCACGGCGCTCGCGGCCTACACCTCCACCTCTTGGGCCGCCTTTCACCGGTCAAGGAGTAGCGTTGAACGTCATTCCCGTCCCGGCGTCCCTGGACCACCACACCTTCGACCAATTGGTGGCCGCGGTAGACGCGGTCGCTGAAGGGAAGGCGCTCTTCGATGCCCGACACCTCCGCTGGGTGGATCCCATGGGGATGGTCGGACTTCTGGCGGCCGGCCGCTACCTGCGGGATCGAGGGGGGAGCGAAGTCCACCTGCAGTTGCCCGAGTCCGCCGAGGTGGACGGTTACCTGGGCCGCATGGGTTTCCACGCTGCGGCGGAGTCCATCTTCGAGTTCGCGGGAAAGCACCATAGGAAGCCGGATCGGAGTTCGGACGTACTCCTCGAGATCACCCCGATCACCACGAACAGCGACATCCATTCGGTGGTGGACCGGGTCCAGGAACGGGCCGTCAACATTCTCTCCCGGACCCTGAACTACCCTCCGACCGCGGTCGTCCAGTTCTCGGTGGTGCTCTCCGAAGTATGTCAGAACATCGTGGAGCACGCGGAAGCGCCGGGGTGGGTCGCGGCCCAGGCCTACAACTGGACCCGGCGGCTGGGCCGGCACGTTCTGCTTCTGTCGGTGGGAGATCTGGGCCGGGGCTTCCGAGGCTCGCTCCAAGAGGAGCACGCGGGCCGGTTCGGAGACCGATGGGGCGATGCCACGGCTCTGGAGGCCGCGTTCATGCACGGCCTCACCCGGTTTCCCGACTCGGGACGGGGGCAGGGCATTCAGCAGATCCGGAAGCAGGTCAGGCGGTGGGAAGGCGTGATCTCCATTCGGAGCGGCACGGCCAGGATCGCCCAGGCGCCCGAATGGGACGACACGCCGCCGCTGGAGGAGGGCCTGGTCTACTTCCCCGGCGCCCAGATCAACATCATCCTTCCCGCCCGGGCGGACGATGCTTCCTGACCACGGCATCGATCCCATCGCCATCGACGTGCGCTCGCTCATGCAGCGAACGGTGGCTTCGCTCTATAGCCACCTGGTCACCCGGCCAACCGGGCGGGCCGTCCGGCTTGCCATCGAAGGGCAGCTCAGCGGACCGAACCCCAGGACCCTCTCGGTCATCGACCTTTCCGAGGTCACCCTCATTGACTTCTCCTGCGCGGACGAGGTCGTGGCGAAGCTGCTGTTGAAGTACCAGCGGGACGACGCCAGTCGGGAGGCCTTCTTCGTCTTCCACGGAGTTCGCTTTCCACATCGGGAGCCCATCGAAGCCGTCCTGGAGCGCCACGACCTGTGGGCAGTGGCCGAGACGGGGGAGGGCCGCTTCGAACTCCTCGGGCCGCTCGGTGAAGAGCACCGACGCATCTGGGCTGCCGTGGAGGACCAGGGCGTGCTTCCTACCGCCCAGGCGAAATCCCTGGGGGTGAACGGGGATGGGGAAGTCTCCGTGCAATGGCTCCTGGACCACCGACTCGTGTTTCGCACCGACGACGGACATGACCTCGTGGCGTTGAGTCAGCTCGTCCGGGACCTACTGGACTGACCACAAAAACCCTGCGACCGCGGGAGGCCGAATGAGCAGCGAGCACCGTCCAAATCCGGCGGACCCGGGGGCAGGCGAGAGCGGTGACACCCCGGAGGCCGGCGGTGCGATTGGGCCCCATGGAGCCCTGGCGCCGGCCAGCCTGGGCGTGCATGGAACGCATCTCGGGGGCGACCGTCGTGGGCCGGTGGTGGACCCGATCTTCCAGAGCGCCACGTTCTTCGGCGGGCGGGGGGAGGTGGGGCACGACCTCCTGTATACCCGCTACGGCAACAATCCCAATCAGGTGGCGGTGGGGCGGAAGGTGGCGGCCCTGGAGGGGACCGAGGCCGGACTGGCCCTCTCGAGCGGGATGGCCGCCCTGGCCATGGCCTTGCTCTCCCTCACCGAGGCCGGTGATCACGTGGTGGCGTCCCGACACCTCTACGGCGCCACCCACGGGCTCCTGGCCACGGAGCTACCCCGCCGAGGAGTGGAGACCACGTTCATCGAACCAGAGGGCGAGGAGAGTTGGATCGAGGCGGCCACGCCTACCACCCGACTCCTCCTCATGGAGGTCGTCACCAATCCGTTGATGCGGGTGTTCGACCCGAGACCCGCCGCCCGCGCCGCAGCCCGTCTCGGAGTGCCCCTCCTGGCGGATCTCACCTTCGCCTGTCCGGTGAACCTCCGGGGCGTGGACGTGGGTGTCACGCTCTGCATGCACAGTGCGACCAAGTACCTGGGGGGCCACTCGGACCTGATCGCGGGCGTGGTCACGGGTCCGGCCGACCTGATCGCCGGCGTCCGGGACGCCATGAAGCTCTACGGCCCGGCCATCGATCCCCACTCGGCGTGGCTCCTGGACCGGGGCCTCAAGACCCTCGTGCCTCGTATCCAGGCGCACAATCGGAATGCCATGGCGCTGGCCCGTTGGTTGGAGGCCCAACCGGGCGTCTCGGGGGTGGCCTACCCCGGGCTCCCGTCCCATCCCGACCACGCTCTGGCTGCCGACCTCCTTTCGGGCTTCGGGGGGATGCTCGGGCTCGAGCTCGAGGGCGGCGCACTCTCCGCAGACGCCTTCTGTTCGGCCCTGGAACTCGCCTGCTTCGCCCCGAGCCTGGGGGGAGTCGAAACCCTGGTGTCTCAGCCGAGGCTCACTTCCCACGCCGGTTTCAGCGCCCATGAACGCACGGCCCTTGGCATCCGTGACGGATACGTGAGGATCTCCGTGGGCATCGAGGATGTGGACGACCTGAGGGCGGACTTTGCCCGCGGACTGGCGGCCGCTCGAATCGCGGGTGGGAAGGGGCCGGGGACGTGAGTCGTCGCCGGAGGACCGTCCTGGTCTGGTTTGGGGGGGTGGTCCTCGTCGTCGCGGTCGTGGGCGCCCTCTCCATCTCCCGGGTCCTCCAGGGCCCGGGGCTTCCTACAGGGGATCGCACCGTAGCAGGGATCGGGGCTCCGGTGGAGATTCTCTTCGACTCCCTGGGAGTGCCCCACATCTGGGCCCAATCCGTTCCCGACGCCTATTTCGGCCAGGGGTACGTCCACGCCACCCAGCGTCTCTGGCAGATGGAGCTCGTCAAGAGGGTCTCCGAGGGGAGGCTCAGCGAGCTGTTCGGGGAGGCCGCGCTGGGCACGGATCGGTTCCTGCGTACCATCGGGCTGGGGCGCGCCGCACTGGGGTCCCTAGAGATCCTCTCCCCCGAATTCGTGTCCCACGCGGAGGCCTATGCCGCCGGGGTCAACCGGGCCCTCGAGACCTGGGAGGGTCCCCTGCCACCCGAGTTCGTTCTCCTGCGGGCCGAGCCCGAACCCTGGACCGTACAACGGGTCGTGGCCCTCGAGAAGATCATGGCGTGGGATCTCTCGGAGTATCAGGCCGCCATGGGCATGGGCAACGCACGGGAGACCCTTGGAGACTCGGCGGTGGCCGCTCTTCTCCCGGAGTACCCGGAGTGGGGGGTCACCATCGTGGAAGGCTGGCCCGGCGGGCAGGGAGGCCGGACCGAGGTGGGCGCGGACCCATCGTCCGTGGCCGTGGCACCGAGCACCCAGGTACGGGGGGATCTCGGAGGTCTCGCTCCGGTCCCTGACGACCCGGCCGGCACTCTGGTGTTCAAGCCCCTCCCGGATCACACCGCCCGGTTCCTCGAATTGGGTAGCATCTCGAGAGCGTCCAACTCCTGGGTGCTAGGAGGCGCTCGCTCGCTCTCCGGCAAGCCCCTCCTGGCCAACGACATGCACCTGGGCCTGGATGCCCCGAACATCTGGTTCCTGGTGGGTCTTCACGCCCCCGGCATGAACGTGGTCGGGATGAGCCTACCGGGAGCGCCGGGGGTGGTGGCGGGGCACAGCGATGCCGTGGCGTGGGGGTTCACCAACGCCTACGTGGACGACTCGGACCTGTTCCTCGAGCGTGTCGACCCGTCGGATTCGACGCGATACCTGACCCCATGGGGATCGGAGCCCTTCCAGGTTCGGGAGGAGGTGATCGAGGTCCGGGGCGCCGCCGACGTGCTCCACACCGTCCGATCCACGCGACACGGCCCCGTGGTGGTCCAGAGTGAGCCCGGCGGCAGGCCGGAGGTGGTGGCGTTCCAGTGGGTCGGATTTCAGCCCGCCCGCACCCTCGAGGCGGTGGCGGCCATGAATCGGGCTCCGTCCGCGCCGGCGTTCGTCGACGCTTTGGCGGATTTAGGCAATCCCCACCAGAACGTGGTGTTCGCCGACACAGCCGGGGAGTGGGGGTATTGGATGGCCGGTCGGATTCCCATCCGGGCATCGGGACGCCCCTCGAACCTCCCGGTTCCAGGGTGGACCGGGGCGTACGATTGGGAAGGCACGGTCCCGTTCTCCGAGCATCCTCACGTACTGGCGCCCCAACGGGGCTACGTGGCCACCGCCAACAATGCCCAGGGCCGGGATTCCCTGGCCAACCTGGTGAACGACGGGGGCTGGGCCAGACCCTATCGGGCCGGGCGGATCAGCGAGCTCATCGAGGCCCGCGATGCCCACGATGTCGGCACCATGGCTGGCCTCCAGATGGATCTTGTGAGCCTGTTCGCCCTCCGCTACCGGGCCCGTGCCGCGGAAGCGTTCCGGGCGGCAGGTCTGGACGCCGAGGGGGCACGCCTCGATGCGTGGGACGGGGCGGCGGACCTCCCGAGCAGGGAGGCGGCGCTCTTCCACTCGTGGATTCGCTCGCTCTCCCGAGGGCTGCGCCTGGAGTTCTACGGTGGGAGAGGGGGCTATTTCCCCCTCTACATGGTGGAAAAGGCCCTGGACTCCCGGCCCGGCCCGGACTCCCTGGAGGTGCTCGCCGCCCGGGAGGCGGCCACCGCGGCGGACGATCGCGCCTGGGGCGAGGTCCACACCCTCACCCTGGATCACCCTCTCTCCCGCATACCGCTGATCTCGGGACCCGCCGGATTCGGGAGACGGGGTATCGCACGGGAGGGCTCCACCCACAGCGTGAACGTCTCCTGGTTCGGTGGGGCCGAACCGCCGTTCGTCTCCACCCACGGCCCGAGCCAACGTCACGTGGTGGATCTGGCAGACCTGGACGGATCGGGGGGGTTCATCCTACCCGGGGGACAGTCCGGATACCCCAGGGGCGACCACGCTTTCGATCAACTGCCCCGTTGGCTCCGTGGGGAACTCTGGCTTCTGCCCCTCTCTCGGGAGGGTGTCGAGGCCCGGACGGTCGCTCGCCTGAGGCTCGTGCCCGCCCGGATGCCCTGAGGCGAAAAAGAGGGGCGGCCGGAAGTCCCGGCCACCCCTCTGGGTCCACCCCGCCGATCGGCGGTCGCCGGCTACTCGGCGTCCACCTGCGGTTACTCGGAATCCATGAACGGATACCGGTAGTCGGTGGGAGGCACGAACGTCTCCTTGACGCTCCGGGCCGAAACCCAGCGCAGCAGATTCATCATGGAGCCGGCCTTGTCGTTGGTGCCGCTGGCCCGTGCCCCACCGAACGGCTGTTGACCAACCACCGCGCCCGTCGGCTTGTCGTTGACATAGAAATTCCCGGCCGCGAATCGCAGTGCCCGGTGGGCCTGGAGGACCGGCCCCCGGTCCCGGGAGAAAACGGCGCCGGTGAGCGCGTACGGGGACGTCCGGTCCACCACCTCGAGGATCTGATCCCACTCCCCGTCCGGGTAGATGAAGATGGAGACCACCGGCCCGAAGATCTCCTCGCACATGGTGAGGTAGTCCGGCTTCAGGGCGCGGATGAGGGTGGGGCGGATGAAGAAGCCCTCGGAGTCGTCGTACCCCCCTCCGGCCAGGATCTCGGCATCACCGGAAGCCGAAGCGTCCTTGATGTAGGCGGTGATGTCGTCGAAGGCCGACTGCTCGATGACGGCGCCCATGAAGTTCGTGAAGTCGGCCGGATCACCCATCTTGATTCCGTTGATCTCGTCGATGAGGTCCTGGCCGATCTCCTTCCACATGCTCTCGGGGATGTATGCCCGGGAGAGGGCCGAGCACTTCTGGCCCTGGTACTCGAAGCCGCCTCGGATGATGGCCGTCTTCACCGCCTGGGCGTCTCCGGAGGGGTGGGCGACCAGGAAGTCCTTCCCACCCGTCTCGCCCACGATCCGGGGGTAGCCGTCGTAGTCCGCGATGTTCTCCCCCACGGTCCGCCAGAGGAGCTGGAACACGGGCGTGGACCCGGTGAAGTGGATCCCGGCCAGCGCCTTGTGGTGGAGGGCGACCGACGAAATCGCCGAGGACTTGCCCGGGATGAAGTTGATCACTCCGGGGGGCAGGCCCGCCTCCTCCAGGACCTTGTAGACGTAGTAGGAACTGAAAACGGCCGTGTGGGCAGGCTTCCAGAGCACGGTGTTCCCCATCAGTGCCGGAGCTCCGCAGAGATTCCCCCCGATGGCGGTGAAGTTGAAGGGAGAGATCGCGTAGACGTACCCCTCCAACGGCCGATAGTCGGACCAGTTCCACTCGCCCTTCGAGCTCCTGGGCTGGTCCTCGTAGATCTTCTCAGCGAACGACGCGTTGATCCGGAAGAAGTCGATGAGCTCGGCGGCGGCGTCGATCTCGGACTGATGGGCCGTCTTGGACTGACCCAGGATCGTCGCGGCGTTGACCGTGGACCGGTAAGGACCCGAGAGGATCTCCGCGGCCCGGAGGAACACGGCCACCCGATCCTCCCACGGCCAGTGGGCCCACTCCGCATGGGCAGCCGCGGATGCCTCGATGGCCTTCTGGGTTTCCGGTGCCCCCGCCTTGTGGACCCGGGCGAGGACGTGCCCGTGGTTGTGGGGCATGACCTGGTCCACCGTCTCGCCGGTGAAGATCTCCTCGCCCCCGATGATCGCCGGGATCTCCAGAACGCTGGCGGAGAGTTCGTCGAGTTTGGACTTCAGTTCCGCCCGCTCGGGGGTTCCAGGGGCATATGAAAAGACCGGCTCGTTGACCGGAGCCGGGACTTTGAGCTTCCCATTGATCATGGTGGCACTCGACGGTTCGCGTGAGGTGGGTTGTGGGCTCGGGCCCGGGCGAAAAAATAGCGGGAAACCGGCCCGGTTTCTCGCCTCGCTCCGCATCGGGAGTGGGGAGCGAACCGCAGTCGCTCCCCTCCCTCCGGGACCTCCGGAATCTCGCCCTGCCCGGCACCTCACGCAACCGTCGGCAGCCACCGCGGGGCGGCTGCTGACGGCCATCCCGGCGAGGCCTGGAGAAGCCCTCCACGAGTTGACTCCATTTGCGCCTTTCGGGTAGCTTCGTGTCGGGTTTCCGGGGCCCGACTCCCCCTGGCACGAAAGGGCTCGCGTGGCTGTAACCGACATGATTCAGGAGGTCCTCGACGGGATCCGGCCTGCCATCCAGGCGGATGGCGGCGATGTCGAGTTGCTCGGCTTCGACGAGGCCGCGGGCGTGGTGTCCGTGCGCTTGATGGGGGCCTGCGAGTCCTGCCCGATTTCCATGTTCACCCTCAAGGAGGGGATCGAACGCCGACTCCGGGAATCCGTGCCGGGCGTCGTCGAGGTCCAGGCCGTCTAGCTGCCTCCACTCCCCAGTCCTTCCTGTCCGAGCGACCCCTCAACATATGTCCAACGAATTGCTCCAGCGCGCGGTGCGCGACGCACTCTCCCAGGTCATCCACCCAGACACCGGGAAGGATCTACTCGACGGCGGCCAGGTCCAGAATCTGGTGGCCGACGCGGCCGGTGAGGTTCGGTTCTCCTTCACCCTCCGACCCGAAGACCCCGGCTCCCTCGTGAAGGCCGCCCGAAGCGCCGCCGAGGGTGTGAGCGGCGTGACCTCGGTGAAGGTGAACGTCCAGCTTCCCCAGACCGGAGCGGCAGCGCCGTCCGGGGGGGATGGGGGTCTCAAGCCCGGCTCCGTCCCGGCACCCACTCCCAAGCCGGGGCTCCTGTCCCGGGTCGGCCGGGTGATCGCGGTGAGTTCCGGCAAGGGTGGCGTGGGCAAGTCCATGGTGGCGAGCAACCTGGCCGCCGCCCTTGGATCGGAGGGCTTGGCGGTGGGGCTCCTGGATGCGGACATCTACGGGCCCAACATCCCCCGGATGTTTGGAGAGTCACGGCGCCCCTCGGTGAGTGGAACCCGGGGCCAGGAGATGATCGAGCCCCTGACGGCCCACGGCGTGAAGCTGATGAGTCTGGGGTTCCTGCTGGAGGAGGACCAGCCGGCGATCATGCGAGGCCCGCTCATCGCCGGGATCCTGAAACAGTTCCTGGAGCAGGTGGACTGGGGCGACCTGGACGTGATGATCGTGGACATGCCCCCGGGAACCGGGGACGCGCAGCTCTCCCTGGTCCAGACCATCGATTTGGACGGCGCCGTCATGGTGACGACGCCCCAGGACGTGGCGACCGGGGACGTCATGCGGGGCATCCGCATGTTCGAGCGGGTGAACACCCGGGTCCTGGGGATCGTGGAGAACATGAGCGGATACGTGTGTCCCCACTGTGGGGAGCGGGAGGACATCTTCGGCTCCGGCGGGGGCAAGCGCCTCGCGAAGGAGATGGACGTTCCCTTCCTCGGAGATGTGCCCCTGGACGCTGCGGTAAGAGGGGCGGGCGACGAGGGCCGGCCCACGGTCCTGAGCTCACCGGACTCCCCGGCCGGGACCGCCCTCCAGGCCATCGCACTCCGTATCATGCAGGAGGCTGACGACGCCCGGGCGGTGGGCTGAGACGTGCCCCGGTTCCCTCTCTCGGCTCCGGGGCGCCCGGCCCTGGCACGGATGCGCCTGGTGGACGTGATCCAGGACTTTCCGGAAGCCCTGCACGGGGTCGCCTCGTCCGACGTGCCCCGGGGGGAGTGGGGGGCGAAGCGGGTGGGGGACGTGGAAGATCCGGATGCCCTGCTCGACGCCATTGGCCGGGTGATCGACTGGCGCGGCGCCGAGCACTGATTCGCTGGCTGGGTCCGGGATCTTCTCGCCGGAAGGGCATGGAAAAGCGAACGGGCCGGGGATCGATCCCCGGCCCGTCGCCTATTCACCTCGAGGGCAGCAGCCCCCCGCGCTTTCTATCCGTCGCCCTCGAGCCAGCGCCGGTCCGCGGCGGACAGCTGATTGTCCCCCGACTTCCGGTCGATGAGCTTGAGGACCACCCATCCGACCAGAAGGATCGGCGCGACCTTGAAGAGCAGGAACGCGCCTAGGCCGAACGTCACCGATAGTACGGTCCCGATCACCGAAAGCAGCACCCCGAGTACGATGATCGTACCGAGTCCCACGGCGAACAGGGTGAGCAGTGTTCCCAGCATGGTTCCTCCCAGGTCGTGCCGGCCCCATCGGCCGGGCACCCATCCTTACGGAATTTGGCCTTCAGAGATTCAGCGGTCGTCTACGGTCGGTCACGGAGCCCAGACCACTTCGATCTTGCCGAAGGCCGCGTCGACGCTGATCTCCAACTGATACTCGGCCGTGTCCCAGTTCTCCGAGTAGTACCCGCCGTTGCGCTTCTCGAGCCCTTCGGCGTCGAGCCCGGTGAGGAAGGTGTCCTTGGTCAGGCGGATGCCCATGTCCGACGGAAGCCGAAGGGTCAGGGCACCGAGCCCCATGTCCACGGATACCCGGCCGTCGCGCTTCCACTCCCCGGTCAGGTCCAGCTCCACGGTCCCTACGCCGGCATCGACGGTGATCCTCTCCGCGTTGAGATTGCCCAGGCCCCGGGACTTGAACGAAGCCGCTCCCACCTCGATCTCCACCGTTCCCATGGGCACAGGGTTGGCTTCGTCGACGACCAGGAGGCTCTCGGACGCCCCCGTGGTCACGCTCAGGCTCTTCAGGGGCACGCCGGACAGGTCGAAGTCCGCCTTCACGGCTCCGAACTCCAACTCCAGGTCCATGGGGACCCGTCGGCTAAGGGTCAGGTCCAGACGGGATTCGTTCTCACCGTCGATGTCGATGTTCTTCCGGATGCCGTCCACGCCGAGGGTCAGGATTCCCCGGCTGTACTCACTGACCGGCTCGAAGTTGTCCTCGTCGTAGGTGAGCATCATCTCGTAGAGACTGCCGCCGCCCCCCGGCTTCACGTTGAACCGGCCGGCCGCGTACTTCACCTTCACGGTGACCTCGTCCTCTCCCGAGACCTGCCTGGAGCTGTTCAGGGTCCGCCAACTCTGCCCCTCTGCCCGGTCCACGCCAGGCAAGGTGCACAGGGCGAGTGCCACCAGGATCCAGCTGCTCCGTCTACGCATCGTTGGTCTCCGTGTCCTCTGTGGGCCCGGCTTCAGCACCGGAGTCCTTCCCGGCATCCGAGTCCCGGTCCATGCCGCGAGCCGTCTGCCAGGCTTCCCGCCAGGGACGACGCGGGGTCCAGTCGGGGAGATCGAAATCGAAGTCCACGCCATCGGCGAAGCCGCTGCGGCGACCACCCCGTGTCAGGACCACGGCTCCGAAGCCCACCATGACGGCGGCCACGGTGGCCATGATCCCGAAGACGGTAAGAAGGGACTCCAGGAACCCGAGCCAGTCTCCCGCCATGTGGATCACGTTACCGGCGATGAATGGGAGCAAGAGGGCCCCGATGCCGCCGAGCAGCATGGAGAACGAACTGTGACTTTGGACCCAGTCGGTGCCCTGGATATCCCGTTCCGCGATCCACCGGCCCAGGTTCCGGGCCACGGCGGCGTACCCTACGGCCGCAGCCAGGAGGGCCAGGATCGGGAAGAGGGGAATCCACGCGAGGAGCACCGGGATTCCCACGATGGACACCGCGAGCACCACCATCCCGAGTACGTACGCGGGCAGGAGCAGGAAGCCGCTGGCGACGCCCACGGCGGCGGAGCGGGCCGGCGCCTGCTGGATGGTATCCGCGATCACCTCGAGGCGATCGGGCAGGAAGTAGATCATCCCCAGGCCGGCCAGCGCCAGAAGCCCCAGGGTGATGAGGTTCCGGAAGAGACCGGCCACGCCCTCTCCGATGTTACGGAACGGGCTCCAGAAGGAGTGGGACCGGGGGGCTCGGGGCGCGACCGCCTCCCGGATCTCACGGCGCAGGTCCTCTCGGTCCAGGGCTCCGGGCACCGGGTCCCCGCGAGGCTCCAGGGTACTCACGGTCCCCATCACCTGGCCGCCGTCCCGGAAGAACTGGGAGTCCGCCAAGTGCAGGTCGCCCTCCACCCGCCCGCCGTCATAGAGGTGCACGGTCCCGCCGACCACGACCGCGTCACCTTCGACCGTGCCGTACACGTTCAGGTTTCCACCGACGACCACGAGGCCTCCGTCCACCGATTCCCCGGCCTCGATCACGACATCCTCGCCCAGGGTGATTCTCAGGTCCGCTCCGTCCAGGGCGGCAAGAAGGCTCTCTCGGCCTTCCACCAGAGCCAGCAGGCTACCGAGGGTCAGGCTCGTCCCTTCGCGAGGGTCCACGGCCGGAGCATCCGCAGTCTCATCCGCCGGGGCCGGCGGCCTGAGGGCGTCTTCCAGGGCCTGGTCGATGGTCGCACCCGCCCGGGCGCTTGGCTCATTCAAACCCTCCGGGGGAGCCCAGGCGACGAGAGCGTCGGCCAGGGCCTCATCCCGGAGGGAAATGGCCTGGCCGAGTAGGCCACGCCAGGAATCCTCCAGGGCCTCTCCCGCTTCGAACTCACCCACCACCACGCCGTCGAGGAAGATCTCCCCGTCTTCGAACGTGACGACCAGGGAACCGCCGTCGGAGAACTCCAGGACGAGAGTCGCCTCTCCCCGGGCCACCGCGACCTCACTGGATACCATGGGCCGCTCCTGGGCCGCCAGGCCGGCGGCCGAGACTCCGACCGCCGCGGCGAGGAGCGCAGCCGAACCCAATTCAAAGGGTGACAGACGCATACTTACGACGCTCCAACGAGGGTGAAAGGACATTTCTATAGAGGACCCACACGGCCATGAGTGTCATGGCCGAGAACGCCAATGCGGTCCCCACGAGGAGGGACGGTGTCGGCGCCAGGCCCAGAATGAACTGCTGCACCTGCGCGAAGAGGGGCATTCCCCCAACCGCCTCGGCGGCCCAACTCGCAAGCCCTCTCCCAGCCTCGCTGACCTTCCACCAGAGGTAGAGCATCAGAGAGGTCGGGCTCACCTGAGGCCGGCTGAAGAGATAGACACCCAGGACGGTGAGGGCCGTGGCGGGGGCCATGGCCAGTGTGGAAGCCATCGCCCAGCTCCGACGGGTCGACGGCAACAGCCGCGCCACCAGTTCCGGCAAGCGGGCCGGGGTGGCGGGAGCTACCGCGGCGGCCGTCTTCAGCCGGACCCGAGCCATCACCTGGTCGGCAAAGTCAGCCGCCGGGGAGACCCGGGGCAGCAGAGCCAATTCGCCCATGAGCAGAGACCAGGCGGCGGCCTCGCGCCGGCATCCGTCGCACGTATTCAAGTGGGCCTGGACCCGAGCCATCTGAGGCTTGGGAAGGGCGCCGTCCAGGAAATCCTGGAGGCGCTCCGGCACCAGGTGCTCCGCCGGGAAGGCCGGCCGGGAGAGACCGAGCTTCCGACCGAGGCGGGCGGCGAGGCCCAGCTTGGGCTTGGTGGACACCCTGTCCAGCACCCGATCGGCGAACGCCTCGGCCGGTCGGAGTTCGGGCAGGGTGGAAAGGGCAGCGAAGAGGTCCCTCCAGGCCCACGCCTCTTCCTCGCAGGCGGCGCAGCTGGAGAGGTGGAGTTCCACGCTCTCGGCGGCCGCCCGGGGGAGAGTGCCCTCCACGTAGTCCTGGATTCGCTCCGGGGACACGTGGCTCACGTGCGTCCGGGCCATGACCCGGGCCGCGAAACCCTCTCGGGGCGCCAGATCCTCCAGGCCGTCCAGGGTCCCGAGGAGCGCGGTCCATGCCTCGACCTCGGCTCGACAACGTGCACAGCCGTCCACATGCGCCTGAAGGGCCAGCTCGGCATCCCCGAGCTCGCCGTCCAGGTACGCCTGGATATCGGCTGCGTCCAGATGTCTGTCGAAGTTGTGGAAGGACATGCTTCTCTCCATGGGTTCCTTCAGTTACGTCGCTCCCTACGGAATCCCCGGCTCCCGGGTTTCAGGCCGGGAATCATCCGAGACGGTCTATCCCGCGACGTGTGCGAGGGCCTCCTTCAACTCGGTGCGGGCCCTGTGGAGGTAGGTCTTCACCGTACCCAGAGGGATGCCCATGATCTCGGCGATCTCGTCGTAGCTGTACCCCTCCACGTGCCTGAGCAGGACCACGGTTCGGTACTCGGGCCGAAGCGCTGCGATGGCGGTCTCGATCTCGTTGCCCAGCTCCATGCTCTCCACGTAGCCGTCAGGCCGTTCTCCCCGGTCTTCCACCACCAGCCGTGACCCCTGCTGCTCCTCGACCGTGGTGGCGTTGGGGGACCCGTCGATGGACACGGTGTCCAGGCGCTTCTTGCGGAGATGATCGATGGTGAGGTTGTTGGCGATCTTGAAGATCCAGGACGAGAACTTGTACCTGGGGTTGTAGCTCCCGATGGCGTTGAAGGCGCGGACGAAGGTCTCCTGGGAGAGGTCCTCCGCCAGGGCACGGTCTCGGACCATACGGAAAACCAGGGAGAAGACCGGTCGTTCGTAGCGAGTCAACACCTCGCGGAACGCCGACTCCCGCCCGTCCCGGGCCATCTCGATGAGATCGCGGTCGTCGATGGTGGAAAGGTCCACTTCGCCCCTCAGCGGGACCGCACACCGGTCCCGTGGTTGGATCCTCCGTTCGGGAGCCGTTGAGGCGGCCCCCCAGGGTGTCTAGATTCCTTCGCTCTTCGGTTGCGGGTCCCCGCGGGGCCCGGGATCGAGTCCCGGACCGGCCCCGGTACTCCAGCCTCCCAAACTAAGAGGGACACCAAGTCGATGGCGACCGTTCCAGAGGCCAGCCCCTCCAAAGGGTCCGATCGAGAGCGACAGGTCCAGACGATCTTCTCGGAGATCGCGCCCCGCTACGACCTGCTCAACCACCTGCTGAGCATGAACATCGATCGCGGGTGGAGGCGCAAGGCCGTGGATCGACTCGGCTGGACCGACAGTCCCGACGGAGTCTTCCTGGACGCCTGTGCAGGAACCTACGATTTGAGCCTGGAACTCTCTTCACGGGACGCGTTCCGTGGCAGCGTGGTGGCGTCCGATTTCGCCCGGCCCATGCTGGTTCAGGGACTGCCCAAGCTGGGGCGGGGCTCGGTGCTCCCGGTCTGCGGGGACACCCTCCGTCTCCCGTTCGAAGACGGGACCTTCCATGGCGCGACCGTGGGCTTCGGAGTGCGGAACCTGTCCGACCTGGAGGGCGGGTTTCGGGAGATCCATCGGGTGCTGAGATCCGGAGCCCGCCTCGTGGTCCTGGAGTTCACGGTCCCGCCCAATGCTCTCATGCGGCGGGCGTACATGCTTTACTTCAACCGCGTCCTCCCCCTGGTGGGCCGGATCGTTTCCGGCCATCCGTGGGCCTACACGTACCTTCCGGAATCGGTGAAGGAGTTCCCGGGCCCCGAAGACCTGGGCACCCTGATGCGGACCGCCGGTTTCGCCGAGGTGGACTGGAAGCTGGTCACCGGAGGGATCGCGGCGATCCACGTGGCCCGGAAGGCCTGAGCCAGGCGGGCGGTTCGTCCTCCAGGTCCCAGCGGGTCACGGGCCCCCACTCGGAAAGGCCCTCGTCGAAGAGGGACGGGTCGCCTACCACGAGGATCACCAGTTCGTCCGTCCGTAGCTCCTGGGCCAGGACCGCCCCGATCTGCTCCGGTTCAACGGCGGCGATACCCCTGGTGTACTGCATGAGCCAATCTTGCGTAAGTCCTTGTGACCTAAGGCTCATACTGCGAGAGACGATCTGGTCGGGCGTCTCGAATCCGAACACGAAGCTGTGGACGACCTGGTCGACGACGGTGGCGACCTCGTCCGGGGTGGGAGGCCGTTCGCCGGCATCCTCTAGGACCTCGGACAGCACCTCCATGGCCTCCACGGTCCTGTCCCCACCCGTGCGGGTCATGGCGCCGATCACCCCGGGTCCCCGTGAGGGAATGGTCCAGAACGAGGATGCTCCGTAGGCCAGACCTTCCTCGGTACGGACCCGGGCGAGGATCCTGGAAGAGAAGCCGCCCCCACCGAGGATGGAATTCGCGACCTGGGCAGCGAAGTAGCGCTGCGTGGTGTCCCGGACCACGGTCGAACCCTTCCCCATGACGATGACGCTCTGCTGGGTCGGGTGAGGCACGAGAACCACCTGGGGGCCTGGCCGGATCGAGGGGGGTGCCGGCGGGGTCCCCAGTTCCGCGCAGGGCGGGAGGCCTTCGACGAGCGGTCGGAGAACTTCCTTCGCCTCCTCCTCCGTGAGAGCGCCGACCGCTCCAAGAACCAACCGATCCCTGCACAGGAGCGACGCGGCGACCCGTTCGAGCCTCTCCGGGTTCACGCGCTCGGGGGTCAGGTCTTCCGGGGCCAGGTCCCAGCCGATGAAGTGGTCGCCGAACATGAGGCGGTTGAAGCGGACCACCGCCAGCCGGCCCGGATCTTCGTCCGCACGGAGGAGTCCCTCCACCTCGCGACCCCGCCGGTTCTCCACGGCGTTCGCTTCGAAGTCGGGGTGGGTGAGGAGCCGGGTCCAGAGCGCCGCGGCCGCCCCGAGCCGAGGCTTCACCACGTCGAGTGAGGAGGTGGTGGAGGTGCCGCTGCCGCCGAAGGTGGTCTCCGCCGCGAGCCCCTCCATCATCACTTCCACCGAATCGGGTGAGTGCCCTACGCTGCCACCGCCCCGGAGCAGGAGCGGAAGGAGTGTCGCCGCCCCGAACCACTCCCGGTCCAGATGGCCGTACCCTCGCTCGAACCGGGCCATCAGTCGGACCAGGGGCAGCGACCGGTCCTCGATATGGAAGAGAGGGACTCCGGACACCGAGGTTTCGGTGGCCCGGGGAGGAGAGAACTGAAGGGCAGGGACCGGGATCGACGCCATGACGTCCCGGATGGACTCGCCGGGCACGGTATCGGGGGGGATGGTGTCGGCGCGGATTGTCTCCACGAGCTCCCCGCCCCCGAACCGTGGGTCCGCCCCGGTCGCCCAGGGAACGGCGAAGACTCCGAAGAGAAGGAGAGCGACGACGGGGTTCACGATCCCTCCCGCCTCCGGATCGAGGCGACCGTGCGGTTGTCCGGTTGGAAGTAACGCCGCACCACCTCGGTGATCCGCTCCGGCGTCACCTCCGCCATGCGCTCCGGGAAGGCCAAGCCGGCCCGCCAGCTACTCCACAGCGTCTGGGCGTCGCTCAGGCGGAGGGCCAGACCCAGGTTGGTGCGGAGCCGGCGGATCCGGCTCGCCTCCAGTTGGATCCGGACCCGCTCGAGCTCGGCTCGGGCCGGCGGACGATCGGCGAGGACGGCGAGTTGCCGCTGGATCCCGGCCTCCAAGTGGGCCACGGTGGCCGGGGAGCGCGGGGTGGCTGAGATGACGAAGAGCCCCGGGTACAGGACGCCGGGCTCGGTCGAGGAAGATACGCTGATCGCGGTCCGATCATCTCCCACCAGTGCCCGGTGGAGCCGGGAGGTCCTGCTTCCCGTGAGCAGGACCGACAGCATGGCGAGGGCCGGTGCGTCGTCGTGCATCCCGTCGGGCACTCTCCACCCCATGCGCAGGGCCGGTTGTGCGTCGAGGACGAGCTCGGTGCGCCTCTCGCCCCGGGCCGGTGCGGGTACCGCCGGAACCGGAGGGGGAGCCTCGCCCGCCGGCACCGACCCCAGGTACCGGGCCGCCCAGGCCACCACCGAGTCGGGGTGGATATCTCCCACGACCGTTACGACCGCGTTCCGGGCTCCATAGTGCCGGGAATGGAACTCCCGGACCACGGGCCGGGTGAGGGCCTCCAGGTCGGTATCGTATCCCACCACGGGCCGACCGAAGGGGTGGGAGGGGAACGCCAGGGCCAGGTGGGCCTCCTGGAGTTGGCCTGCGGGACTGGTGCCCACCCTGAGGGCCCGCTCTTCGAGAACGACGTCACGCTCGGTGTAGAACTCCCTGAGGACCGGATCCGACATCCGATGAGCTTCCAGGGCGAACCACAGTTCGGCCCGGTTTGAGGGCAGCTCCACGAAGTAGGTGGTGGTCTCGGCCGTGGTGATGGCGTTCAGCCCCCTCGCACCGTTTCGGGTCAGGATCCCATCGAATTCGTTGGGAACGGAGAAGGACCGAGCCGAGTCCTCCAGGGCCCGGATTTCCTCCATCACCGAGGCGGCCGGAGGACCTTTACCCTGCTCAGCTCCCGCGAGGCTGTCCATTCGGGCGAGCAGAAGCGATTCCCGGGCCCAATCGGTGGTACCGAGCTCTCGGGTCCCCTTGAAGAGCAGGTGCTCCAGGAGATGAGCCACTCCGGTGCCCCCGTCGGGGTCGTTCACGCCACCCACCCGGTATTC
The DNA here is from genome assembly GCA_039591855.1 of Gemmatimonadota bacterium. GTDB lineage: Bacteria > Gemmatimonadota > Gemmatimonadetes > Longimicrobiales > Gaopeijiaceae > JBDHCV01. The sequence goes on along the minus strand of JBDHCV010000026.1, from coordinate 10,687 downwards.
GACCACGAATGCCGCGACCGGGGCCGATCCCCTCCGGACCGCCAGGACGGTCATTCCGTTGGGGAGGGTGTCCGCCCGGACATGGGGGATCCAGGAGGTGTCGGTCGCCGGGTGTACCTGTTGGGCGGGGGGCCGTGCCGAAGCCCCGAGCCCGGACCCGTCGAGGGGTGCACCCGTGACGACCGCGGCGAAAGCGATGAGCAGGAACGGCACCGGCCGGATCATCTCCCGGGGTCCGGCTGGCAGCGGGGGCAGAGGAACGCCGAGCGATTCGAGATGACGATCCGCTCGATGGTGGTCCCGCAGCGGACGCAGGGTAGCCCCTCCCTGCCATAGGCCGAGAGGCGTGGTCCGTTGTCCCCGGTGCTCCCGCTGGCGTCACGGTAGTCGCGGAGGGTGGTGCCCCTGAAGCGGATGGCCTGCCGGAGGACCCGCCTGATCTCCCGGTGAAGCCGGCGGGCGTCGGCCCGGTCCACCGACCGCGCCTCCCTCCGGGGATGAAGCCCCGCCAGGAAGAGCGCTTCGACCGCATAGATGTTGCCCACGCCGGCGACCTTGCGCTGATCGAGGAGCCAGGAGCGGAGGGGGGACCGGGAGGCGGCCAGACTCCGGTGAAGCGCCTCTGCGGTGAATCGCCGCCCCAGGGGCTCCGGTCCGAGGGTCCGGTCCCACCGCCGATAGGAAGGGCCGTCCATGACCTGAAGGCGCCCGAATCTCCGGGCGTCGTCGTACCAGAGGGTACCGCCTCCGCTGGTGGTGATCCGGACCCCCGGATGCGTGGGCTCGGATCCCCCGGCGGGCGGGGTCGACGCGAACAGGAGGCGGCCCGTCATGCCCAGATTCACGACCGCCCGCAGTCCCCCGCTGATCTCGAGGACCAGGTTCTTCCCTCTTCGGCCCACGCCCTCCACCCTGGTACCCGACAGGGAGGCGACGAAGGCCTCCGCCGACCCGACGATCACGTCGGGCCGGAGGACCTCGATCTCGAGGATCCTCCGGCCCGGAAGATGGGGGCGCAGGCCCCGGGCGATGGTCTCCGCCTCAGGAAGTTCGGGCAAACGCCCTCCGATGGTGGGGAGCCCTCAGCTGTTCAGCTTCACCGCGGTCCCGCTCGCCGAGACCATGAGCATTCCGTTTCGGCTACCCAATACCTCGTAGTCGAGGTCCACTCCAAGGACCGCGTTCGCTCCCCTGGAAGCCGCGAAGTGGGACATCTCCCGGAGGGCCTCTTCCCGGGCGCCCCGGAGGGCGTCCTCATAGGACTTGGACCGGCCGCCGACCACGTCCCGGATCCCGGCGAGGAAGTCCCGGAAGATGTTCGCGCCGATGATCGCCTCTCCGGTCACGATTCCCAGGTATTCCCCGACGCTCCTGCCCTCCACCGCGTTGGTGGTCGTAATGATCATGCCCTCATGTTCCTTTCCGGCGGTCCAGTTCCCGCCAGCCTATGTCGCGTCTGAACTGCTTCCCACGGAACTCGATGGCCTCGGCGCCCGCCCTGCTCGCCGCGGCCGCTTCCTCCAGGGATCCACCCAACCCGGTGACGGCGAGGACCCGTCCGCCGGAGGTCTCGAGCGTGCCCCCCGCATCGGAAGTACCGGCATGGAATACGAGGGTCGTGGGATTCGAATTCAACTCGGCTGGGATCCGGATGGCCTCTCCCTTTCCATAGGAGCCCGGGTAGCCCTGGGATGCGAGAACGGTTGTGAGGGCCGCGCCGTTGGAGAATCGGGGCGTCGACCCCCGCAGGGTTCCGCCCTGGGCCACCGTGAGAGCCAGGTCCAGGAGGGAATCCTCCATCAGGGGGAGGACCACCTGGGTCTCGGGGTCTCCGAACCGGCAGTTGAACTCCACCACCCTCGGGCCCTCGGGAGTGAGCATCAAGCCGGCGTACAGCAGGCCGCGGAACGGATGACCGGCCTTCTGCATGCCCCGGAGCGTGGGCTCCAGCACCCGGTCCATCACCTCGTCCATGAAGTCGGGGGTGGCGATGGAGACGGGGGCATAGGCGCCCATCCCGCCGGTATTGGGGCCCGTGTCTCCCTCTCCGATGCGCTTGTGGTCCTGGGAGGAGAGGAGCGGTATGGCGACGCGGCCGTCGGACACGGCGAATACCGAGACCTCTTCGCCCTCCATGTATTCCTCCACCACCACCGTGGAGCCCGCCGATCCGAATACCCCCTCGTCGAGCATCTCGTCCACGGCCTCCAGGGCTTCAGGGAGCGTCAAGCAGACAATGGCCCCCTTGCCGGCGGCCAACCCCGAGGCCTTCACGACGATGGGGGTGCCACGGGCACGCACGTAGTCCCGCGCCGCTTCCGCCTCGGTGAAGGTCTGGAACCCGGCGGTGGGGATGCCGCCCCGCTCCATGAGGTCCTTGGAGAACGCTTTGGAAGATTCGATGCGCGACGCACCCGCCGACGGACCGAAGCACGCGATCCCCCTGGCCGTCAGGGCGTCGGCCATGCCCTCCGCCAGAGGGCCTTCCGGACCGACCACCACCAAGTCCACGCCCTCCCCCTGGGCCCACGACGCCACGCCGGGGACATCGGTGGGGGCCAGGTCCACGCCGGTGCACAGCGGGGCCATGCCTCCGTTCGGGCGGGTGGCAAAGAACGAGGCCGACGGAGCGTCCTCCCTGAGCTTCCACAGGAGGGTGTGCTCCCTCCCGCCGTTTCCCACGATCAGGATCTTCATGGAGGGTAGGTTATGGGAGCCGGTGGCGGGGCAAAAGGGGAGGGGCCCCGGGGTGCTCCCCGAGGCCCCTCCTCATGGTGAACCGTGCGGTCGAGAGGTCTCGACGGACCGACCTATCGCTTGAAGCCGGACATGAAGGAATCGGCCATCTGGCGCGCCGCTCCGGCCATCTGGTCCACCACGCCCCGGGCGCCGCTGGCGTAGGCCTCGGCGGCCGCCGAGAGGTCTTCCATGACCGAGGGGTCGGGCTCCCCACGCCGCTGATACTCGCCGCGGAGGATCCGATCGTATTCTCCGCTCTCGATCCAGGACCGGATCTCGGAAACCCGGAGGACGAAGAAGGGGTGGGTGGTGCCCAGGAGGTTGATGATCTTGAACACCTGGTCCGCCACGTCGCCGCTCTGCTGGTATTCCTCTGCCTGTTGGATGAAGGCGCCCAGGTTCATCTCCCTGCCGTGCCCGCCCCCGGCCATCTTCATCATGGTCGTCATGACCGCCTCGGGATCCTGGAGCGTGAGCAGGCCGGCCCGGTCACAGGACAACTCGCTCTTCCGGTACCACTCCAGGAGGGCCACCAGGACTGCCCGGGCGGCCAGCCCCACGATGGGGAAACCCATCTCGGCCAACTGGAGGAGCAGCGTCATCATGGTCTTGTAGAGCACGTGGCCGCTCATGATGTGCCCGAGCTCGTGACCCATGATGTACTGGAGTTCCTGATCGCTGAGGATCAGGAGGGTGCCGGAGTTGAGGATGATGAACGGCTTGTCCATTCCGTAGGCGCCGGCGTTGACGATGGGCGTCTGGGAGATGAACAGGTCGTAGTGCTCCGGAGCGTCCAGCGTCTTCAGCACGTCCTTGTAGAGGGCATGGACGTCCGGGAACTGGTGCTCAGAAACTTTCACGGCGTTGGCCTGGAAGGCCAGCCGGACCGGTTTCTCTCCGAAGAAGCCGAAAAGCGTCTTCAGGACCTGGTCGAACAGGGGAAGCTTCCGGAGGGCCGCCAGGGCGGCCCGGTCGGCAGGGTGTTCCCACGCCCTGGGGGAGATGTCGGTGAGAATCCGGCGGGCCGGGTTGACCGGCCCCTCCGGGGCCGTGCCTCCCGGATCCGGGGTCTGGTCCTGGTCGTCAGCCATCATGGTTCCTTTCGGATGGTTGCCCTACGAGGGTCAGGCCTGCTCCGGCGCGTCTTCCGGCGGCTCCCTGGGGTCCTACGCCGGAGATCCCGGCGGAGTTTCATCTCACGCCCTCCCAAGGGCCTGGTCCAGGTCCTCGACGAGATCCGCAACGTCCTCGATGCCCACGGAAAGCCGGACCAGACCCTCCGTCACGCCCATCCGCTCCCGGTCCACTTCCGGCACGGAGGCGTGGGTCATGAGCGCCGGAATGGAGATCAGGGACTCGACCCCTCCCAGGCTCTCCGCGAGGGAGAAGACCCGGGTCGCCTCCACGAATCGTCTTGCCCGACCGGGATCCCCCAGGTCCAGGGAGACCATGCCGGTGAAGCCGGACATCTGCCGGTTCGCCAGTTCGTGTTGAGGGTGACTGGCGAGCCCGGGATAGTGGACCGACCCGCATCGGCTGTCCGATTCGAGGTGCGACGCTACGGCCATCCCGTTCTCGTTGTGTCGCTGCATCCGGACGTGGAGGGTCTTCAGACCCCTGAGGCAGAGCCACGCGTCCCATGGCCCCGGGACGGCCCCCGTGGACTTTCGGATGAATCGAAGATCGTCCGCGATCTCGTCGGAGCCCACCACGAGGATTCCCCCGATGATGTCCGAGTGGCCGTTGATGTACTTGGTCGTGGAATGGACGACCAGGTCCGCCCCCAACTCCAGCGGACGCTGATTGAAGGGAGAGGAGAAAGTGTTGTCCACCATGAGCTGGGCACCGCCCCCGTGGGCGATGTCGGCGATCTCCCGAATGTCGGAAATCCGCATCATGGGGTTGGTCGGGGTCTCCAGGATCACCAGGCGCGTTCGGGGGTCCATTGCGTCCGACACGGCGCCGGAATCCCGGGCGTCGACGAAGGTGAACGCCAGCCCCAGGCGGGACAGCACGTGGTCGAACATCCGTCGGGTCCCTCCGTACGTGTTCTCCTCACATACCACGTGATCTCCGGCGGACAGCCGGGTCACGGCTGCTTGGATCGCCGACAGCCCGCTGGAGAAGGCGATGCCGTGGGTTCCACCCTCCAGGGCGGCCACGCCCCGCTCGAGGGCCTCCCTGGTGGGGTTTCCCACCCGGGCGTAGTCGTATCCCAGGTCCCGTCCGACTCCCGGCTGGACATACGTGGAGGTCTGGAACACCGGGGGCATGATGGCGCCGGTGGTGGGTTCCGGGGCCTGGCCGGCGTGGATGGCCTTCGTGGCGAAGCGGTCCGACATCTGGTGGGTGCCTGGTGGGTGGGGGGAGGACCCGGTTCCCGGTCTCTCGACGGTTGGAACCGGAACAGGTGGCGAATGTACATTTTCCCGCGCGGCCGAGCCATACGGCGTCCGTTGACACCCCGACCCGGCCCCACGAACCTTCGACGACCGTCGCCATCCCAGCCCCCCAATCGAGCCCCGCGGAGCCGCTGACCATGCCGGTGCAGTTTCCTCCTGATCTGATCGCCAGCGTATCGGGATTCCGGGGGCGGGTCGGAGCGCCTCTCACCCCCGAGCTCATCGCGTCCCTCGCGTCGGGATTCGGGGCCTGGTTGGCCCAGTCGCACCCGGCGCCCATCGTGGTGGTGGGCCGGGATTCCCGGACCTCGGGACCCGTGTTCTACCGGGCCGCGGTGGCTGGCCTCCTCTCCGTCGGGTGCCGCGTGATCGAGTTGGGCGTGGTTCCCACTCCCACCATCATGATGGCGGTCCGGCACCACGGGGCGAACGGGGGGATCGGTGTTACGGCCTCCCACAATCCCGCAGAGTGGAACGCGCTCAAGCTCGCCTCCGGAGAGGGCATGTTCCTGGACGCCGGGGCCAGTCTCGCCTTTCGCGAGTTCGTGACCTCCGCCGAGTTCCCCAGGGCCCCCTGGGACCGAATCCTGACGGTGGATCAGGACCCTGGGGCCATCGAGCGGCACCACGACGCGATTCTCGCCCTGCCGTTCCTCGACCTGAAGGCTATCCGAGCTCGGGGGTTCAAGGTGGCGCTGGACTGTGTCCACGGGGCAGGGGGCCGGATGGTGCCCGGGCTGCTGGAGGCCCTGGGATGCCAGGTCGTGGGCATGGGGCTGGAGCCCGACGGCCGGTTTCCCCGGGACCCCGAGCCCACGGCGGCCAACCTGGCCCCTCTCGGGGCGTTGGTGCGGTCCTCCGGGGCGGACCTGGGATTCGCCGTGGATCCCGACGCGGACCGGCTCTCCCTGGTGGACGAGACCGGGTCCCCTCTCGGCGAGGACCACACACTGGCACTCGCCTCCGCGGCGGTGCTCAAGCGGGAGTCGGGAACCGTGGTCACCAACCTCTCCACCTCCCGGGTGGTCCAGGACGTGGCCGAGGGGTGTGGGGGGACCCTGGTCCGAGCGGCCGTGGGCGAGATCAACGTCGCCCGGAAGATGCAGGAGGTGGGGGCGGTGATCGGGGGAGAGGGGAACGGCGGGGTGATCCTCCCGGCCCTCCACCACACTCGGGACGCCCCCCTCGGATGCGCCCTTCTGCTCCAGCACCTGGTGGACGAAGGGGGGACCCTCTCGGAGGCCGCGGGGAGATGGCCCCGCTACCGGATCCTGAAGGAGAAGGTCCAGTTTCCCCGGGAGCGGCTCGCGGCGGCCTACGCGGGCCTCGAGGCTGACCTCGACGCCCCGGACGCCGACCGGGAGGACGGGCTCCGCCTGGATTGGCCACAGCGGGGCCGATGGCTCCACGTCCGTCCGTCGGGAACCGAACCCATCGTGCGGCTCATCGCCGAGGCTCCTTCCGACGAGGATGCCGCGGAACTCATCGGCCAGGCCCGAACGGTCCTGGCTCGCGTCCTCTCGGGCCCCGCCCACGCGGGGCCGACCCACCCCAGAGACTGAACGACCTCATGTGCGGAATCATCGGTTACGTCGGAACGCGGGATTGCCTGCCCATCATCATGGAGGGCCTCCGACGGATGGAGTACCGAGGCTACGATTCGGCCGGGGTCACGGTGCTTCAGAAGGACGACGGGTTGGCGACCGTCAAGCGCCCGGGCAAACTCTCCGAGTTGGAGTCCGTGTTGAAGGACGATCCACCGGTGGGCCTCACCGGCATCGGCCACACGCGCTGGGCGACCCACGGACCCCCCAACCAGCCCAACTCCCATCCCCACACCTCGGCGGACGGGACGATTTCCCTGGTCCACAACGGGATCATCGAGAACGCCGAGGTCCTCCGGCAGCGCCTCATCTCCATGGGCTACGAGTTCGTCAGCGACACGGACACCGAGGTGGTGGTCCACCTCATCGACGCGGCCTGGGGCGAGGGTGACGGCCTGGAGGACGCGGTCGCCGCCGCCCTCCAGCAGGTTCGGGGCGCGTACGGACTCGCGGTGATCAGCAGCCGTGATCCGGGCAAGGTGGTGGCCGCCAGGAACGGAAGTCCCCTCATGCTCGGGGTCGGGGCGAACGGAGCCCACCTCGTGGCCTCCGACGCGGCGGCCATGCTCGCCCACACCCGGGACGTGGTCTACCTGGACGACGGGGACTATGCGGTCCTCACGGCCAATTCCTACTCGGTGTTCCACCTGGACAGGGGGGCGGTGAGCCGGGGCGTGTCCAGGATCGGTTGGGATCTCACCGACGTGGAGAAGGGTGGTTGGGATCACTTCATGCTCAAGGAGATCATGGAGCAGCCCACCTCCATCGCCAACGTCATGCGGGGCCGATTGCGGGAGGAGGAGGGCGATGCCCGCCTGGGTGGGATCATCGTCTCCGACGCGGAGCTCCGCAGGGTCAAGAAGATCATCATCACCGCCTGCGGGACCTCCTGGCACGCGGGACTCATCGGCGAGTACCTCCTCGAGGACGTGGCCCGGATTCCGGTGGAGGTGGAGTACGCGTCGGAGCTCCGCTATCGGAACCCCGTGATCGACCCCGATACCCTGGTCATCGCCATAAGCCAGTCGGGCGAGACGGCGGATACCCTCGCCGCCCTCAGGGAGGTGAAGGAGCGGGGAGCCCTCACCATGGGCATCGTCAACGCCGTGGGATCCTCCATCGCCCGGGAGACGGACTTCGGGGTGTACCTTCACGCCGGACCCGAGATCGGCGTCGCCTCGACCAAGGCGTTCACCAGTCAGATCGTGGCGCTGCTGCTCTTCACCCTCTACATGGCTCGGCGCAGGGACATGTCCATCGTGCAGGGTCGCGAGTGGGTGAAGGCCCTTCAGCGCCTTCCGGAGCAGGTTGCCCGGGTCCTGGAGCTCGACGGGCAGATCCGGGCCCTGGCCGAGAAGTACCGGGGGGCCACCAATGCCCTCTATCTGGGTCGGGGCTACCAGTTTCCCGTGGCCCTCGAGGGTGCGCTGAAGCTCAAGGAGGTGAGCTACGTCCACGCCGAGGGATACCCGGCCGCGGAGATGAAACACGGTCCCATCGCCCTCATCGACGAGGAGATGCCGGTGGTCGTCTTGGCTCCCCACGACCCGATCTACGAGAAGGTGGTCTCCAACATCGAGGAGGTCCGGGCTCGCCAGGGCCGGGTCATCGCCATCCTCACCGAGGGGAACGTCGACCTGGACGGCAAGGTGGACGACCTGATCGCCGTCCCCGACACCCTCCCCTCCATGCTCCCCGTTCTCACCACCATCCCTCTCCAGCTTTTCGCGTATCACGCCGCCGTCCTTCGGGGGGCCGACGTGGATCAGCCGCGCAACCTCGCCAAGTCGGTCACGGTGGAGTAGGAGGAAGCCGTGCGGGTCGTTCTCCAGAGGGTGAGCCGGGCGCGGGTGACCGTAGAGGGTCGGGTCACCGGTGAGATCGGCGTCGGGCTCCTGTTGCTGGTGGGATTCACCGAGGGGGACGACGAGGCCGGGCTGGACTGGATGGCGGACAAGATCGCGGGGCTGCGGGTCTTCAACGACGCCGAGGGGAAGATGAACCTGAGCCTCGGAGACGTGGGAGGAGGGCTGCTGGTCGTGAGCCAGTTCACCCTCTACGGGGACACCCGGAAGGGGCGTCGGCCGTCCTTCGTCCATGCGGCCCCACCCCCTGTTGCCATCCCCCTCTACGAGAGGTTCCTGGAGGTCCTGGCCCGGCGGTCGGGGACCCTGGTCCAGTCCGGGGAGTTCGGGGCCATGATGGACGTCGAGTTGGTGAACGACGGACCGGTGACCCTGGTCCTGGAGCGATGACTCTGCATCCGGAAGACGGATCCGGGGGCGTGCCCCTCATCCTCGCCTCGGCCTCACCGCGGCGGGCGGAGATCCTCCGCATCCTCGGTTTGCCGTTCGGGGTGGAGGGGGCCGACGTGGACGAGTCCGTCCTGCCGGGAGAGGTCCCGGACGTCCACGTCCGGCGCCTCGCCGGTGAGAAGGCCGCTGCGGTGGCCGCCCGGTACCCCGACGCCCTGGTCCTGGCCGGTGACACCGTCGTGTTGGTGGACGGTCGGGTCCTGGGGAAGCCCGGGTCGGAGGCTGCGGCCGAGGGAATGCTCCTGGCACTCCAGGGCCGGAGCCACGAAGTCCTTACCGGGTTGGCCCTGGCCACGCCCGGCGGCCGCCGTCTGGACGGGGTGGCGACCACCCGTGTCACGTTTCGAGCCTTCGACCAGGCTTTCGCCCGGGGGTATGTCGCCACCGGGGAGCCCATGGACAAGGCTGGAGCCTATGGCATCCAGGGGGCCGGGGCGGCGCTCGTGGCCGGGATCGAAGGGGACTACTTCAACGTGGTGGGGCTCCCCGTTCCCCTGCTCCTCGACCTGCTGGAGTCGGCGGGCTACCCGTTCCGATTCGGCTCCATCCCGGGCGGCGGGGACCGGTGAAGCACCAGACCGTCGCGGGCGTTTCCGGTGTTCCGGTGCCCGTTCGGCTCTCCGCGGACGGGGCGGCGGTGGCGCTGCTGGACCAGACGCTCTTGCCGGGTCGTGAGGAGATCCTCCGCCTCGAGTCTCCGGAGGCGGTGGCCGAGGCGATCCGCGGCTTGAAGGTCAGGGGCGCCCCGGCCATCGGAATCGCAACGGCGTACGGGGTGGTCCTCGGCTTCGGCCCGGGCGAGGTGGGCGGGGCCGGCGCGGTCGGCGGGGTCGGCGAGGCCGGCGCCCCCGGGGACTGGGCGCTGGTCCGTTTCGACCGGCTGTCGGCCCTCTTCCGTTCCACCCGCCCCACCGCCGTGAATCTGGACTGGGCGCTGAGACGGATGCGGGGGGTGATGGAAGGAGTCCTGGCCGGAGGGGACGCGAGCACGTCCGGGGTTCATGCCGCCCTCATGTACGAGGCCCGGGCCATCCACGAGGAGGATGCCCGAGCCTGCAGGGCCATGGGAGCGGCCGGGGCCGCGATCCTCGCCGGGCACGGCGGCGACCCCGTGCGCGTCCTGACCCACTGCAACGCCGGAGCCCTGGCCACGGGGGGGATGGGGACCGCGCTGGCCCCCATCTACCGCCACCACGCGGACGGCGGCTCGGTGGAGGTATGGGTGCCCGAGACCCGACCCCTTCTGCAGGGCGCACGGCTCACGGCCTGGGAGCTCTCCCGGGCCGGCATCCCGGTTACGGTCATCACCGATTCCATGGCGGGGGCGGTCATGGCGGCCGGCCGGGCCGACCTGGTCCTGGTGGGCGCGGACAGGATCGCCGCGAACGGTGACGTGGCCAACAAGATCGGGACCTACGGCCTGGCGGCTCTGGCTCGGGCTCACGGGATCCCTTTCTACGTGGCGGCACCCACCTCCACCTTCGACCTGGAGTGTCCTTCCGGAGACCGAATCCCCATCGAGGAGCGGTCGGAGGACGAGGTGCGGGGGCCCGGGGATCGGGCGGCCGTGCCCGAGGGTGCTCGGGTCTGGAATCCCGCCTTCGACGTCACTCCCCGAGCGTGGGTC
>JBDHCV010000025.1:0-82792 GCA_039591855.1 Gemmatimonadota bacterium | reverse complement strand
TTCCTCGGCCTCGGGCTCCTCAGCAGCCTCTTCCTCGGCCTCAGGCTCCTCAGCAGCCTCTTCCTCGGCCTCAACCTCCGGGGCTTCCTCCTCCGTCGTCTCGCTCACCTCGTCGGAGTCGGTCTTCGACGCCACAGCCCGGTCGGACTGACCGTCGCCGTCGTCCCCGCCCTCCTCGGAGTCCTCCTCCGGCGGAGGTGCTGGCTTGCCCTTGTGCTCCGGCTCCTCGAGCACCTCCAGCAGGATCCGGCGGTTCGCCGCGTCCGACTCGATGACCTTCAAGGGAGCCTCGTCGCCGACGTGGAAGTATTCGTCCAGGACCTCCGCCGTCTCGATGGTCGAGTGGGAGGTCGGAACGAATCCCTCGATGTCATCGCCCAGGTCCATGACGACGCCATTCTCCTGGACGCGGACTACGTTGCCCGTCCACTCGGTGTCCGGCGTGAACCGCTCGGAGATCCCGGGCCACGGATCGTCCTGGAGCTGCTTGATCCCCAGCGAGATCCGCTTGTTCTCAGCATCCACATCCAGGACCATGACCGAGAGGTCCTGACCCTTCTGGACGATCTCGGAGGGGTGTTCGACCCGCTTGGTCCAAGACATGTCCGATACGTGCACCAGACCGTCGATGCCGGGCTCGATCTCCACGAACGCGCCGAAGGAGGTGAGGTTGCGAACCTTCCCCGCCAACTCGGTACCGGTCGGATACTTCAACGGCAGCGCGAGCCACGGGTCCTCCTCGATCTGCTTCATCCCCAGAGAGATCTTCTCGTCCTTCGGGTCGACCTTGAGGACCGCGGCCTCGATCTCGTCCCCGATGGAAACGAGTTTGGATGGGTGTCGGATGTTCCGGGTCCAGGACATCTCGGAAATGTGGACCAGACCCTCGACCCCCTTTTCCAGCTCGACGAACGCGCCGTAGTTGGTGATCGACACGACCTTCCCCCGGACCCTGGCGCCCATCGGGTACTTCTTGTCGATGTCCGTCCACGGGTAGGGGAGGAGCTGCTTGAGCCCAAGGGAGATGCGCTCCCGGTCCCAATCGATATCCAGGACCTTGACGTCCAGTTCGTCCCCGATATGCACGACCTCGGAGGGATGACCCACCCGGCCCCAAGACATGTCGGTGATGTGGAGGAGACCGTCGAGTCCCCCCAGGTCGATGAAGGCACCGAAGTCGGTGATGTTCTTGACCGTCCCGGAACGGACCTGGCCCACCAGAAGCTCCTTGACCAGCACATCCCGCTTCTTGGAGCGCTCCTCCTCGAGAATCACCCGGCGACTCACGACGATGTTCCTACGCCGCTTGTTCAGCTTGATGATCTTGAAGGGATAGACCTCGCCGATGAGGTCCTCGATGTTCGGGACTCTGCGGAGGGCGATCTGGGATCCCGGCAGGAACGCGTCCACGCCCATGAGATCGACCGTAACTCCACCCTTGATCTTCCGGACGAGGGTTCCCTTGACGGGCCGGTCCGCCTCGTACGCGGCCTTGATCTTCTCCCAGACACGGAGGAAGTCCGCCTTCTTCTTCGAAAGGACCACGACGCCATCGTCGTCCTCCAGGTTCTCCAGCAGGACCTCGACCTCGTCTCCGGGGTTCAGCTCGTCCGGATCCTTGAACTCGTCCTTGGGGACTGAACCCTCGCTCTTGAAGCCGAACTCCAGGATCACGGCCCCGTCGGTGACCCGCAGGACCTGGGCCTTGACGATCTCGCCCTCGCGGAAATCACCGACCGTGTCGGCGTACCCGGCAAGCATGGCCTCGAACTCGTCCCGGGAGATGTCCAACTCCTCCTCGCCATACGGGTCGTCGAAGAGCTCCGGCGACATTCCAGCGGCGATGAGGTCGGCGATGAGCTCCTCCTCGTTGGTCATGGCGCGAGGAGCGGGTGGAGCGGCCTCTGGGGCCTCGGGCTCGGAGCTGGCTTCAGCCTCGGAAGCAGCGTCGTCCTCCGCGGCGACCTCTTCGGACGAACCATCTTCGGACGGGACGTCTTCGGAGGGTGCGTCCACGCTCTTCCGGGGAGGGTCTCGGGGTTCTGGGTCGGATCCTTGGATTCGGTCATGGTTCAGCGTTCTCGCCGCCCGGAGGGGCGGCCAACTCCTGTCGCGCCGGATGCAAGCACCCGGGAAGAAATGGAAAAAGGCCGCGGAAGCACTCACTTCCAGTTGGCCTTCGGCAAAAGAGCCGATCCCGCGACCTGCGGGGCCGGCGCCGACGATGGACCCTCCAGACGAAGGGTTCTTAGCAAAGAAAAAGTACCCTGGGGTCAGGAGGTGGTCAACTCTTTGACCCTGTGGACGATAGCGTCGACCTGCTCGTCGAAGGACAAGTTCGTCGTGTCGAGTTCCAGGGCTCCCGCCGGCCGAACGAGAGGGGAGGCCTCCCTGGAGGAATCCAGGGCGTCTCGGTGTCGGATCCTCTCTGCCTCTTCCCGAACCGATTCCGAGCCCGGATCGACCTCGCCCTGCTGCAACAGACGGCGCCGAGCGCGCTCTTCCAGGTCGGCGACGAGGAATACCTTCAGTTCAGCGTCCGGGAAGACCACAGACCCCATGTCTCGACCATCGGCGACGAGGCGACCCGCCTTTCCGGCTTCCCGCTGCAGGTCCAAGAGTCGGGCGCGCACCGCCGGAACCCGTGCGGCGATGGACACCGCCGATGTGACCTCAGGCCCCCTCAACTCGTCCCCGAGTGCCCGATCTCCGAGAGTGATCCGCAGACTCCGGCCCCTAGGCGACACGGCGACCGGGATCGCAGCAAGGACGTCCGCGTCCAGGTCGGCCCACTCCTCGGTCGGAATCTCCATCTCGAGGAGAGAGAGGGTCAGGGCACGGTAGATCGCTCCCGAGTCCAGATGACGGTACCCAAGGCGCTCGGCTACCGCCCGGGCGGTGGTGGATTTCCCGCTGCCCGCAGGTCCATCGATGGTCACGACGATTCCGGGGGTACTGGGGAGCCGGGCGGGGGTGGGTGGGCTACCAGGAAGCCGCTGGCTACCAGCCACGGACCCGGTCTTGGAGAGTCTGCGAATCTCATCCCAGAATCCAGGAAAGCTCACCTCGGCCAACTCGGGCTCCTCCACCTCGATGGCGTTCCCCGGAAGGGCGCCCAGGATCCCGAACGCCATGGCGATCCGATGGTCGCCGAAGCAGCGGACCCGCCCGCGGAGGGGGCGATCCGTACCCTGAACGACCAACCCGTCGGGAAGCTCCTCCACCGCAACCCCCAGGGCGCCCAGATTGCCCGCCAGGGCGCTCAACCGGTCTGACTCCTTCACTCGGAGCTCTGCGGCCCCCGTCAGGACCGTCTCGCCTTCGGCTCGGGCCGCGAGCACGGCGAGGATAGGGATCTCGTCGATGAGATCCGGGATCTCGGACGCCCCGACCTCACATCCTCGCAGTGACACGGGGCGAACCGTGAGCGCCCCCACCGGCTCCACCGCCGTCCCCGAGCCTCCTGGGGAGCCGGCGTCCGAATCCTGGATGACCTCCAACCCATCCCCCACCCCCATCCTCTCCAGAACGCGCAGCAATCCGGTGCGGGTGGGGTTGAGGCAGACGCCCGGGATCTCGATCCCCTCCCCCGCCCCGCCGAGAATCCCGAGGGCCAGAATGAACGCGGCGGAGGAGAAGTCGGCCGGAACGGCAAAGTCCAGGGGAAGAAGCGAGTCCGGCGGGTCCCTCAACTCAACCCGCCAGCCGCCCTGGACCCGGTGTCCAACGGTGGGGGCCCCCATGGCGGCGAGGAGACGCTCGGTGTGGTCCCGGGAGCGACGCGGCTCCAGGACCGCCACGGGGACGCTACCCGTCAATCCCGCCAGCAGGATCGCGCTCTTGACCTGGGCCGACGCAACGGGAGACGGATAGTCCAGGGTTTGGAGGGCGCCTCCCCGGACCTCGATGGGGAGACGGTCCGGCTCTCCCAATTCCACGAATCGCGCACCCATCTTCTCGAGGGGGAAGGTGACGCGCCGCATGGGGCGGGAACGGAGAGATGCGTCGCCCGTCAGTCGGGCCACGACGTTGGGCTGCCCCGACAGGATACCCAGGAGGAGTCGTGCGGTGGTGCCGCTGTTCCCCACGTCCAGATCTCCCTCGGGAGAGGCGAGGCCGCGAAGTCCCATTCCGGTGATCCGGACTGATCCAGATCCCGCCGGCAGCGCGGGAACCCTTACGCCCAGCGCCCTGAGAGCGGCGGCGGTGGACCGGCAGTCCTCTCCCGTGAGTGGGTTCCGGATGTGGGATTCCCCGGTCGCCAGGGAACCGAGCAGCAGCGCCCGGTGCGTGAGGGATTTGTCCCCCGGAAGCGAGATCCTGCTCACTCGACCCGCCTCCAAAGGCCGGCCCGCCGGAACAGGTCGACCAGAACCTCGTCGTCCCCGCCTTCGACCGCCTCCGCCACGGCATCTGCACGCCTCGAGAAGCCCCGCAACGCTTGGGCCAGGTCGGCCCCTCCGGCGCGAAGGAGCGGGAGCCACATGTCGATGGAGCTGGCCGCGAGTCGGGTCATGCCTTTGCCACCGGGGCCCAGATCGTCCTCTGCCAGGCCTTGGGAGTCCAGGAGATCGGCGAGGATGGTGGAGAGGAGTTGGGGCACCTGGGAGACGAGGAGCATGCGCCGGTCGTGGCTCTCAGCGTCGATCCAATCGCAATCCCCTCCCACCGCCTCCCAGAGTGACGCCACCAGCGACCGAGCGGGCCCGGAGGCTCCCTCGGAAACCAGCCAGACCCGGGCGCCGCGAAAAAGCCGGTCATGGGAAGCGCCGAAGCCCCGAGCGTGTGAACCCGCCATGGGGTGGGCGCCCACAAAGCGGTCCAACACTCCCAAGTCCCGGGCCACGGCCATCACTGGACGCTTCATGCTGGACACGTCGGTGATCACGGCATCCGACCGCCATACCGGCCGGTGATCGCGTAGCATCCCCGTCACGGTGTCCATGGAGACCGCGTAGCAGACCAGGTCCACCTCTCCGGCGAGGTCCACTGCCGACCTGGCCAGGCGCGAGAGCGCGCCGGTTTCCACAGCCGCGGTCGATGTGGCGGGGTCCGCGTCGAAGCCCGCGACCTCATACCCCGCCGACGTGAGGGCCCGAGCGAGGGATCCACCCACCACCCCCAAGCCCACGATGCCGACGGATCCCTCGAGCTTCACCTCACGCGCCGGGGACATCTGGGGTCTCCAGCCCTTCGGACCTGTAGGCGATCTCCAGCGCAAGACCGTCCCGGGCGACCTCGGTGTTGGCGAATACCTCCCTGGCTTCCTTCAAGAGGGGCGCAGGGTTCTCCGAGTAACGGGCGGAGACATGGGTCAGGACCAGGGCATCGACCCCCGCCTCTGCCGCGATCTCCGCCGCTCCGTGGGCGGTGGAATGGAACGTCTCATGGGCTCGTGCCGCGTCCTCGAGGGAGAAGGTGGCCTCGTGGATCAAGAGATCCGCCCCCGCGGCCGCCTCAACCGTGTCCTGGGTCGGTCGGGTGTCCCCCGTGTACACCAGCGTCCTGCCCGGACGGGCCGGCCCGACCAACTCCTCCGGGCGGATGGTGCGACCGTCGACTTCCACAGCTTCTCCCCGGTGGAGTCGGCCGAAGAGCGGGCCCTCGGGGATCCCGAGCTCCCGAGCGCGATCGACGTCGAACCGACCCAGCCGGGGGAATTCCTTCAAGCGGTACCCGATGGCACTCGTCCCATGACGGACCTTGAACGCCATGATCTCGTAGTCATCGTCACCTAGCGACTGCCCCGGCTGCAGTTCCTGGATCTGTACCGGAAACTGGATCCGATCCACCCCGAGGTGGATGGCTTGGTTCAGAACCCGGGTCGATCCGGGGGGACCGAACAGATCCATGGGCTCCTCGCGACCTTGGAGCGCCATGGTCCGAAGAAGCCCCACGACACCGAGAAAATGATCCGCATGCAGGTGGGTGAAGAAGATGCGCCGGAGCGAGAAACCCGTGCCATAGCGCATCATTTGCCGCTGGGTCCCCTCGCCGCAGTCGAAGAGCATGGATTCGCCCTCCCGCTGGACCGCGAGCCCGCTCACGTTCCGGCCCACGGTGGGCCGGGACGCGGCGGTACCCAGGAATGTGACCCGGATCACGGGGCCTCGTTCAAACCGGAGTCGCCCGGTGCCCCGCCTCTACAACGGCCCCCAGGGCATCGTCCAATCGGGCTTCGCCGGCCAGCACGAACTCCGCGGTCTTGGACTCCAGTTCGACGGACACATCCGAGACCCCCGCAACGCCCTCCAGGGCGTCTCGAACGGCAGCGACGCAGCCGCCGCACTTGATGGTCGGAACCGAGATCTTGATCGCTTCCATCGATCCCCTCACCTCCCGGCGGGCACGGCGGCCCCGAGTTCTTCCACGAGCCGGTCGGCCCCATACACGCTCTCCAGGGCTTCCACGATGCCCCGGACATCCACGGCCACGGACCGGGCCACCTCGTCCAGGTAGATGTAGTCACCGGGCAGGCTCTCGATGTTGCCGTCGAAGATCAGGCCCACGACCTCGAGGTCGGCGTTCAGGGTGGGGGACCCGCTGTTCCCTCCGATGATGTCCACCGTGCTCACGAAGTTCAGGGGCGTGTTCAGGTCCAACGCGGACTGGGCCTGGAGCCAACGGTCGGGCAGCGCCCAATCGTCCATTCCCCGGTGTGAGAAGTGGCGGTCGAAGAGGCCCCAGAATGTGGTGAAGGCCGGGGCCTGGGTCCCGTTGTACTCGTATCCTGCGACGACGCCGTCCGCGATCCTCAAGGAGAACGTGGCGTCCGGGGGGACGGCTACCCCGTAGATCTCGTAGCGGGCTCTTCCGAGACTCGCGCTGATCTCCTCCTCCTCCGGTGCGAATTGCGCCATCGCCGCTTGGAACGCACCGATCCGGGGCAGGATTCCCTGGATCACGGCGATCGCCGGATCGGTCATCCGTAGCTCACCGGTCTCGATGGCCTCCACGGCGGAGGCGGAGTCCGCCAGGGCCGAGGAAGAAAGCAGGAAGGCGGTGAATCCCTCGGGAGTCCTGCCCTGGAGAATGTTCTGCACCACCGGCGAGTCCTCCCCCCAAGCCCTCTCGAAGTCCGCGAGTCGGGCCTCGATCAGATCCGCCTCCAGACTCTCGGGGAGCTGCGGTACGGCCTCCAACTCGGACCGGAGCTCCTCCAGCGCTTCCTCGGGAGCCCCACCGGAACGGGAGGCCAGGAGTTGGAAGGCGTAGAGGGCCCGCACCAGTGTCGCGGAGCCATACTCCGGCGCCGTAGCACCCAGGAACGCCGCATACTCTGCCGCATAGCCCCGCTTTCGGTCCTGGATCTCGGCCATCCGCTCGATCAACCCACCGTACTCGGCGGAAAGGACCGAGTCCGAGGCGAGGGCCGCCTGGAATTCTGCCTCCTGGACCGCGCGCCGGGCGATGATATAGGGGTCGTGCAGGCCCTTGATCTGCCCCCCGTATGCCTTCTGGGAGTTGGCGAGGCCGAAGTAGCTGTTGCGCAGATCCAGGCTCTCGGCCACCTCGGGCTCGGCGGCGATGAACGCACCGAGGACCTCGACGCGGGAATCGATGAAGTCCAGCACGGCCTTGTCGGAGACATCACGACGGAACTCCAGTTCGGCCACCGTCTGGAGCCGGGAGGTGGACCCCGGGTTCCCGATGACGAAGACGGGATCGCCCTCGCTCACGCCCTCGTTGGAGAACGGGAAGAAGACCTCGGGACGGTACGGGGCTCCGTCCTCGTAGATCCGGTAGAAGCTCATGTCCAGGTTGTAGCGCGGATAGGTGAAGTTGTCCGGGTCGCCCCCGAAGAAGCCGATCTGTAACTCCGGTGCGAAAACGAGCCGCACGTCGCCGAACCGTCGGAAGACGTAGGCGGAGGTGCGACCACCGTTGTAGAGGGAGATGACCTCTACCACGTGCCCCCCGTCCTCCCCGCCGAATTCCTCGAGGATGGCGGTCTGGATCTCCTCTAACGCCCCCTCCCGGGCCGAGGCCCGGACCTGGGCATCCTCCCCGGCGGCCGCCACCGCATCGTTCACCTGCCCCGTGACGTCCCGGATATCCACCAACTGGTCCGCATAGTAGTCCTCGATCCGCCGCTCATCCTCCAACGCAGCGGCATAGAATCCGTCATCGAGGAGTGTCTCCCCGCTCTCCGCCACGTTCGACACGCTCCCCCGGGCGCAGTGGTGGTTGGTCATCACCAACCCCTCCGCAGAAACGAAGGAGGCCGAGCAACCAGGCACCCGCAGGGCCCCGAGACGGGCCCGCTCGAACCACGCCGCATCGGGCTGGATGCCATAGGCTTCCTGGAAGTAGTCCATGGGGGGGGCTTCGAACGTCCACATCTTGCCATTGTCGAACCGTCCGGCCTGGACCGTGTCCGTCCACTCCTGTGCCGCGACGGATCCGACGGCGGCTGCGGCGATGAGGGTAAATCCGGAAAGAAGCAGGGATACTCGGGAAGGAGACATGATTCTCTCTGTGTTTTGAACGCGGGTCTCGAAGTCGGTTGCACGCCCCGACGCCTCGGACTATATCGCCATCATCCCTAGCTAGGAATATGCCATGAAGTTCCGCCCCGGGTGGGTCTCTGTCCTCGGCCGCCTCCGGACCGTCGCGCTGGTGCCGACCCTCCTCGCCTGCGATATGGCGGCCCAGACGACTCCGCCCCCGGACCCGGAGCCTTTGCCTCCCGAGGTCATCGCCCCGCTTTGGGAGACAGGTGTCAGCTTTCCGGCGTTCCTCGACGCGGTCGAGGCCCGGGAGAACCTATGGAATTCCGGTTGGTCCGAGGGTGGGCTCTCCGAGGTGAACCTCAGGCGAACCAAGGCCGTGACGGGGCAATGGCGGCTGCTGGTGGTGGCGGAGGACTGGTGCGGCGATTCTGCGGCCAACATCCCCTACGTGGCGCAGCTCGCCGCCGCCATGGAGAACGTGGAGCTGCGCATCGTCGACTCGGATGTGGGAGAACAGGTCTTGGCCTCCCATCCCACCCCGGACGGCCGGGCCGCTACGCCAACGGTCCTCCTCCTCGACCCGGACGGCCGGGAGTCGGGATGCTGGATCGAGAGGCCGGCGAGGCTCCAGGCATGGTATCAAGCCAACAAGGGCTCGTTGTCCCGCGACGATCTCTACGCCCGGGTCTGGGAGTACTACGGCGCCGCAGGGGGAGACGATACGGTGGCTGAGATCCTTGACATGATGGTGCGCGCCGAAGCGGGCGTAACGGTCTGCGGCCTCCCCTGATTCTCCCCCTCCGGAGGGGGATGCAGGACGTCAGCCCGGGGGGTTCAGGACCGATTCCGCCATGTCCTCTGCGAGTTGGGGGAGCCCCGCTCGGAGATCCTGTGTCAACCGGAATTCGTCTGCCACTCTCCCGATCCGTCCCCACATCTCCTCCTCCACCTGCTCGTCGAGGGGGATGGCCTCCACCACCGGGTCGACCGGGACACTGCTGTCCTCGAATGGGTCGTAGCGGATACGGTCCTCCACCGCGACCAGATAGTCATGCAGATCCAGCGCCGCGACAGCCAGTTCCGCGAGACCATCCAGTAGGTCCTCCAACTGCCACTCGACGGGCGCGACCCAGTGGCCGCCCTCCTCGAAGAGAGCCCCTGCCTCGGACGTCGAGAACCCCCGAGAGCGGATGGCCTCCACGGACGCCTGGCGGAACCGGCGAACGATGACGCCTGCCGCCGCGGCGACGAAACCACGGTGGGCGTCCCAGTGCCGAGTAACGGAGGGGTAATCGGAGGCATTCGCCAGATAGATGCCCCGAAGCCACTCCCGCGGCGGCCCGTTCGCCACGCCCGCCTGGGCGCCGAGACTGTCGAGAAGTGCAAGTGCCTCTCTCACTCCCGTCCGAATCCCCATGGCCAGGGCAGCGGCCTGATCGGGTGTGAGGTCGGCCACGCCCATGCGAACCCGGGCCGGACTCACCGTCGGGGGGTCGGCCGGCGTGCGGTCCCCGACGCCCAGGCTGGATAGCGCCTCAGGATCCCGGAGCACCAGCATGGTCACGGCCGACGCAACCGCCGCGAGAAGGGCCGCCAGAAGAAGGATACGGAATGGGAACGGAGAAGAGACCCGTCGTCTCTTCCGCTTCGGGCGACCCTGCACGTCCATGCGGTCTTCCGCCCGGGCCCGAGCCGCGGACTTCCGGGCTTCCGAGGCGGTACGAACCAGGAACTCCTCCTCAGCCACCACCTCTGCCTGGGACGGGGGGCCGTCACCGGCGTCCGCATCGCTCCCCCCGAGATCGGCGAGCGGCGGAGGGGCCGCGGCCCAACCCGGCATGGCGGCCGCACCGGAGAGGGATCGGGCGTCCCCATCGGAGCGCCCGGACTCCAGCCCCTCCAAATGCTCTCCCTCGTCGTCCTCCTCTGAGCCCCCGTCACCCTCGGGCGCGGGTTCGAATCCGCCGGAGAGGACCAGGCCATCCAGGGGCATCGGCGGTTCCGAAGCAAGCCCCTCTCTCGGGATGGTGTCGGCATCCTCTAGATCGGGGAGATCAGGAGCCGACTCCTCCTCGTCCTCCAACGGCTCCCAGGCGTCGGAGATGTGGCTGGCGATCTCCCCCATCCCAGCCACCGACTCCGAACCCGCCGCCGGAGCCTCCTCCGGAGATCCAGCGAGGGGCTCCATGGGATCCACGATCTCCAAGGGGGCGTCCAGGATCGGCTGGTCCGGGGCTTCGGAGGCTGGCGCCTCCGGGGCCGGATCCTCTCCCGACTGAGCGACCCGCAGGCCAGGATCGTCGGTGGTGACGTCGCCGAGGAGCGGCGACGGCATGGATGAACCCTTGCCCTTCGCTTCGGACTCGTTCTTCAGCTGCTTGAAGAGCTCGTGCTCCCCGGCTGGAGCCCACTTGTCGGCCACGGCATCGTAGAGGGGAGAGGTCTCGTGGACGGCTCCGAGCTGTATTCGGGCCGCCAAGGCCTCTACGGTCTGCAGGTCGACTTCCCTGCCCTTTTCGTCGATGTACCGAAAACGCATGAGAACCTCAGAAATGGGATACGGCGATGCCCAACTGCACGAGGTAACCGGTCACGCGTTCCGAAAGCGACTCCTGCGGGTCGTCCACCGTCGTCGATGGAACCAACATGAAGTCGACGAACGGTGACAAAGTCACAGCCTCTCCCGCCTGGAAATCCCAGCCCCCGCCCACCTCGCCCTGGAAGCCGTTCGCCCGAGGAGGATCCTGACCCAACGGAACCAGACCTTTGAACCACGCCCACCCGGCACCGACCTTCAGGAACCCGCCCCGGGTCCGGCTGGGCGTCCATCGAAGCAGTAGTCCCAAGGCCCCCAGCCAGGGGTAGCCGCCCCCATCCAGATCGTAGAAGGCGGAGGCTTCGACCCCCCAGGCCGTGCTCGGTGAGAAATAGCCACCTCCGTGGAGCCCCCAGGTGTACCCCGCCTGACCCGACCCGTCGCAGGAATCGCAGGAAGAGCCCAGGTATCCCCCCCCCACGGACAAGCCGTACCAAGCTCCCGACCCCGACTGGGCCGCCGCCGGCCCAACCTGGAGCGTCATCGCACTCATCAGTAGGATCCAGGCCCATCCGATCGTTTTCATTGCGTATCCGACAAGGGTTTGCGGGATTAGGCGGCAGGGAACCGGCCCCTTACCCAATCTCGGGTAGCCTCTGGCCCAAGGCAACGAGGGAACTCCGAGGTCGAGCGGAGCATTAGATAGCCCAGCAGGGACGGTTCAGACCCAGTCAGGCGGCGCAATGAACGAACACGGTTGCGATTTTCCCTTCAAGGCCAGAGGAACCCTTGGTCCCTTGGCTGCCTTCTGGCGTGCCGAGGCGGACCGCCCCGATTCGCCGCATGCCGATTACGCTAAAAGCATCGGTCGGGCGTTGGAGGAGCGGCCGGAGATCACCGCGGCCACTTCCGATCTCGAGAGCCTCGCCGGCTTTGGGCCGGTGGTGCAAGGCATGTTCGAGGGTCTGCTGCCACCTGCCGAGCGGGACGAGGCGATCCTGCTGGCGGTCGTCCCGTTCGCCGCGGACCAGAAGTACTACCAGAGTGCCGAAGCGGCCCGGCTCGGGCTGGGCGGCGCACTGACCGGCAGGTACTGCATGAACGTCAGCCGGGACCTCTGGGAGGTGGGATCCACGGTCTCTGCGTACAACCTCATCATTTCCAGGCTCTACGGTGTGGAGCCGGACTTCGACTACCCCCTGATCGCCACGCTCGAAGACCCCCAGACCGGGCTGGCGCGACACTTGAGGCTTCGGTGGGACCCTCGTTTCGTGGAGGTCGCGGCCCGGGACGACGTGCGCCGGCTCGATTCGAAGGAGCTCGATCGGGTGCTCGCAGAGCCCATGAACATCCCCCTCTGGATGGAGGTTCTGCCGCCTGACGCCTTCGAGTTCCGGGGGGTCACCCTGATTCATGGGATGGACGTTACGGCGGACCATGCCCTCTCACTCCTGAAGAATGACCTTCTGGCCAAGGGGGCCATGGGCTCCCCCGATCGGGTCGATCACCTCCAGTACAGGATCCGCACCCTCATGCGGCGGCGGGATTTGACGCTGGGGCTCATCGGAGTCAATCGGGGAGAAGGGATCGAGGGGATACTCTCCGCTCGCCCTCTCGGAAGGAGCCTCCTCCTGGGGGACGAGGACGCCCCCGACTGCCCTCAGAAGAAGGAATCCTTTTACGCCAGGGCCATCGAGACCCGGGAGCCGGTCGTGGTGCACGACCTCGAGGCCGTGGAGGTCAAGACCGGGTTCGAGCGTCACCTCATCGCCCAGGGCATTCGCAACCTGTTGCTTTGGCCTCTCTTCGAGAACGGTCAGTTCGTGGGGGTGGTGGAGCTCGGATCCCCGACGCCGGGTGCCATCAATGCCTTCAATTCCCTTAAGCTGGCAGAGGTCCAGGGGCTCTTCGCAACGGCCATTGAGCGCGTAACGCAGGAGCGGGAAGACCGGATCCAGGCCGTGATCAAGCAGCAGTACACGGCAATCCATCCCGCCGTAGAATGGAAGTTTCGCGAGGCGGCCCTCCGGTACGTGCGGGAAGAGGCGGAGGGAGGAAGCCCCACCGCCGAGCCCGTGGTGTTTCCGGGGGTCTTCCCCCTCTACGGGCTGTCCGACATCCGGGGCTCCTCCGAGACCAGGAACGCCGCCATCCAGGGAGATCTCCTGGAGCAACTCCGACTGGCCGAAGAAGTCGTGTGTGCGGCCTTCCGGTTGGACCCACTTCCCATCTTGGACCAACTGAGCTTTCGAGTCGGCGAGTTTATCGCGCGGGTCTCCGACAGCCTGCGCTCGGAGGACGAGACCGCTGTCCTGGAGTTCCTCCATGATGAGGTCGAGCCCCTGTTCGATCAGTTGGAGAGGCTGGGCCCGTCCGTGGCACAGGCCATCGAGCGGTATCGGGAAGACATCGACCCGACCCTGGGCGTGCTCTACCGGAGGCGGAAGGATTTCGAGGAGACGGTGGCCCGTATCAACCAAGTGGTGGACTCGGTGCTCGAGGAGGGGCAGGTCCGAGCCCAGGCCATGCATCCCCACTATTTCGAGAAGTTCCAGACGGATGGAGTGGAGTACACGCTTTACGCAGGGGAGTCGATCTCTGGATCCAAGCCGTTCCACGCCATGCACTTGAGCAACCTCCGCCTTTGGCAACTCCTGCTCATGGTGCGGATCGAGCGAGCCCTCCGGGAGGAGCGGGCCTCTCTACCCATTCCTCTCGAAGCGACCCATCTGGTCTTGGTTCAGGATCACCCTCTGGCCATCCGCTTCCGTCCGGACGAGAAGCAATTCGACGTGGACGGGGCGTACAATATCCGCTACGAGATCGCCAAGAAGAGGATCGACAAGGCGGTGGTCCGGGGGAGCCGCGAGCGCCTCACGAAGGCGGGGACGCTGTCCATCGTCTACTCCCAGCCCAAGGAGGCCGCCGAATACCGACGCTATCTGGCGTACCTGGCGGATCGCGGACTGGTGGATGGGCCCGTGGAGGAGTTCGAGTTGGAGGACATGCAGGGCATCCACGGACTGAAAGCGTTCCGTGTGGCCGTAAGCGACGGAGACTCCTCCATCGTTGAGGGCGGCGATGTGTTCCGGCTTCCCGAACCCGAGGCCGAATCGGCCCGCTCGGCCTGAGTCCCGAGGAAGTGCCGGGCCCGGCGTGGGGCTACTCGGTTACGATCCGGGTCCCCGCCCTGCCCTCCAGAATCGCCGGGGCTTCCTCGAGAGCGCCGATGGCCGCCATGCGACCGCCGCCCCGGACGAACTCGAGTGCGGCCTTGACCTTCGGTCCCATGGACCCTTCCGGAAACTCGTGCGCTTCCAGTTCTTCCGGCCGAACCTCTCCCAGTGTCCGAGCATCCGGAGTGCCGAATCCGATCTGTACCCCGTCTACGTCCGTGAGGAGGAGGAGGGCGTGTGCCCGAACCTCCCGGGCAAGGAGACCGGCGGTCATGTCCTTGTCGATCACCGCCTCCAGCCCCCTGAAGCCTCCGTCGGCGGTCCGGACCACGGGTATGCCACCCCCGCCTCCCGAAATCACGATCGTGCCGGCCTCGACCAGACGGCGGATCGTGCGGGCTGGGACAATGCGCATGGGTCTAGGGGAAGGAACCAGCCGCCGGATGTGGGATCCGTCCGGGCCCACCGTCCAGCCGTGGACCTCCTGGGCGCGCTCTGCCTCCTCTGGCGTGAGCACCGCCCCGATGGGCTTGGTGGGGTCCGAAAGGGCCGGGTCCGTGGCGGAGACGATGACCTGGGTGACCAGGGTGGCCACATCCTGGAAGTGGAGATAGCGCAGCAACTCCTGCTCAAGCATGTACCCGAGCATGCCTTCCGTCTGGGCGCCGAGAATATCCAGCGGATAGGCGGGTACCTCCCGATACGAGGCGGACTGGAGGGCCAGCAGACCGATCTGCGGCCCGTTCCCATGGGTCAGGACGACCTCGTGCTGCCGCGCGATCTGAGCGACCAACTCCGCGGCCTTGGCCAGGTTCTCTCTCTGGATCTCCGCCGACGGGGATTCCCCGCGCCGCAGAATGGCGTTTCCGCCGAGCGCCAAAACCACACGCATTGATGAACGGTCCTCCCGGCATGGGGGTCCAAGGGGCCAACAACAGTCTCTTCCCCATGGCCTGGATTGCAAGTTTGGAGCCCCGAGCCGAACTCGGGGACCCCCGCGCCGGACAGCCGGGTAGGAACTGCCACTCCGAACAGCGTATTCAGAGCGTGACGCTCCGAACCGCCCCCGCTTCCGTGAAACCCGTGATCAAACGCCAATCAGTTACCCGAAGGGCCCAGGTCGGGCCCCACTCGTTCGCCCCAGGCCTCCGGGCCGGGCTACTCCTTGCCCTGGCTATGGCCTGGATCCCTTTCGCCGCGGCCGGGCAGGTTCGTGAGGACGCCGAGCCTCTCCCCCAGGACTCGTCCGAACTGAACGAGCGGGCCAGGGAACTCCAGACCCAGTTCGAGTCGTTCAGGCAGAGCAAGCTTCTCGCTCCCCTGGCCTGGCCTTCCGGAATGGGATGCGACGTGATGCTCGGCCGGATCTGCAAGCGCCACGGGAAGGACTATCCCTGGCCGGTGGACGAGGAGCCGGTGGAGATGTCCCTGGCACGGATGGAGATGCTCAAGGACATGGGGGCCATCCACCAGCTGATCCCGGGAGACGGCTGGGTCCTGGCCCAGATGGTCCTTTACCTGGGCGAGGAGGGCCGCTGGGACGCGGCCGAAGGGCTCCTCAGGAATTGTCGGGTTCCAGAGCCCGGTTGGTGCGAGGCACTGCGGGGTCTGGCCCTCCACCGTACCGGGCGGTTCGTGGAATCGGAGGAGGCCTTCCGGCTCGCTCTCGGGGCCTTCGAAGACAAGGAGCTGCGAGAGTGGACCGACCCCCGGTATGCCCTCGACCCGACGGGGGACGGGGTGTGGGGCGATTTGGACGGTGAGGAAGCCGACACCATGGCGGCCTGGATCTGGCACCTGGCGGACCCGCTGTACATGGTCGATGGGAACGATCGCTGGACCGAGCAGATGTCTCGCTGGACGGAGATCCGGGCCCGGGAGGAGGCGGAGCATCCCTTCGGCATCCCGTGGGGGTTCGACCTCCAGGAGCTCCTGATGCGCTACGGGGCCTCCATCGCCTGGGAGCGTCGCAGACAGGTCCAGACCTCCATGCGCGTGGGGGACACGCCCGACATGGTAGGCCGATCCCTCCCCCACGCCCGACAGTTCATGCCCCCGGGAGAGTTGATCGAGGATCCCACCGGTATCCCGTGGGGGGCGTGGGAACTCAACGTCAACTCACCCTATACGGCCTACGCGCCCAGCTACTCCCCCATCTTCAGACCCCTGGATTTCCAGGTCGCGCGCTTCCGGCGTGGGGACTCCCTGAGGGTTGTGGCGGCCTACACGCCGGGACCGGGTACGGCAAGGTCGGCCGAGGACCTCTTCGCCGAGGCCCCGGCCCAGGCCGCCACCGCAGACCCGTTCCGTTCCGGGGGCGGAGATCGAAACCCCCGGGAGCGAAACCAGCCGCCCCGCCAGGGGCGAATGGACCCCTGGGGCCAACCCCAGCCCTTCGGTGGCCCCGTCTCCCCGGGAGAGCGGATGGACCCGGCGGTATTGATTCAGCCGCCTCCCGGTCCCCTGGCAACCGGCGCCCTCTTCCTCAGCCCCGGTCCCGGAAGGGAACCCATCCGGGTGGAAGGGGCCGAGGGCGGCACCGGCGTCTATGACGTTACGGTCCTCAACGGCCAGTACGTCGTGAGCCTGGAGGTCTACGACGAGTTCGAGTCCAGGGCGTGGAGGGCCCGTCAGGGCGCCCGCCAGGCGAATCTCATACCCGGGCTCACCGCGCTTTCGGACGTTCTTCTGGTCAAGGACGTGCCCAACCTCCCCGAGAGCCTCGAGGGCGCCATTCCCGACGCTCTCCCGGGCCATGAGATTCGGGCGGGCGGGTCGGTGATCGCGGCCTGGGAGGTCTACGGCCTGGAGCCGGGCGAACCCATGGCGGTAAACGTCGCAGTGAACGAGGCCGACGGGGACTTCTTCCAGCGCATTGGCGAACTGCTCCGGCTCTCCGAGCCCGAGGAGCCGGTGGTCATGACCTGGGAGGAAGGGAGTCCGGACGGCATGCGGGCATTCTTCCGGTCGGTGCGCTTGAGTCTGCCGAACCTGGAGCCTGGCCGATACGTGCTGAGCATCGAGGTGGTGCTGCCTGGCCGGGACGCCATGGTGACGTCGACGCCGTTGGTGATCAGCGGGTAGGTCCACCGGGACGGCGGTGTTCGACAGGGTCCCGGAGACGTGGTAATCTCCCCGGGCTCCCACCACCGGGAGGGTCCTCGGCGCCCGGGGCGACGAGGCCCAACTCGAACGCTTCCCGCCGGAAGGTACGGACCTGCCATGCGTATCCCGTTCACTGGCCACGGACGACTCGGAATCGGGCCCCTCATGCTGGCGAGCTGTGCCCTTCTCCTCTCATGTGCCGAAGAGACAGAGGTCCTTCCGGAG
Organism: Gemmatimonadota bacterium; assembly: GCA_039591855.1. Classification (GTDB taxonomy): domain Bacteria; phylum Gemmatimonadota; class Gemmatimonadetes; order Longimicrobiales; family Gaopeijiaceae; genus JBDHCV01. The sequence goes on along the minus strand of JBDHCV010000025.1, from coordinate 65,297 downwards.
GGCTCCGCCGATGCGGGCGCCGCTTGGAGTCCAGGGGACGGGGTCGCTCCTCCTCCGACCGGGTCCTACGAAGGCTTCACGTCGGAAGAACTGATCCGGGTCTTCGATCTCCGGGTCAGTGAAACACCCATTCGCGAGCACCCCGGATGGTCTCGACCGGAGCGCATCGTGGTGGTGGTCCCGGAGGACTGGGACCGTCGAGAGGAGAGGATGGCCTATCTCCAGGCCGTCGCGCCGGGCGTTGAGTTCATCCCGGTGAAGGACCGGGCGGACGCCGTCGAGCGAGGCGTCCTGGAAGACGCGGATGCCGTATTGGGTCTGGGATGCTCTGCGAGCACCGTCTCGGCCATCGGACCGGAGGTCCGCTGGATTCAGTCCGGGAGCGTCGGAGTAGAGGGCTGCTTCACCAGTGGCGATCCGCCGGGCGAGACCAATCGCATCCTGCGGGAAGGGAACATCATCGCCACCTCCATCCGAGGGATGACGGCCCACGCCATCGCCCAGCACTCCCTGACGCTGATGCTCTCCCTCATCGGCGGAATGGACATCCACATGGACCGACAGCGCGCCCACGTGTGGGGGCGCACTCAGACGGACGTGGTGAAGGACAAGAACCTGGACATGGGGTTCCAGGACCAGACCCTTCTGGTGGTGGGCCTCGGGAACATCGGGACCGAGGTGGCTCGCCTCGCTCATGCCCTGGGGATGCGCGTGGTCGCTACCCGAAACAGCAGCCGGTCCGGGCCGGATTTCGTCGACTACGTCGGCCTCTCGGACGAGATGTACGCCCTGGCCGCCGAAGCGGACGTGGTCTATGCGTCGGTGCCGAACACACCGGACACACAGGAGATGTTCGACGCCCGATTCTTCGACGCCATGAAGCCCAGCGCGTACCTCGTGAGCATCGTGAGACTTCCGGTCGTCAACTGGGACGACCTGAAGGCGGCGCTCCGGTCTGGCAGCATCGCGGGATTCGCCGCCGATGACCTGCCCCAGGACGACTTCGAACTCTGGGACATGCCCCGGGTCATCATGACCCCACACGTGTCGGACTATTCCAACCGCTACCGTGACAACCAGTTCCTGCTCTACCGCGAGAACGTCCGGCGGTACGTGGAAGGCGATCGGATGCTTAACGTCGTGGATCTTCAGCGGGGATATTGAATCCCGCCTACGTCCCGGCCAACCCCCTTGCCTCCAGCAGAGCCTGGATCGAAGGCTCTCGCCCCCGGAAGGCACGGAACAGGTCCATGCCGGGGCGGGTCCCGCCCTTGGACAGGATCTCGTTCCTGAGGCGCGCGGCGGTCTCCGGATCGAACAGGTTTCCGGCCTCCTTGAACGCCTGGAACGCATCCTTGTCCAGCACCTCGGCCCAGAGATAGGCATAGTACCCGGCCGAGTAGCCTCCCGAGAAGATGTGGTTGAAGTAGGTACTCCGGTAACGCGGGATGATCTCGTCGATGAGGCCGATTCGCTCCATCTCCGCTGCCTCGAAAGCCCGGGCTTCGTGCTCGTCGGGTTCGCTGAGGGCATGCCACGCCATGTCCAGGTACGCAGCCGCCTGGAACTCCACGGTCACGAACCCCTGATTGAACGTCGCCGAAGCTTGGAGCTTATCGATCAGATCCTCGGGGATCACCTGGCCCGTCTCATGGTGCTTGGCGTACATCCGCAGGACCTCCGGCTCCCCCATCCAGTTCTCCATGATCTGGGAGCCGAACTCCACGAAGTCCCGGGGAACCGCGGTGCCGCCCAGCGACTCGTAGGTCACGTCGGAGAGTAGTCCGTGGAGGGCGTGCCCGAACTCATGGGCCAGGGTGAGGGCGTTGTCGTATCCGATGAGCGAGACGCCATCGGCGTCGGGGGCCGGGAAGTTGAAGTTGGTGGTCACGATGGGGAAGACCTCCCCCTCCACTCTCCCCTGCTTCTGGAGGCTGTTCATCCACGCGCCTCCCCGCTTGCTGGGGCGAGCGAAGAAGTCCAGGTACACCACGCCCAGGTGGCTACCGTCGGCCTCGAGTACCTCGAACGCCTGCTGATCCGGATGCCAGCGGGGCAGATCACGCAACTCCCGGAAGGTGAGCCCGTAGAGGTGGTTGACGATCATGAACACGCCGTCCCGCACTGCGTTCACCTCGAAGTAGGGCAGGACCTGATCCTGGTCCAGGTCGAAGCGGGCCTTCCTGACCTTCTCGGTGTAGTGACGCCAGTCCGACCCCTGGAGCGCGCCCTCGATCCCCTCGGAGTTCATGACCGCCTGCATGTCGGCTCGCTCCTGCTTCGCCACTCTCAGAGCCGGCTCCCACACCTGATCCAGCAGGTCCATGACCCGCTCAGGAGTCTCGGCCATGTTGTCCGAGAGGACGAAGTGAGCGTGGGAGGGGTATCCCATGAGCTGCGCCCGCTCGGCACGGAGCGCGGCCATCCGGGCCAGGATCTCCTTGTTGTCGTGCTCGTTGTCGTTGTCGCCCCGCATGGCGTATCCGTCGAAGATGACGCTGCGTAGCTCCCGGTTGGGGGACGCCTCCAGGAAGGGATTGATGCTGGGCCGTTGGAGCGTGAAGGACCAGCCACCTTCGTGCCCTCGTCGCCCGGCCTCATCCGCCGCCAGCGAGACCAGGCTCGGAGGCAGACTCCCCAGGTCTTCGGGATCGGTCACGTGGAGTTCAAACGCGTTGGTCTCGGCGAGCGTGTTCTGTCCGAACGACTGCGAGGCAGCCGCCAACTCCGCGTTGATCTCCCGGAGCCGCGCCTGGGATGCCTCGTCCAGCCCGGCACCGCTGCGCACAAACCCCTTTCGGGTCTCCTCGAGTAGCGTCCGTTGCTCCGCCGTCAGGTCCAGCTCGTCCTTCTCATCGTAGACGGCCTGCACCTTCTGGAAGAGGACGGGGTTCAGAAAGATGTCGTCCCCGTGGGCCGCGCGAATCGGGGCCAGGGTCCGGGCGACCTCCTGGAGGTTTTCGTTGGTGTGCGCGCCGTTCACGGCCCCGAAGACCCGGGAAACCCGGGTGTAGAGGGCCCCGGAACGCTCCAGGGCTTCGATGGTGTTCTCGAACGTGGGAGCTTCGGCGTTGGAAACGATGGCATCGATCTCCGCCTTGTGCTCGGCCATGGCGGCCTCGAACGCCGGCAGATAGTACTCGTCTTCGATGAGGTCGAAGGGTGGCACACCGAATTGGGTGTGCCAGGTCGCCAGGAGTGGATTCTCGTTTCCGGAAATCAGGGATCCGTCCTGTGTCTGTTCCCCGCCCCCACAAGCGACGAGACCGAGGCCGACGAGCAGAGGGATGGAACGCCGCAAGGTGTTCACGCGACAACTCCTGCGTTGGGCCACCCTCGTGCGTACCACCCGGCAACGAGGGTGGCGGGATTCGCGATGATGGGAGTGACTCCGATGTGACCTCAGAGGCACAGCAGGAATCGGACCGTTTGGCTGCTCAGCCGGGCCCCGGGGAGAGGGACGGGATCGAACCCGTGAACGCCGGCGGCTCCGGGTCCACCATGAGTCGTGTCAAAACGCGGATCCCCAGGTCGCCCACCCGGCCCATCCCATCGAAGTCGATGAGAGCCACGTCGTCGTCCTGGGCGTGGTATTCGCCGTGAAAACCGGTGAAGAACCCTACCCAGGGGATCCCCGCCTGCCAGAAGCACGCGTGATCGGAGTTGCCCGGCGCGCTCGACGGTGGCCGGACCAGGTAGAGCCCGGGCGCATTGGCATTTGAGAGGAGCGCTGGCCAGCCATCGGCGGTCTCCTGCCCCGAAACCACCAATTCATTCCCCCGCAAGCGGCCCACCATATCCAGGTTCATCATTCCACGGGTCGCGCCCAGCGGCGCGACGGGGTCTCCGAAGACGTAGTAGCAGGAACCCAGCAGCCCCTCTTCCTCGGCACCGAACCCGGCGAAGAGCACAGACCTCCGGGGGGTGTCGGCCATTCCGTTCCCATCGACATAGGTCCGGAGCGCCCGGGCCAGCTCCAGGAGCAGCGCCGTGCCCGAGGCGTTGTCGTCGGCTCCGTTGTTGGGGCCACCGATCTCGTTCTCCAGCCCGCGGAATCCGATGTGATCGTAGTGTGCGCCCACCACCAGCCATTCACCCGCCAGGTCGCCGTCCCCGGGCAACGCGGCGAGCACGTTGCGGGAGGAGAGCAACGTGTCTCCGCGACGGGAGCGGGCCTGAAAGGCCTGGATCATCCCGGAGGACGCAGGCTCGAGACCGTAGGCGGCGAACCGCTCGACCAGGTACTCCGCAGCCCTCAGTTCATCCTCCGAGCCCGAACCCCGTCCTCGCATGCTGTCGTGAGCCAGAACCTCCAGATGAACCCGCAGCGAGTCCTGATCCGGGTAGGGTGGCGGGGCGCCTCGGGTGCTGAAGGTCAGGGCGGTGTCCCGGCTGAGGGGTGTCCCGCCGGCGGCGGTCACGTCCGAGGTCACTTCCACGTGGTAGACCGTCCCGAAGTCCAGGGGATCCGTGGGCACGATATCCAGGATCCGCCCCTCGGTCAGCCACATCTCCGTGACGACCTCCCGTCCGCCGGAACGCAACCTCACGCCAGACGCCAGAGTCGCCGCGGCCAGCCTGTTGCTGAAGCGAACCCGGACCGAACCGAGCACCGAGACACCCGTCTCCCCGTCCGTTGGGGTAATCCACTCGATCTCGGGGGGACCGTCGTCCCCCCCGGAGCCCAGGAAGTCGGAGCAGCCGGCCATCGCCAGCACGACGGCGGCCAGGGCGGGTAGGCCTGAAGAGATGCGGGCCATGGACACTTCCATACAGGGTGGAAAGGGGGGCAACCGGAACACCTGTACCTACGACGGGGAGGAATCCCCGCTTACGCCCCCCGGGTTCATGTCCCCCCCCGGCCGGTAGGTCCTGTCACAAGTGCCGGGGGCGGGATTTGAACCCGCAAGGGATTGCTCCCGGGGGATTTTAAGTCCCCTGTGTTTACCAATTTCACCACCCCGGCTGGACCTCCGAAAAGGAGGCTAAGCCTAAGGTACCGTGCATCCGGCGACAGGGACCAGAGCTAGATCTTCGGGGACTCGGCTATCGCCGAGGCATGGCCACGTGGAGGTGGTCGGCCGTCCCATCGTGCCGCAAGGTTCGAAAGCCCATGCTTCGGTAGTACTGCTCCAGAGCCCAGTTCCTCCAGGCCGGTCGCCCCAGGGTGCGCAGATCCACTGCGTGGACGAAGCCATCGTCCTGTAGGAAGTGCAGCGACGCCTCGTTGACCGATCGTCCCCAAGCCAGGTAGTCCGCCGCAGTCCGGTCCACGTCGGTGACCATGGCCTCTCGATCCACCAGCAAAACGGTTCCGGTGGACAGTCTGAGCAGCGGACTGAGCTCCGTGTAGGCCTCCCGTATCTCGGGGGTCTTCGCATTGCCTCCAGACAGGTACAAGAGGGTATAGGCCACGAAGGCCCCCACGGATACCACGACGAGCCATCGCGCCCCACGAGGAACCCCGAGCTTGCGCTGGAACCGGAACCTCAGCACCAGGGCGTAGAAGAAGAGCAGGAGGGAGACCCCGGCTCCAGCCAACCAGAGGGCCGTCCAATTCCCGACGCCGAATCCCGCATAGGCGTGCACCGCGAGCCGGACCAGGACGATGAACGGGAGGAGCAGGACCGCAACGAGGACGACCAGGCGGAGGCCCAGACGGATGACCCGGCGGGTCAGGGTAGGCGTTGGAGCACCCCCACCCGGGGGCGAAGCGTCCCGAGGCCCGAGATCGGGTCTGTAATCCAGCCGAAGGGACGAGTCGTTCACGCTTCTCCTCATGAGGCCTGGAGGGGTACCGCTGGGTCGGACTTATCTACCCTGGACTACGGGCCAACCGGCTCCGGGATTCTGAAGGCGGGCCCCTGCGAGGAACAGGACCCTGCCGTACCTTGGCCGAATGATCCCCGAACGATTCCATCGACTCCGTGCCGTCCTGGCACGACGCCAGCCGGATCTCACCGTGGTCATGGACCAGGTGAACAAACCTCACAACTTCTCGGCGGTGCTTCGCAGCTGCGACGCTACCGGAGTGCTGGAGGCCCACGCGGTCCCACCGAAAGGGGGACTGGATCTCTCACCGGTCACTTCCGCCGGATCCGAGAAGTGGATCCAGGTCCATCGGCACCGGGACATCCGGACCGCACTGGAGGAAGTGAAGGCCCGGGGATTCGGCGTCATAGCCGCCCATCCGAGTCCGGAAGCCAGCGATTTTCGCCAGATCGACTTCACCCGACCGACCGCGATCCTGCTCGGGGCGGAACTCCACGGGGTGAGTCCCGAGGGCCTTGCGGGGGCGGACCACACCGTGGCGATTCCCATGATGGGGATGGTGCGTTCCCTCAACGTGTCGGTGGCGGCGGCACTCCTGCTCTTCGAAGCCCAGCGCCAGAGGGTGCAGGCGCAGATGTACGACGTCACTCGCCTCCCTCAGGATACGTTCGATTCCCGCCTCTTCGAATGGGCCTACCCGAGACTCGCGGCTCGATGCCGAGAGACCGAGGTCCCCTACCCGCGCCTGGACGCCGACGGGGCAATCCTGGACCCCATCCCAGGGACCGTGGGGTACCCGGACTCATCCTCGGAGTGAGCCGTCTCCCCTTTCGTGCGCGTGCGGGTTTCGCTCAATTCCCTGCTCTGATCGGGTCTTTGTCCGTCCCGTTCCTACCGATCGTCCATTTTCGAGCGCCAGATGACAACCGATCGCTTTCAAGCCTCCTCTCTCCTGACCACGACCGAGGCAGGGGATCTCTTGGCGGTGCACCCCTCAACCGTCAAGCGGTGGTGTAACGACGGTGAACTCCCGTTCCACAAGACCGACGGCGGCCACCGCCGGATCCGGCTACTGGACACCCTGGATTTCGCCAAGCGGCGTGGCATCCCCACGGTGTTCGAGCCCTTCGCGCCCTTCGAGGCCGAAGTCTGGGCTTGCCTGAGCGCGATCCTGGGCGAAGGGTCCTACGGGGAGGCCAACGCCCTCGCCTACGGATGGCTCATGGACGGGCGGCTGGATCTCATCACCGCCCTCTTCGTCATGCTCGGGCGAAGCGACGCGATCCCCCTCCCCCAGCTGTTCGACGAAGGGGTGGCGGGGTTCATGAGACTGGTGGGTGAAGGGTGGGGGCGCGGGGACCTACGGATCGCCGACGAGCATCTGGCCAGCCAGGCGATCGTCGAGGCCCTCACCTCTCTCGCCGGCCCGGGGCCGAGTGCACCGGCCACGGACTCCGACGGACAGCGAAGGGCGGGAAGGCCCGGAGGGGTCGCCGTGGTCGGTGCCATGGAGGGAGATCGGCATCATATCGGGTCGCTGTGTGTTCGCGTTCTGCTCGAGCGGGCCGGTTGGCGCGTCGCCTACCTGGGACCGGACGTCCCCGTGGAGGACTTCTCCTCCCTGCAGCAATCCCGGGGAGCCCGGCTGGTCTGCATCTCCTTCACGCCCCCCCACGCCCCCGCGGACGTTGAGCGGGCGTTGAGGATCCTGACGGAGTTCTACCGGGCGGAGGTGCCGTACGTCCTGGCCCTCGGCGGAACCGCCATCGGGTCCGTTCCGCCCGATAGCCTGGAATCGGGACCGTTCGATGGGGTCGCTGCGTTCTCGTCCTCGATGGCATTCCACACCTGGCTCGAGGACGAGTTCACGCTCTAGGGATGGCCCAGAGCCTCGTAAACCTTCTCCATCAGCTCCTGGGCTTCCGGCCCCAGGACATCTCCCATCGGCTCCTGCCCGGTCAACGCCACCACAGGAAGACCCGCGAGCCCGGGGAGCCCCCGCAACCGATCTGCGACTGCCGACGCATCCCCTCGCACCAGAGCAAGGCTGGGGCTTTCCAACGTGGCGTGACCGGAGGAAGCCGACCCGGCATCGGCGGATACGACCCGCAACCCGGAAGCCCGGAGCAACGAGGCGATACGGTCCCGCTCCAAGGCGTCCGGCTCCACGAGCGCGACCGACATTCCGTCGGCCCCAACCGACTCCAGGGCTCCCGCCACGGCCTCACGGAGTGCCCCACTCCCACTCGATTCCCGAAGCACGCTCAATGACCCGAACGACTGGGTGAATCCGGGACGCGACTGCTGATCCACGAGGATCAGCGGGACCTTCTGCGCCTGCGCATGGCCGGAAACGCCCTGAAGCGCCTCCCAGGCAGCTCGCCGCTCCCGGGGAAGTATGAGAACGAGGAGGTCGGGGCGGAGGGCCCGAATTCGCTGGATTCCCGCTTCATCTCCCTCCGCCGTGAACACCTCACACGCTATGTCCAGCAAGGCCTGGCTCATCGCCGCCCTGGACTCCGGCTCAGCGTCGATGACCAGGACTCTGGGTCGGACCAGCGGCTCGCTCACAACGCCTGCCCCGCCCATGGACGCCGCTACCCCATCGCCATCCGCACGGTTGCCGCCCGGTGCCGACGCGCGGGGGTCCTTCGGGCGCCCCTGGACGGATTCCTTCACGAGGTCGCCTTCCGTCTCTGGCCTGGACAAGCGGGGGTTGAGATTGATGGTGAAGGTCGAGCCGTCGCCGACCTCCGACGCCACGGTGATGTGGTAACCCAGGAGGTTGCAGAGGGAGCGGGAGATACTGAGTCCCAGGCCCGTCCCCCCGTATTCCCGGGACGTGCTGCTGTCGGCCTGCTGAAACGCTTCGAAGATCGCGTCCAAGCGGTCCTGCGGGATCCCTGGACCGGTGTCCACCACCGCCACCCGGTACGCCGTCCGGGGGTGCTCGATGAGGGTATCGACGCGGACCGTGACCGATCCGGCCTGGGTGAACTTGATGGCGTTGCCCACCAGATTGATCAGCACCTGCCGGAGCTTCCCGGGATCGGTTCGCAGGGGATCGACTCCGTCGGGGACATCGGCGACCAGGGCCACCGGCCGCCCCCGGACCTGTCCCTCCAACTGCTCCAGGGTCTCGGGGATGAACTCGTCCAGGTGGACCTCTTCCAGCTCCAGATCCATCTTCCCGGACTCGATCTTGGCCAGGTCCAGAACCTCGTTGATCAGGCCCAGGAGATGCTTCCCGTTCGCCGTGATGCGCTCCACGAAGCTCCGATCCTTGGGGTCCATCGCCTCCCCACCCCTCTTGACGAGGATGTTGGAGAAGCCGATGACGGAATTCAGTGGAGTACGGAGTTCGTGGCTCATCTTGGCCAGGAACTGGCTCTTCGCCTGGTTCGCGTGCTCGGCCTCCTCCTTGGCCGCGCGCAGGGCTTCCTCCGCACGGACACGCCGGGTCACGTCCTTGCCAAACACGACCACGCCCGTGGTCTCGAAACCCTCGGCGATGGGGTTGAAGTAGAGCTCGAATGCCCTGGGCTGCCCGGCCAGGTCGAACATCCAGACCTCGGAGAAGCGTTCACCGTAGAGGGCACGGGTGAAGTACTCCCGGAAGCGGGGTGCGTCCTCCGGGGGCAGGTAGGCCTCGGGTAGGTCCCCTACCCCCGGCTCCCGCCCGACCATGGCCTCGATGATCAGCCCGAACGCGGCGTTGTAGGTGATGAGGTGGTGATGCGGGTCCACGGACCAGATGGCGTCCCCCGTGCTTTCTACCAGCGCTGTGACGTTCGCCTCGGATCGGGCCAACTCCTCCGCCGCGTGGACCTGTTCGGTGACATCCCTCATCACGCTCCGGACCGAGACCGGGCGTCCCTCCTCGAACCGGCAGTTCATGCTTCCCCGGACCACGACATTGTCCCCTGTCGCCGTCCTCAGCTTGAACTCCAGTCCCGAGACCGACTCACCTCCCAGAGCCCTGGCATAGGCTTCCTCCACGGCGCGCCGGAACTCGGGCTCCACCATCTCGAGGAGGTTGGACCCGTCTAGGTCGGCCTCCTCCATTCCCAGGGTCCGCCTCCACGCCCGGTTCGCATAGACCAGGCCGCCGTCGGCCCGGGTCATATGGATGAGGTCGGTGGCGGAGTCCAGGAAATCCTGCAGTCGTTCCTCGTTTTCCTGGAGCACGGCCTCCGCCTGACGCCGCACGGCGACCTCCCGGGCGAGCGCCTCGTTCGCATGGCGGGAGAACTCGTAGGCCACGCTTTCCCGACGAAATGTGATGTATACGGACCCGAGCAATCCGATGAGGACGCAGAGGTAGCTCACCACCTTCAGGGCGTGCGCCGCGAGGACGTGGGCGTCCAAGGGGCCTGAAGCGGGAGCGGCGTAGAGGATGTGGAGAATGGCCGATACGAGAAGGGCCAAGACCAGCCAGTGTTCCGAGAGGTCGTTCGCCCAGGTCCCCTTGGTGTAGAAACCGAAGAACGCCAGGGTGAAGAACATCCCCGGGACCAACTCGACCGGATACCGGATGGGCAGGTTGGGCATGTGGGCGGCAGCGACATCCGCCCAACTGAAGAACCCGAAGATCACGACCGTGAGTACCGATGCCGTGATATAGATCGACACTTCGTCGAACCTCGATCCCTCCCCATCCCGTGGGTCCCTCCGCCCCTCGGTCCTCCAGGCCAGCCAAGCGACGAAGAGGAAGAGCGACAGGAACAGCCGGGAAGCGATCCAGCTCCATACCATGACGTCGGTCGTGGATCCCGCGGGTGTCCACCCGAGGATGGGCGTGGACACGACCAGGTGGTGGAACTCCAGAACCGCCGTCCCTACGAACCCAGTCCCGATGAACAGCAGGGTGGCGTCCTTCCGGGAGTAGTACCGTACCAGCGCCAGGGCCCCGATGACGGACGAAAGCGCCAGGGCGGCGGCCTCGAGTCCCACGTGGGCCAGCATCCCACCGGGCGAGGGAACCCCCCGGACGAGCCAGGCACCCGCGCCGAGGACCAGGGCGGTGATCCAGTAGACCGTCGCCCGCTGGGGGGCGCGCGTCCCAGGAGGGGGTGCCGGTTCCCGGGGTGGGCGACCCTCCTCTGAAGGCGCGGCCGGGTCGGCCGTTCGGTGCGGCGGTGCAGGAATCAAAGGCTCGCGGCTCGGCTCAGGGGGTCCGGTCCAGCAAGGCCTCGATCGCCTCAATCAGAACGTCCGAATCCAGGATCGGCTTGGTGAGATAGTCGTCAAACCCCATGCCGAGGAAGCGCTCTCGATCTCCCGCCATGGCATGGGCCGTGAGGGCGATGGCCGGGATGTGTTCCAGCGACGGGTTTGTCCGCAGGCGGGCCAGCACCTCGGGGCCGTCCATGCCGGGAAGGGAGATGTCCATCAGGATCAACTGGGGAGGATCGAAAGGGATGCCCTCCAGGGCGGCCGGGCCGGTCTCATACTCCCGGACCTCATACTCATCCTCCAGCAAGGCCACGACGAGCAACCGGTTGTCCGGATTGTCTTCGACGAGGGCGATTCGCGGTATCATTTCGGGTCTCCCATCGCACGAAGCTCCGTAAGGGCCTCGACGGCCTCGGCGAAGGCGCCATCGAGACGCGCGACCAACGGGTCGAGAGAGGCGGGGTCGCCCCGAGCGGCCAACTCCTCGATCTCGGCTGCGAGGAAGTGGAGCCGGGAGGCGCCCAGGTTGGCGGCACTGGACTTCAGGGAGTGGGATGCCCGCTCCACCTCCCGGATATCCCCGTTCGCCAGGGCCAGACGAGCAGCTTCCAGCTTCGCCGGAGCTTTTTCCTGAAATAACTCGACGAGTTTGGAGACCAGATCCAGACCACCCCAGGCGGCGAGGCGTTCGATCACCAGACGGTCGAGGACGGGCGGCTCGGTCATTCGGAGAATCCCGATCGACAGGGGGGGACTTGCCGCAGTCTAAGGAGCCGAGGGCTCCCCGGCAATCAGACCGCCAGGGCCTGCCGCAATTCCTGAATCGCGGCCGCAACCCCCTTCGTGTGGCCGTAGACCGCCGAGCCCGCCACGAACACCGTGGCGCCGGCCTGGGCGATCCCGCCCGCCGTCCGCGCATCCATCCCTCCATCCACCTGGAGGAGGATGTCCTCCCTGCCTTCTCCGTCGACGAGGCGCCGGGCTTCAGCCACCTTCGAGGTCATCCCGGGGATGAAGGACTGCCCTCCGAACCCAGGGTTCACGGTCATGATCAACAGAAGATCGATGTCGGCCACCACGTGCCGGATCGACTCCACCGGTGTGGAGGGGTTCAAGGCGACTCCGGGCCGGGCCCCCGCCTCGCGGATCTGCTGAACCGTGCGGTGGAGGTGTGGACAAGCCTCCTGGTGGACCGTGATCCAGTCCGCCCCGGCCGCGGCGAAGCTCGAGATGTACCGCTCCGGATTCTCGATCATGAGGTGGACATCCACCGGCAGCTTCGTCGCCGCCCGAACGGCCGCCGTCACCGCCGGTCCGATGGTGATGTTCGGGACGAAATGCCCGTCCATCACGTCGACGTGGATCCAATCGGCCCCACCGGCCTCCGCCTCACCCACGTCCCGGGCGAGGTTTCCGAAATCCGCGGACAGGATGGAGGGAGCGATCAGTCTCCCATGGACTCGCCTTCCACCCCCGAGGTTCTGATCCATCATCTCTCCATTACCCGAGTGCCACGGGGTGAGGCCACCATCACCGCGGCGGCCATTCCGAGAAACAGGCCGGTCTCGACGATCCCGGCCCGTGCGCCAAGGCCTCGGTCCAGGGCGACCGGGTCACCGATCCCCTCAGGAAAGTGGGCGTCGATGATGTAGTTGGCGTTGTCCGTCACGTAGGGCTCCCCGTCCTGCCCGACCCGGAGCACCGGCTCGGCGCCCATTCCTTCCAGGGCCGGGAGGTGGGACTCCCACCCGAACCGCACGACCTCCACCGGAACGGGGCTCTTCTCTCCCAACCCCTGTACCAACTTCCCCTCGTCGACGATGAGGATGAACTGGTCTGCGGCCTGGGCTACCATCTTCTCTCGGAGCAAGGCTCCGCCCAGCCCCTTGATCGCGTCCAACCGCGGGTTTACCTCGTCCGCCCCGTCCACCGCCAGGTCCAGCCGGGGAGTCGCGGCCAAGGTAGAGAGAGGGATGCCCAACGCCCGGGAGGCCATGGTGGTGCGCTCCGACGTGGGCACGCCCACGATCCCGGTGAGCCGCCCTTCGGAGATCTCGGCCCCCAGGAGATCGAGGAAGTGGGCCACCGTACTGCCGGTGCCCAGGCCCAACTTCATTCCCGAGCGGACCCGGGCCACCGCCTCGGCGGCGGCGGCCCGCTTCAGTTCCTCAACGGCGTCCATCAGGACTTCCTCGTCGCAACTGGGGTCACGCCGAGAAGTCCTTCATCATGGCGTGGACCTTCTCGGTGATGGCCAACGCTTCATCCATGGGCCGCTGCCACATGTTCCGCCCGAAGATCAGTCCACACGCCCCCGCCTCCATGGAAGTCCGGGCCTTGGAGAGCAGGTCCTCGTCACCGAGCTTGCTTCCACCGCTGAACAGGACCAGGGTCCGCTGGGCACTCCTGACGACCCGGGCCGCCCCCTCGCCATAGGTGTACTCGATCCCGTTGTAGGGAGCGGGCTGCTCGGGATCCTTGGGGCCGGGCTTGGGGATGTTCAACTTGACCACGTCGGCTCCGAATTCCATGGCGAGCCGAGCGGCGTAGTCCACCGCATAAAGGGAGTCCCGCCCACCCTTCGCCTCGATGGCCGCCCCTCTGGGGTAGGACCAGACGATGAGAGGCATGTTGTACTTGTCGCAGGCCTCCCGGACCTCCATGAACTGCAGGATGTCCTCGTCCTGTCTCGGCGATCCGACGTAGAGCGTATACCCCACCGCATCGGCCCCCATGGACACCGCATCCTCCACGGTGGCGGTCAGGGTGGAAAGGGCGTCGGCGTCGGAGGGGATGTTGGTCTTCCCGTTGATCTTGAGGATCAGCGGAATCTGGCCGGCATACTTGCGCAGGTGCTTCCGCGCCATGCCGTAGTGGCATGCGATGGCGTTGTATTTGCCCTCCACGGCCAGCCGAAACTGGAACTCGGGGTCGGCCGACGGAGGGTTCGGGAAGAAGTTCAATGGCCCGTGCTCGATTCCCTGATCGATGGGAAGGCAAAGGAGCGTGCCGTTCTTGAGCCCGTGCTCGTACAGCATGCGAGAAAGGCGGACCTTCTTCCCCAGAGAGAGGTCCATCTCATCCAGTGTCGGGCGACGAAAACCGGCTTGGCCGGTGGACGGATCCTGGGACATGCTTGAAGCCTCTTGAGTAGGTGGATTCTGGGCCGCTTCAGCCATACTCCGCGACCGGTCGAATCTACCTATGGGCCCGGGAGCTTGCCACCCTGGATCGGCGGCGGCCGGACTCGGCCTCCTCCGCCGATGGATCTGCCCTTGACATGGGTTCGCAGGTCAGCCTCCCTTCGGGCTCCCAGGCAGTGACGCCCCGGACTCCACAGGACCTCGAACCATGATCATCGTCACAAAGAAGGGCGTGACCCAGGAGCAGCTGGACCACATCCGGGAACGCATCGAGGCCCTGGGCCTTCGGACCCACCTGTCACAGGGCGAGAGCCGAACCATCATCGGGTGCATCGGAGACGAAGAGGCCCTGCAGGGCGTCCCCCTCCTCTCCATCCCCGGTGTCGAGACCGTCCACCCGGTCATGAAGCCCTACAAGCTGGCGGCCAGGGAGTTCTCAGCCGATCCGTCCACCGTGGCTCTCGGTCCGTCCATCATCGGAGGTACCGAGCTCCTGACCGTGGCGGGACCATGCTCGGTGGAGGGCGAGGAGATGCTGCGGATTACCGCCGAGGCGGTGAAGAGGGCCGGGGCCCGGGCCCTCCGCGGAGGCGCGTTCAAACCCAGGACATCGCCCTACTCGTTTCAAGGGATGGGGATGCGTGGATTGGAGATCCTGGCCCAGGTCCGGGCCGAAACGGGCCTCCCCGTGGTCACCGAAGTGATGGACACCCGGCAGGTGGAGGATGTGGCAGGATTCGCCGACGCGCTTCAGGTGGGCGCCCGGAACATGCAGAACTTCGCATTGCTTTCCGAGTTGGGCCGGGTGCATCGGCCCGTGGTGTTGAAGCGGGGCCCGTCGGCCACCGTGAAGGAGCTCCTATTGGCGGCGGAGTACGTGATGAAGCAGGGGAATCCCAACGTGATCCTCTGCGAGCGCGGGATCCGCACTTTCGAGACCGCGACCCGGAACACCTTCGACATCTCCGCGATCCCGGTCCTCAAGCGGGAGACGCACCTGCCCGTCCTCGCGGATCCCAGCCACGGTGGCGGACGCGCGGACCTGGTGGCTCCGCTGGCCTTCGCGGCGGTGGCAGCGGGGGCGGACGGCCTCATCATCGAGGTGCATCCGGAGCCGGAAGTCGCTATGTCCGATGGGGATCAGTCACTCGACTTCAAGACGTTTAATACCCTGATGCGAAACCTCAGGGCTTTCGCGGTTGCCGCCGGGAGAACCCTTCCAGCCTGAGCGCCGCGTCTTCCAACTGCGCCTCCACCGCAGACCGCGCGGTGCCTCCCGGTGCCATGCGGCGCTCTACCGAACCCTCCCAACTCAATCCCTCGAGTACTCCGGGACTCAGCAGCGGATGGATCGCTGTCAGCGCATCCCCCGGGAGTTCGGTGAACGGGATCCCGCGTCTCTCCGCGGCAAGCACCACGGCGCCCACGATGTCGTGGCTCTCCCGGAATGGTACTCCTTGGGCCACCAGAGCGTCGGCCAGGTCGGTGGCCAGGAGGCCCGGGTCCAGGCGCGACTGAATGCGATCCGGCAAGAACCCCGCGCCGCCGACCGCGCCGGCCACAACCGGAAGCACCAGCAGGAGGGTATCCACCGTGTCGAAGACGGCCTCCTTGTCCTCCTGGAGGTCCCGGTTGTACCCACCCGGCAGCCCTTTGATGAGGGTAAGAAGTGCGGTCAGGTTGCCCGCCAGGCGCCCCGTCTTGCCCCGGATCAACTCCGCGGCGTCCGGGTTCCGCTTTTGCGGCATGAGGGAAGAACCGGTGGAAAACCCGTCCCCCAGCTTCAGGAATGAGAACTCCTGGCTGGTGAAGAGCACCAGATCCTCGGCCAGCCGGGACAGGTGCACTCCAAGGAGGGCCCCCGCGAACGTCAGGCTCACGGCCCAGTCCCGGTCGGAAACCGCGTCCATGGAGTTGGGGGTAATCGAGTCGAATCCCAACTCGGACCGGAGCCACTCTCGGTCTACCGGGAAGGGGCACCCGGCGATTGCACCCGATCCGAGGGGCAGCACAGCGGCTTCCCTCCGGACCGTGGCGAGGCGCTCCAGGTCCCTCAGCAAGGGCCAGGCATGGGCCATGGCCCAGTGGGCCCCTCGGACGGGTTGCCCTTGCTGGAGGTGGGTATAGCCGGGCAGGATCACGTCCACGGAACGCCGCGCCAACTCGAGCAGGCCCGAAACCGCATGGCTGAGGGCAGCCGAAACCGAGTCCACGGCCTCCATGCCCCAGAGCCTGAAGTCCGTCGCCACCTGGTCGTTTCGGGACCGCCCCGTATGGAGCTTCCCCGCTACCGGACCGATCAGCCGACCCAATTCCCGCTCCACGAGGGAGTGGACGTCCTCGTCCGCCGGGTCGTCGGGCCCACGCACGGCCAAGTCGCCCTGTCGCACCCGCTCCAGCAAGCGTTCCAGCCCCTGGATGATCGTGTCTGATTCTGCGTCCGAGAGAACGCCCGCCCGTTCGAGCGCCCCAGCCCAGGCGATGGACCCACGGATGTCCTGGGCGATGAGACGGAAGTCCACCCCCAGACTCCGGTTCAGGGGAACCATGGCGTGGGCCAGGCCGCCCTCGAACCGTCCCCCCCAGAGCTGCGCCCCCTGGCCTGGCTCAGCCCCCCGGGCCTTCTCCTCGCGACCGGGACTCACCCGCCCACCTCCAGCGCGACTGCTTTCTGGGACGGCGGCCAAAGATTCTCGCCCAGGGAATAACGATTCATGGTGTGCCAGCCTTCCATCCGGCCCGCCGGTCCGAGGCATAGGTCAAAGCGTCCTCTCGGGACCTGATGTCCCGCGCCGGCTGGGGCAGGATGGCCTCGGGTGCTGGGGTCACGATCTCGTTGTCGACGCGGAACCGTGGCCCGGAGATAGACATGCCCATGGGCCCTTCTCTCCGATAGGTGGTCCGGTTGACGTCCTCGCCGATGTCTTGCGACCTGGTAACGCTAACGATGGCATGGAGTCCGGCGGAATGGACTGGAACGGTCGTTCCAGCTGGGGACCAAGCGGAAAAAAAAAACGGGCCCGGAGGTTGGGAACCCAGTCGCCTCCCGCCAAAGCGCTGGACCGGGGTTTGAACCCCGCTTGCCTCCCTCGTTCCGGGACCCGCTGTATGGAAATGCATGAAAGTCCCGTACCAACGAGGTTGAATGAATAATTATGCGGCCATGGTGGATATTGTCAACCCTGCCGACCTTTTTCAGCCTAGCGTCGGCCTACGCTCTTCAGGCGATGGATCACCGTCTCGGCGTGGCGGGCGTCCCTGAGAACGATGAGGATGGTGTCATCCCCCGCTACGGTCCCGAGGATCTCCGGCCACTCCTCCCAGTCGATAGCCCCGGCCACCGCCTGGGCCCCGCCGTTGAGCGTTCGGACCACCAGAAGATTCCCCGAGGCCTCCGCTCCGGTCATCAGCGTGGGGACGAGATCTTCGAGGGGAGGGGCGTTCTCCCACTCATCCGGGAGGGTGTAGTGGGCCGATCCGTCCGCCCCCGGCACCTTCACCAGACGGAGGTCCCTGAGATCCCGGGACAAGGTCGCCTGCGCCACGTCGAAACCCCGGGTGTGCAGGTGAGTGCGCAAGTCCTCCTGGTTCGTCACCCTCTCTTCGCGGATGAGCTCGAGGATGGCCGCCTGGCGCTCGCGCTTGGACGGGGACCCGCCGCTCATAACACCACCTCGACGGCCTGCCGGAGACCGGCGGGATCGAACCCCACGATTCGGTTCACCTCCTGGCCGGCTTTGAACAGAATCAGCGTGGGGATGCCCCGGATGGCGAAGCGAACGGAGAGCCCGGGTGCCAGGTCGCTATCCACCTTTGCGACCAGGAGCCTGCCCACGTTGCCCTGAGCCAGTTCGTCCACGAGGGGGGCGATCATCTTGCACGGCCCGCACCAATCCGCGTAGAAATCCACCAATACCGGAACGCTTGCGCCCAGAACCGTCCGATCGAAATCCTCCTCGGTGACCTTGACGGGCCGGTCCAACAGGACCGGGCGCTCGCAACTGCCGCACTTGGGACGGTCTACGGCCCGGGTGACATCGACTCGATTGAGGGACAAGCAGAACGGGCACCGCACTGTGACCGAGGTGTCCGGAATGGCCTGGTTCACGGGGTCCTCCGCTGCCCGGCCCATGCCAAATGGGCCGACTCTCCTTGGATTGTGAACCGCCCCCGGGTGAAGATCCGGAGGTGGCCCGACGGTCGCTCCTCAGAATGCGTAGCCCACCCGGATGAGCCAGAGCGCGCCCAGTTCGGGAGCGCCCACGAACTGGTTGTGCCTGTTGTCCAGGATGTTGGTCCCGGATAGGCCCACCGTGGCACCGGCAATGCGAGGTACCCGCACGTCCACGTTGAAATCCAGAACGGTGTAGGCATCCACCTGCCCTACGTAGTAACCGGAGTTCATGGGGAATGAATCGACCCAGCGGGCCCGTAGCTCGGTTGCCCAACCGCCCCTCCGATCGTCCCAGCGCCCACCGAGCGTGGCCTTGTGCTGCGGGGCGTTCAGCGCGATGTCATCCGGTCGGCGGCAGGTCCCGTCGTTGTCGGCCGGATCCCCGAATTCGAAGCAGTCCTTGCTCACGTAGGCGTAGGATCCCCGGAAGGAGAGGCGCTCGTTGACCAGAAGTTGGGCGCCCAGGTCCCCCCCCCAGAAATCCACCTCTCCGAAGTTGCGATAGGCCAGCAGGATGTCGGAATTCGGACTCTCGTCCGGCGCCACGGTCCCGATGGGCACGGACGCAAGTCCAGCGGCGATGGCGGCGATCTCCGCCGGGGTGATTTGGCCGGCCCCAACCAACGGGCCCAACTGCTGCGCCACGTACGCGCCGGTCGTCGCCGGATCCAGGAACACGGTAGGCGTCTCCACCCTGAGCGGGCCGATGAAGTCCTCGATGCGGGTGGTGTAGACGTTCGCGTCGAGCCGGAGCTTCCCGGCCAGGATACCACCGTATCCCACCTCGAAGGTGTTGTAGATGGTGGGCCGCATCCTACCGATATCGCGACCCGTATCGGTCAGGAATGTCTGATCTACGACGAACCCACCCTCCTCGAGATCGAGCCGGCGAAGGATCGTCTGCACCGAGGCGCCCGGGTTGGGGAGGAACGGCTGGAGGGCCGCCGGAACCAGTTGGGCCACCAGGGCGTCCCACGCCAACACGCCGTTGGCCGGAAGGGCCTGACCCGGAGCGAAGGGGGATTGCATACAGAAGTCACCGACCGCCCCCGCCCCCGCGCAGGCCGGCGTCCAGTTGAATCCGGTCCGGGGCACCCCGAGGGTGCGGACGTCGTAACCCACTCCTGGAGCGATGGGGAGCGTTCGGGCCTTGAGATCGAGGAAGAGGTTGTTGGTCGTGGGCGTGGAGAAGGCCCGGTTGAAGGTCACGCGGAAGCTCTGTCCTTCCTGGGGGCTCCATTGGAGCGCCGCCCGGGGCGACCAGTTCAGGTCCTCCAACTCGGAATGGCCGTCGGCCCGGAGGGCCAAGGTCAGGGAGATATTGTCCGTCAGTCGGGTGAGGGAGTGAAGGTACACGCCCCACTCATCGATCTGGTCATCGTCCTCGTTGCGCCCGTTGATGGTCCCTTCGGTGTCGGGGCTGGTCCGCTGCAGGTCGACCCCGTATGTGAAGTCCTGCCTGCTGCCGAATTCCCACCCATGCTGGACCTGAGCCGCGTACATCTTGGAGCGGTCGATGATCCCTTCTCCCGTCTGAAGCAGGTAGGTGTCGCCGGAGTTGCTGGCATTGACGAAGGCCTGGGCGAAGAACCGTCCCTTGGAGAACCAGCTCTGCAAGTACTGGTACCGCCAGTCCACCCCCTGCCCCGCCCCGATCCCGGTCAGCTCGATGCTGGAGGCCGCATTGTTGACGCCACCCTGGATGACCCATTCGCTGTCCTCCCAGGGGCGGTAGTCCATGCGAATCTCTCCGCCGTAGTTCTCAGCGTCCTCGCTCCGGGCTCCGATCTTGAGGGTATCCGGGTCCGCGCCTGCATCGATGGCGTCCTGCCGGGCCTTCTGCTCTCCCGGGTCCACGTATGCCCAGTCGTTCCCGCGGAAGTACTTGCCCGAGAGCTTGATCCCAAAGGTCTCGGACTGGTTGGCCCAGGCGGACCGGAAGGCGCCCTGGAACACGCTGCGATTCCCCCCGGCCAGGGTGATCTGGCTGCCCGGTCGGTCGATGGGAGAGGATGTGACGAGATGGAATACGCCCTGGGCGCTGTTCGGACCGTAAAGCGCAGCTCCGGGCCCGAGGACGATCTCCATCCGCTCCAGGTCCAGGTCGGTACTGGGGATGAAGTTGTAGGCGTTGACTCTCAGGGACGGAACGAACGCGTACCGGTTGTCGGTGATGGTGAGGAGGGCGCCCGAGAAGACATTGTTGAAGCCACGGGCCACGACGTTGGACTGGTTCAGACCGGTCTGGACGATGTCCATGCCGGGCTCGCCCTTGATGTGCTCGACGGGTGTCAGGGCCGTTCGCTCGGCCACCCGCTCCCGGGACACGATGAATACGGCCGCCGGAGCTTCGAGAGCCTTCTCTTGCCGCCGGGACGCGGTCACGACGAATGGGTCGAGTTCGAAGGCCTGGGAGGTGAGGGAGACGTTGAGGGGCGTGCTCTCACCCGGGCGAATCCCCACGCCGTCTTCACGGACGAGCTCGTAGCCCAGCCTCGACAGGATGACTCGGTAGCCACCCTCGGCGAGGCTGATTCGAAACAAGCCACTCTGATCCGTGATGCCCCCGATGGGAGCATCCGCACCCGACGCGTAGATCTCGACGTTCACGTCCGACAGGGGAGCACCTGTTTCCGCATCGGTCACCCGGACCAGCAGGTTGCCCTGCTGTGCGCTCGCCACCGAAGGGACGAGGACCACGAGGGAAGCGAGGGCGAGCAGGCACCAAAGACCGGTCCGTCGCATGGAGGATCCTTCCTGGTAGGGTCCGAGGTTGTCAGATTGTCTTGGAATTGGCCGAAGTTAGAGGTGTTCCGCCGGGTTTCGCAACGGAATCGCTCTGTGCCGAACACAAGATTCTGACAGCCCCGCCGGCTCTCGGGGATCCAGGAGACACACCATGTGCAGATTGACCGCCTACGTTGGACCGGAGATTCCCCTGGATCGCCTGATCTTCGGGGGAGACCACTCCCTGCTCAGACAGAGTTACGCGGCCCGGGAGCTGCGGTCCGGAACGGTCAATGTCGACGGGTATGGGATCGCGTGGTTTCCGGCGGCAGAGCCCGTCCGCATGGCGGAAGCCCGACCTGTCTGGCATGATCCGGACCTGGGGCCGGTCCTGCGCTCCATCGAGCGTCCCCTCGGCCTTGCCGCAGTGCGTAGCGCCACTCCCGGGATCCCCGTGGACCGAAACGCCGTGGCGCCCCTCCTCCACGATCGCTGGGCCTTCGCTCTGAACGGGTTCATCTGGGGTTTTCGCGCGTCGGCCATGCGGTCCATGCGCCGGGACCTGCCGGATCATCTCTATGCCGCCCTGAGCGGCGTGTCGGATACCGAAACGATCTTCCTCACCGCCGTGGCCGCCCTGGAGAAGGGGGCGAGCCTGTCCGACGGGCTGCGGTACGCGTTCGAAGCGAGCGTGGCGGCCGCGGCCCGAGGAGGGGTCGCGGCACAGCTGAATCTGGCGATCACGGATGGCGAAGGGGTCGCGTTCACCCGGGGCAGCAACGGCCCGGATCCCAACTCCCTCTATTGGAGCTCGGAGTCCACCGTGGCCCCGGGTGGGACCTTCGTGGCCTCGGAGCCTCTCACGCCCGAAGACCCGTGGGCGGCGGTCCCGGACGGCCATGTCATCTCCGTCCGGGCCGGAGCGGCCCCTGTCATCGAGCCGATCTGACGGAGGACGAAACCGCCACCGGACCCACCGGATCGCCCGCCTCCTCGTGGGCCCCGGGATCCCCCGGGATGGTCTGAGGGCGGCCGGAGCCCGGCGTGTCGCAGGGCTCCCACTCGGAAGCCGGGGGACCGGGCGTCCGCACCCGCCGATCGAAATCCCGTGCAATCGCCTCCAGGCTCCCCCATTCGCCGTCGTCCAGGCGGGAGACGCCCGCCAGCCCCAGCTCCCAGACCCGCTCGGCTCCCGCCCGGATCTCCGCGTCGCCAAGACCCGCCCGCCCTGCACGCTCCAGCAGAGGGTCGGAGGGCGGGTCCAGGGACGCCAGCGCCTCCTCTCGGGCCATGGGATCGCAGAGGATCCCGGCCAGGATCGTGAGTGGCACCGTCCACCACCGAATCGGCAAGGCGTCCAGTCCTCTCAACTCCAGGTACCCTCGTGGGCGGACCTCGGGAAAGAGGGTGGAGAGGTGGTCCTCCCAATGCTCCATGGTGACGCCCCCCCCGCCCACCCAGTCTCCGAACGGGCGCACGTCCTCCCTGGATCCGCGAGGAGAATGGCCCCGGCCCCGAGGGCGAACCGCAGGTATGCCTCCACTGGATCGGAGGCGTCGACGGGGAGTCCGGTTCGGGCCGGATCCAGGCTTCTCCACTGCCAGGCCCGGGTAGAGCGATGCCCCGTGGCCCTGCCTTCGTAGCAGGGCGAGTTCGCGAACAGTGCAAGGAGGTAGGGGGCGGCCCGGTTCGCCACCGTCCACTCTTCCATGGGGTTCTCGCCCCAGGAGACGTTCACCTGGAGCGAAATGGTCTGCCGCATCATGCGCCCACCGGCCGGCCCGAGCGCGGCCAGGTGGGCGCCCAGTCGCAGATACCGCTCCGAACCCACGGCCAGCGGGTAGGCGCCGATGGGGTTCACCGGGTCGATGCCCCGGGTGATGATCTGCAACCCGGTGGCTGACGCGGCCTCTTCCAACGCGGACCCCGCCTTGATCATCTCCTCGAGGAGTCGGGCCGGACGAGCACTCGGTGCGCTGCTGTATTCCACTTGTCCGCCCGGTTCCAGGGAGAGCCTGCCCCCCGACGGCCCCGTCACCATGGGGGACCCCGCGTGGGAGAACCCGGCCGTCCATTTTCGGGTTCGGGCAATGTGAGCCAGGATCGGATGGGCCGCCGCATCCGGGAACGGCCTTTGGAGGGGCAGCATGGAGCCGGACTCCAGGACGAGGACCTCCGCCTCCAGACCGTAGCGACGCCGCACGCCGCGAGGGGCCCGCGGCCCGAAGATCTCGTCCCGAAGGTGACGGAGGAGCGTCGCCCGGTTCACCGAGGAGGCACCGGTCAGCGGTGGGGCTCAGCCAGGAGCATGGCGAACCGCGCCCGGGAGTCTTGCTGCCATTCCACCACCCGCAGCCCTGCTCGGGCGAGCAGCCCCTTAACCTGATCCTCGTCGTATTTCGTCGAGATCTCCGTCCGGATCCAGTCCCCGGGTCCGAGGCAAAGCATCCCTCCGTCCGGAAGCGCGACCTCCTGCGCCCCGTTGGAAACCAGGCGCATCTCGATCCATCCGTTCTCCTTGTCGTAGAAGGCCCGATGGGAGAATCGGTCCGGGTCGAAGGCCGTCCCGACTCGCCGGTTCACCACGCTCAGGATGTTCAGGTTGAACTTGGCCGTGAGTCCCTGGGAATCGTTGTAGGCCGACTCCAACGCCTCCACCGACTTCCACGGACCCGGCTTCAGATCCACGCCCAGGAGCAACTGATCGCTCCCTCCCATGACCGCCCGGACCTGGGAAAGGAGTCGATCCGAATCCCGGGAAGAGAAGTTCCCGAGGGTGGAGCCAAGGAACACGAACCAGGCCGGCGAGGGCAGTTCGACGGCCAGGTCCAGGGGCTCGGTGAAGTCGGCAACCTCAGGAACGATGCGTAGGTCGGGGTATTCCTCTCTAAGCACCCGCCCCGTGTCACGGAGGAAGTCCTCGCTCACGTCCAACGGCACGAAGACCTCGCCCGGTCCGTCTCCCGCCAGGGCGTCGAGGATGATGCGGGTCTTCATGGCGCTGCCGGCCCCCAGTTCCACGACGGCGGCGGGCCGGAATGCCTCCACCCACCCTGAGACGACCTCCTCCAGGATCTCCAGTTCCGTGCGGGTGAGGTAGTATTCCTGCGACTGGGTGATGGCTTCGAACAGCTCCGACCCTCGTCGGTCGTAGAACAGCCGAGACGGAAGGGTCGGGGGAGATTTCTGCAAGCCGGTCGATATCTCCCGGGCCAGGTCCTCGGTGATCGCATGGCCCGTGGATTCAGCCATCCCGGGCACACCGGAATCCGGAGAAGATCTGCCGCCGGATGGGATAGTCCCAGTTACGGAACGTCGACCGGATCGCTCCGGGACGGGTGGCCCAGGATCCCCCGCGCAGGACCTTGTAGTCGTCTCCGAAGAATACCTCGGAGTACTCCGGGTAGGGAAAGGTCGAATACCCCGGGTAGCCGTCGAAATCGGTGGAGGTCCACTCCCAGACGTCCCCGATCATCCCGTAGCAGCCGAGAGGGGACACGTTCTCCGGGTGAGCGCCGACGGGGGCCGTACCGAATCCCAGTTGATCCAGGTTCGCCAGGTCCGGGCCCGGCGCCTGCTCACCCCACGGGAAGGGTCTGGCCCGCCCTTCGATGGGATCCCAGGTCGCGGCGGCTTCCCACTCGAACTCGGTGGGCAGTCGCTTCCCAGCCCAGCGGGCGAAGGCCTCGGCTTCGTGGTAGCACACGTGCATCACCGGATGATCCGGGGGCACGGGCACCGTCCGGTCCATGACCCTGCAGGACCAACCGTCGGCGCCCTGGCAGGCCCAGTACTTCGGCGACACTGCTTCCTCCGCTTCGAGCCATGCCCGGCCCTCTTCACTCCAGAGCTCCATCCGTCGATAGCCCTCATCCTCCATGAACTCCAGGTACTGACGGTTGGTGACCGGGGTGGCATCGATCCAAAATGGAGGGAGGATCCTCGCGTGACAGGGGCGCTCGTTGTCGTAGGCCGCCGACCGATCGTCGGTACCGATGGATACCTCCCCACCCTGAAAGCGAACCATGGATCCGATGGGAGGAGCGGACCCGGGCTCCGGACGTCCGAACCCCCAGGCCCGAGGAGCGTCATAGAGCTTCCCTTGCTTGAGCTGGAGGGTCTGGAGGATGGTCTCACTGTGCTGGTATTCGTGCTGGAGCACCATCCGGAATACGAATCCGTCACGGAGGAGTGGCTGCTCCGAGTCCTCGAAGTCCATGCGGCCCAGGGCGCCCAGCACGCGCGCTCGGATCTCGGCGAGATAGCCCTCCGCCTCGGCCCGTCGGGGCAGCGGGAGTGCGTCCCGGACCGCCCGGGGGTTCTCGAACGGGTTGTAGATCCCCTCTAGGCCCTCGGACCCGTGGGTCCCCGAGGCGGCGTTCTTGAGCAGCCAGACCTCCTCGAAGTGCCCGATGTGCCCAAGATCCCATACGATGGGACTCATGAGGGGATCGTGCTGCTTGAGGAGATCTTCGTCCTCGACCCCGGAGAGAAGGAAAAGGGTCCTCGCTCTTGCTTCGTGCAGAAGGTCGGTGATTTCGGTGGCTGTGAGGGCACGTGGTAAGTGAGTCGACATTCGGCACTGTGGAGCGAGTGGTGGTTCCCCCCGAAGGGCGCACTGCGGCTGACTCGGAGCCCGAGCGGGGTTCCATTTCGGAAGCCTACCTTGGGTAGACAACGCCTGAACCTAACCTCATGTTCCGGAGACGACAGGTCGACGACCACCGGGCCAACTCGAAGCACCCGGCGAAGAGAGCGCTACTTGGCACATACCCTCACGAAGTCCCACCGCGGGCGACTCGAGATCACCCACGCCGATGCCGACAGGGTGTCGCTCGTGGTCGGCGGGGCGTGGTCGACGGCCGAGGGTCGGCCCGCCGGGTTCGACGCGGCGGTCGATCGGGTCACTTCAGGCGGTGCCTTCCGGCGACTGGAGATTGTCGCCGAGTCATTGGACGACTGGGACACTTCCCTCGTGAGCGCGATCCGGAATCTCGCCGACGCCGCTGCCGAGCGGGGCGCCGAGGTCACGTTGACCGACTTTCCCGACGGCGTGACCCGCCTGATCGCTCTGGTGGACGCGGTCCCCGAAAAGTCCGACGCCCGCCGGGGCGAAGGGGACATCACCATCCTCGAGCGAATCGGCCAAGCCACCATCTTCGCCGGGGACGCGGTCCAGAGTACCATCTCGTTCATGGGCGAGGTCGTGATCGCCCTTGGCCGAATCGTCACAGGACGCGGCATCTTCCGGTGGGGAGACCTGGCGCATCTGATGCAGAGGGCCGGGATCGAGGCGCTGGGCATCGCCGTCCTCGTTTCCTATCTCCTGGGCCTCATTCTCGCCTTCATCGGGGCGATTCAGTTCGAGCGCTATGGTGCGTCGATCTACGTGGCGGACCTGGTCGGGATCGGCATGGTCCGGGACATGGCGGCCCTCATGACCGCCATCGTGATGGCCGGCCGGAGCGGCGCCCTGGTCACGTCGGGAATCTCCCCGGTGGAGTTCCTGGTGGTCCCGCGAATACTGGCCATCGCCGCCATGATGCCGCTCCTGGTCATATTCGCGGACGTGGCGGGAATCCTTGGTGGCGCCACCGTCGGTCTGGGGATGCTGGACTTGAGCCCCACCCTCTACTTCGAGCAGACCGTCAGGGCCGTGACCCCGGCCCACCTCTACGGGGGGCTCATCAAGGGCTTCGCCTACGGGATTCTGGTCGGAGTCGCCGGCTGCCTCAGGGGGATCCAGTCGGGGAGCAGTTCTCTGGCGGTCGGGGCGGCCGCTACGTCCGCGGTCGTCACGGGCCTGGTCTGGATCATCGCGGCCTGCGGACTATTCCAGGTCCTTCAGTACGTTCTCGGGATCTGATCATGAATAGGCAACCGGATCCGGGAGCCGCGCCCGAAGGAGGGATGCGGACTGCGCAGGGGGACGGTGGCGGCGACCGAGAGCGACCGCCTGCGATCCAGGTTCGCGATCTGACCATGGCGTTCGGAGACTTCGTCCTGATGCGGGATCTCAACTTCGAGATTCGGCAAGGAGAGGTGTTCGTCATCATGGGAGGGAGCGGATGCGGCAAGAGCACCCTCATGTTGCACCTCCTCGGTCTGCTCGAGCCCCGGGCCGGGACCATCTGGTACGGGGACACCAACTTCACGGCCCTGGAGGAGGAGGAGCGAGAGGGCATCCTTCGGCGCACGGGGGTCCTCTTTCAGAGCGGGGCACTTTGGAGCCACATGACCCTCGCCCAGAACGTGTCCCTCGCCCTGGAGGAGATGACGGAACTCACTCCGGAGGAGATCTCCGACGTGGCCCGGCTGAAGCTGGCGCTGGTCGGCCTCCGGGGATTCGAGGACTACTATCCGTCGGAGATTTCAGGGGGAATGCGGAAACGAGCCGGACTGGCCAGGGCCATGGCTCTGGACCCGGACGTGCTCTTCTTCGACGAACCGTCGGCAGGCCTGGATCCCCTCAGCGCGAGACGCCTGGACGAGCTGATCCTGGAACTGTCCTATAGCCTTGGGACCACCATCGTACTGGTGACCCATGAACTGGAGAGCATCTTCACCGTGGCCAGCAATAGCATCTTCCTCGACACCGAAACGAGAACACAGGCCGCCGTGGGGGATCCCAAGTTCCTCCGGGCCCACTCGAACTCGGACCTGGTGCGCACCTTCCTGGGACGGGGCGTCGACCCCAGAGCGACCGAGGCACCATGAGCAAGAGAGCACAGCCCGCCGTAGTCGGAACCTTCGTCGTCGTCGGCCTCGGGGTGATCGTCGTCGCCGCCCTACTCTTCGGATCGGGCAGGATGAGCAAGGATACCATGACCCTGGTATCCTTCTTCGAGGGTGACGTCGCCGGGCTCGCTGCCGGTGCCCCAGTGACGTTCCGCGGGGTGAACATCGGGTCGGTGAAGGAGGTTCTCCTTTCCCTCCCCGACGACCCCAGAGAAATCCAGGATGTGCGGATCGCGGTGCTCTACGACCTGGACATCGCACGCATCAACGCCGTCTCACCTGGAATGCGCATCGACGTCACGGACCCGGTGCAATTCGAGGACCTGGTCCAAGCTGGATTCCGCGTGGCCCTGAAATCCGGGAACCTGCTCACCGGGGGAAAATCCCTCTCCATGGACTTCCGCCCTGAGGTTCCGGACACACGACTCACCGGGGTCGATCTCCCCTACCCAGAGGTGCCCACCATCCCCAGTTCGTTCACCGAGGTCCAGGCGAAACTCACGGCGTTCGCCATGAAGGTATCCGAACTTCCCGTGGACTCGGTGGTGACCAACCTCGACGGGCTGATCACCGATTTCCGGGAGCTGGTCGCCAACCCCGAGACCCAGGAGTTGCCGGGGACCATCAACGAGACCCTGGTGGCCTTCTCGGAGGCGGCGGCGGGCTTCACCAGCCTGGCTTCCGAGTTCGAAGGGAAGGGTGAAGAGGTCTCCGCCGGAATCGAGGAGACCTTCGAGGCCGCCCAAACCGTC
Source organism: Gemmatimonadota bacterium (assembly GCA_039591855.1). GTDB lineage: Bacteria > Gemmatimonadota > Gemmatimonadetes > Longimicrobiales > Gaopeijiaceae > JBDHCV01. Next base: position 36,816 of record JBDHCV010000025.1, on the reverse strand, counting down.
CTCGTGTCCATGGATTCCACCCTCGCGCAGATCCGCGCCCAGACGGACGCCGATTCTCCGCTGGCCTTCCGCCTGATAAGCCTCCTGGAGGAGATGGAGATGACAGCCCGGTCCATGCGGGAGTTGGTGAACTACCTTGAAAACAACCCGAGCGCACTCCTGCGGGGGCGCGGTGGCGGAGGGGATGACCGATGAAGCCAATGAGACTTTCGCTACTCGTTGCGGCCGCGGTGTTCACCGGATGCATTTCCAAGCCGGCCCCGTCCCAGCAGTTCTTCACCCTCCCCACCTCCCCCCCGTCCGGGAGCATGGAGGACCTGGGTTCCCTCGAAGGGCGCACCCTGGGATTCGGGCCGGTCACCGTCGCATCCCACCTCGACCGCAGCTTCGTGGCGATCCGTCTCGACGACACCGTCTACGAGTTCGCGGACAGCCTGCGGTGGGCCGCCCCTGTGGAGACCATGGTCCAGGAGCGATTGGTGGAAGGCCTGGTCTGGGCCACCTCAGCCCAGGACGTCCAGGCATTCCCGTGGGCATCCACCAGACCGCCTGCCGTGCAGGTGTCCGCGAGGCTCGTCCGCTTCGAGGTCACGCCCGATGGATCCGCAGACCTCTCAGCCTATTGGCTCATCCGGGACGGCACGAGTCGCGAGGTCCTGGCTTCCGGGAACTTCGTGAACCACCAGCCTGGCGACGGAGGACCCGCGCGATCGGCCATAGCGGCGCTGGACCGAGCCCTCATCGCCTTCGCCCAGGAGCTGGCGGCCCGGATTCCGCCTCCCTGATCCCACCTCCCCCATCAGGAGGACCGGATCCGGGCGAGCCGAACCATGGCCCCGATCCCGAAAGCCGGCCCCAGGGCAAGAAGGGCGAAGCCCCATCCCCACCCGATCCCACCCGCGACGGTCAGGGTAACCGGAATGGTCAGACCCGTGAGGGCGAAGCCCAGCCCCGTCTGTACCGTGAGGGCCGTGCCCACTGCGTCCCCTGGTGACACCTCCGTGACCAGCGCCGAAAACTGGGCCGAGTCCGCCACGACCCAGAAACCCCACACCAGGACCAGGACCAACAGGATCCCAGGGGGAACGGGTATCCAGCCCACCATCAGGGCCAGGGCTCCGGAAAAGATCATGGCGATGGACGCGATTCGCTCCCGCCCCCAGCGATCAGCCCATCGCCCGGCGAGGACGCATCCGGGCGCTCCGGCGCCGATGGCCAGGAAGGCCGCCAGGGAGGCAGTCCGGGGATCGCCGAGGCGGAGGAGGAGGAACGGGGCCATGGCCGCCCACATGGCGTAGAGTTCCCACATGTGCCCCAGGTACCCCAGGATGGCGAGGCGCGTGGGCTTGTGGCCCAGGACCCGCCCCACCTGGTCCCAGCGGAAGGGCGATCGGCTGAAGACGTACGGTCCCTCCCGATAGGTGACGAGAATCAGGAGTCCCGCGAACGCAGCCGCGCCCGATGAGCCCAGGAGGACCCATTCCGTACCGGTTCCCTCCAGCGCCTTGACCAGGTAGGGGGAGGCCTTTCCCAGGGTAAGGGCACCCACGACCGTACCGATGGCGAGCCCCCTTCCCGACCTGAACCAGGTGGACACCATCTTCATCGCGGGCGGATAGACGCCGGCCAGGAAGAAGCCCGTGACGAACCGGAGTCCCAGGGCGACGCCATAGCCCGGTGCGACGAGGAGACAGGCGTTCGCAGCCCCCGCGAGAAGAGCCGAGGCGGCGAAGAGGAGCCGCCCGGGCAAGACGTCCGCCAGGTTCAACCCGGCGGCCACCACCGTCCCCGCGACGAACCCCCACTGCACGGTTGAGACGAGCCCACTGGCCTGAGCAGCGGACAACGCCCAACGCTCCTGAAACTCCGGACCCACCGCGCTGGCGGTGAACCAGAGCGACATCCCGAAGAGTTGCGCAACCGACAGAAGGGCGAGAGCCACCCAACGACGGGGGTCTGCGTCGGGCGCACCGGCCAGGATCCCGGGCTCGGGCCCCCCGGCCCCCGGGACCGCGACTGGGTCTGGGCTCAAGCAGCCTCCTGGATGGGGTTTGATGATCAGACCGCGGAGTCGTAGGCTAGACGGGTCTCGTCCGGATGGCCAGCGCCCCGGTCGTCCCATCCCCCTCCTGCCAGGCGATTCCCAGGTGCCGCCCACACCCGACCCTGTGTCCACGCTCCCCTACCCCGCGGCATTACTCGCGGCCGAAGTGGTGAAGCGTTACGCCGGGAGCGCGACCCCCGCCCTCGACGGAGTGACCGTCCAGGTGGCTCCCGGGGAGTGCGTCGCCCTGGTGGGTGAGAGCGGATCCGGGAAGACGACCCTGCTGCGGTGCTTCAACCGCATGGTGGAGCCGGATCGGGGGGAACTCCGGGTGCGGGGGAACCCCGTGGGGGCCGAAAACCCCGTGGCGCTGCGACGCTCCATGGGATACGTCCAGCAGGAGGGAGGTCTGCTGCCCCACTGGACCGTCCAACGAAACGTGGAGCTCGTACCCCGCCTCGTCGCGTCCCCCGATCCCGGTGGAAACGCCTCGCGGGCCCTGGACAGGGTCGGCCTGGACCCCGGGGAGTTCGGGAAGCGATTCCCGGGAAGCCTGTCGGGGGGGCAGCGCCAACGGGTTGCCCTGGCCAGAGCCCTTGCCGCCGAGCCGGACATCCTGCTCCTGGACGAGCCCTTTTCGGCCCTGGACGCCCTGACCCGAGCGGAGCTGCACCGGACCTTCCGATCGCTATTGGCGGGGGGCAACCTGACGGTGCTGCTGGTCACCCACGACCTCCGGGAGGCCGAACGGCTCGCCGATCGGATTGGGGTCATCCAGGAAGGACGTCTCCTACAGGTGGGTCCTGTAGCCCAGCTCCGGGCGGCCCCCGCCCACCCCTACGTGGAAGCCCTCCTGCTGGAGGCCGAGGGGTGAGGGGCCCAAGGGCCGGCGTTCTGGCGGCGGGCGTAGCTCTCCTGTCCGCCACCGCGGCGGGCCTCGCTGGCCAGACCGTGGACCGGCCGGTCGTCGTAGGATCCAAGATCTTCGCCGAGTCCAGGGTCCTGGCGGAGATCTTCGCTCAGACCCTGGAGTTGGATGGCGTCGCGGTGGACCGCCGTTTTGGGCTGGGCTCCACTGAAATCCTCATGCAGGCCGTCCGTGCGGGGGCGGTGGACGTCTATCCCGAGTACACGGGCACCGGGCTCCTGGCGGTGCTCGGTGAGACCCTGGACGGACGGAGCGGCCCGCAGGTCTTCAGGCACGTCTCCCGGGAGTTCGAAGCCCGTTGGGGCGCCCGATGGCTCCCGCCATTGGGATTCGAGAATACCTACGCCATCGCCGTGCGGGGACCGCTCGCACGGGAATTGGGCCTGAGCACGCTCTCCGACCTGGCGGAGGTGGGCGCCGATCTCGTGGCCGGTTTCACACCTGACTTCCTCGGGCGACCGGACGGGCTTCCGGGCCTGGAATCGGTATACGGCCTGTCGTTCCGGGAGACACGCTCCCTGGTGCAAGCAGTGAAGTACGAAGCGCTGCAGGCCGCCGCGGTCGATGTCATCGACGGATACTCCACGGACGGTCGGCTGGGGGGGATGGACGTTGTGATCCTGGCTGACGATCGAGGCGTCTTTCCGCCCTATGACGCCGCGGCGCTGGTGAGCAGATCGGTAGCCGAAGGGCGGCCCGGGGTCATCGCATCGTTGACGCGGTTGAGCGGCCTCCTGGACGAGGAGCGCGTGCGGGCTTTGAATGCCGCTGTGGAGATCGATGGCGAGGACGAGGCGGTGGTCGCCGCACGCTTCCTCGCCGAGATCCGATCCGGGCCCTCGGCGGCCGGTGCCGAAGGTTCCATCGAACCGGAACGTCCGGGCCCCGGACTGGTCGGATACATGGCCGCCCGCCGCCACGAGCTGGCTCGCCAGACCGCACGTCACCTGCTCCTGGTCATGGGATCCCTCCTTCTGGGAATAGGCTTTGCCGTGCCCGTGGGAATCGCCATTCAGGACTGGGCGGGCGCCGAATCCGTGATCCGGGGGGTGGGCGTCCTCCAGACCATTCCGAGCATCGCGTTGCTGGCCTTCATGATCCCCGTCCTCGGGATCGGAGTCGCGCCCGCGCTGGTCGCTCTGTTCCTCTATTCCCTTCTCCCGATTCTCAGGAACACCTATCAGGGAGTGCGCGACGCCGACCCTGCGGCCGTGGGTTCCGCTCGGGCACTGGGGATGACCGAGGGGCAGCTCCTGCGCCACGTGAGGGTGCCCCTGGCCGCCGCCTCCATCATGGCAGGAATACGGGTCGCCGCGGTCTTGAATGTGGGGACCGCCACGCTGGCCGCGTTCATCGGAGCCGGTGGTCTGGGCGACCCCATCGTGGCCGGACTGACCCTTTCGGATACCCGCATGATCCTCTCGGGCGCGGTCCCCGCCGCCCTCCTCGCCGTGGTAGTGGACGCAGGGTTGGGCGCCGTGGAGCGGAGGGTGGCTCCGGGGGGTTGACGGGCGTCAGAACCGGGAACTGACGAAACGCGCGCCCCCGGCGGCCGCCTTTCTTAGCCGCTTCAACCCGTTGCGCAGGCGCAGGCGGGCGGGCGGGCCGCCACCGGCGTACCGTGCGAAGCCGTATTCCAGGGCCTCGATCTCCTGCCGCGCCACGTACTCGATGGTGGCCACCTGAGAGGGTGAGAGCTCCTCTCGCCAGCCCTCGCTCCCCCCTGAGCGGAAGAACCCGTCCGGTTCATTGGGAAGGTCCCAGGGTGACGCCGGCCGGTCCGAGCCGGGACTCTCGGGGTCGTGGACCTCCGCTGCGGTCTCCATGGCCAGATCGCCCGGCCGCCCGGCCGCCTTCTTCAGGCGATCGATGGAACAGCGCTCCACTGCCGACTCCGCATCGCCTTCTGACCTCGGTAGCCCCAGCCAGTCCAGCAACCCGCTCAGCGTCTCCGGGCCGTCTGCCTCCAGGGACTCGTATCGGACGCGAAGACACCGTGGATTCGTCTCCTCGAGCAGGATCCCGGCCCGGACAGCCTCGCTCCACATCCTGGCGGCGTCGGCCTCGACGGACGGAGCCCAGTGACGCCCCCAGCCCCTGGAGGCTGCGAGCAACGAGGCGGACACCGCCCGCGGGTCACGAACCATGTGGAGGTAGCGGGCCTCGGGGTAGAGCCGCTGGAGGAGCGCGGTCTCCTTGTAGTTCTGGGGTGTCTTCTCCACGTAGATCCGGTCCGACTGCGGTTCCCCCCAGACCCGATCCAGGATGGAGTCGGAGAACCCCCGGATCGCCTCGATGAACCCCGCGTCCTCCATCACGCTCGGGAGCCCCACGTCCCTTCCGGCACGCCAGTTGTCGGTCTGGGCTTCCCACCGTCGATACATGGGGCCGATATAGCCCGAGAACAGGTGGGTCTCCTGAGCGGAGGCCACGTGGGGGTGCTGGCTCAACAGCAACTGGAGCCAGGTGGTGCCGCTCCGGGGGCACCCAAGGATGAAGACCAGGTTTCGGTCCGGCACGATCAACTCCGATTTCTGGCGCAAGGCGTGCATCGTTCCCGGGAAAGCCGGGGCACATTATTAACCTAGTCGAGTCGCCGAGACGACGCCCCGATTCCCTCCCGAGCATCGCCCATGTCCTCGATACGATCCGTCTTGAGTCGCATCCCGGGTTCTCCGGTCCGGCCTCGGGCGCATTTCCTCCACATCGGAAAGACCGGGGGAACGGCGGTCCGAACCGCCCTGGACGGCGAGCGATGCCGCCGATATCGACTCACCCTGCATAGCCATGGTACGCGCCTGGAACACTTGCCCGCGGACGACGTCGCCATCGCGTTCGTGAGAGATCCCCTCTCGCGATTCGTAAGCGGATTCTACAGCCGACAACGGCGCGGCCGGCCCCGATACGATTTTCCGTGGAGCCCGGGAGAGGAGGTGGCCTTCCAACGATTCTCGAGCCCCGACGAACTCGCCCGAGCCCTCTCCTCTCCGGATTCCGTGGAACGGGAAGCCGCTGCGACCGGCATGGAGTCCATCCAGCACGTCCGAGACCATCAGTCGGGTTGGTTCGGTCCGGACCCCGAACGGGCGGTCGGGCAGGGTCGGTTCCTCTTCGTGGGCTCCCAGGAGAATCTCCAGGAGGACTTCGACCGCCTCAAACGCCTTCTCGGGACGGACGGCGCGATCCGCCTGCCCCAGGACCCGGTGGCTGCCCACAGGAATCCGGACGGCCTGGACCGTTCGTTGAGCCCCGAAGGGAGAGAGAATCTGTTTCTCTGGTATCAGCGGGACTTCCGGACCCTCGGCATCCTCGGGACGGCCTTCCCATGGTTGCCGCGCTACGGGGGGTCTCAGCAGCCTGGATAGCGCACCTCCGCGTTCCGGCCCCTCGAGCGATGCGTCCACGCATCAGCCTGTAGAGGGCTGGATACAGTGAGAGGGAGGCTCCATGGGGTTCCCGGCACCCCGGACAGCGGCGAACGCCAGGGTTGGCGGGAGCCCCTGTCCCGATTGGAAGAAACCACGCTGGCGGCATAGAAATTGTAGTGGTACGTTAAACCATCTTCACGCACGCCTGAGCCGAAAGGGTGCACCGGTCGCGAGGCCGACTGCGCAAAGCCGAGGGGTCCCACGGGGAACCTGAGGCTGCACATGACTTCGAAGCACCTCACACGTGGGCTTGCGCTCATTGCGGTTATCGCAGTGGCCGGAGCCTGCTCGGACGGAGCGGACCTCACCGCCCCGTCGGTGGACGAAGGATTCCAGAATCCCATCGCCCAACTCTTCAGCGACGTCACGCCCTTCGACGTGGGCGAAGAGCTCTGGCTCATGGAGAACGGCGAGAACAACGCCAATGACGGGAGCCGACTCTACTCGGTCGTGATCGAGGGAACGGAGTCGCACCTCACCCTGGAATTGGACCTGTCGACCGGCAATGACTACGCGGAAGAATTCGACGACGCGCATATCGGCGCCGACCCGGATGGGGAGACCATCTGGATCGTCAATCGGGACTATCCGTGGGACGTGGCCACCTACGACGTGGCCAGCGGAACGCTGAGCTATGTCGGCACGCTCAACTACGCTGGAGCCACGAACGAGATGTTCCCGCAGGTCGCGGTATCTCCGAGCGGCGGCCTCTACATCGGCAACCAGATCACCGATGAGCTCTTCCTGGTCGACAAGGGCACGCTGAACGTGACCAACCTCGGCACGATCGGGACCCCGGCCGTAGACCTCCAGGGTGCCGACTTCGCGTTCCGCTCGGACGGCCAGCTCTACATCTGGACCAACGTCGAAGGCGGGGTCATGTACCTGGTCGACCTGGCCGATCAGGACAACGCCACTGCGCTCGGCGGCGGCAATACCTGGATCACAGGTCTGGCGATCAGGGACGGTGGAGATGGCGACCTTCTCGGTTCCGACAGGGACGGAAACCACATCGAGGCGTTCGACAAGGACAATGGTTCCAGCCTCGAAGAGTTCCCCATGAAGATCGAGTCCGTACCGGGATCAGGCACCTGGGACTTGGACTACGACCACATCTACGGTGACATGACCATCGGGGCCATCGAGGTCCTGGAGGGCTGCACCTACACCCAGGGCTACTGGAAGAACCACGAGGACATGTGGCCCGCCGGGCTGTCGCCGGATGCTGACTTCTTCTTCAGCGAAATGACCTGGGCCGAGGTCTTCGACGAGCCAGTCAAGGGCCGTCCGTACTTCAACCTGGCTCATCAGTGGATGGCCGCCGCGCTGAACGTCACCAACGGCGCCTCGATTCCGGCTGATGTCCTTGACGCCTGGAATGATGCCATGGCGTACTTCAACTCGGATCCGGACATCAACGACAAGAACCCGTCCAACGAGGACGATATCCTGGGTTGGAAGGACCTCTTGGACGAGTACAACAACGGGTTCACGGGCCCCGGTCACTGTGACGACACGGAGGACGACCCGAGCTGACCACAGCGACGGTCTCTCACATCGGTTGAGAGGCATCGTACGGTCGGAGTGAGACGCGGGGGTCAGGCTGAGAAAGCCTGGCCCCCGCCTTGCTATAAATACCCTCGGCCCCCGGGGGTATCACGTCCCACCCCTTCCCGAACCGACCCGAACCCGAGACCAATGCCTCGCCCTCCATCTCCCCCTTCCGGCCCGTTCCGGGTTGATCTCGCCGAGACTCCAGGATGAAGATCTCGGTCGCGGTCTGTACGTGGAATCGGGCCGAGTTGCTCGCCCAGACCCTCGAGGAGATGACCCTCCTCCGAGACCCCGGGTGTGATTGGGAAGTGGTCGTCGTGGACAACGGCAGTACGGACGGCACGCCCGACGTGCTCTCCAGGTTCCGGGATCGCCTTCCCCTTCGGGTGGTCCACGAGCCGAAGCTGGGGCACTCCAACGCCCGCAACGCCGCCGTCGACGCGGTCACCGGGGACTACATCGTCTGGACCGACGACGACGTCCTGGTCCCCGAAGACTGGCTCGTCGCCTACCGGGGCGGATTCGAGCGACACTCCGAGGCCTCGTTCTTCGGGGGTCCCATCGACCCCTGGCTGGAAGGGCCCGCCCCGCCCTGGTTCGACCTGTTGGTCCACGAGTTGGGCGCGGGCTATCTCTTCGCTCTGTTGGACTGGAATGGGGGGGAGGTACCGATCCGGGAGGACAGGATTCCGTTCGGTGCGAACATGGCCTTCCGAGTCGATGTCCAGAGGGCGACGCGCTTCGATCCCCGCCTCGGGCTCAAGGGCACCCAGACGACCCGGGGCGAAGAGCGGGCCGTGCTCCAGGAACTCATCGCTCAGGGGCACCGGGGGTGGTGGCTCCCCGAAACCCGCGTGCGGCACTGGGTGCCCCGGCAACGGTTGACCCTGAAATACGTTCGGGACTGGTGGGTCGGGGCCGGGAGGGCGCTGACCATTCGGAAGCCACGCTCAGGACAATACCTTCTGTTTGGCGTCCCGGTGAGCTTGATCCGCCGGCGGGTCCGGCTGGAGTTCCCCTACCGCATGGCCCGGTTGAGGGGCGACTGGTCCTCGTCCTTCGAGCACCTTCGGGAGCTGGCCTACGCTCACGGGGCCATCCTCGAGATCCGATCTTCTCGCGCTGCTCCGGACTGATCGCAATGCACGACAATCCCCCAGAGACCTCCTCGAATCCCGCGACGGAGGACACGCGTCCCCTCCGGATATCGGTCATCATCTGCACCTGGAACCGCTCCGACCTCCTGGTCAGGACCCTGGCACAGATGACCGAACTGGAGGAGCCCGAGTCCGAGTGGGAGCTGATCGTGGTGGACAACAACTGCACCGACGACACTCCTGCGGTGCTCTCCCGGTTCGCCGATCGGCTGCCCCTCACCGTGGTCGAGGAGAAGACCCCGGGGCTTTCGAACGCCCGAAATGCCGGTCTGGCGGTCGCGGACTGCGATTACGTGGTTTGGACCGACGACGACGTCCTGGTGGATCCCCACTGGCTCAGGGCCTACGAGGACGCGTTTCGCCGCTACCCGGATGCCGCCTTCTTCGGGGGCCCCATCCGGCCCTTCATGGACCAGGAGGCGCCTGAGTGGTTCGACACGGCCCTCCACGATATGGGAGCCGGATTCATGTGGGCCGTCCTGGACCTGGGTCCCGACGAGATCCCGCTGGGGGGTGGGCGCCTTCCCTTTGGAGCCAACATGGCATACCGGCGGGCAGATCTCCCGGAGAGCCCCTTCGACCCTCGTCTGGGAAGAATGGAAGACCAGCTCCTGGCCGGAGAAGAGACGGCCCTCATGGGCTACCTGGCGGACCTGGGAATGGAGGGTCGGTGGATCCCAAGCGCGACCGTGGAACACTACGTGCCCGGGGACCGCTTGACCCTGGACTACGTCCGCCGTTGGTGGGTGGGACACGGGAAGGCCCAGGCCGCGCTCAAGGCGCCCTCGGGAAGGATCTCACTGGCTGGAATCCCGAGTTGGCTGGCGACGGAGTACCTCAGACACGAAGCGCTGCTCCGCTGGTATCAGCTCCGCAATGATCCCATCAAGATGCTCCCGCACCTGGCCCGCCGGTGCGAGTTGCTTGGACTGATCCTGGGGACCCGAGAACGGGCCGAGCCCAGGTCCTAGTCCAGGGGAACGATGTAGACGGTCCCGTCGCTGAACAGCGGGACCAGGACCCGGTTCCGCACGGCGTCGTAGCCGATGTCGGCCGGAGCCGTCACCCCCTCCAGCACGGCTTCCACCCCTCCGGTCCTCGTGATCCGATAGACGGCTCCCGTCGACCAGTCCGAGAAGATCAACTCCCCATCGTTGTTGAACACCACACCGTCCAACTGTCGGTTGGACTCGGGCAGGACGGGGGTCCGCTTGGCATCCGCCTCCAGCCGGAAGATCTCCCCTGTTCCGAAGGTCACGACGAAGATCCCGCGGGGCCCCACGATGATGCCGTTCGGTCCACCCAGGGACGGGCTCATCACCATGTTCTGGCGTCGCCCGTCGGGGGTGAACCGGTACACCGCGTCGGTCCCGGAAGGCTCCAGGCCGTCAGGACCCACCTGGAACCCCGAGTCGGTGACGTAGAGGGTACCGTTCGCATCGACCGCCAGGTCGTTCAAGAACGTGGCTTCGGGAAAACAGATGTCCTCCAGCTGCTCCAGGCTGTCCAGGGCGAAGACCCGCACACAATCGATGTCGGCTACGAAGAGGCGGCCGTCCAGGGCGGCCATCCCCTTGGGAGCGTCGAGGACGGTGCCCTCTTGCGCACCGTCGATCCAACGCAGCTCCAGGACCTCGCCGTCGGGACTGAGCCGGGAGATGAATCCGTTTCCGGCCCGATCGATGGGTCCACCGTTGATGTTGGAGACCAGATAGACGTCGGACGCCGACTCGTGAAGGACGGACTCCGGGGTCCGGAACCCCGCGTCCGCGACCACGATGGCGCCTCCCGCATCCCCTGCTCCTCCGTTGGCGGAGCCCCCCCTCCCCCCTTGATCGTTCGCTCCCCCGCAGCCGGCGAGGAGAGCCAGCGTCCCGGGCAGGAACACCCGCAGAAACGGAGCCCCGGCCACCCTGGGAGCCGGGTGTGGAGCGTCGCGTCGTGGAGATCGATTCGATGAGCCGGTCGAAATGCGTGGCATGGTAGGTCCCGGGATGCTGGTTTCCGCTGGAGTCCGGGGGGCAATGTACGCCGCTTCTCCGATCTCCCGCGAGGTCCCTGCCCTGCCTCCAGCCCTGGGCGGAGGCCTCGGAAGGCGCTACGCCAACCGCACCTCCAAGGCGAAGGAGCACCGGGTGGGAGGTGGGGTGGGCGATGGCCCCCAGAGCGAAGCCCGCGACCGATCCCTCCGAGCGCCTTGAGGACTGTGAGGGGCGAAAAAAAGAGGGCCCGCGACGCATCGCCGCGGGCCCCCCGGGAGGTAAGGATCAGCCTCGGGAGATCAGGCCTCCTCGCCCTCGACCTCGTCCTCCTTGCGACGGCGGGCTGCTGCGCCCCCGACGCCCAGGAGTCCCGAACCCAGCAATACCATGGTGATGGGCTCAGGCACGACCTGCGGCCCACCGCCTCCTCCGACGATCTCGCAGAGCTGCAGATCGCCGGCAGTGGATCCGTTCGGATCGGTGGCGCAGATCAGGGAACCGTTCCGATTGAAGGGATCGCTCCCGTCGTTCACGCTCTGGCCCCGGAACGCCCACTGGATGTCCGCCGGGTTCACCTCGGTGTCCGAGTAGAACCGGAAGGTCACGTGGCCGGACGACGGGAGACCGCCCGCGCACGGCGTATCCGTGAAGATCGGGTTCGACGTGAGGGTGAGGGTGCAGGGCGAAGCGATCCCGTATCCCGAGCCCGGGCCGTCGATGGACGGGTTCAGGGCTACGCTGGCGTAGTTCCCTCCGCTGGCCTGGTAGGCCCACTGGGTGACCTGCGAGCCCGTCGCGTCGAAGAGCTGGGCGTCCGTGAACGAGTATTGGCCCGAGTGGATCAGACCGAACGCCGTGAAGACGGTCCCGTCGTTGGTGCCGAGCCCGCTCACGCCGGTGTAGTTCCACATGTGGACGGTGAGCGAACCCGTCCCCTCGTCCCAGAACATGTCCACCGCGGCACAGGTGGTCAGACCACCCTTCCCTCCGCAGTAGATCTCCGGCGCTGCGGAAGCGGCCTCGGCGAAGCCGAACGTTCCGGCGGCGGCAATCACCGCTCCTGCCAGCATCTTCTTCATTTCCCCGGTTCTCCCTAGAGGGGCCTACTGGCCCGTGTGACCCACACCGCCCTCCAGCCGATCAGCATCAGCAACGGCGTGTACAATGCCAACTGAACGCTGGTCCTGACGATCGCCTTTTTCAGGCCCGTCAACGCAACCCCCTGCGCGGCCCCAAGAGCGATCGGGAGGTTGGTTGCCCAAACCATACCGGCGAACAGCAGGAACAGCAACATGAACAACGCGACGACGGCCGCCGGAATCGACCACCACCTCCTGGCGGTCGCGGCGGACCCCACCACCACGAGCCCGAGACCCAGGAGGATCAACGGCAATACGTTGAAACTCGAGGTCACGGTCCCGTACTCCCACTCCGGCGTGCCGAAGTTCATCGGATACCAGGAGAGGGCGAAGTCGGCCCCGCCGGAGAACAGCAAGACCCACCCGAGCCACCCAACCAGGGCACCCACCCGCTTCACCATCTCCTGACGGCTGACGGACGACCCCTTGCCCGACTTCTCGTCGGACCCCACGAGGACGGAGGGCTCTTTCACGTCCTACCTCCATTGCAAATCGGATACCGAAACCGAGGGTCCCCGAGACCCCCTGAATACCAACATATGCCCACGTCGGACCCACCGCTCCCGGTGGGTCCGCGCATCAGTTTGCTGCAGCTTGCCCACACGCGCCGGGCAGCGGTCGGGGCCGACCCCAGCCGCTAGGGGCTGACGCTTATGTCGAACCGGGTCCGGGGCTTCAACTGCCAGAGCGATGATCCCTCCACCGGGACCAGCAGACCAATGGCGAAGCCGAAAGTGGCTCCGGGAGCCACGTTGTCCAGCCAGGCCACGTCCTTGTCCAGTACGATCTCCAGAATGCCCGAGCCATCGTTCACCGTGGCCACCAGGTCCCCGTCGATCCGGAACGTGTCTGCCACCACGCCGGACTGGATCCTGACCAGATCGGCGTCGATGGCCCCGCCCCGAGCACCGGCGGCCTCGGCGGTAGACACGCTCAAGGGGAGGGGGCTGGAACTGAACCCCGCCAGGACATAGGCCTTGCCATCCGCGATGACCGGCTGGCCCGCGGTCGTCCCGGTCCTGCCTCTCAGCCGGACCGTATCTCCGGGAAACAGCGCGTCGATAGCCATGCCGGTCGCCCGGATGGCGAAGTCGTCTTCCCGGAAGTGTCCGCTTCGGTCCGCCCACGTGAGGGGGCCGGCCAGGGCCACCGCCTCGATGAACAAGGGCGTCCCAACGGGGAGTTGCCGAGCCTCCTCCACGGTGAAGATCTTGTACGAGACCCCGAAGACCGCGGTGGCCATGGAGTCGGCCGGGATCACCAGCGCCGTGGAATCCAGGTCCACGACCTGCAGCGTGTCACCCAGGTCGTTGAACCCCACGCCGACCTGATACGTCCCCACGGGAGCGTTGGTGAACGTGAAGCGCCCGTCCCCGTCGCTCTCGGTCTCGGCGACCACGGCCCCGCTTCCCCACGTGAGGAGCTGAACCGGGACTCCGTCGGCCGGCTCGTCCTGGGCGTCGGCCAGCCCGTTGCCGTTGAGGTCCCGATACACCAGTCCCTCCACCGCCCCCGTGGCCTCGATGGTCAGGGTCGAACTCCCACTCGTCTCGCCGCATCCGGCGAGCGTGAAAAGCCCTACGCCAAAGCCGCAGAGCGGCACCGCGATCCTCTTGATCCACATCATCAGAACCTCGCTCGGATACCCAGGCGGAAGAACTGGCCGGGACTCTGACCGACGACGATCCGACCGAAATTGGGGTTGACCTGCAGGGGGAGATTGATCTGACCCGTGCCCGGATCGGTGACGATGTCCCCGGCCGGGTCCACCGTAAGGAGCGCGGTGTCCCTGAGACCGATCGCCGGCTCGATGACGTTCATCCAATCCACGATGAAATCCACCCCGCCCCGTCCCAGGTTCTCCAAGGTGACCATGGCCCTCAGGTCCAGGGAATGGGTCGCCTTGGGCCTGCAACTGTTCCTGGCCGCCAGTGTGGAAAGCTGGTCCTGGATGCACCCCCACTTGTCCGCGAGAGGGAAGATCTCGGGGGTGTCGGGCACGTATGCCGGGTCGTTGGAGAGGACGTAGTCACCGTTCGCGTCTACGCCGCTCTCGAAACCCGGAGTGAACGGCAGGCCGCTGGCATACCGATAGACGCCGGACAAGCTCAGAGGCCGCCACTGGGGCACGATAATGTGCAAGCTCGCGACCACCTGGTGGGGCACGTCGAAGTCGGAGACACCGTCGGTCCAATCCTGTGTCTCCGCCTCTCCCTGGAACGGCGAAGGGAGTCCGCCCGGTCCGAAGTCCCGGGCCCCGAACCAGTCGTCCGTGGTTTCTGAGTAGGTGTATTCGGCGAACAGATCGAGCCAATCCCGATACCCCTGCTCGATGCCCAGGATCAGGCTCTTGTTCTCCGAGACCCCCGTCGTGTTCATGGCCCAGACCACGTCGTAATCCAGGAAGCGCCGATTCGAACCCGGCGTGGGGGCCAGGATCTGGCCGATCTTCTGGAGCTCTCCGTAGATCGGTCGGCCGAACTGATCGGTGCCCACCGGGCTGGGACTCAGGTTGAGATCGGTCTTGCGGGGCAGGAAGTCGGTCTTGCGGTAGCTTCCGCCCACGTGGAGCCACGTGGCCGATCCCACGCGGTGAGAGAGGCCGAGGCTGACTCGGGAGGTCTGGGGCGCCCGGGGATCCGGACCCAGGATGGCGTGCTGCACGCCGACCACCGGAGCCTCATCGGCGTCCGGGAGCTCAGGCCAGGATGTGAGGTCACCCACGGCCCTGCGAACGTCGGGCCGGGCGTTGGCCGTCAGGATCTCGTTCCACATCCCGGGAGACAGCATGTCGTGATAGACACCCAACCCTCCCTGAACGAACGTGGTGCCCCGCTGCCCCACGTCCCAGACGAGGTTCAGGCGGGAGGAGAACTTGTTGAGACCCGAGGGGGCCTCTTCGCTGGGGGTACCGGTGAGGCGGAGCCACTCGGGATCGGGGACGATATCCCCGGACGGGAGTTGCTCGTAATCGAACCGCCCCCCCACCACGAGCGTGAAGCCCGGCGAGACCTCCCACGAGTCCTGCAAAAAGACCCCGAGATCGCCCGTGCTGAAGGACGAACCCGGAGCCCGGGCATCGGTCTGGGCGAACCACCCCTCTCCCGTCAGGGTCGAGCGGGGATCGGTGAAGAAGTACTGCCCGGTTCGAGCGAAGAGGTACTCGTTGTCATAGCTCATATAATCGGCGGCGAGGCCCCCACGGAGCGTGTGGGCCCCGATCGTCGTGAACGCCGACGCCATGGCGTTGAACGACGTGGTGGAGAATGAGCCAGGGGCCGTGGCCGGGGATCCCACGCCCAGGCCGTACTTTGCGAACGTGGTAGCGGGCGTCGGGTTACGGATCCCATCCTCGTCCCGCAGGACCTCGCCGGATAGGTAGTCCCGGGTACTGGAGCCAAAGCCGGCCCTGATTTCCACTCCAACCGACTCATTGATCTCCGACACCACGTAAGCACTCGCCGAGAGATCTCCCCCTTCCACCGTGACCCGATCCCAGCCCTGCCCGTTTCCCCGAATTGGTAGACCCCGGGCCTCGTTGATTCCGGAGAGGTTCACCCGAACCGAGGCGAGGGTCCGACGGCTCACCGCCCAGTCGAGACGGGCGAAGCCGGAGTAGGCCTTGTGCACGTCCAATCGGGCCCGCTGCAGGTCATCGAAGCGGGGCTGGTCGGCCGGGTCCAGGACATCCAGGAGCTCGTCATAGAGGGCCTGCCCGCCCAAGGGCGCAGCTCGGGGCAGCTCCAGATTCCATCCCTCGAAGCCCACGACGAGGGTTGTGGTGTCCTGAACGATGGGTATCGCCGCCGTGATTCCCCCCCGGTAGGAGCTGTTGCCCGTGAGGTTCTTGTCCAGGAAGTCGGAACTCCAAAGGCCTCCGGCATCCCCGGTCCAATCCCCGAAGATCTCGAACCGAGATCCCCCAAGACTGCCTCGGCCCTGCCCCACGAGAAAACCGCCGGCCGCGCTGGACCACTCGGTGTCCCGCGGGTTGCGCAGGAGGAAGCCCTGGGCGAGAGAGCTCCTGGGGAAGGCAGACGTGCGGAACGCATCCGAAGATAGGTTCGGATGCATCGCCGAACGGAACCGGCTTCCATCCACGATGAGCCCGGTGAAGGCCCCCGGAAGACCTAGAAACCCACCGTCCGTCTGGGAGGCCGAGGAGAGCCGGGTGACGTCCAGGAACTCACGGCTCCGATCGGGCAGCGAGCGCAGTTCGGTCTCCGAGGCCCACTGACCCACGCCGGGTCGGGTCCGGCTCCGGACCCCACCCACGTACGAAACGGTGTCTACGGAGACCACCGGGGGTGGATCTACGATGAGGTAGATGTCCACCTTTTCGATGGCACCGCCCAGGACGGGAACGTTCCGGGTCAGGCGGGGCCGGTACCCCAGGGTCTCCGCATAGACGTCGTAGGAGCCAGGCGCCAGGAGGCTGAACCGGAAGACGCCGTTTCGATCGGTCCGTCGGGTCCAGGAGAACCCGCTGCCCTGGCCGGACACGGTGACCACCGCATCGTAGAGGGGGTCCCCGTTCTGGTCCCGAACCACCCCGCGTATGCTCCCGTTCTGCAGGTTCTGCGCGACCCCGTCGGAAACCGCGGGTCCCGCGAAGGCCAGGAGCCCGAGCAGGCCGAAAGCGGTCAGATGTCGCAATCCGTTGAATCTCATGGGCCTCCGAGTGCCGCTGAGGTGTGGACGTGCGTATGAAGAGAAACTGTTGCTGGTGGCTCAAGATCTGTACCAAGGACCACAATCCCTGGCAACCCTGCAATTCTCCACTACTCAAGCATTGCCGTTGGGCCGCCGCCCCACCAGGGTGTTGCGCAGAAGCCACCCTGCCAGGGCTCCGCACGCGACCGCCAGCCAGCCAGCCCACGAAGGCAGGAGAAGACGGGTGGCGACGGTGGCAGCCACGAGGGTCGCCGCGAAAATGACAACGCCGACGACCAGATGTCTGGGCCGCTCGCTCCAGAAGCCCAGGGGCAAGACGAGGAGGAAGAGCCACAGTGCGTCCGCCGCACGCGACGCCGTGGCGCTCATCCCCTCGGGGTGAAGAAGCAGACTCCAGGTGCGCCCAGCCCGGAATCCAAGGCCGCAGCTTCGGTCTTCCTGAATCTCCAGGCAGCGGCCCCTCCCCTGCCTTGCCACCGCCAGCCTGAGGGGATCACCCTTGTCCACCCCTTCCAGGGCCCCGGGGAGCCGCAGGTCGGGCTGGTCCAGGCGCCAGACCTTGGCCCAGGTCCGCTCCCGCCAGACAAGGTCGGTCCCCTGGGCGCCCAGGAGCACGATCTCGATCCGGTCGCCGTCGTAGATGCTCAGGATGGGTGCGATCCTGGACGGAGGGGTGCCGGCAATGGCCGACACCCGGAGCTGGAAGTCCCTGGACAGGGCGCCCCGGGCGTCCACGTCGTCGGGAAAGCGGGCGGACGGCACGGGGATGCCGGAGAGATCCGCAGACACCACGGACCCGTCGTAGGCATCCAGGTATCCGAGGTCAGCGGTCCATTGGCCCCAGTAATCCGCTGCGGTATGGTGCGGGCGCAGGAGAAGTCCAAAGCCCAGCGTCACCAAGCCCGCAACGGCGGCGTAACTCAGGCTCCGGCCGGGCCCCCGACCCACCGACGGCAGGAGCCAATGCGCCCTGCGTGACCAGAGAATGGAGCCCAGGCCCGCGCCGAGGGTGTTGAAGACCACGTCGCCGGCCGTGGGATACCGCCCGACCAGCACCGTTTGAGCGAGTTCGATCCCCAGGGAGAGCAAGAAGGCGGCGGCCATGACCCGCCCGTTGTTCCCCCTCCCGCCCAGGAGGAATCCGAACGGGAGGAAGAACAGGAGATTGAGGATCCCGTCCGCCAGACCACGGTCTCCGCAAAAAAGACACTGGAAGCCCATGGGAACCGCAGCAGGATCCACCACGGGGTCCACTGGAACGAGGGTTACGATCAGGACCAGGACGAGCCAGGCGCCGGCGATGGTCCTCCGCGAGGCCAGGCCCCGGCTCGACGGCGGGTCCGAATGGGAAGGAATGCGTGACAACAGCGATCGGGTCCGCGTAGCTTCAAGAAGGTCTGGGATGGGAAGACTGCGGGAGTCTAGCCCGCGTCGCGGCTCCGAGCCACCTGAGATCCTGGCTACCCCGCGCTTCGACGGAGCTTGGATGGTTCAGAGGACCAAAAACATCGTGAAGGCCGGGCTGGGATGGGGGTACTCCATGGTGCACCCTCTTCTGCGGCGTAGGGCACACACGGCCCTACGAGAGGGCGCCCCCTTCGGAGCGGTGATGTTCGTGTGCCTCGGCAACGTCTGCCGGAGTCCGTATGCGGAGTTCTCGTTTCGCCGCTTCCTTCCGGAACCGCTGGCTCCACTCATTCGGTTGGCCTCCGCCGGCTTCATCGGGCCCGGACGCAACCCACCGGAAGACGCCCACGCGGTCGCAGCCGAGCGATCGGTGCTGATGCGTGAGCACGAATCCCAGGTGCTCACCCGGGGCATGGTTGCGCAGCATGACCTGATCGTGGTGATGGAGCCTGGTCAGCGGTCGGCCATTCTGCGGCAGTTCGGCCGCAGGAACGGAACGGTGATCGTCCTCGGTGACCTGGACCCCGAGAACGCCCGCCTCCGCCGAATCAGAGACCCATGGGGCCGACCCCACCAGGCCTTCCGGGACAGCTTCGCCCGGATCGACCGATGCCTCGGGGAGCTCCTTCCCTATGTGGGCGTGGGAGGACCGAACCGATGACTTCCCCCGACGTTCAAGCCCACCACTTCACGGTGGACGTGGAGGAGTATTTCCACGCCACCGCACTCGCTCAGATCTTGCCGTCCGAGCGATGGGAGGAGGTCCCGAGACGAAGCCCGGCGCTTATGCGGGTCCTCCTGGACCTCCTGGATGACCGGGCCGTGAAGGGCACCTTCTTCGTCCTGGGGTGGCTGGCTGAGCGGGAGCCCGGGATGGTTCGGGAGATCGCTGAGCGGGGTCACGAGATCGCCTCCCACGGCTGGGGGCACCAGAAGGTGACCGAACTCACGGAGGAGGCGTTCCGTGAGGACGTGCGCCGGGCCAGGACCCTCCTGCGGGAACTGACCGGCCAGCCCGTGCTGGGGTACAGGGCTCCGAGCTTCTCCATCGTCCCCGGGGTGGAATGGGCGATGGACGTCCTTCTCGAGGAAGGCTATCGGTACGACTCCTCGACGTTCCCGGTCCGGATCCATCCCGGCTACGGCTACCCCGATGCCGATCCCAACCCCCATCGGATCCAGCGGCCCTCAGGGGAGCTCTTCGAGTTTCCCCCGACCACGCTCGCACTGGGAGGCCTCCGCCTGCCGGCGGCCGGGGGGGCCTACCTCCGGTTCTTCCCGCTGGGGCTCATCCGTGCGGGACTGAGGTCTGCCGAGCGGTCTTCCCAGCCGGGTACCTTCTATGTCCACCCATGGGAGTGGGACACGGCGCCGCCCAAGGTCCAGGCTCCCGCTCTCACCCGGCTGAGGATGACCGGAGGCGTGGGGCGCGTGCGTCGGAAGTTGGAACGCCTGCTGAGCGACTTCCCCTTCCGCCCGATTCGCGACACGCTCGCCGCCATGGAGCGATCAGGAGCCCAGTCCCCGTGACCACCGGCGAGCAGTCCATCCGCGTGATCCCGTTCGAAGGTCCCGACGCCGAGTGGGACCGGATCGTGGCGTCTCTTCCGGAGAGCGACTTCTGCCACCTCGCCGCCTGGCGCCACATCATGTCGGAGGTGCTGGGCCACGAGACCCACTATTACCTGGCTCTGGACCTATCGGGCGAGCCCGTCGGGGTCCTTCCCCTGGTCCGCGTCCGGAGCCGGCTCTTCGGGGACTACCTCATGTCCATGCCCTTTCTGAGCTACGGCGGCCCCCTCGGTCCACCGCCCGCCCAGGGGGCGCTCGCGGCCCACGCGGTGTCCCTCGCCGAGCAGTTGGGCGTTGACCTCCTCGAGCTCCGGGGGCGGTCCGCACCTCCCACACCCCTCGTTCCCTCGTCGAGAAAGATCACGGTCCTCCTCGACCTTCCCGCCACCGCGGACGAGCTCTGGGAGAAAGGACTCAAATCCAAGCTCCGCAGCCAGATCCGGAGGCCCATGAAAGAGGGAATGACCACCGAGTTCGATGCCGGCCTGGTGGATGCCTTCTACGACGTTTTCTCCAGGACCATGCGGGACCTCGGCACGCCCGTGCTACCCAGGCGCTTCTTCGAGGCGGTGGCTGAGCGGTTCCCAGACCAGGCCCTGTTCGGCGTGGTGCGGCACGGTGGCGACCCGGTGGCCGCAGGGTGCGGGTTTCTCTGGAACGGGGAGGCGGAGATCACCTGGGCCGGCGCCGACCGCCAGGTCAGCCGCCTGGCGCCCAACATGCTCCTGTACTGGTCGTTCATAGCGGAGACCGTGGCCCGGGGTGGATCGGTGTTCAACTTCGGCCGGTGCACGCCCGGGTCGGGCACCCATCGATTCAAGCGCCAGTGGGGGGGGAGAGACGTCCCCCTGCCCTGGGGTCAGTGGTCCGCAACGGGCGTACAGGGTACGCCTTCGCCGGACAGCGCCAAGTTCCGTCTCGCCACCCGAACCTGGTCCCGCCTTCCCATCGCCGTGACCAATCGCCTGGGGCCCCCGCTGGCTCGGCTTCTCCCATGATGCGAACCCAGCTCCCCGGCTATTCGCCTCTCACGGCGACCGCCATCGGCAAGGCCTGGCTCTCCACGGTCACGGGGCGCTCCGAAGTCCATGGCGAACTCCTGGTCGGGAATCTGAGGGCCTCCTACGCTGCGGAACAGGCGCTCCTCACTTCCAGCGGAACCCATGCGCTGCAGATCGGGATCTCTCTGGCCAGAGCCGTCTCACGCAACGGTCCGGACGCCCCGGTGGCGCTGCCGGCCTACTCCTGCTACGACCTGGTGACCGCCGCGGTAGGGGCCGACGCCCCGGTGGTGTTCTACGACATTGACCCCGGTACGCTCGCTCCCGAGCCCAGCAGCCTGGACCTGGCCCTGGCGCGTAAGCCGTTCGCGTTGGTCGGGGCCAACCTGTGCGGCTACCCCCTGGACTGGGATCTCCTTCGAGCCAGGGCCGAGGCATCGGGAGCGGTGCTCATCGAGGACGCCGCACAGGGACTGGGAAGCGCCCTGCACGACAGGCCCGGGGGCTCGCTCGGTGACCTCACGGTCCTGAGCTTCTCGAGGGGCAAGGGGTGGACGGGCGGGGGCGGAGGCGCCCTCCTGGCCCGCGGCCCCATCGTGGCGGCGGTTCGGGACGCTATCGCCGAGTTCGGGGAGCGCCCGGTGCCCGGTGGGCGCCTGTCGGGAGGGGGATCGCTGGCCCAGTGGCTCCTGGGGCGCCCGAGCCTGTACGGCCTTCCCCGGTCCATACCCAGGCTGGGTCTGGGCGAGACCCGGTACCGCCCGCCGACCCCCGCCACCCCCGCCGCCCTCTTTTCCCGGAGCCTGGCCTGGTCGACCCGCGTACCAGCCGCCCGGGAGGTGCAGGCGCGTCAGGCCAAAGCCGAGGAGCTCCGTGGGATGATCGAGGAGGCCGTCCCCGGGGCGGCAGCCGGCCGATCTCCGAGCGGGGTGCCTTCCCTGCCCCTGCCCCTCGGCGGGGGATCGGCCGGGTATCTCCGCTTTCCTCTCCTCCTGTCGAGAGACGCGACGGAGCTGAGCGGAAAGCCCAGAGCCATCCGCCTGGGCATCGCGTCCGGGTATCCTCGGCCGCTTCCGGACCTGGAAGCTGAGACCGGGCTTCGCGTGGAGGCTCCAGCCGAGGTCCCCGGCGCGAGGATCCTGGCAAATCGCCTCGTGACCCTGCCGACCCACGCTCTCGTAAGACCCCGGGACATGGCTCAAGCAGTTCTACTCGTCTCCGAATTCGAGGCCGAAAGGGCCTAGCCGGGCCGCCGCAGACCCCGGCAAAGTCATCTCTCCCCCGGTAGACATTTCCCCACTTTCGCCGGTCTGACCGGACCCGTCAGCCCCCGCGAGCCGGGAAACACCCCGGTAAACAAAGGTTTCCGGCCGAAGCCTCGATGGCGCGGGGCTCGGCACAACCCCTGCTCCTACTCCCGCCAGACATCCGATGCCCAGCATCGTCTGCACACCACGCTGCCTCAGAGCAAAACCGCCGAAAGGCGGTGACGCAGAGTCACGGAGCTAACGCGACCCCCTAAGGGCCGCCATGCCAGCCGGGCCGCCAGCGTCCCCGGATCCACGGATCCAGGACCATGGCGCCCGGGTTTTTTTTTGCGCCAACGAGACGACCGGCCGGTGGAGGGCATCGCAAACGCAAACCGATTTCAGCGGGAAGCGACTGTGAGAACCATCGTCGATCTGGTCCTGGACATGTTCATCCGCCGCGCCGGCAGCAAGCAGCGCAACGCTCCCGTTGCCTGGGCGATCCTCTTCGCCGTGCTCACCGCCGGCTGCACCGATGGCACCACCGGCCCCGGCGCCTCCGATTTCAAGCGGCCGACCTCGATCACGCTCTCGCCGAACACCTTCATCGTCGACGAGGGCGATTCCATCCAGTTCATTCCTCATTTCACGGGAGAGGATGTTCCGGCGAACCGGGTCGTATGGAAGGTGGAGCCGGGGTATTGGGCGTCCATCACTACCCGGGGTGTGCTGCACGGTGAGATTTCAGGGATGGTCACGGTGACAGCCCGGTACGGCGAACTGGAGAGCTCCGTGACCGGGCAGGTGCGGCCGGTCCCCGCTCTGCTGGAACCAGCTTCCGCCCTCAATCAAATCGGATCCGTTGCCGCCGCCGTGCCTGAGACGGTAGCTGTCCGCGTGGTGAGCACCGGGCAGGCCCCGGTCCCGGGCGTTGACGTCTTGTTTCAGGTCGTTGCCGGGTCCGGGACGGTCTCCTCCCGGAAGGTCAAGACCGATGGGGACGGTATCGCGAGCACGGTCTGGGTCCTGGGACCCCAACCGGGCGAGCACCGGCTCAAGGCCTCTGCGGAGGGGCTCGGCGAGGCCAGCTTCGAAGCCGTGGCGCGCAGTGCCACGTCGATCACCCAGGTCTCCGGCGACCAGCAGACGACCTGGGCAGGCCAGCCCCTCGACAAGCCCCTGCGTGTCAAACTCCTGGATGATGCTGGTAATCCCGTCGCTGGACAGGCCGTGTCCTGGTCCGTCGTCGCTGGCGAAGGTTCCATCACCGTGGCGGGGCTGACCAACCGCGACGGCATTTCCTCCGCCGCATGGACCCTTGGGACTCAGGCGGGGGTTCAAGAGGCACGGGCAGAGATCCCGGGGTTGAACCCGGTAGACTTCTCCGCAATGGGTGAGCAGCTTTCGCTATCGTCACTGAACGCGTCGGAGGAGAGCATCGCGTTCTCCTTCCTCGGACAAGTGGCGGCTCTTACTGCGGAGGCCAGGGACGAATCCGGAAACCTCGTCCCCTCCGCCAAGCTTCGGTGGACGAGTCTGAACCCCTCAGTCGTGAAGGTGGATTCGATGGGCGTAGTCACTTCGAGAGGTGCCGGGACCACCCTGGTCGTCGTCGCCGCATTCTGCTGTTCCGTTGCAGACACGATCCAGGCGCAGGTTAGTCCCCCGGCGGCACCGCCGCCCGGATCTGCCCAGGCCGTCTTCGCTGACGATTTCGAACTGGGGGAGTATCGCCCGAACGTGAACGGATTCGGTCACGGTGGATCCAAGATCCCCGTCACCACTGAACAGGCTCACTCGGGTCGGTACAGCCTCAAGTTCGTCTACGGGCCGGACGCTCCCGGGGAGGACTCCTGGGCCGAGCACCGGTTCCGCCTCGGCGACGGCGTTCAGGAGGTGTGGGTGGAGTACTACGTCCGGGCGCCGCTCAACTACGCTCACAGGGACGATCAGGGTTCGGACAACAACAAGTTCTTCTTCGTCGATGACCGGACCCGGGGAACCTACAACGTCCGCATGCTGCTCGAGGGCCGACCCGACCCGGTCGCCGGCAGCATCACCAAGGCACGCCCGATGTGGGGCACGAGCCCCGAACTGGGAGGACGTGCCTCCTCGAGCTGGGGGATGGAGAATCCCAGTGGCCTGATCACCAATGAGAGTCTCGGGAAGTGGGTCCACTTCCGATTCCACCTGAAGGTCAGCGATACCGGCCAGAGGAACGGGATCTTCAAGATGTGGCGGGACGACGTCCTCTTCATCAACGAGATAGGGCTCGCCAACGATCCGGTGGACGGTGTGAGCAACCGGTTCAAGGGAGGCTACCTGATGGGCTGGTCCAACAGTGGCTTCACCGAGCAGACCGTGTTCTACCTGGACGACTTCAAGATCTACACGGGAGATCCCGGTTGGTGATCCTCAATCACCCCGCGGTCATGACCCGAGGTCGCGGTATAGTTCAGTGAGTCTCGTGCCGATCACGCCCCAGGCGTAATGATCCTCCGCGGTACGACGGCCGGCGGACCCCAATGCTTGCCGCTGGTTCGGATCTGCGAGCAGCTCTTCCACCGCCTCGGCAAACCCGGCCGCTGAGTCCCTGATCAGCATATTGCCGCCGTCGACTGCTTCCAGCCCCTCGCAGCCCACGCTGGTGCTGACCATGGGACGCCCCATCGCCCAGGCGTCCAGGATCTTCAAACGGGTGCCTCCGCCGACCCCGATCGGTACGACCACGCAACTCGCCCCAGCCAAGTAGGGTCGTACGTCGTCTACGTAGCCCGTGGCTCGGATCCCGAACTCCCGTGAGAACCTCTTCTCGACATCAGAGGGGACTCGGCCGACCCAGGTGACGGGCACGTCGGGGCGGCGAGCGCGAATGTCGGGAAGGACCTCGTTCGCGAACCACTCCATTCCGTCCCGGTTGGGGAACCAGCTATGGCCCCCAACGAAGACGATGCCGTCGGTCCCCATGGGCATGGGACAGAAGAAATCGACATCCACCCCATTCGGGATCTCGGTCACGCGAGATCCCGGTGCGATCCCGCGAAGGACGCCGGAATCCACCTTTGAGCAGGTGATGTTGCCGGCGAACCCCGGACACCAACGCGCCTCCTCGCCCGCGGTCAGAGTTGCCTGAAGGCCCATGTATCTTTGCCGCGCCCAGGAGCGCTCTGCCTCGGCCCTGCGCACGAGTAGAGCCGATTCCACGTTGTGATGCCCGCAAACGATGGGGACGCTCCCCAGGTCCGGGACATACGCGGCCAGATCCAGGCTGTCCATGTGGACTAGGTCGAAGGTCTCCGAGGCCAGGAGTTCCCGAAGCCGGTCACGAAACGCGCTGGAATCGTAGGCGAACACGGTGTAGGCTCGTCGCTGTGCGACGCTCCGGGCGTGGTCCCATAGCAGACGTGCCCGTGACCCCTCCTGGAGGATCGGGAATGCCTCCGCCGTGCCCAACTGCTCGAGACCCGCAACCGATTCAGAGACCGACTCGGGGGTCGGTCGGGTGGCCCTCCGAAAGAAGAACAGGCCCGTAACGTCAAAGACCTCGCTGAGGAGTCTAAAGAGGTGGTAGGATCGAATGTGGGCTCCGCCGTCGGGGGGAAAGGGCAGAGTCTGGCAGAGAAACAGCAGCTTGGGTCGCATCCTTTACCTCGGTCGGGGTTGGCGCAGGACCCAGAGATCGAACGGTTGGATTCTGATCATCTCAGATCACCTCCGTCGCGGGATTCCGCTCCGAGACTGGATATGAAATACACCGCCTTCCGTCCCGGAATCCGGATCGAAGCCTGGAACTCCAGGATGACATCCAAGTCCTCACCGAAGTACTTGGACAGCTCTTCGCGGATCGCATCTTCATGCGGCCGGTTCTCCGGCCCCTCGATCCGTAGGGTCACCGCCCCGGCCTCATTCTGCTCAGCTCGATAATTCAAGAAGACCCCGTGGCGGATCGCGAGGTTCTTGAACACGTAGTAGAAGGTTAACGCCGGGAACCGTCGCTCCCTCCCCACCACGACTCCACCTTCCCTTCCCTGGACCTCGTCGAGCACCGGGAAGGGGCTGCCACAGGAGCACTGGGCCTCCGGGCGGAGCACGACTCGATCGCCGAGGGCGTAGCGGATGATGGGGAAGGAGTGGGAGTTCAGATTCGTGACCACGGCCCCCCCGCCTTCGTCCACCTCGAGGACGACGTTGTCGATATTGATGTGCAGGCTTCCCATGGGGCATTCGAAGGCGATGATCCCAGCCTCCGCCGCGCCATACTCGCTTCGAATCGGCTGACCGAACGCCTGGAGCACTGGCTCACGGTAGGCATCCAGGATGTTCTCGGAGGTTCCCTTGACCAGGGCCAACCTCGGCCGGGGAAGGTCGGCAGCCACGATCAACTTCGCCACCTCGTAGATCATGGAGGAGTACCCGGCCAGGTAGCGGGCGCCCCGCAGTTTGGCGGTGAAGCGGCGGATCTCGCTCCGGTCGTACGTGAAAAGCCGGAAGCGATTCTGGAGCTCGTCGGCAAATCGGATAGGGAGAGCCTGGCGGGGAGCGATGTCGTAGCCCCACAGGTATCCGTGGCGGTCCCAGAGATTGACGCCGTACCAATCGTAGAATCGCATGAGGGAGGCACGGTTTGCCGAGTCCCAAGCCTCGCTTCTCCTGAACTCCAAGGCTTCACCCGAGGTCCCGGACGTCTCCGCCACGAGCGTCTTCGGGAAATCGGCCCTGCTGTGTATCTCCTGTGTGTTCTCTATCAGGTCCCGCTTCGTGATCACGGGGAGCCCACCGAGGTCGCCGAGAACGGACAGGCCCCTCGGTGAGAATCCGGCCTCTTCGAATCTCCGACGGTAGAACGGAGAGTGGCGTTGCGCGTGATCGAGGAGGCCGTAGAGCCGCTCCAGCTGAACACTCCGAAGCCCATCGATCCCCCGCGCCTCCTGCTCCTTGAGCCGACCATAGGTCGAGAAGAGAGATGGATTCCGTGCCCGAGCACCGGCTCGAAACAGCGCCCCCGCCAGAGAAGGGTTCAAGGATCATTTCCCCTTGCGTATATCAATGGGATGGCAGAGCATCGACAGGTGTGGCGGTACCGCCACACCCACGGGGCCCTGGGCCGGGAGCGGTACCCTCACTCAGGACCCGCGACTTGGTTTGCAGGAATCCACGTCTCTGTTCCAGCCGCGCCCTCGGACCTGCCAAAGTTCTGCAGGGCTGGGCGCAATTGGAACCCCCGAGCGCATCGCGTGTCCGAGGGCGAGCGGCGACCTGGGATCCATCATCGTTGGACCTGGTGAGGATTTGGGTCATGGGCACAACTTGTGCGAGATTCGAGCCTAATGATGCCCGACTACTCAGTTACGACGGGGCTTAGCCAAGCGAGCCTGGCCCGTCCCCAGCCGAACAAGCGAAGGAGAACGGCCGATCCGGCGGTTCCCCTCGATCCCCTGTGGAGCGTCTCGGTCGAGGGGATCTGGCGCTACGTGCGGACCCAGCCGCCGTCGTACTGGTTCATCGTGTTCTATCTCTTCATCGAGTACGTGAGGCCCCAGCAGGTGTGGCCCTCCCTCGACGTGCTCCCCTGGGGGCTTGTTGCGATCCTGGGTACCCTGGTCGCGGTACTCGTCGAGGGCCGGGGCCTGAAGCTCCCCACGGTCGCGTCCACGCTCTACATCGGGTTCGTGGCGATCGTCGTCGCCTCCTCGCTCATGGCCCTGCGTCCTTCCGCATCGTTCGCCAAGCTGGAGGTGCCCCTCTCCTGGTTCCTCATTTACGTGCTGATCGTCACGGTGATCAACACGGAGCAGCGGTTCTTCGTCTTCTTTCTGTCCTTCCTGCTCCACAGCACCAAGATGTCCCAGCACGGATTCCGGACCTGGCTCGAGAACGGGTTCGGATTCTCGTCCTGGGGAGCAACCGGCGCTCCGGGTTGGTTCCACAACTCGGGCGAGTTCGGGATCCAAATGTGCGTGTTCTTCCCCCTCTCCGTGGCTTTCATCCTCGCGTTCAAGAAGTACTGGCCGCGCTGGAAGCTGGCGCTGTTCGTGATCATGCCGGTCACCGCGGTGGCTAGCATGATCGCGTCCTCGTCGAGGGGTGCCCTCGTGGGAGGGGCGGCAGTGCTGGTCTGGATGATTGCCCGCACCCGATACAGGGTCAGGGCGTTCGTGTGGGGGGCCGTCCTGATCGCATCCGTGATCGTCCTCGTACCCGAGGAGCAGAAGGCACGCTTCAACACCGCCGGAGAGGACGACACTTCGGTGGAGCGGCTCGTGCGATGGCAGAACGGTATCATCATCGCCAACGAGTTCCCCGTCCTGGGAATCGGCTACAACAATTGGCTCTGGTATCACAGGGACCGATTCGGCGGCGGTCTTTCCCACAACATCTTCATCGAGGCCTGGTCGGAGATGGGATACGTGGGTCTGTTCTCCTTCCTGTCTCTGATCGTCGCCACTTTCATCCTGAACGGGCAAACGAGACGAATAGGACGCCAGATGGGAGAGCGGGGGGTGATGTTCTACCATCTGGGGCACGGCTTCGATGGAGCTCTCATCGGCTACCTTGTATCGGGGTTCTTCGTTACGGTCCTCCACTACCCCTACTTCTGGATCAACCTCTCCATGGTGGTCGCCTTGAGGGTGATCGCAGGAAAGGCGGCCAGCCGGGGGCGGAGGTCGACGGGACGGCGGCCCATGCCCGTGTCAGCCCAGGCCCCTGGCCCGGTGCCCTTTCCCCCAGGCCATGCGGCCCGTGGTTAGTCCGGATCCCCCAACTTCCCCGCAATGAAGATCATCGGCGTCGGACTCTCCAAGACTGCGACTTCCAGCCTCGCCCGGGCGCTGGGCATCCTGGGCTACGAGGTCGCCCACTACCCTCGTGACCTGTCCGTACTGGACCGGTGCGACGGCGGTTGCGACATCACCGTCGCCGAGCAGTTCGTCGAGTTGGACCGCAAGTACCCGGGATCCAAGTTCATCTACACGACCCGAGACCTGGACGAGTGGATCGAGTCCTGCCGGATCCATTTCAACTTCCGGCGCGTTGAAGAAGACCCGTTCGCCCTGGAGGTCCGCCGGCGGGTGTACGGCACGGATGGCTTCGACGAGGACCGGTTCCGAGACACCTGGACGACTCACGATGCCCGCGTGAGGAGCTACTTCGCGGCCCGCCCAGGGGACCTCCTGGAGATGAACATCTGCGCCGGGGAAGGCTGGGAAGCCCTCTGCAGCTTTCTCGGTCACACGGTCCCGGACCGACCCTTCCCCAGGGCCAACGTCAGACCCCCGCTGAAGGCCAGGATCCGTCAACGTCTCTCCCGCCTCCTGGGACGATGACGGCCCTGACACCACCGACCGAGACGCCCCTCAGGTCTCTGATCTTCCAGAGGTTCCTTCCTCCGGACCCGAGCGGGGCCGGCAGGCAAGCCGTGCGGCTGGCCCGGGCGCTGTCCGGGTACGGTGTGTCCTGTTCCTTTCTAGGGGAGAGGTTGAAGCCGGCCCACGGGGACGTCCAGGGCTCCGTGGAGGGGTTCCCGACCGAGTGGATCGATCCCCTCCCGGACCACCCCTCACACCAGGCGATCCTCACGTACTGGGCACACCTTTCCAGGCGTCTGTGGAGTCTGCGGGAGACCTTCGACGTCCTTCACGTCCACGCGGGCGGATTCGAGGGAGCCATCGCTACGCCCTTCGCCGGCGCTCTGTTGGGGAAGGCGACCCTGGTGCGCAGCAGTATCGAGGGAGAGTTCGCCGGAATCCGACGTTCTCCGAGCGGCAGCGTCCACGGCAGGATGCTCTCGTGTGCCGACGCCTTCATCGGACTCAGCCGGAAGACGGTAGCGGAACAGGCGGAGAGCGGCTTGCCCCGTTCCCGCATCCACCTCATTCCCAACGGCGTGGACACCTCCGTGTTCCACCCGGTCGACGCCGGGACCAAGAGGGCCCTGCGCCGCGAGCTGGGACTTCCCGAGTCCGGGCCCATCGTCGTCTATCATGGGGTCTTCCTCTACCGGAAGGCCGTCGTCTGGCTCATTCGCGCCCTCGGGCCGGTCCTTCGGGAAACGGGCGCCCACCTCCTGCTGGTGGGCGGTGGTGCCAGGGACGACCACCTCACCGACTACGAGCAGAGGGTGCAAAAGGTCGCGAAAACGAGTCTCGCCTCGGAGCAGATCCACCTGGTGGGCTTCAACGAGGACGTCCACCGCTATCTGCAGGCGGCGGACGCATATGTCCTCCCTTCCGTGGGAGAGGGCCTGCCGAACGCACTCCTGGAGGCCATGGCGGTGGGCCTGGCTCCGGTGGCCAGCAGCACCAGCGGTTCCGAGGACGTGATCGACCATGGGGAGAACGGGCTGCTCTTCAAACCGCGAGACCAGGACGGTCTCCTGGATTGCGTCCTTCCTCTTCTGAGGCCGGGGGGGCAGGACACGCTCCAGGGTTTGGGTCGCAGGGCCGCCCGCACCATTGCCGACCACTACTCCATCGATGCCATCGCCGCGTCTTATGCCCGGCTCTACCGACAGATCCACCACGCCCGCCACGGACGGGGTGGGAGCCGCGCTTCGCTTCGCCCGAGCCCAGCCGGAGTCGGAATATGACCCGGATCGATAGCGACGGGCAGGCTCGCCCTGCCGGCCAGCCCCGGGGAGGAAAGGGCCGTGCCCGCCCTGGAAGCCGCCGGGGCCCCGATTTCGTATGCATCGGGGCGCAAAAGGCTGGAACCACCTGGCTCTTCGACAACCTCGAGATCCAGGACGGGATCTGGGTACCGCCGGAGAAGGAGATCCACTTCTTCAACGCCGTCTGTCCCCACGAGGAGCTGCTCGGCGTCGAGGAACTCCCCTTCCCCCACGGACTCGCCCGGTACCGACCCCTGGTGAGGCGCCCCGCCAGGGCCACCCTTCGGTGGCTCAGGCGGTTCCACAACGAACCTCGCTCTACCGCCTGGTATCACTCCCTCTTCGCCAACGAATTCTCCCAGGGCAAATTGCGTGGGGACCTGACTCCGGCCTACTCCACTCTGGACGAGCGGGGCGTAGCCTTCGCGCGGCGAGTGCTCCATCCGGGCGTCCGGGTATTCCTCGTGATCCGAAACCCCATCGAGCGGACGTGGTCCGCGATCCGCATGATGCACCGGTGGCAGGGCCAGGAGATCTCCAAGTCCAATCCGGACGCGATCCTTGCCGATTTCCGCAGACCGTCCCAGAGGTTGAGGACCGACTACGCTCGGATGATCCGGGCCTGGACCCATCAATTCGGAGACCGCTTCCGCGTGTTCCTATACGACGATCTCACCGCCGACCCCGCCTCCTTCCTGCAGGAGGTCGCCCAGTTCATCGACCTTCCCGGGGACCTCCGCCACGATCGCCTGGGCGCACGGTCCAACGCGGCTCCGAACCGGCTTCCGATTCCTCCGGAGCTCGAGGCGGGGCTGGAAGAGGAGTTTCGGGACTCCATTGAAGAACTGGACACCCTCGTGACCGGCGTAGCCGCCCGGTGGGCCCGATGAGCGCCGGAACGAAGGTCCCTGCCCCTGCGGGCGGGGCCGCTCCGGCCGCAGAAGGACAGCCCCTCCACCTCTTTGTGAGGCACTTCCTGGCCGCCTATCCCGGTCGCAGCGCCATCATGATCGGTCTCCTGGGGTTGGCGGGGCTGCTGGAAGGAGTGGGAATCGCCACCCTCGTGCCCATCCTGGAGGTAGCCGAGTCCGGTGGAGCGCCTCAGTCCGCCCTCGGCCGGTTCGTGGCCTCCACGCTGGAGTCCACCGGAATCGAGGCGTCCCTGGGTCCGCTCCTGCTGCTGGTGGTGGTCACCATGACCGTGAAGGCCTTCTTGCTGTGGCTTTCCAATCGGCAGGTGGGCTTCACCGTCGCCCACGTGACCCGGGACCTGCGGCTCCGGATGATTCGGGCTCTGCTCAAGGCCCGCTGGGGGTATTACGGCAGTCGTGCCACCGGCAGCTTCGCCAACACGGTCAGCACCGAGGCATTGCGCGCGGCGTTCGCGTACCGGGAAATCTGCTCGTTCATCGCCGCCCTCTTCCAGATCACGACCTATGTGATCATCGCCACCTTGATCTCCTGGCAGATCGCGGTCCTGGCCCTGGTCTCCGGAACCCTTCTCGCCTGGCTACTCCAGGGATTCGTCCGGATGAGTCGGGCGGCTGGACTGGAGCAGACCCGCCTCTCCAAGTCCCTGACCGGGCGCCTGGTGGACGTCCTCCAGGGGATCAAACCCATCAAGGCCATGGCGAGGGAGGAGTTGGTCCTGCCCCTGCTCGAGGAGGAGACCGAGGGGTTGAACCAGGCCCAGCGGAAGCAGGTCCTGGCCTCGGCCGGCCGTCGCCTGTTCCAGGAGCCGATCCTCACCGGGATGCTCGCCCTGACCCTCTACTTCCTGCTGGAGGTCTCGGGACAGCCGTTCTCCTCGGTTCTGGTCCTGGCCTTCATCTTCTATCGCTTGATGCAGCATGTGAACACCCTCCAGGGAAAGATCCAGGCGGTGGTCACGGGAGAGAGCGCGTTCTGGTCCCTGTGGGAGCAGATCAGCGAGGCCGAAGACGCGGCGGAGGACACCGAGGCCGGCGGGGAGACCAAGCTGCCTGAGCGAGCCGCGTCCATTTCGGTGTCGGGTGTGACGTTCGGGTACATCCCGGGGAAGCCGGTGCTGGAGGACCTGGACCTGGACATCCCGGCGGGGTCGTTCATCGCCATCTCAGGGGAGTCGGGAAGCGGGAAGACCACGCTGGCCGACCTGGTGCTGGGCTTCCACACGCCCCAATGGGGAACGGTCACCATCGACGGGAAGGATCTCCAGGAGCTTTCCCTGAGGGATTGGAGGCGGCAGATCGGCTACGTGCCCCAGGAACTCCTGCTCTTCAATCAGTCCATCCTGATGAACGTGACACTGGGAGATCCCGACCTCTCCAGGAACGACGTCGAGCGGGCGCTGCAGCAGGCCGGAGCCTGGGGCTTCGTCTCGGAACGGGAGGGAGGCATGGACGCGTTCGTGGGAGAACAGGGGGGGATGCTCTCCGGCGGTCAGCGCCAGCGCATCGCCATCGCACGGGCACTGGTGCACCGTCCGTCCCTGCTGATCCTCGACGAGGTGACCACCGCGCTCGATCCGGTCACGGAGGCGGAGATCTGCAACACGCTCACCGACCTGGCCGGCGAGGTGACCATCCTGTCCATCTCCCACCAGCCGGCCATGCGGGAGGCCGCGTCCCGGTCCTATCTGATGAAGGCGGGGAGCCTGGAGCTCATGGCCACCGCCGATCCGCCAAGCGGGATCCCGAGCTAGCCGAGATCCCAGAAATCGCTGGGCTTGCCGCAATGCTCCAGCAGTCGCCGAGCATCGGGTCGCAAGAGGTCGAGCACCGCCTCTACCTCCCCGGGCCGCCATTCCACCGTCTCACCGTACTCTTCGGTGAGCAGGTCCTTCCCCAATCGGCGGACGGACTCGGGCATGGCGTCCCTGAGCTTGGCGGCCCCGGGCACTCTCCTGAGAGCTGACGCCACGAGACCGTCCTTGCGGTACTGCTCGGCTCGATTGCTCCGGGCGTCCCCGGGCGTCGGCATCCGATCCGGGTCCACTCCGATGTGGCGGCACAGTTCACCGATGACCCGCTCAGGGGCCTGGGCCAGGTCCTCCAGGAAGACCGTAGCGATCTGATCGTCGGGGAAGTGCCGCCGATAGACGCTAAGTTGCTTCCAGTACATCCCGAAGGTGACGAGGCTCGCCTGCCGCTCCACGGCCGCCCCGATCCGATCGGGGGTCCGTGCCTCTCTCCGACGCATGAGCCAGTCGGACTCGAGGCGACGGATGGGATGCCGCACCATGTAGATCAGGCGGGCGTCGGGAAGGGTCTCCCGGATCCTTGCCGCCGCGAAGTCTCCCCTGCTGGGGTGGGTGTAGCTCGTGCTTCCCTCTCCCACCGCGAGGTAGGCTCCCCCCTCGGCCCCCTCGAATAGCCGCTCGTATCGCTTCCGCCCGGTTCGGTAGGAGAGGATGCGGGAGAAGTAATGGGGTTCCTTGGGGTCGGACACGAAAACGTCCGGATGCCGTCCGAGGAGGTTGCAGACGCTCGTGGTCCCGCACTTCGCGGCGCCGATGACGATGAAGCTGGGAAGCATCCGAGTGACCTCAGTTGTCTGCGGAGGAAGTCCGCTGGGAAGAGGGCCCGTCTCTCCCTCGGTCGGTGGGAAGGGCGAGGGCGGCCTTCCCGGCGGAGAGCAGTTGCCCGGCCACGGCGCCGCGAAGATAACAGCCAAGGGCCGTCCCCAACCGCCCGCGGCGCGCCTCGGCTCGACCCACCCTGACCCACTCCATGCCGGCGCGGCGACGCAACGCACGACGATCGCCCGTCGGAAGTTCTTGGAGGTCCCGTTCCAATGCCTGAAGGTTGTTCAGCTTGGCTCGGTACGCCCTGTCCCAATGGGCCGTGGCGTTCCCCCCGTGGCGGCGGACCTCGACCAGCGGCTCCGTGAAGAAGGCCACGCGCGTCCGGGAAAACGCCCGGAGGCAGAAATCCAGGTCTTCGTGGAAGGTGATCACCCCCTCGGCGTCCGTTTCCAGGCTCGCCGGCCGGATGTCCGAGATGACCTCCCTCCGGAACGCCATCGCCTGCTGGAAGGTCGGGAACTCCCCGAACCCGACGAGTGCCTCGAAAGACGAGCCTTCGATCACCCTCCCTGGCCCGGCCGCCGCGGCCCTCGTCCGAACCCCCGAGAGCTCGTGATAGAACCGGAACTGGTCAGGGAGCCACTCGCCCTCGTCGGTGAAGCGGACGAAGTTCGCGAAGGTCACCCCGACCGCCGGTTCGGCCCGGAGAAGCTCCACCTCGGTTGCGAGCTTCTTCGGGCGCCACCGGTCATCGGCGTCCAGGTAGGTGATGATCTCTCCGGCCGAAGCGTCGAGACCGGTCTTTCGCGCCGGCCCCACCCCTTGATTTGCCGTGGAGATCACCTGGATCCTGTCGTCCTGGAACGCCGATGCTCGGTCCCGCGTCCCGTCGGTGGATCCGTCGTCCACCACGATCAGCTCGAAATCCTCGTGTGTCTGCCCCAGGACGCTGGCAATGGCCTCCCCGATGTACGCCTCGGAGTTGTATACGGGAATGATCACGCTGACAGATGGGCCGTCTCGGCGCGTCATCGGCGATCTCCTCCTCTCCTGACCATACCCGCCAACCGAAGGGCGAGTCCATCGTTCGTGAGCCCCCGGGGGACGTTCACTCGCGGGATCATGGCGAGGTCATGGGGGGGGCCGCCCCGGACGCGGGCGGGACCACCCTCGACGAGCAGGGCACCTCGGTGCTCCTCGGCGATTCTCTCCCTCGTTCCCCCGGGCGCCAGGCCGTAAGGATAAGCCAGCCATGGAATGGCAGGAAGGTCCGACGCCTCCAACCATTCCAGGGTGGTTCCGATCTCGATGTCCACCTCGGAATGGGCGAGGGCCGCCAGGTTCGGATGGGACCACGTGTGGGAAGCATACTGGATCCGGGCGTCGGCGCTCGCATGACCGAGACGGTCCCGGTCGGCGATGTGCGAGTGGGGAGGGACCTCGACGGCCCCCAGTCCGGAATCGGAGGCCCAGCCCATCACCTCATCCTGCCGGCCCTGGAGGGCGGTCAAGGCGTGCCGGCGGACCCGATCCAGCATGATTCCCGTGACGGGATCGGCAAGTCGGTCCCACCAGAAGCCCTCCAATCCCAGTTGTCCCGGGCAGACGAACACGGTTGCCGGAAGGTCCCGGGCCGCGAGCTCTTCCACTCCGGCGGTCAGCGTTCCCAGGTACCCGTCGTCGAAGGTGATGGCGGCCCGATGAGGCCGCTCCCCCGGGCCCGGATCGTCCAGAACCCGTCCCAGAGGTACCACGTCGTGGGTTTCCAGCACCCGATCCAACTGATCCCCGAAAGCCTCCTGGTCCAGGTGCAGGCTCAGGTCCCCGGCCGGTTGCTCGCCCCGCGGCACGATGTTGTGGTAGGCCAGGATCACGGCGCTCGGTCCCATGCGCTTCAGGCGGCCGGCTGCGACGCCGGACACCACCAGGGCCCGCTCCACCACCCGCTTTGCCGCCCGCCTCACCGACGGCCTCCCCGGAGCCAGCCTCGGGACTCGACGAGGAAGGGGCGCGGGTCCGAGAGCTTCAGCACGTCCCCGTGAACCCCCGGGCGGGAGGCCCAGAGCAGGCCTCCGAGGGCTCGGAGGGTCTGAACGAGCCGCATGCCGCCGCGGTCCGGCCCCATGCCCCGGGATACGGCCCAAAGATGATCCACGTCCCCCCAGAACCAGCGGTTGGATACGCCCAGCCGGGGGGGGACGACCGCCGGGGAGCGCCCCTCCATGAGGTCGATCAAGGCAAGGGGGAAGTCCGCGCCGGAATCCACGGCCAACTGAAGCGAGCCCCAGAAGCGACCGTTGACCTCCATCAGGTAGGGAGTTCCGGTTTCCTCGTCCACCTTGTACTCGACCATCGCCACACCCTGCCAGTGGAACGCGTTGACCAGTTCAATGGACTGCCTGAGGAGAACGGGATCCAGCGAAACGCTTTCCTTGAGGACGCTGACCCCCCCTGTGGGCGGCTTCTCGCGCAGACGGCGATGTCCGAAGGAGAGCACGGGCCGCCCATCCCACATGAGGAGGAAGACCCCGATCCCGGGCCCACGAATGGTCCCTTGAAGCAGAAGTGGG
>JBDHCV010000024.1:0-38360 GCA_039591855.1 Gemmatimonadota bacterium | reverse complement strand
CTCCGCGTCCATACCGATGGCCCCGAAAATGAATACGGTGGACCCCATCAAGACGCCGCCCCCCAGGGCGATGAGGACGTAGTAGATGAACCACTCCCCCGTGAAGCGCACGAAGTTCATGCGCTGGTCGTGGCTTCGCCACGCGCCTCCCGCATAGCCCACGCCCACCGCAAGCCAGAGCGCCATCGGCAGGTGAATGGCCGCCAGGATCTCAGTGTCTCCCCCGGGCACGAAGGGAATCAGATTCACGGCCGCGGCACCCAGCAGGAAGGGGATCCCGAGGCGCAGTAGCCCCCCGGGGTACAGCCCCCGCTTCCATGCAAAAAACCCGGCCAGGAAGGGGAGGACGAAGAGGCTGAAATTCCGGACATAGAACGACCAGGCCACGTCCCCACCGTCCTCGAGCTTCAGCCCGAAGAGTTCGGGCACCTTGATGGCAAGAGCCGCCGCCACGGCCAGGCCAACCGCCACCAAGGCCTCACGGCCGCGGTCCGACCCGCCCTCCCCGGCACCCGCCACGACCAGGCGCTTCCAGAGCCGTTCCGAGTGTTCCCGGGCAAACTCCCGGGACAGGAGATCCAGTTCCCCGAGACGCTTCACACCGATGAGGAAGGCCTCCTCGTCGTCGAGTCCAGCCTGCTGGAGGTCGGCCACCCGACTGCGGAGGTGGTCCTCGAGCTCATCCACATCCGTAGAGTCAATGGCCTGCCGCCGGCGCAGAAAGGACCGCCATTCACTGATCCGTTGCTCAAGCACCCGCACACCTCCCGCAAGGCGCCATCAGATCCCCTGAGGCGCGAGTTGGAACAACTTGAACGGGGTCGCTCGAAGCGTCTCGTTCACGACCTCCCATTGCCTTCGCTGATTCGCCAACTCCTCAGAGCCCCGGTCTGTGAGCTGGTAGTACTTCCGCCGCCGGCCCGACTCCGACTTGCCCCAGTTGGCCTCTACCAGGCCGTTGCGCTCCAGGCGGTGTAGGACCGGGTACAGCATACCGTCCGTCCACTGCAGCTCCCCGCCGGAAAGCTCGTTCACGCGCTTGATGATGGCATACCCGTAGCTTTCCCCCTCCCTCAGGATGGCCAAGACCAGGGGTGTGGCGGAGGCGGCGACGAGGTCCTTGCCGATGTCCATGTCAGGAGCGCGCCACGGGTCGGAATCTCATATACATAGAGCTAGTATACATTGTGGCTCTATGTATTTGCAAACGCTCGCCCTTTGGGTCGGTAACCGTTGTGAGGTCTGTCCACAGGGTGTACTTCTAGTCCGCACGGCCGGCAGGCGGAGTCCGCGCAGTACATCCGGTATCCCGTGAATCGAACCACCCACAGGAAAGGTGCAGGCAGCATGAATTGGGACGCCTTGGGTGCCATCGGGGAGATCGTCGGGGCGGCGGGAGTGATCGTGTCCCTCCTGTATCTCGCCGGACAGGTCCGCAACAACTCCCGCCAGCTTCGTCACGCCTCGGCCCAGGCGGTGCTCGACAAGCTCAATGGGCTGATCGGTCAACTCGCCTTCACCGCGGGCGCCGGGGACGTATGGACCCGGGGCCTCTCCGGACTGGATGCGTTGGAGGACGACGAGGAGGTGGTCCGCTTTTCCTCCATGCTCCT
The DNA here is from genome assembly GCA_039591855.1 of Gemmatimonadota bacterium. GTDB lineage: Bacteria > Gemmatimonadota > Gemmatimonadetes > Longimicrobiales > Gaopeijiaceae > JBDHCV01. The sequence goes on along the minus strand of JBDHCV010000024.1, from coordinate 36,747 downwards.
GCAGGCCTTCTGGGCCTACGAAGAGGTCCTCCACTACCGCCGGGCCGGAGTGATCGAGGACTGGGCATGGACCCACGCCAAGGCGCCGGTGGAGAACTTCACCAGGACCCCCGGTTTCCAGGAGTGGTGGCAGCTGCGAAAGGGCTGGTTCGGGGAGGAGTTCCAAACGTTCGTGGACGCCACCATGCCGGAGGCCACCGGGGCGTTGGTCGAGGACTTCAGGCGAGCGGCCAAGGGGTCCGGTGGTCCCGAGTGAGGGATGGGGTCGAGCCCGGCCCTTCAGAAGACGAACCAGAGCCAGGATTGGGGGGTCAACTGAATGTCTGAATTGCGCAGACTGACGGGCCGCGGACGGGCCCTTGCGCGACGCCTCCTTGGCCTCCCTCCGCGGACCTACTGGGAAGGCCGCAAGGACTTCCGGTACTTCGCCGAGGTCACCCGGATGGCGCGAGCGTATGCGGCGGCCGCCGAGACCGTGCTGGATGTGGGGCCGCACCAGACGACCTTCGTGACCCAGCTTTCCTGGATCAGGCACAAGACCGCCATCGACCTCCACAACCGCCCGAAGATGCGGGGGGTCCAGGGCATTCGTGGCGACTTCATGGAGTTCGAGCCGCCTCAGCGGTTCGATCTCGTGATCTGCCTCCAGGTGATGGAGCATCTGGTCGAGCCGGCCCCCTTCGCCAGGAAGCTACTCCGAGACGGACACAGAGTGATCGTCTCGGTGCCCTACCGCTGGCCTAAGGGACAGTGCAAGTACCACCCTCAAGACCCCGTCGACGAGGATAAGATCAAGGCGTGGATGGGCCGAGACTGGCTGGAACACGCCATCGTCGAGGACGCAGGCATGCGCCGCATGGTTGCGGTCTACGAGAGCTGAGAAGGATCGCCCTCGAGCAAGTCTCGATCCTCTGCCCGTCTCGCCAGAGCCAGCGAACCGGAAGCCGAAGCCGCACCCAGAAGAGCCAGGGGAGCGCCGAACAGCGCGGTGAGTTGCCACAGTCCTGGAGCCCCAGGATTGATGCCTGCCAGTCCCACGACAACCATCGCAGCCGGGATCAGGGCCACGAAGAGACCTCCCGAGGCCCCTCAAGCGGCGAATTGGGGCAACGACAGTTCATCGAATCGGCGACGGCGGCCCGCAATGCCAAGAACGGTCGAGAATAGCGCAGTATCTTTGGCCTGCAAAGTACTTGACGCCGATAATGCCAGGAGCGAGGTTTCCCCCATGACGCTGAATCTCCCTGAGGTGAAGAACACTCCGGAGCCCATCGCTCTGGGCGACCGGGCCATGGAGGATCTGCGCTTCATTCGACGGACGATGGAGCGAGGGGCCACCTTCACGGCCGTTCCAGGATGGGGGGGAGTCGGGATGGGGGTCACGGCCCTGGCAGCTGCCGTGCTCGCCTCACGCCAGCCCACCGCTGAGGGGTGGATGTGGGTCTGGGGGCTCGAGGCGGCGGTCGCGGTGATCATCGGGGGAGCAGCCATTCAGCGGAAGGCGAGCCGGGCCAAGCTCCCGGTCCTTTCCGGGGCAGGCCGCAAGTTCCTTCTGAGCTTCCTTCCCCCTGCCCTCGCGGGGCTGATTCTCACGGTCGCGCTGTGGCAAGCCGGGACCGTCTCGCTCATTCCGGGAACCTGGCTCCTCCTCTACGGAGCGGCCGTCGTCACCGCCGGCACGTTTTCGGTCAAGATCGTCCCCGTGATGGGGATCTGCTTCATGGCCCTGGGCATCCTGGCCCTTCTATCCGATCCGTCTGCGGGGGATCTCTTCATGGGGCTCGGGTTCGGGGGACTGCACGTTCTCTTCGGAGCCGCGATCGCGAGGAGGCACGGTGGCTGAGGGATCGCACGCCCGCCGCAAGGCCCCGGACCCCGCGCCGGTCAAGGAATCGACCGTGAGCATGGAAGTCGCAACCGGAAGTGCCAATCCTGCCGCCCTGGACCCGATCATCCACGTGCGAGTTCGCCTCGGGATCGTGAGCGCACTCGCGGTGGAGGAATCGCTCACGTTCAACGAGCTCAAGGAGCGTCTCGACACCTCAGACGGAAATCTGAGCGTCCACGCCAGGAGGTTGGAGGAGGCGGGATACGTGGAGATCCGGAAGTCCTTCGAGGGGAGGATCCCCCGGACCGATTATCGCCTCACGAAGGCGGGCCGCGAGGCGTTGCAGCGATACCTGGATCACATGGAGGCGTTGATCGAGCGGGTCCGAGCATAGACCCTCGGTCCGCCGGTTTTTTTTCAGGAGTGACTTTATGATACAAAGAACTTTCGACCTGGACATACGGGAACCTCGACAGCCAGCGCCCGCCCCATCCGGGACCGCCACGGGGACCGCCGAGAGCCGGGACCGGTTCCATGTCGCGATCATCATGGATGGCAACGGCCGCTGGGCTCGGGATCGGGGACAGCGCCGAGGGGCCGGCCATGTGGCCGGAACCAGGGCGGTCCGGCGAACCGTGGAAACCGCTCCGGCCCTGGGAATCACCACCCTGACACTCTACGCGTTCTCGTCCGACAACTGGCGTCGTCCGCGAGGTGAGGTGGCCCACCTGATGGTCCTGTTCCGGAAGCACCTGGACTCGGAGTGCGCACGCCTGACGGACCGGGGCGTCCGGCTGAGCGTCATCGGACGCCGGGACCGACTCCCGGATGGGTTGCGACGCGAGATCTCCCGTGTCGAGGAGCGAACGCGGGGCGGAAGGTCGCTCCACCTTCGGCTGGCCATGGATTACTCGAGCCGGGACGCTCTGCTGGCGGCCGCCGGCCGTCTCGCCGCAGGCGCCTTTCCCACCCGCCATACCTTTGCGGAGTGCCTTGCCGAAGCCATCCACGCGCCACCCGGCACACGGGACGTAGATCTGCTCATCCGTACAGGCGGCGAGCAGCGCTTGAGCGACTTCCTCCTATGGGAGTCGGCCTATGCCGAGCTCTTTTTCACCGACGTTCTGTGGCCGGACTTCGGCAAGGCCGATCTCACGGGCGCCGTTCGGACTTTCGGAACCCGGGACAGACGCTACGGGGGTCTCCCACCGACGCCCGGCCGGACCCCCGGCTCGTCCATCTATGGAGGGAGAACCTCACCGTGAACGGACGAAACCTTCCGGTGAGCGCGATCCTGATCTGGTTGACGGTCGTGGTCGTCTGGTTCGGCGGGGTGGTGTTGGGACGCCGGCAGGGCCGGTTCGCCTGCGGGATCCTCGTCACAGCGTTCGTCCCGGTCGGTGCCCTCCAGGCCCTGAATCCCGCCGGCATGGTAGCGCGGCACAACCTCGACCGGATGGAGGAGTTGGGTGGGGTGGACGCGGAGTACCTGGGCTCACTGGGCAGCGACGCGGCGCCTCTCCTTCTGGCCCGCCTCGGCGAGATGCCTCCAGAAGGACAGTGTGTGCTGGCCGGCGGGCTCGTGCGTCGGTAGGGTCCTGATCGACCGGGGGACTGGAAGAGCTACAACTTGTCCGAGAGCCGAGCACGCCACGCCGTGAGGTCAGATCTCCGCAGGCTCGAGGGCCTGGCCGCGCAGGATTGGTGCGATTGACGGAGAGGGAGACATGAAGAACTGGCTAAGACGGATGCGCGGCGCCGCAGGTATCGGCCTCATATGGGCGTTCGCCTGGTTCACTGCGGGGATGATCCTACTGCTCATCGTGGGCCCGGACGCCGCCGACGTGCCGTTCCCACTGGGGTTCGGCATGCTGGGCTTCTTCGCCGGGGCGACTTTCTCCGTAGTCCTGGGAGCGATAGAAGGGCAGCGCAGCTTCGACCAGATGTCGATCCCGCGCTTTGCGGGGTGGGGGGCCGTCGGCGGGCTCCTGCTAGCCGGGGGCTTCGTGTCCATCGTTGCACTACTGGGAGCTGGAAGCCTGGACATCGTAGTGCTGGCGCCGGTATTCGCCGTCGCCGGTGCGCTGTCCGCGGCAGGGTACTTGGCTCTGGCCAGGCGGGCCGGGGATTCGGAGATGCTCGGCGCCGTGGACGACTTCCCGGAGATGGGACTAACCGAGGAGGAGGAGCGGGAGTTGTTAGGGGGCGGGGGCTGAACTCGAGCCCGCCCACACGCGGCGTGAAGACGGGCCTCAGCCGCTAGCCGGCGGACCGGGGTGGCGGGTCTGCCTTGCCCCGCACGACGAGGTCCACAAGAATCGGTCGATGGTCCGAGGCCACGGGCTCGTCCAGGACCTCCTCGGCGAGAATCTCGAACGATGCCGCGGGGCGCAGGAGGACGAAGTCGATCTCGTGGTCCGGCGCGTAGGATGGGAAGGTGAAGCTGTCCTCCCCCTTCTCGATGACGGTCCATCGCCGGGCGAGGTGCTCCATGACCCGCGAACCCGGGCGCGAATTGAAATCCCCGGCCAGGACGGTGGGGATCCGTTCGTTGCCGAGTTGCTTCTCCAGACTGATCACCTGGGCGAGTCTCTCCGCCTCGGTTCGATAGAGGTGGATTCCTACGAAGCGCAGGCTAAGTCCGGTCCGGGGAAGCTGGACTTCCAGAGCCAACGCGGTGCGGGGCTCGTCGCCGTCCGGTAGGCGAAGATTCGTCGATCCCGCCACTGATAGTCGGCTGAGGACCGCCATCCCATAGGCACCCCCCTGGTAGAGCATGAAGGAGCCGAACCGGGCCTCCATCCCCGTCAACCGGGCCAACTCCTTCGCCTGATCCACGTCTTCGGTGCGGTCCACGATGCTGTCCACCTCCTGGATCGAGATCAGATCGGGGTCCGCTTCGGTGATCAGTTCCGCGATGCGCCCCAGATCCAGGACCGAGTCCATCCCCTCGCCGTGGTGGATGTTATAGGCCATCACCCGGATCGTGTCTGCCACGGGTTCGGATATGGCTTGGGCCCGTGGCCCGCAGCCCGAGGACAGCGCTGCGGCCAGGGCCAGCGTCACGCCTCCGGCCCGGAGCCCGATGAAGGACGCAGCGTTCACGGTGAGTCCGCCTTGGTCAGGATCCGCCGGAGCGTGTTCATGTTGCGCGAGGTGTTGGGGATCCCCCTGAGGACCCGCTCAAGGTCTCCCCCGAACAGCGGTGATTCGCTCATCTTGCCCTTGATTCGCCAGTGGATCTCCAGGCCCGAGAGTCCGCGGTTCCAGACGTCTCCGGCTCCGGCGGTGAAGGCGAGTTGACCGATGAGCCCGTTGAGCTTGTCGAGAACGGCCTGGGCCGACGAGTGACGAAGCTGTCGGGAGTTATTCCGCACCTGGGACGCGAGATAGAGGAGGAAAACGATGACGCCTGCCGCGCCGATGATCTCTCCGATAGCTCCCAGCGCGTCCCAGTTCATGTGGCCCGCCGTTCGAGTAAGTGTGTCCAGTCAGCCGGCCTGGGATTCTGATGTGTGGAAAAGGTGAGCACAAGCGGCCGGGTGGCGCGGGTTGAGCCGCCCCGGGGCTCCCGAGCCCTCCTCCTACCGGGTCCTGACGGCCTCGGAGGACCTGGATCCCAACGGAAGGGCGCCGTTGAATCGCTTGCGGATCTCCGCGATCCCGGCGGGGCTTCCGATGATGGTGACTCGGTCCCCCTCGTGAAGAACGGTGGACCCGTCGGGGATGAGGGGATCCTCATCCCGTCGGACCACTGCGACGAGAGTCCCCCTAGGAAGGTCTATGCCGCGCAGTGGCTGGCCCGCCCAGGCCGCCGTGGGGAGGCTCAGGCCCACGGGGAGGGTCACATACCGTTCGTCCCGGAGCAGCGTCTCCCGCAGGGCGCGCGCGGTTTCGGCTTCGGACCACCGCTGGAGGAAGCCGTCCGCGGCCAGGTGGGTGGCAAGGTGGCCCAGGAGGCGGAGGTGCTGGCCGGGGTCGTCTTGTGGACTCACCAGGAAGAGGACCGCGCGGGTGCTCTCGAGATCCTCGTCGGACCGATCCGGGACCGAGTTCGGAGCGATGCCGGCGCCCAACCGCACCAGGACGAGGTTGGGGCGGTCGACGCCCGGGACGGTCAGGTGGGGCAGCGCCGTTCCGGGCGCAACGAATAACAGCGAGCGAGCAACCTCAGCGTTGAACTCCTCCCGCAGGAACCGCACGGGAAGTCCGGTGGGATCCGAAAGAGCCCTGGCGGCATCGTCCACGAGGTCCGAAAGGGGAACGGGGGTCCCGAAGTCCAGGACGGGTGCCCGAGCGACCACCTCGTCAACGGGGTCACCGGCTCGGGGCCCCTTTTCCCGCACGATGCCGCGCAGTTCCGTGTCCAGTCCCGGGTGCCTCCGCTCGCCCAGTCGTGCAAAGGCGTGGAAGATCGCTCCAGCTCGCTCGACCCGGCGTGCGGCGTAAAGGAAATACCAGGCCACGGTCGCGGCAACGAGGCCGAGGGTGAAGCCGATGGCGACCTGGCCCATCTCGGAAATGAGCCAGAGCGGTGCCAACACTCCGGTGATCTGCATCCACGGATAGAACGGGGACCGATAACCGGGGTCGTATCCTCCGATCCCACTCTCCCTCATGATCACGACGGCCGTGCAAAGGAGCGAGAAGAGCAATAGCTGGAATGCGCTCGCCAGCTTCGCGATCCCCTCCACGTCCAGGAGGAGGATGCACGCGACAATCACCAGGGAGGTGACCACCACCGAGAGGGTGGGGGTGCGAAAGCGGCCCAGTCTGCCGAGGGGCTCGGGCATCAACCTGTCCCGAGCCATCGCCAGCGGATACCGCGAGGAGGAGAGCAGGCCCGCATTCCCGGTCGACGCGAAAGCCGCGATCGCGGCCACAACGACGAGAAGGGTACCCAGATTCCCGGGGACCTGCTCGAAGATCCGGGATGCGGCGGTGGCGGCCGGCGTCAGGTCCGTGCTCAACTGGGCGAGCGGTATCAGCGCAACCATGAGGTACACACCCACCGTGTAGGTCACTGCTGCGGTGCCGAGGGAGAGCGCCATCCCGAGGGGGATGTTCCGGTCCGGGTTCTTCACCTCCTCTGCAACGCTCGCGACTTTCGTCAATCCCGCGTAGGAGACGAACACGAAGCCGACCGTCCCCATGAACCCGGCCAGTCCCGAGGTGAGGAAGGGGCCTGACCCGCCGGTCCCTTCGCCGGGGCCCGAAGCTACCGTCGCCAGGCCCTGAACAAGGAAGAGGGTCATGATGATAAGAAGGGTGACGACCATCACCCGTTGCAGCCCGCTGGTCTCCTTCGCCCCCACCACGTTGACGATCGCGAACAGGACGGTGAGCCCGACCGCCAGGGGTGCGATCGGTACATCGATGAGCAGCGAGAGGTAGGCGCCCATCCCGACCAGGGCAAACGCGCTCTTCAGAATCAACGCGACCCAGGTACCCAGTCCCCCCACCGTACCCATAAGAGGTCCAAGGCTACGGTCGAGGAAATAGAACGCGCCGCCGGCCCGGGGCATGGCCGTGGCCAGTTCCGCGACGCTCACCATGGCCGGAAGAATGAATATGCTCGCCACGAGATAGGCGAGGGCGACCGAGGGCCCGGTCTTCGCCGCCGCGAGCCCCGGCAACAGGAAGAATCCAGAACTGAACATCGCCCCCGTGCTGATGGCGTAGACGTCGAAGAGCCCAAGCTCCTTTCGGAGGCCCCCTTTACGCCCGGGCATGGGGTGGGTTCGACGCGGGGGAGGAGACGGTGGGCGACGATACCAATGGATGGCCCGGTCGGACCGCCAGAACCGCCGGACCCAGTGTGTTGGCGAAGGAGTCCGCCAGGTTACCCCGAACGGCTCCCCAGACCCCGGAACGGCCTCGGTACCCCAGTACCAGCGTGTCCGCCCCGGTCTGACCAAGGACACGGCGGAGGACCTCCGCCACGGGCCCCTTCACGACCGCGCCGCTCACCTCCGTCGGGGTCTGGACGGCCTCGAGGAGCCGGCTCAGCTTCTCCTCGCGGTGCCTACGGGCCTTGCGGAGCACTCTTCTTCCCTCCAAAGGCCCCAACCCCCGCTCCGGGCAGGTAATGATGGACTCCCCAATCGGCGTCCAGGCGTGCACCACTACCAGGCGGGCGCCCACCGCTTGAGCGAGGGTCCCGGCGGTTGTGAGTACGTCCAAGTCCAGCGGGAGACCAGCCCCCTCTTCGAGTTCCACGGCCGCCACGATGGCCCCGGTCCCCAGCCCGGGACGGGAGGGAAGAAGCCACCCCGAGCAGGGGAGTGCACGAAGCCAGCGGCGACCATGAGCCCGACTGCGAAGCTCGTGCGGGAGGGGCGAGGCCGCCATGCGCACGGCGAGGAAGGTGTTCGGTGGGAGTGGAGGCGCGCCTGCCTCAGCCCGCGGGGCCATGGGCCACGGATCGGGTATGATGGCCAGCTTCGCACCGGTTGCGCTGGCCACAGCCGTGATGCGGTCGTATGCGGCTGACGGGATCCGCCGCCAGCGACACGCGTAGAATGCGATGGTGCTGGTGTCCATGGTTCCTCCCGCGTCTAGGTTGAAATATCCGCCACACGGGAGCGTTACCACAAATAGATAAATTCGAGTCAATCGTTATATAATAGTGAACGATGATCTGCGGGTTTCCCCGGACCAGACTGTCCCGCACCGCGGACTGGAGGCGCCATGCGAGCCATCAACCACCGTCATCTCTTCTATTTCTGGCGCGTGGCCAGCGACGGCGGCGTCTCGGCTGCAGCCCGGGCTCTCCACGTGAGTCAGTCTGCGATCAGCGTCCAGGTCCAGAAGCTGGAACGCGCGTTGGGGCACAGCCTGTTCGAGAGGACCGGACGGCAGTTGTCCCTCACTCCGGAAGGACGGATCGTCCTGGACTACGCGGAGGAAATCTTCAGGCTCAGCACCGAGCTCCGAGACACGCTGGCTGGCCGCCTCGAGGGGCGACCCATGCGTCTCGTGGTCGGTCTCTCCGGCACGATCCCGAATCTGGTGGCGTTCCAGCTGTTGGAGCCCGCCTTCGCGCTGCCAGACCCGGTCCGTACCTCCATCCGGGAAAAACGGACCGATCACCTGCTAGCTGACCTCGCGACGCACGACGTGGATATGGTGCTGACCGACATCCCGATCCCGGCCCATCTGAACGTCCGGGCCTTCAACCACCCCCTCGGGGCGAGCCCCGTGGACATCTGGGCTCCGCCCCTCCTGGCACACCGGCTGCGCGAGGGGTTTCCGGAGAGCCTCGACGGAGAACCGTTCATACTCCCCGCCGAGGGCTACACTCTGCGAAAGTCGTTGGAGGAGTGGTTCGATCGAGTGGGGATTCAGCCCCGGGTATTCGCGGAGATTGAGGACAACGACCTCATCAACGTCTTCTCAGAAGCCGGAGCAGGACTGTTCGCGGCGCCGGCCGTCATCATGGCGGATATCCGGGTGCGTTACGCCGTGGAGGTGGTTGGGCGTGCGGAAGGTGTCCTGGAGCGGTACTACGCGATCACGGCGCATCGGAAACTCAAGCATCCGGCGGTGGCCGCCATCACGCGGCGCGCCAGGCTGCAGCTCTCCGGATGGGAGGCTGACGGGCGAAGGTCGGAGGGATAGGGCGGGACAGCCAGGGATCGTCAGGCCCGGCGATCGTCTCCGGCACCATTTCGCCCTGCGTCCCGTCTCCCTCGCCCGGCCGCCAGTTCGAGACGTTCCCGACGAGCCGCCAATCGTTCGGAGGCCGCGAGGTCGCAGGGCCCGATCGGTATTCGACGGAGGAAGTCCGGGATCTGGCGGCGATCAGGCTCCACCCCGCATGTTCTCGACCCGTAGCGCCGCGCTTCGGCACCTGCGCCGTGCAGCCACGAGCCCAATCTCGAAGGACGAATCGCCCATGATGCCCTCCGTCCACCTCCCCCTGGTGACCACCGTACCGCGCATTCTCCACGCGCTCGCAGCCGGTCTTCTTCTTTTCGCCCTCGGATCCCCCGCCTTCGCCCAGACGCGGACTTTTGATCCCGAGGCGCGTCTGGCCGAACTGGGGATCGAACTCCCGGACGCCCCGACCCCGGTGGCAAACTATGTGAATGGAGTCCAGACGGGGAACCTGATCTTCCTGGCCGGGAAGGGACCCCGCAGGGCCGACGGGACGGAGGTGCGAGGGAAGCTCGGCGGCGATCTCACTATCGAGGAGGGGTACGAGGCGGCCCGCATCACGGCCATCAACCAGTTGGCGGTGCTCAAGTCGATGCTGGGCGACCTGTCCAGGGTGGTGAGGGTCGTGAAGGTGCTTGGAATGGTGAACTCGGATCCGGACTTCGTGGATCAACCCGCGGTGATCAACGGCTTCTCGGACCTGATCGTTGAGGTTTTCGGGGACCGGGGGCGTCACGCGAGGGCCGCAGTGGGAATGACCAGCCTGCCCCGGGGGCAGGCGGTGGAGATCGAGCTGGTCGTGGAGGTCGCGCCGGGGAGCCCGCTGCGCTCAGCTCACGGCGGGGAACCCCTCGAATTGACCTACTTCGGCGCCGCGGGGTGGCGGATCTCCGACGGTGAGGTGGTGGTGCTGGTGGATCCCTGGCCGTCGCGGCTCAAGTACGGCGGGGGCGGACATCCGGACGACGATCGCCCGGATTTCGCCCGAAGTGATCTGGCCTGGTCCGATACCACCCTCATCGACTCCCTAATCCCCGAGGCCGACTTCATCCTGGTGCAGCACGGGCACTTCGATCACCTGGGGGACGTCCCTTACATCGCCCGCAAGACCGGCGCCAAGGTGATCGGCACCGAGACCGTGATCATGATCCTGCGGGCGTACGGGATCCCGGACGACCAGCTCTACGCGGTTCACGGAGGCGAGGACTACCAGTTCGAGGGCTTCAGTGTCCGGGTCGTGCCGGGCCTTCATTCGGCCTTGAACGAGAAGCACTACCACGACTCCCGTCGCTACGACGAATCGACCCCCCTGGATGCTCCCCTCCGCATCGATCAGTTCATCGAGGGCGGGGCCCTCAGCTTCCTGGCTCGGTTCGATCGCCGCACGGTCCTCACCATGGGATCGATGAACTTCATCGAGCGGGAGTTCGAGGGCCTCGAGCCCGACATCCTGCTGGCGGGTGTCAACGGCTCACGCCTCGGGCTCTACGACTACGACCGGCGATTGCTCACCTCCACCGGCTTTCCCCCGGTCGTGATCCCCACCCATTGGGACAACTTCCGGTTTCCATACGGATTCTCGCAACGGGAGAACGTCGAACGAAATATCGTGCCCTTCGTTCGGGCCGTTGAGGCAGCCTCCCCCCATACGCGGGTGATCGCGCCGGTCCACCTGGAGCCGATCATCATCCCCTGACGATCGGCGTGCTCCCGCCCTATCTCAGCTCGTTGGACTCCAGGAACTCCCGGGTGATCGATACGGCGGAGGCCGGCTCCAGGTATCCCAGGCGCTGGAGGTAGTCGTCGGTCTTGCCCGTGAACACGTATGAGTAGTGGACGGGAATGGCGCCCGGCTGACTCTCGTTCACATACCGGATCAGCGAGCTGGTGCAGTTGTTCAGCGCCGTGTTGTACCATCGGGGCGTCACAGCCAGATCTGCGGTCTCCTCGACGAACTTCAGGAAGACCTGGGAACGGAACGCTTCCGGAATGACCAATCGATAGCGGGTGAGAGGATAGTCCAGGTACTCCACTCGACGGCGCACCAGGTCCCGCTCCGTGGCCCAGATGTGCGTCACCTCGAACGCCCGCATCATACCCCCGATGAGAGAGTACTCCTCACCCAATTCCCGGCGGGTCTCCACGGATAACCCCAGGTATCGGGCCGGACCGTAGCTCTCGTCGAATTCGAACACGATGAAGGTGTGCGCAATGAGCCCCACCCGATCCAGCTTCTGTTCGTACATCCAGACGTCGACGATGTCCCGCGGATCCAGGGACGCGTCGAAGTAGGACTTTGAGAGCACGGAGTCCCTGCTGTAGCTCCAGTCCCGGATTCTGTTCAAACGGACGAGGCCGTCATCGGAGATCCGTACCCCGGCCAGAACCCGAACATCCTCATCCCACTCGCGCTCCAGGGAGGGTCGACGGGTGGAAACCAGCACGGCCACGCCCACCGCGAGAACGGCCACGGTCCCGAGCACCAAGGTGAGCCACATTCGCATCGGCTATGATCCCCTCTGGCTGACGGAAAAGAACTTGACGGGATCGCTCAGGGTGCGGCTCCGGGGGGGTGCAATGGACAGGGGCCAGGCCGACGACGGATCGGATGGCGCTGGCCGCGAAGGTATGGAGAGGGTAGCACAGGAGACAAGGCGGTCGCCGTGCGGCCGGAGAGAGGATCCAGGTGGCCGGATCGCCCTCGAGCCCGAACGGTGGCCCTGCTGTCGTCCCCCCTTCCCTTCTAGGTCAGCACGCCTTGTTGGGCCATCGCCCGGGAATAGATCCAGAGCCCAAGGGCGACGAAGAAAATGACCACGGAGAAGATCAGGGGCCCGACGTCCCCCATGGCTTCCATCCCGTCCGAGAGCACGAAGTTGTGGAAGGACGTGATCACCATGGAGACGAATGAGAGGAGGAAGACCCCCACCGCGAGACGCTTGCGCATGAGGAGGAGGATGGTACCCAGCACCCCTCCCCACACCGCCAGAGCCCAGAACGCCACCACCCAGGTCGGGAAACCGTAGAAGTACTCGAGTTGCTCCGGGGTGAAGTTGCCCATGTAAGACTCGTTCCGAGTCTGCGTCATGAGGTAGTCGAACGCACCCATCGCGTTCCAGAGCAGCGCAAGGACTCCGATCACCCATAGGTGCCGGGGCGGAGCGTCAGGGCGAACGGCGGGCTCTTCGGACATGGATTCCTCCTGGAACGCGAGGTCGAATGGCCCGCCGAGGGGACGCTAGGGGATCCGAGCCATCACTGGGTCGAAGACCGCAGCCCCGAGCCGGGCAACCAAATCCTGGGCCAGGGCTTGGCGAATCGCAACCTCCTGGGCCTCGAGGACCAAGCGATCGAAGTAGTCCACCTCGCGCCTGTCCAGGTTCAACTGGCGCACGTCCCCGTCATAGACACCGCGCCGGAACGTCCCGACCCCCGTGCCCACTACCATGGCGTCCGTGATGGTATTCCCCAGCCGGTCCACGACGATGACCCGGGCCTCTGCCCGCAAGCGGCGCTGGCCGTCTTCCAGGATGTACGTGGTCGTGCGTCCGTCCCGGGTCCGAACCGTTCTCGTGGACTGGTCCACGTCGTATTCGGTCGCCTCGACCTGCACCAACTCGGCCCAGGCGCCGTAGTCCGCCTCCACGAGCCGCATGAGAAGGCCGATGGCCGCGGGACCGAGGCCGGTCCCCAGCAGGGTCGCCTCCCTCACCACGTCGCGCACGGCGTAGTCGCCGGTCATGACGACAAAGGGGGGCGGAGAGCGCCATGGACCCTGAGCCAGCAGGTCGTTGACCCGGACCTCGAGGTCGATCATCGACGGATCCCGCATGCGCCCGACCACCACGGCGGGAAGCGCCATCAACTCGACTTGCCCCCGTGCCAGCGCCTCCTCCATCACACGACCCGCCTCCAACGAGACCTCCTGAGACGCCCACCCAAGGGCATGTACCTGGGCGGCCCGGTCGTATGCGGAGCGCAAAAGTCCGGCCTCCAGGTCGTCCTCACTCCAGAACAGGAGAGACTCGGATTCGCCGGCCAGGGCTCGGTTCCGCTGGTCGTTCCGCGGTTCGAAGTCGCTTCGGGCCCGCTGGAATGCACCGATCGCCGGCCCCCACTGGCCCCGTTCCTGGGCGTCCGATCCCTCCATGAGCAGGGATTCGGTGGCGAAGTCGAACGCCTCGTTCCGCCGCGCCGCGTAATCCCCGGGAACGGGGAGCCGGACCCCCACGGTCCGGGCCGACGCCAGCAGGTTGTCGATTCGATGGAAGTGGTTGGCGCCGCCTACGGGGTCGCCCAGCGCGGCGGCCTCATCGGCGGCGGCCAGGTGACCCGTCACCGCCGAGTCACCTACCTCCATCAGACGGTCCCGGGCCTCGGACATGGAGGGGTCCTTGTCCAGGGCATCGACGTACCGCATCACGGCCTCATCGAAGCGGCCCTGCATCTCCAGTTCCATTCCCTGCTCCAGCCGGTCACCCGCAGAAGTGCAAGCACCGACGAACAACGGGAAGAGAAGGAGGGACGAGACGAGCGAGAAGAAACGCATGGGATCTCCTGGGCGCGATCCGGGGTCCGCGAGGGCCCCAAGCGCTCCGCCGGGTACGGTGGGCTAGGGTTTCTGAAGCCGGAAGTTGAAGGTCCCACTGGCGTTCGCAAGGACCACCCGTACGCTCCAGTCGCCGGCGACACCGGGGGCTGTCTGGAAGGTCCCCTCCTGACTCAAATCCCCCACGAAAACCGTGGCTCCCGCGGCATCCCGGACCTCGAGACCCGCTGAGCCCCCTGTGAGACTCGAGGACTGGTCCACATCCGCAGTGGTCCCGGTATTCACCCAGGTATAGTTGAGGAGCTGCGTGACTGACCCAAGGTCGGTGACCTGCCATTGGAACGAGTCGGTGACGTTGGTGACTTCCGGCTCGTTCTCGGGCCCGATCAAGTCGTTCGCGTCACACCCCGAAAGGACACCAGCCGAGAAAAGAGTTGCCACAGTCAGAAAAACGTACGCAGTCCAGCGGGTCAGGGAGCGGGCAGCGCTCATGGGAAGACACCCCGGTTTCCAAGGTTCGAGGCTCGAATATGGCGAGCCGTCCGGGGGCATTAGGCGCAAGCCCCGGGCCAGAATCCTCGGGAACGGCCGGGGGGGGGCGTTCGGCGCACGCCGCTCCGGAGGAAGCCCAGGGGGCGAAGCATGGCACTCCCCTTGTCCAGCTACCGCGGGATTGGGGCCCGCCCACGGGGCGTGGGCCGGCACCCCCCGGCAGGTCGAAACCCGACCCAGGTCGCTGCCGGTCAGTACAGGATCGCGAAGACCTCGACTACGAGTCCCCGGAACGACTCGGCGAAGGCCGCAAGACGCTCCTTCAACTCCTCCAGCTGCTCTTGACGCCGCTTGAGATCCTCGAGCATCTGGGTCCGTAGCCGCTCCCAGGAGTCGAGCTTGTTCTCGATGGTCCGTGCGGCCCGCTCGGCCTCTTCGGCATCCGCGAACGTCAGGTCCTCGGTCTTGGTGACCAGACCGTCCCCCTCCCGAGCGGTGTGCGCGTAGCTGAACTCGACGGGGGTTTCGAAGTCGGCGGTGGCCGCCAGCTTCTGGATGGAAGTCGCGGCCTTCTTGAGACGGGTGGACTCGGTCTTCTTGTCCGCGACCTCTTGCTCCAGGTCCTTGGCGATGAACCGGACGCCCGCCTCGGCCAGCGTCTTCATGTCCCGGAGGGCCTTGTCGACCTCATGATCCTGGAGTGTGGTCCATTCCAGGAATTCGGCCGCGCTTGCCAGGGCTCGACGGAGCTGTTCCTGCTGCCGGATCAGGAGCTTCTCCTCCTGCTCGACCCACGAGAGCGCCAACGTCGCCAACTCACGGGCAACGGGTCGGGCGACCGCGGATCGGGTGTCGATACGTCGTCTCTGAGGCCTGGACTTGGTCGTTCCGCGAGAGATGGCGTTCTCTCCTGATCATGGGTGGAGGCTCGGTGCGAAAGCTACGCTACAAGGTAGCCCTAAAATGTACACTCGTGGACCCGCTAAGGTCCCGAGGCGGCCCCAGGTGGCCCGATTTGGCCCCAGGCGGTCCGCATTTTGCTCCCTTCCCCGCATCCGGACGGTCTGGAGCGCCGAGGGACGGCGCTGGACCCAAGAAGGAGCGAACACGATGAAGGGCATCACGTTCGGGCTGATCAGCGGTGTCGCGGGGGTGGCGATCTGGACCGGGGCTACCTCCTTGGCCGGATACGAAGTCGGCTGGCTCACCTGGGGGGTCGGGGCCCTCGTGGGATACGGCGTCTTCTTCGTCCTGGGGACGCGAACGGCCCGGGGCCTCGGACTAGCGGGAATGTCCAGGCAGGCTCTGGAAGCTGCATATCAGAGCGCGCTCCTTGTGGCCATGGCCCGGGTGGGGGTTTCCGACGGAGCTGTGGACGAATCGGAACTCGGTTCCATCCGCTCCATCTTGCAGGAGGTCTCCGGGCTGGAAGTCGAGGAGGAGAAGATCCGTCTCGAGGCCGAGAATGCGGCCGCTGAAGACACCGAGCTGATCCCCCTCCTGGAACGTCTTTCCCCCCATCTCGATACCGCGCAACGCGAGACAATCGTGCGTTCTGCAATCCAGGTGGGGCTCGCAAACGGCTCCGTGGGGGACGAGGAGCAGCGTCTCGTGAGCGAGATCGCCACGGCAGTAGACGTGAGCGACGGTCACCTTCACGGGATCCTGGCGAGGGTGGTCGCCGGCTGACGATTCTGGTTCCAATGTCGGACCGACCAAGCCTATCTTGGAAATGGACAGGATTCGGATTCGAAACTCGGAGCGGTCATGAGCAGACTCTTCAGGGCACTCGTCACCACGTCGGTCCTCCTCTGTGGCCTGGAAGCCATCTCACCCACAGCCGGTGCGGCTCAAGAGGGCGAAGGAGGGCAAGTCCAGATCACGGCCGAAGGAATACTCTCGGCTGCCGCCAAGACCACGATCCGGGATTTCTACACCGGCAATCCATCGGTCCATGGCAAATCCAAGGTCAAGCCGTTGCCGCCCGGGATCCGGAAGAACCTGGCGAGGGGCAAGCCTCTGCCCCCCGGGATCGCGAAACGGGCAGCCCCTGCGGATCTCCACTCTCGGATCCAGATCCCCGCAGGGTATGAACTCGTCGAGGTAGGTCTGGACGTGGTCCTGGTGGACGCCGCGACCCAGGTAATCCACGACGTGCTCATGGACGTTATCCGGTAGATGCCGGCCTGGGGAGAGAGCCTGTCCGACGACGAGGCCCCCTCGGCGGAGAGCTACCCATTGGCCGAGGGTCGACAGGAGCTCCTTTCCCTCTGGAACGAGCTCGACAGCCTTTCCGAGGCACGGGACAGCATCGCAGTGAGCCTGGTCCTGGGATTCCTCGCCTGCATTCTGTTCCTCCTCGGGATGGACGCACAGAGCTGGGCCATGATGGCAGGATCGCTGGTGCCGGGGCTTCTGGCCGGCACGCTCCTGGGGCGGGACGCGCGTCGAGGTCTGCGGAAGAGAGAACTCTTGAAACGGATCGAGGCTCACGACCACATTGGGCCAGCCCGTTTCCTCCCTCCGAAAGGGCCGGCGATGACCAGTGAATCCCTGAAGAGAGAACTTCTCGAACTCGAAAGAAGCGCGTTGGATCGCTGGTCGGGGGGAGACCCCGCCGGCTATGGCCAGTGGGCGGCGGAAGAAGTCACCTACTTCGACGACATGGGAGCCAGGGAGCGAGTCGCCGGCAAGGACGCGTTGTTGGGGTACCTCGACTCTCTCAAGGAACACATGCCGCCCCACCGATACGAGATGGGCGACCCCCTGGTCCAGATCTTCGGCGATATGGGCATCGTGTCGTTCCTTTACCTTCCGTCCACGCTGGACGGCCAAGCCGGCACGCCGTGGCGCGCCAGCACCGTGTATGCGTTGATCGATGGGAAGTGGCAGATGGTGCACGCCCACTGGGCCATGATGAAGGACGAAGGGTAAATGCCGACGCATGACTGACCCCGCTCTGGTGGATCGCCTGGCCGCGCTGCCCAACCTGGCGGAGATTCCGCGTTCGGAACTGGCGTGGTTGGCGACCCACGGGGCCATCGAGGTTTACCAGGCGGGGGAGTTGATGGCCCACAAGGGGCGGCTCATCGACAAGCTCTGGGTGATCCTGTCCGGGCGCGTCACGGTCCGGGTGGATCATGGTGCCGGGCCCCGGCTCGTCATGGGCTGGGGAGAGGGCGAGGTCTCCGGGATGCTGCCCTACTCCCGGATGAAGGGCCCGCCGGGCAACAACCAGGCCGAATCGCTCACAGAGGCGCTGGCCATCCATCAGGACCAGTTCAGGGAGATGATCCACGCCTGCCCGAAGTTCACCGCCTACACCGTCCACCTCATGCTGGACCGCGCCCGGAACTTCAACACCAGCGAGATGCAGGACGAGAAGATGGTCTCGCTTGGGCGGCTCTCCGCAGGCCTGGCCCACGAGTTGAACAACCCGGCCTCGGCCATCGTCCGGGGGGCCAAGCTCGTGCGGCAGGGACTCTCCGAGACCGATCAGGCCTCCCGTGCACTGGGTGCAGCCGGGGTCGGGGCCGAGGCCATGAAGTTCATCGAGGCGCTGTGCGCCCGGGGGATGGCGGACGCCGGGGGCGGCGTCCTCTCGCCCCTCCAGTTCGCCGAGCGGGAGGACGAGATCGCCGCATGGCTCGATGCCCACGGATGCGACGGCTCCCACGCGGTGACCCTGGCCGAGACCGGAGTCGACATCGACTCCCTCGAAGAGCTGGCCAGCCTCGCGTCCAAAGAAGCCCTGGACCCCGCCCTCCGCTGGATCTCGGCCCGGTCCACCGCCGCTTCCCTCGCCCGGGACATCGAGCAGGCCGGGACCCGGGTCCACGACCTCGTCGGAGCCGTCAAGCGGTTCACCTACATGGATTCCCGGGGCCGCCCCGACTCCGTGGATGTAGAGCAGGGACTCCGGGATACCATCCGGGTGTTGGCTTCGAAAGCCAGGACTCAGGGGACGTCCATAGACCTGGTATTGGAGCCCGGCCTGCCCACCGTGAACGCCGCCGGGGGCGAACTCAACCAGGTCTGGATGAACCTCCTCGACAACGCGCTGGACGCGGTGGGGGAGCCGGGGCACATCGAGGTCACCGGTCGAACCGAGCGCGGGCGGGTCGTCATCCGGGTCATCGACAACGGGGAGGGGATTCCTCCTGAGATCCTGCCGAAGATCTTCGACCCGTTCTTCACCACGAAGCCCCCGGGCCAGGGCACGGGGATGGGGCTGGAGATCAGTCGCAGGCTGGTGCGGCAGTACCGGGGCGAGATCTCCGTCCAATCCCGTCCGGGCCGCACCGAGTTCGCCGTGAGCCTGGTACCGACCGACACCGGGGGAGACCGGCAGGAGGCCTGATCACCGGGGCGCCCGTCGGTTCAGCGCTCGGCCAGGATCTGGTGCATGAATGAGACGGACACCGACCCTTCCCCCACGGCCGAAGCGACGCGCTTGACCGACCCATGGCGTGCGTCTCCGCAGGCGAAGACCCCGGGAACGTTGGTCTCGAGCATGAATGGCTCTCGGTCCAAGGGCCAGTCCCGCAGGTGGGTCGCGGAATCCAGGTCGGACCCGGTAAGGATGAAGCCGAGATCGTCACATGCCACCAGGTCGGAGAGCCAGGCTGTCCTCGGGGCCGCTCCGAGGAAGGCGAACAGGTAGTCGGCCGGCACGGTCTCCAAGGAGTCCCCACTCGCTGATCGTAGCTCCAGCCCCTCGAGCCGGGACGACCCGTGACACGCGGTCACCTCGGTGTTGAGACGGACCTCGATGTTCTCGCAGGATTCGATCCGGTCCACCAGGTAGTGGGACATCTTCGCGCTCAGCGAGTCCCCCCGAACGAGCATCACCACCCGGTCGGCGTAGTCCTTGAAATACATGGCCGCCTGGCCTGCCGAATTCCCGGCCCCGACCATGTACACGGTGCGGCCGGCGGCGTGAATGGCCTCGGTCAGCGCTGCGCCATAATAGAGTCCGGAGCCGATGAACCGGTGGGCGTTCTCGGCCGGTAGGAGGTTCCAGGCGACACCTACGGCAAGCATGAGGACGTGGCTGGAGATTTCGGATCCGTCGGCGAGGGTGAGGTGTTTGTACGGCCCCTCGACCCGGAGTCCCGTGGCCTCCTGGGGGGTGAGGATCTCCACCCCGAAACGGCGGGCCTGGGCCACGGCCCGCCGGGCCAGGTCCCCTCCGGAGAGGCCCGAGGGAAAGCCCAGGTAGTTCTCGATCCGTGAACTGGTCCCGGCTTGCCCTCCGGGGGCTTCCTGCTCCACCAGGACCGTTCGGAGCCCCTCGGACCCCCCGTAGACGGCCGCGGCGAGACCGCCTGGACCGCCTCCCACGATGGCCAGGTCGTAGAAGTCACTCTTGGCCCGGGTGGCCAGGCCCACGCGCTCGGCGAGCATTCCGGGGTCGGGCCGGATGAGCCGTTCCCCTGAGGGGAGGATCACCAGCGGGAGGTCGGCGGCGGCGAGACCGGTCGTCAGTTCCCGTCCCTCTTCGGATCCTTCGATGTCCAGGAACTCGTAAGGGACCTGATTGCGAGCCAGAAAATCCCGCACCGCATGACCATGAGCGGACCACCTGTCCCCCGCCACCCGGACCCCGCCATATCCGGGACGATACCCCGCGCGCCACTCCTCCAGCATGTCCGACAACACCGGAAAGAGCTTCTCCTCCGGCGGATCCCAGGGCTTGGAGAGGTAATAATGGACCTTGGATTGGTTGATGGCCGCGATTGCGGCATCGGTATCCGAGTAGGCCGTGAGCAGGACCCGCTTTGCCTTCGGGTACAACTGGGCAGCCCGAGCCAGGAACTCCACCCCACCCATCCCGGGCATCCGCTGGTCCGACAGGAAAAGGGCGACGGGAACACCCGAAGTCTTCAACTCCTGCACCACCTCGAGGGCGGCGTCACCGGAATCGGCACGCAGGACTCGGTATTCCGAGCCGTATTCGCCCCTCAGGTCTCGGGCGATGGCGCTGAGGACGTCGGGGTCGTCGTCGATGGTCAGGAGGATCGGCTTGGCCATGGACTGCAACCTGTGCAGGTTTGATCGCCCAGGGCAAGCACACCCCCGACCGCGGCCCTCAACCGGCAGGAAAGTCAGCGTGTTCGAATCTCCCCTGGTCTTTGGATTGGTGGCGGTCCTGGGCGGCTCGGTCGCTGCGGTCTCGGGCTTCGGGATCGGGAGCATCCTGACTCCGTGGCTCCTTCTCTCCTTCCCCACGGCCGAGGCGGTGGCGGTGGTCGCCGTCCCCCACGCCGTAGCCACGGCGGTCCGTCTGGCCCGACTCCGCCACGATATCGATCTCCCCACCTTCCGGCAGTTTGGAATCGCCAGTGCCGTGGGTGGACTGGCCGGGGCGGCATTGCAGCCCGTCCTCGGGAGCACGGCTCTGACCATGGTACTCGCCGCGCTCCTGCTCACGGCGGGAACGACCGAACTCGCCCGGCGCCCCATACCTCTCCCCACGACCCGCTTCTGGCGGGTCTCCGGCGGCATCCTGTCCGGCCTATTCGGAGGACTCGTCGGAAATCAGGGGGGGATCCGTTCGGCCGCCCTACTGGGGTTTCGCTTGGACACGCGGACCCTGGTCGCAACGGCCACGGCGTCCGCGATCCTGGTGGACGCGGCCCGGGTGCCCATCTACGTCCTCGCCCAGGGCGAGGTCCTGGCCGCGACCGCGGGACTCTGGCTCGCCGGCACGGCCGGCGTCGTCGTCGGGACCCTGATCGGCGTCCCGCTCCTCGGGCGAATCCCCCCCGGCCTGTACCGCAGGATGGTGGGCGGGCTCCTGATTATTCTCGGACTGAGCCTGGGCCTGGCCGCCCTCTGACCCACCGGCGTCCAGCGCGGGGCCAAGCCCCGGTGAGGCTCGTCCATACGGACCAGACGATCAGCTTCAAGTCCAGCCAGAGCGTTCGGTTCCGCACGTACAGGAGGTCGTAGCGGATACGCACCCGATGGGGTGCTTCTCGGGATGCCCGGACCTGGGCGAGGCCGGTCAAGCCCGGTCGGACCGATTGGCGCTCCTGATACCCCGCCATCTCCTCGAGGCGAACGACCCGCGTCGGGACCCCAGCGGAGGCGGCGACGCCCTCCTCCGGAGCGAGAGGACGAGGACCCACCAGACTCATCTCACCACGAAGAACCGAGAGCAGCTGCGGCAGTTCGTCCAGAGCAGTGGGACGGATGATCCGTCCCACTCGGGTAATGCGCTCGCTCTCCAGGTGTGCCTGCAGGGGTGGGGCCGACGGGTCGGAGAGGGGACGCATGGACCTGAACTTCCAGCTCATGAAGATCCTCCCTCCGATTCCCACCCGAGGCTGGCCGTAGAGGACGGGGCCGCCATCCTCGAGCTTTATCGCCATGGGAATGACGACCCAGGCGGGCGAGGTAAGCAGGATGCCCAGAGCCGAGAGGGCCAGGTCCAGAATTCGCTTGGAGGCCGATCCGGCCCGGGACGCGGCCTGCATGGCTCAGGCGCGACCACCCTGAGGCGCGAGTCCGTTCCAACGCTTGAGGGCTCTTCGAAGGATGAGCTTGACGGCAGGACGATGCCAATCGAACCGCACCACCCGCTGCACCGCGGCGGCAAGTCCGCTGCTCAGCGTCTCGAAAACGGCTTCGATTTCCGGGTCGGACATCCCCCAGGCGACCTGCTGAAGTTCGAGTCCCATCTCGATCTCGGCCCCCAGGCGGGAGGTCCAGGCCTCCTCGTAACGAGCCAGGTGTCGGGCCCCGATCCGGTTCCGCAGCAACCCCTCGCTCAGGACGTCCGTGGCGATCTCCGCCCCGATGAGGCCGTAATAGATGCCGCCCAGCGTAGTGGTCTTCACCTGGCCCGCGGCCTCACCCACGGCCAGGACGGCGTCGGTATAGCTGGGGAGGACCATTCCCTGGACCACCGTCCGGCCCTTGGCCGCGCAGAGGCAATCGGCCACCGATCCGCTCTTCATCCTGGATCGAATGGCGGCCCCTTCCAGAAACCTGGTCAGCATCCCCCTAGGGTCGAAGTCGGCGAGAACGCCGAGCCGGGCCCGGCCAGGCCCGGCGGGGACCGCCCAAGCGAAGAAGCCGGGCGCGACCCCGGTCCCGAAGTAGACCTCGGCCGCGTCGAGATCGTCGAAGGGGTATTCCACGCCGAGGGCGACCGTGGACGCCTGGGGAACCCCGAGCCCGGCCGGGCCATTGAGCCGGGATCGATGTCCACTCGCGATGATCACGGCCCGGGCTTGAATCCGGTCCAGTCCGTCGCATCGCACCGTGAGGGTCACGCCGCCCCGATGCTTCTCCATCCCCGTGGCTCGGCAACCCCGGATCAACCGCGCGCCGGCCTCCACCGCCCGCTCGGCCAGGGCGGCGTCGAAGGACGGGCGGTGGACCACGAACGCCATGGGTTCCCGGGGCTCATATGTGATCCGGGCCCCCGACGGAGAGATGAACCGAGCCCGATCCACGGTCGAGATCGTGCTTTCCGTGGGCAGCGCCATCTGGTCGAAGGCCTCGCGTCCGATGATGCCGGAGCAGGCCACCGGCCGATGCGGCTCGGAACTCGCCTCGATGAGAAGGACGTCATGACCCCGCTCGGCCATGCGACGGGCGGCCAGGCCCCCGGCGGGACCCGCTCCGACCACCACGACCTCGTGTCGGGCTTCCCTCATCGACCCCGTCCGCGATTCAATCTTGCCACCGGGCTTCTCCAAGCACACACGCCCCTTCTCCCCGCCGATTCAACGGCCTCCAGGGTAGATAGGGGATCCCGGCGGTGCAAGGCGACCCCGTACCCGGCGGGCCCCATGGAACGGGGGGGGCGGTCCCCGGGGGAAGGGGGGGGCGCGGCCCTCATCCCTCCAACTCCTGGAGTGCCTGGAGGAAGGCCTCCCCATAGCGCTCGAGCTTCGCCGGGCCTACGCCTGGAACGGTGAGCAGTTCCGCGGGGGTCCGGGGCCGGCGCTCCAGCATCTCGACCAGGACCTTGTCGCTGAACACGATGTACGCCGGCACACCCTCCTGGTCAGCCAGGTGCTTACGGAGTGAGCGAAGGGACTCGAAGCCCGTCCGATTCCCGGGCGCCCCTCCTCCGGGCGCCGAGCCCCGGGGTGGGCCGATACCGGTGCGCCCGCCGGGGCTCTTACGGGGGTCCCGGCTCCGCCCGTGACGGACCATGGCTTCGGCCACCCTTTCCGGAACCAACACGCCGGTGCAGACATCGCACGAGGTCTCGCACGGGGCCATGGGCTCGTCGAAGTGGGCGAGGATGCCCTGGTGCCGGCACCGCCCGGACTCCAGGAGCTCGAAGAGAGCAACCGTGTTGCGGCGCTTCTCATGCCACACTTCGGGGTCGTCGATGTCGTTCAGGAAGCGCTCGTGCATCTTCACGTCCGCCCACGAATAGAAGACCACACAGTCGCTTTCCAGCCCGTCCCGACCGGAACGCCCCATCTCCTGGTACCACGACTCCACGTCCCGGGGCATGTCCCGGTGGATCACGAACCGAACGTTGGACTTGTCGATCCCCATCCCGAAGGCCACGGTCGCCACGATGACGTCCACGTCATCCCGCTGGAAGGAATCCTGGGCCAGTTCCCGATCCGCATCGGGCAATCCCGCATGGTAGGGCGCGGCCCGGACGCCGTTCCGGACCAGGAAATCACTGGTCTGCTCGACCGCCTTCCGGGAGAGACAGTAGACAATCCCGCTCTCGCCCTCATGCTCCCGCACCAGGGCCAGGATCTCCTTGCGGGTCTCACCGCCCTGGCCCTTCTTCCGGACCGACACGATCAGGTTCTCCCGGTAGAACGACCCCTTGTACCCGCCGGGCTTCTGCATGCCCAACTGCCGGACGATGTCCACCGCAACGGGCCGGGTAGCGGTGGCCGTGAGGGCCAGCACGGGAACGCCCAGCCCCTCTTTCAACCCCCTGAGGCGGCGATAGGACGGGCGGAAGTCGTGACCCCATTGGCTGATGCAGTGCGCCTCGTCCACCACGAGAAGGGAAACGGGGCACTGCCGGACGAACTCCCGCAGGGATCCATCCAGCCCCTCGGGGGCCAGGTAGACCAGTTCGTACCTTCCCTTCCGGAGCCCCTCGAGGCGCACCGCCCTCTCCTCCGGTTCCAGCGTCGAGTTGATCTCTACGGCCTCGAACCCGAGTCGTTGGAGGCTCTCGACCTGATCCTTCATCAGTGAAATGAGGGGTGAGACAACCAGAACCGTACCCGGCAGGAGGCGGGCCGGAAGTTGATAGGTGAGGGACTTTCCGGCACCGGTGGGCATGACCGCAATGCAGTCCCTTCCCTCCATGACCAGCTCCACGATCTCACGCTGGCCCGGCCGAAATTCGGAGAAGCCGAATACCTCGCCGAGGACGGCGTCGATGCTGGCGGGGACGGGGTCTCCACTGCCGTGGGCGGGGGGGGCGGGACGTCGCATGGGGAGTGGAAGCTAACCCGCGATGAGGGGCTGTCCCAGGGTACTCGGGGACAGAGAGCGCCGCCCAGGATCCCACGTTGACACCCCCCGGTCGGAGACGCACGTTCCGGAGCATCTTCGTCTACATCCCCCCTGCCCCGTCGGCGAGACACCTTGAACCCCCGAGACATCTGGGTCCTGTACAGTCGCGAGATGCGCGCGTCCCTTCGGGAGCGGGCCATCGTCGTGAACAGCATCTTGATGCCGATCTTCCTCTATCCGGTCCTCCTGTGGGTCATGTTCAGTGGCCTCGTCTTCGTTCAGGGGCTGCAGGAGGGCTTCGGGTCTCGAATCGGAGTGGTGGATGAGGCCCCCCGCGCCCATCGACCCCTCCTCGACTCCCTCGAGGCGGACGAAGGCGTGGAGCTCCATTCCAGCTATACCGAAGAAGCCGGGATGGAGCGCCTTAGGAACGGCGAACTGGACGCCCTCCTGATCTTCCGCCCCGCCCCCCCCTCTGGACGGGCGCTCCCCAACAACTTCGCGCTTCAGGTCCGCTACGACCGGTCGGAAGCTCGGAGCCAGAGAGCCCTGTCCAGGGTCGAGGAGGTGGCCGACGATTATCGCTCGCATTGGATCGAACAATCGGCGGCCGAACTGGGCATCCGGGAATCGAGCTTCGCTCCCTTCGACGTCCGCACGGAGAACGTGTCCACCGAGAGCGACGTGGGCGCCGTGATCCTGGGGCAGATGATCTCACTCTTCCTCGTGGTCATGGTGGCTCTTGGATGCTTCTATCCGGCCGTGGACACCACCGCGGGCGAGCGGGAGAGGTCCACCTGGGAGACGCTGATGACGACCTCGGCCTCTCGCATGAGCGTTGTGACCGCGAAGTATCTCTACGTGGCAACCCTGGGCATCACCGCCGGAATCTTGAACGTCCTGGCCCTCTTCGTGTCCATGGGGGCCGTGGTGGCACCGATCCTGGGCGATTCCACCGAGATCCAATTCAGCCTCCCCCTCCTGTCGGTGCCCGTGATGATGGCCGGAGCCGCGGCCCTCGCCCTGTTCTTCGCGGCGGCCATGATGATCCTCGCCGCCTTCGCAAGGACGTTCAAAGACGGACAGGCGATGATCCAGCCGGTCTACTGGTTGGTCTTCCTGCCCTTCCTGCTCGGACAGCAGACGGACCAGACCCTCACGCCGACCCTGGCAGCCATCCCGGTAGCCAACATCGCGATGATGATCCGGGATGCCATAAACGGGGTCTTCCTCTGGCCACTCATCGGCCTGACCCTGGCCGTCACCTTGCTCCTGGTCGTGGCTTGCCTGTTGCTCGCCCGGACGATCCTGGGGTTCGAGGACTTTCTTCTCGGGAGTTACGACGGCAGCTTCTGGCGGTTCCTTCGGGACCGACTCCGACCCGGCGCCAAACAAGGGACCCATCCATGATCCACTCCCTCGACCCGGGCACCGCCGCCCGACCCGTCACTGTGAGCGTGAAGGGACTCCGGAAGACCTTCTGGGATGAGTCCCGGGGGGAGGTGCATGCGGTGGACGGCCTCGACTTCACGTGCCGTCCCGGGGAGGTCTTCGGCCTGCTGGGTGCAAACGGGGCCGGTAAGACCACCACCTTGCGGATGCTCTCCACGGTCCTCAAGCCCACGGGCGGACATGCGTCGGTGATGGGTCACGACGTGGCCACGGAGGCTCAGGCGGTCCGGAGGAGCCTTGGGTTCTATTCGGCCTCTACGGCGCTGTACCCGAAACTGACCGCTCGGGAAACCCTCGAGTTCTTCGCGAGAGTGAACCACTACAGCCCCGACGACGTGGCATCCCGGGTGGATCACCTCGTGGAACGGTTCGGAATCACCGAGTATGCGGGGGCCAGGGTCGAGAAGCTCTCGAGCGGGATGAAGCAGAAGGTGTCCATCGCTCGGACCATCGCCCACGACCCGCCGGTCCTGATCTTCGACGAGCCTACGGTAGGCCTGGACGTGATCAACGCGCTCGAGATGGTCCGCGTCGTTCGGGACCTGCGGGACGAGGGCAAGACCATCATCTTCTCCAGCCACATCATGAGTGAGGTCGAGAAGCTCTGTGACCAGATCGCGATGATCCACCGGGGCCGCCTTCTGGCCATGGGCACGCTGGGCCAGCTCCAGGAGGCCACGGGCCAGCACTACCTGGAGGACATCTTCGTCCACTACGTCCGCCAGGCGGACGGTGTGGCCGCGGCCGCCATCGGTGCGGCGGGTGAGCTGGAAGAGCGTCCGTGAGTAGACCCCGTCCATCGCCCCCGAGCGAGGAGAACGGGGCCGGCGTCCTGTGGACGCTTTTCAGGTACGAAATCAAGATGCTCCTGCGGGACACCCGGACCATCCTGATTACCGTCGTAGCACCCCTGCTCCTTTTCCCCGTGTTCATCGTGGTCATGAACCGGGTAGAGCGGACCGAGGAACGCCGACTCCAGGAGGAGACCTATCGCTATGCCGTGTCTGGAAGCCTGAGCGACTGGGCTCGGGACTTGGCCGATGCCGCCGTTGCACTGGAAAGCCAGGACGGCGAGGTGTCTTTCGAACTCGCCCGCTTCGAGTTCGTGGACAGCCCTGACCCGGAACAGGACTTGGCAGGGGGTGTGGTCCACCTGGTGATCGAGGGGCTGTCGGCAAGCGAGTGGGACTCGATCCGGCAAGCGGAGGACCGGGAGTCCGGCGGCGAAGAAGCCGACGCATCCGAGGAGCCTCCTTCCGGACCCGCGGTGAGGATCCTCTATCGGGCCCAGAGCGACTTCTCCCGGGAAGCCAGACAGCGGATGAGGTCTCGGATGGACCGCCTGCTCCTGACCCGGCGGGACTCGGCTTTTCAGGCGGCGGGATTCCCGATCCCCCTGGGCGAGGTCGCCCCGGTGGAGCCTGAGAACATCGCCTCGGCCGCGAAGGAGGGAGGGGCGCTCCTGGGCACCGCTCTCATGCCATTCCTGGTGCTCCTGATGCTCATGGGCGGCTCGGTGGTCGCGGCAGACGCCATCAGCGGAGAGAAGGAGCGAGGCACGCTCGAGACCCTGCTGACCACGGCGGCGGGACGGAGCGACATCGTGCGCTCGAAGATGCTTGCGGTAATCGCCGTGGGGCTGGCGGTAGCCATCATCAATCTGGCCAACCTCATGGTCTACTTCGGCATCGGGATCCTCGAGCTCCCGCCGGACTTCGCCGTGTCCATCGGGGTCGCGGACCTGGCGGTGCTGCTCCTCCTCCTGGTCCCGGTCACCATTCTGATCGGCTCCACGCTCCTTCTTCTTTCCGGGGTCTCGAAGACGTACAAGGAGTACCAGATCTACTTCTTCCCGGTCTTCATCGTGTTCCTGGTCCCCTCTCTGGCGCCCGTCCTCCCTGGGGTGGAGTTGAGGTCGGCCATCGCATTGGTGCCCCTTGCGGGGGTGGGAATCGCCGTCCGGGAGATCTTGATCGGAACCCTGGACTTTCCCTTCATCATCCTGGCGTTCATCTCCACGGCCGCGGTGGGCATATGGGTGGCCAGGTTGACGGAGCAGACGCTCTCCAACGAGCGACTCATCTCCAACGCTGGGTTGGATCAGGCTGATTTGACGGGCGGTCCGGCGCTCTTTCCACGGCACGTCACCCGTTGGTTCCTGGGTCTCTGGGTCGTCTTCTTCCTGGTGAGCCTGTGGTTCGGAGAGCGCCTTGGGATCCGGGGACAGATCTTCCTGAATCTCGTGGTGATCTTCTTCGGCGGATCGCTGGTCATGATCAGGCGATATCGTCTGGATCCGCGCCAGGCCTTTGCCCTGAGGATGCCCCACCCCGCCGCATGGGTAGCCGTCTTCCTCGGCGCGCCATCGGCCCTGATCCTCGGCCTGGGCCTGGCGCGACTCGTCAACGCGTTCGTGTTCCCGATCCCCACCGAGATGCTCGAGGCGTTTGGTGAGGCATTCGCAGAGCCGGACCTGAGTCTGTTCGAGCTGCTCCTCTTCCTCTCCATCCTGCCCGGAATCCTCGAGGAACTCACCTTCCGAGGCGTGCTCCTCCACGGCCTGCGCAAGCGCTTCCCGCCCTGGCTGCTCTGCCTGGTCGTGGGGGCGATCTTCGGGTTCTTCCACGTCTCCCTCTTCCGGATCGCCCCCACGGCCTGGCTGGGCGTGGTCCTGGCCGCCGTGGTTCTTCTCACGGGCTCCGTATTCCCGGCCATGGCCTGGCACGCCCTGAACAACGCCCTGGCCATCGTGCCCTCCCACCTGGGGTGGTTGCCCGAGGGCTTCGAACCCCCGGGCTGGGCCACGCCCGCCGCGGCGCTGCTGTTGGCAATGGCGTTCTGGATCTTATGGAGGACCCGCCGACCCTATCCGGACCTCCGCACCTGAGGCCGACGCCGCTTGCGGGGCGTTGGGGGTTGGTCCAATCTGTCTGCACTTCAGCGGGCCCAAGGAGCCTGAGTCGTCGGCCTTGGTGCCGGCCCCGCACCGTGACCTGGCACCGCCCGGGTCCTCACTGGCAACGGAGCAGCCCATGCGCTATTCGGAGAGAGCACTGCCCGCTCTGGTCCTCCTCATGGTCCTTACGGCATGCCAGCCCCAGAGGAATGCCTACGGCGACCTCCCAGTCGACCTGGAGGCCGCGAAGATCGACCTGATGGAGACGGATATGGCCTGGGCCACCGCGGCCTCGGCCTTCGAAGACCTGGAGCTCATCGCCTCATATTGGACCGAGGGGGCAATGGTGATGGGCTCGGGATCCCCCACGGTTGTGGGCAAGGAGGCGATCCGTCAGATGCTGGCGGGCAGTGCGGAGATCCCCGGATTCCACATCGCCTGGGAACCGGAGGGGGTCGAGGTGGGTCCCAGCGGTCGCATGGGATACACGTGGGGGCGGAACCGAGTGACTCTCCCCGACCAGGAAGGGAACCTTGCGACCACCGAGGGACGATACCTCACGGTATGGCGGATGAATCTGGACGGGGAGTGGAAATGCGCCATGGACATCTGGACCGACGATCCCGGCGTGGCCCCGACCCTTCCGGACTCGTTGGCTGCCGCCGATCCGACCGCGGGGGCTTGACAAATGGGGATCTTCATTAGATTTTGTTAACAGAGAGGAGCAGGAGCCTCTCTCCCGGTGTTTTGAGGCGATTGCAGACCGGGTCAACAAACTGCTAAAACGCCCGAGGGTCCGGAGGCGAGAACACGCTCCGGACCCTTCGTTATTTCAGTCGCACCACCCACCTATCGGAAATAAGCACCCGGCCGGGGCTCTACTCCCTAGATACGAGAACGGGCCTCCCCGAGGGGAGACCCGTTCCACTTCTTGCCGGGCTGTGAGCCCGATCCATCAAAGGACGCTAGAGCGCCCCAGCACCGTTAGGCGACGGTGACGTTCTCGGCAGCGGGACCCTTCTGGCCCTCGACCACGTCGAACTCGACCTCCTGACCGTCCTGGAGGGTCTTGAAACCCTCCATCTGGATGGCGCTGTGATGGACGAAGCAGTCCCTTGAACCATCGGACGGAGTGATGAAGCCGAAGCCCTTGTCCGAGTTGAACCACTTCACTGTTCCTTTTACACGCATCTTCCTGACTCCTGATGCTGTGATAACCGGAGCACGGATGATCCGTTGTTTCCGACTACCGCTTCGCGCGGCATCCCCCCGCGCTGGGTATTGGCCACTTGGCCAAAATTGAACGAAGGCGCCCGGTCTCGAAGTGAAAGACCTGCGCCTTCGACTTATCTGGTTCGCCTTTTACATGAGGCTCAGGCTACACCATCGCGGAGAACGCCCGAACTGTCAAGGCTCTCGCACCCAGTGCACGTGGATCCGGGTCGCGATGGGCGCCCGCTCTCGAGTCTCGCCCGGGCAATCTCCAGTCTCGCTTGCGCCGAATGGGCCGGTCTCGCGCCGACCCCGGCACAGGGGAAACCTGCCTGACCCACCGCACTGGTGGCCGTTGCGTGAACCCGCAGGCCGCCATTATATAGACTAGTCGTAGACCAGTCGGTTCTTTCATTTACTCAGAGAGACACCGCCGGTACCAACCCAAACCCTTGCTCCCAAGGAGATTACGGTGGAGAAGGTCGGATCTTACGAGGCGAAGACCCACCTCCCGGAGCTCCTGAGAAGGGCGTCGGCGGGCGAGAGGATCGCCATCGCGAAGCACGGGAACGTGGTAGCCATCCTGGTGCCGCCCCCCACGGGCCCAGGGTCGACGACCCGAGAGGCCATCCTCTCCATTCGCGCATTCCGGGAGAACCACTCCCTGGGACGGGGGCTGAACGCGCGCATCCTCATCGACGGCGGTCCCAGGTGAGTTTCGTCCTCGACGCCACCGTGGCCCTTTCCTGGGCCTTCGCCGGGGAGGGCGGCGACTACGTGGATGACGTGCTCGCCACCCTGGACGCCTTCGAGGCCCAGGTGGCGTCGGTCTGGCCGGTTGAGGTATCCAACGGGCTCGCAGCGGCCGAGCGACTTGGACGGCTGGAGCCCGCCGATACAGCCACGTTCCTGTCTCTTCTCATGGCGTTGCCGATCCAGGTCGATCCCGGCGAGGCCAAGCGCACCTTCGACGCCGTGCATCGCCTGGCCCGGACCCACGACATCCCTTCCAGCGACGCCAGTTACCTGGACCTGGCCCTGCGCCTTGGCGTCCCCCTGGCCACCCTGGACGCTCGCCTCCGGAATGCCGCGGGCCGGGAGGGCGTGAGGGTCTTCTCGCCGTGACGCTGGGGCCGAGCGGCACCCCGTTTCGGATTCTCTCCCTGGACGGGGGGGGGATCCGAGGGCTGATCCCAGCCGTGATCCTCCAGGAGCTGGAGCGGCGAACCGGACGACCCGTCTGCGACCTCTTCGACCTCATCGCGGGCACCTCCACCGGGGGGGTCCTGGCTCTCGGCCTCACCTGTCCGGACCCCCGATCGGTGGCCCACGATCCGGCGGGGCGACCCGCGCCGCTCTACAGCGCAGAGGACATCGCCGGCCTGTACGAGAGGGATGGGCAGCGGATATTTCGGCGCTCATTGTGGCATCGCCTTCGATCCATGGGGGTGTTGGCCGAGGAGAAATACCAGAGCGGCGGAGTGGACGAGGTGCTTGCGCGAACCTTTGGGGACGCCCGGCTCACCCACGCCCTGACGCCCGTCCTGGTAACCGCGTACGACCTGGAAATCCGCAGACCACACTTCTTCAAGAGCCACAAGGCCCACCTGGACGCTCGACGTAACTTCAGGATGCGGGACGCGGCCCGAGCCACCGCAGCGGCTCCCACCTATTTCGAGCCGGCGTGGGTCCGAGCTAAGGAGGACGAGGATTGGCTGGCCCTCATCGACGGCGGTGTCTACGCGAACAACCCCGCGGCCTGCGCTCTCGTGGAGTCCATGGCATTCTGGGGCCGGGATCCGGAAGAGGTCCTCCTCCTGTCGCTCGGAACCGGCCAGTACACCAAGCCCATCCTGTTCGAGGAGGCCCGGGGATGGGGTCTGGCCAGGTGGGCCCAGCCGATCCTGGACGTGGTGTTCGACGGCGTGAACGACACGGTGGACTACCAGGTCGCCTCCCTCCTGGCTCCATTCGACGGCTCGGTAGGGTATACCCGAATCCAGACCCAGATCGCCCAGCACCTGGAGTCCATGGACGAGGTGGACCCAATGAACCTCCGAGCCCTTCACCTCATCGCGAGAGCGCTGATCCACGAGCACGACGAAACGCTGGACCGGTGGGCCGAGGCCCTGACCTGAAATCCCCGGCACCTCCCCCTGGTATATCCATGCAGCCACGGCATGCTATCATCTCAGGGGACGCCACACTCACAGGAGGACCTGATTTCGATGTCATCCATACCTTCCGCCGACCCTCCGAGGCGCCCGGGGCGCCATTCTCGGCTCCGGACGGCGCTGGCCGTCGCCGCGGCGATCTCCCTGGGAGCTTCGTGGCTCGCCGCCTGCAGCGACTCCAGCGGCCCCGGCTTCTGTTCGGCATCGGCCGGCTTCCAAACCGCCGTCGGCACGGACGTCGTCTTCAGCTGGTCGAGCTGCGCTCTGGGCTCGCTCTCGGTGATCGACCCAGCAACCGGTCGGGTCATGTGGGCGATCAGCGGCCGATTCGAATCTCCCGTGGTCTACGGAACCGTTCCT
Source organism: Gemmatimonadota bacterium (assembly GCA_039591855.1). Lineage (GTDB taxonomy): Bacteria > Gemmatimonadota > Gemmatimonadetes > Longimicrobiales > Gaopeijiaceae > JBDHCV01. The sequence goes on along the minus strand of JBDHCV010000024.1, from coordinate 3,664 downwards.
GCCGGCGCTACCGAGGTCCAGCTCCTGCGGAACCTGCAGGTCGGCTCCACCTACCTAGCCTTCGCGAGCGTGGGCAACGTCAGTGTCGGCACGTCGGAGTTCACTCGCTGACGGAGACCCCATGAGCGGAGACTTCACCGAGGCGGCCCGGGACCTGAGCCAGGCGCTCCAGAGAATGCACAAGGCGCTGGTAAGAACGGAGATGCCTGCGGTTCGAGACGGTACCCAGGCCAGTCCGGGCGCATTCGCCCAGATGCAGCGGCTCATGCACGACCCGGCGCTGGGGTGGCTGAAGCCGGTCTCCAGCTTGATCGTCGAACTGGATCAGATGCTGAGCGAAGGAGAAACGCTCGACGAGGCTCAGGCCGCCGAGATCAGACGAGGAGTGGAGAGCCTGTTCGGGCCCACCGACCCGTCCCGCCAACACGGGATCCAGGTGGCGGTGGCCAATCGAACGTCCGAGCATCCCGAGGTGGCGATGGCCCTGGGGGACCTGCGCAGGGCCCTGGGGGCCCTACCCGCCGCCTTGGTCGGTGAGGAACCGACGGAGTAGGATTCCGGTTCAGCGCAGTCCGCGCACCACGTCCCCTCGGATCTCGAGGACCTCGGTCCTTCCACCGTAGTGGGACGCAAGCCCCACATCGATGGCCCAGACACGGCCACCGCAAAAGGCGGTGATCCCGGTGCCCTGCACCGTGTGCCCCACCACCATCCGTTGCACTCCGAGCCCATCGAGCACCGATTCCAGGACATCGCACGCGGCGGCGTCCGGGCTGTCTGAGTAGAGTCGGGTCCAGACCGGACTCAACTCCCCGCGGATCCACTCCGGCTGGGGAATCTCGCCACGGAGCCACGCCCGAACGGCCTCGTTCATGGCGTCCAGGCCCCACTCCACGTGCTCCGGGAGGATGCCACCGTGGACAAAGACGCTGCTCCCCACGATGACCGCGGTGTTTCGCCGGGCCATCCGAAGAGCCATGGACCCGCCGGGCCGGAATGCCTCGGCCCGCCCGCGCTGCCCAGGCTCCAGGGAGACGAGAAGGGAGTCTGCGGGGTCTGGAGGACCCCCGGCGGGGAAATCGGCGAAACCGCCAGGAGTCACATAGCGGAAGTCCAGGTAGGCATTCATCAGCTCGTGGTTCCCGTTCAGGGCATGAACGGCTCCACCCTGGCTGCGGGCTTCCCCATCGAGCCGCTCGAGGAGTCCGATGATGGCGTCTTCGTCGTCTCCCCGATCAAGAACGTCCCCCGTCTGGACGACCACCAGGTCACCCCCGATCCAGCGATCCCGATCATCAATGGCGCCTGCCATGCGGAGCGCCCCACGAGTCGCCTCCATGTCACCATGCAAATCCCCGATGGCCACGACCCGCTGAGGGGCGGGATACCGGGTTTCGAGCGGCTCGTCCGCCGGGGGCGCGCTGGCGCACCCGGGGAGCATGGAAAGGACCATGAGGGCCGAGGCCAAGGCGAGGGCCTGGAGGAGGGCCCGACTGATCCTGAACGCGACGGCAGGTAGAATAGGGCTTCGCATGACATCCCATCTTCGGGCCCGGACCGTCCGGAGGAAAGGTCCGGTTTCCCAACGAGTCTCGAACAACCCCGACGGGGTGCCCCACGCCAGGGTGGGCCTTGCCCACGTCCGGGGGTTGCTGCACACCCCGTGCCCGGGGTAGCATCGCCCATCCGCCGACTGGAGCTTCGCCCAATGAACCGCATTCCCCTGGCCGTCTCGCTGCTGCTGTGTGCAGGGCCATCCCCCACGCAGGGACAGACCATGGTCGATCATCTCGTGTTCGCCGCCCCGAGCCTGGAGGAGGGGGTCAGATTCATCGAGCGAACCCTCGGGGTGACTGCCACACCGGGGGGACAGCACCTGGGCATGGGAACTCGGAACGCCCTGGTTTCCCTGGGGAGCGACGTCTACCTGGAGATCATCGGGCCGGATCCGGATCAGCCCGAGCCGGCCCGGGCCAGACCGTTCGGGATCGACGACCTCTCCGGGCCGCGGCTTGTCACATGGGCCGCCAGGACCACGGACCTGGCGACGATGGTGGAGGCGGTCGGCAAGGCGGGGATGGACCTGGGCGAGATCATGGAGATGAGCCGGCAAAGACCCGACGGTACACTCCTCCGTTGGGAGCTCAGTTCACCGTTCGCTTCTCGGGCCGACGGGGTCGTGCCCTTCCTCATGGACTGGATGGACTCGGAGCACCCCGCCCGGTCCCTTTCCCCGGGGCCGGAACTCCTCGACCTGGTCGTGGAGCACCCGGATTCGGACGCCGTGGCCGCTGCGCTGGCCGCCATGGGAAGCCAGGTCGGGGTCGTGTATGCCGAAGAAGCGGGGCTCGTGGCCCGGGTACACACGGACCGGGGGATCGTAGAACTGCGATGAGCCCGGGCCGACGCTGGAGAAACCCGGGACTCCCCGGCCTCGTAGGGGGTGACGCCGGACCCGGGACCCCTGGTGGTCGATGCGCCTGACCCGCAGCTTCCGAGTGAGCCGGGTCGGGCCCCGGTACCTTCATCTAGCAGAGAGAGCCGAGCCATGCACATCGTCGTCTCCTGGTTGATCCTATCCGCGGCGGTATACGTCACCGCGTCGACCCTCACGGGCTTTCACGTCAAGGACTTCAAGAGCGCGATCCTGGTCGCCGGTCTCTTCGGGATCCTGAACTACCTCCTGGGCGGCGTCCTCTTCGTGGCCCTCGGAATCGCCACCCTGGGGATCGGCTTCCTGCTCGGGTTCCTCACCATGTGGGTGGTGAACTCGGTGCTTCTCGTGGTCACCGACAAGCTCACCGACCACCTGACCATCGATAGCTTCGGCTGGGCCATGGGCGGCGCGTTGATGATCTCGCTGCTGTCCACCCTGGGGAACATGCTCGTGGGGATGGTCTTCTAGCCCGACCGACTGCAGGGGGCAGGATCCCCTTCCTCAACCGCCGACCGGACCCTCCACGTACTCTGCGTAGAGGTGCTTCAGTGTGGCCTCGAGGTCCGTGCTCCGTCCCGCACGGACCTTCGAGCATTGGACCACGTCGGATCTAGGCGCGGTGATCCAGTGGAAGCGCTCCGAAGGCGGGGAGAGGGCCATAGGTCCGCACGACTCGTCCCCCCGGGCGATACCGGTCAGGGCCTCGAGATACTCGGTCAGAAGTTCCGTGTCGGTGCCCGGAGCCAACCTCCCAAGCGCCTCCCGGTCCGTGAGCACCCGGGCATCCAGGAATCCGCTGGTCCGCCCGTGCAGCACCACCCCGATGTTCTCGTAGAGCTCCAGGTGTACATGGGGCACCACCCGGATCACGGCGAAGTCATAGTCTTCCCACCCTTCGGCGCCGCCTCCGTCGCCCTGTCCCAGGAACTCCGGGCCTCCTCCGCGTGGTCCCAGCCGGGGTCGGCTCATCGTCGAGCCTCCAGCCGGCGGGGTGCCGCCCCTCGGGCATCCCCCTGGGCGCGGCGGATCGCGTCTACCCAGCGCCTGGGCCCCTGCAGCCGCTGGAGCAGAACCTCCACATAACGGGTGCGGAGTTCTTCTGCGGGCGCATCGGTTTCGCCGGACACCGGGTCGTTGAGCAGAGAGTCAGGCACTACAGAGAGGACCTCGCGAAGCGTAGGCTCATCGAGGGTTTCGGCCCCGAGGTCATCCGCATCCGCAAGGTCC
>JBDHCV010000023.1:0-63404 GCA_039591855.1 Gemmatimonadota bacterium | reverse complement strand
CGCGGGTTTGGTTCCGAGCGGCCCGAAGGACTGAGCCGGGAACCATCACGGGCGACCCGCGAGGAAACGCCGCGACGGGCAACGCCCGGTGTGGCGTTACTCCCGCCGCCTCCATCGGGCCCCTTCGACCTAGTTGGTCGGAGGGGCTCGACCTGTAATGGGGGCTCGATGGCGTCGTCGTCTCACCCGCGCTCGCGCCTGCGGCGCCCCTGGGCGAATGTCAGCAATCCGCCGGCGGTCGCCAGGACGAACACGCCGAGGGCCACGAGCGCCACCAGGAACCAGGCCGCCTCTTCGCCTTCGATCCGGGCGCTGAGGGTGTTGTGCAGAACGACGGCCACGACGAACACCGCCAGGGCAACGCCAGCCACCCGTAGAAGGGTCTTCAAGCGTCTCAGGAGTGGTTCGGCAGCGGTTGAATCCGCGTACTCTTTGAACACGAGCGAGTCCCGCGCCTGGACGATCCAAACGAGGTATGTCCAGCAGGCTAGGGCGAGGGCGCCGCCCAGAAGTGGGTTGAAGACCACCGCGGCCAATCCGACGATGGCCAGCAATCCGATGAGCAGGTTCCTCTTCACGATCCCTTCCTCCGTCGAACTGGGCTGGCTCACCGTTACTATGCGCTCTTGCCGCCCTGATTCGCCATCCACCACTACGCCTTCATCTCTTCTCCAGCGATGTTCGCTTCGATTCAGGCGGAGCCGGGGGAAGGAGAGCTCAGGGATCCCGAAACGGATCGAGCGAACTGACCCGGCGACCGTCTTGGGATCGGTGGCACGGCGCGTCCGGTCCATTGTAGCCTGTAGCCGGCGCACGCTCTGTGGTACGCCGGTCCCGAAGCCCGTCGTCGATGGCCTGGAGACAGTGGATAGGGTTGTCGGCACGCCTTCGCGGCATTGCAGTCACCGTCATCCTCGCTGCCGTGGTCGTTCGTCGCCGCCTCCGTCGGAAGCAGAAGACATCGCAACCACGGCTGGGCGTGCGGCGCTTTGGTGACCGGGAGTCCGCAGAGGCGACGCTTGCCATGACCGCCGGCGACGTCTCGGGGAGCGTGGGTTTCAGCTCATGGCATGTCGAGTCGGGCCGGAGCCTGGGGATCAACGACGATCAGCGGTTCCCGATGGCGAGCCTCGTCAAGCTCTCGGTGGCGCTCCAAACGTTCCGTCGGATCGACGCCGGTACCGCCCACCTCGGGGATGTCGTGGAACTCGCCAGGGCCCCGAGGCAAGGATGGCCCACCCCCTATGACGGTGCCGGTGCATGAGAGAAGACATCGACGGGCCGGCGACCTCTCCCGGGCGGCACCGTTGATGGTACGGGTGCCTCGACCGTGTGACTGGTGGCCAGCCCTTCATGCGTTAAGTTGAGATAATCCCGCCGTCTAGATTCCGTCCAACTGGTACCGGAACGGAGGGACCCCATGCTCGATTCCCGGGAACTGCGCGATCTTTACCGTCGCCTCGCCGCGACACCCGTCGCCACGGTTTTTCTCGACGGGAGTCAGAGAGATCCCGCGGAGCGCACCGCGTGGCGGAGGGCGTACCAGTCCGAGCGTGATCACCTCCTTTCGCGATTGAAGTTGACCCGTCCTGCGGACGCCGTCGCGGCGGAGGCCTCCCTGAAACACATTGGAGAGTCCCTGCGGCCTCACGAGGGATTCCTTCCGTCTCCGTCCTGGGTAGGGGTGGCTTCGCCAGAGCGCCTGGAGTGGGCGGAGCAGATCCCCATTCCTTTCGATCTAAGTGTGACCTGGGGCACCGGACCTCTTGTCGCTCCCTATCTGCCCGTCGTGGGTCTCGCGGACTCCCTCCTCATGGTCGTCGTAGACCACACCCGGGGCGAGCTCTACGCGTACAAGAAGGGGGAGTTGACCCTGAAGGACACCTTCGAGGTCGAGGAGACCTTCGAAGTCCCGGTCGGAGTCGGCGTGATCAAGTCCGCCGGTGGGACCACGGGGTTCCGTGGATTCCCGGCGAAGGATGACGCCCAGGGAGCTCTCGCGGCTGATCGGGAGCGGATGTTCGAAGCGGTTCGTGCCAGCATCTCGCGCAGGGCGGGCGAGGACCGCTGGATCCTCGTGTGCGCGCCTCCGGACGTACAGACCAGCTTGAGCCGAGGACTCGGGCCCGACCTGCAGACGCGAGTTCTGGATGGCGGATCTCCGGATTTCTCGCTCTCCGACTTCGACCGTCTCGGGCTGGCCCGCGAGGGCGTTCGACAGGCACGTCAGAGGCGCGACGGGGCGCTTCTCGATCAGATCCTGAACGACCTCGGGCCCGGGGGCCGGGGTGTGACCGGCCGTCAGGACACCTTGAAGGCCTTGTCCCAGGATGCCACAGGAGCGCTGTTGGTCTCGGAGACGATGGTTCGGACCGAATCCCACGCCGTCGAGCCGTTCGTTCGAGAGGCGCTCCGGTCCGGCGCCGACGTGCGTCTTTGCGATGGTGCGGCCGGAGATCTGCTCATGCAGAAGGGGCAGGGATTCGCGGGCCACCTTCGGTTCGCCATCTGACCATCGCACGGTTGCCTCTCCATGTTTGCCCGGCCCACGCAGCGAGTCCCGGGCAGGAGAGAACCCATCAATGGGGCCGAGGCTATTCGCTCAACCTCCCTCGGGCGGAACGGGCCACTTGGCTGGACGGACACCGCTGGGCGCTCGGTCCGGCGGTCCTCTTCAGGCGATTGTGGACCGGAGCTTTCGAGAAGCGCTCTGTGCGCTCCCACCGAGGCGGAGCCTTGCGTACGACGGCACCTGAGACTGATATAGAGGGCGCGTGCGCCCCTCCCGCCTACCGGGAGCAGGCCGACACTGTCGGCGCTCCAGCCCCGGGCTGGAGGATCGTTTCCCCCCGTCCAGCGGAATCAGTTGACCGACCCTCAACCATCCTTCCCCGGCAAACTCGCCAGCTTCTTCCGCGAGGGACGCCGGCGTAAGGTCTGGACTACGGTTGCGGCCTACCTGGCGCTCTCCATCGCGGCCATCGAGTTATCGGATGCGGTAGCTGCGGCGCTGCTGTTCCCTGACTGGACACAGCGGCTGGTCACGTTCCTGCTCATCCTGGGCTTCCCCATCGTGCTTGCTATCGCCTGGATCTTCGATATCGGGCCGGGGGGGAGTTTCCACAGGACCCAGCCTGAGTCCACGAACAGCGGGGGAGGGCAGGGCGAACGGAAGACGACGTCCGCCGCGTCGGAGCGATCGCCCGCCACCCCGGTGTGGAGGAGGGACCGGAAGCCCCTCCCTGCAGCAACCCCCGCCCTCCCTGTGCAGGAGACCGCCGAGGCCGAGCCGCCCGGTGAGGTCGATCTGACACCTCCGGACCCTCACCAGGTCCGAAGGGCTGCCTTGGCCCATGTGCGCCACGAGCTTCGCACGCCCATCAGCGCGATTCTAGGATACTCGGAGTTGATCCTGGAGGAGGAACCGGGACCGGGGCTTGAGCCGGACCTCCGGAGGATCATCGAGGCGGGTTCGACCCTCCTGGGTCTGGTGGACCGGATCCTAAATCCCGCTCAGCTGGCGGGTGACATCACGAGGGACTTGGAGAGCTACGCGGAGGAGGTTCGGGTCGAGCTGCGGACCCCGGTGAACTCCGTCATCGGCTACGCGGAATTGCTCATGGAAGCGGAGCAGGAGGTCGGACGAGAGACCCATCTTTCCGACCTGGAGAGGATCCGGGCGTCGGCCGAGGCTCTCCTGGCGGACAGCGGGGACATCGTGTCCGTGGCCCTTGCCGCGCCGGGCCCCACAGGGACGCCCGAGGCGACGCTCGATGCCCTGGGGGTATCGTCCCGCCTCGCGGAAAACGTCCTGTCGAGCATCAAGCACTCTGGAGTGGGCGCTCGACGGAGTCCCGAGGGCGAGGGCTCTCTCCTGGTCGTGGACGACAATGCCACCAGCCGGGACCTGCTGGCCCGGCAGCTGGCCGGCCACGGCTACATCGTCGACACGGCGGAGAACGGCGCCCAGGCGCTCGAGCGGGCGCGGTCCGGGGCCTTCGATATGATCCTCCTGGACGTGATCATGCCTGTCATGGACGGGGTGGAGACGCTTCGACGGTTGAAGGGCGACGAGAGGCTCAGGGACATCCCGGTGGTGATGCTCTCCTCTCTGGACGAGACCGACGGAGCCCTTCGGTGTCTCGAAATGGGCGCTGAGGAGTACCTGGCCAAGCCCGTCCCCTCGCGTCTCCTAGAGGCCCGCATCGCGGCCAACCTCACCATGCGCCGCCTCCGAGAGCACACCAGCCTCCTCCGGGAGCGGATCAAGGAGGACGAGGCGCTCCTCGACCGCCTCATGGGACAGGCGTTTCCACCGGCCGCAGCAGAGCGTGTGTCCGCCGGAGCCGCCTACAGGGAGACGGTGAGCCAGGCGTCCGTTCTCATACTCCGGCTGGACCCCGGGGACACGAACGGCGATAGCGATCCAGAGCGGTATCTAGCCCGGCTGTCAGAATTGTGTGCGGCGGGAGGGGCGGAGGCGACTGCCCGAGGGATGGACGCGTATGCCACGCAGCGGGATGGATTCGTGGTCGCGGTCGCCGGGACCCCGGACGCTCCAGGGGATCCGCACGAACTGGGGGATCTGGCGCTGAGCCTCATGGAGACAGGCGAGGACGGACAGGGCTGGCTGCCTAGAGGGGCACTGCATATGGGACCTATTGTGGCCGCTATCGTCGGCGGGCAGCGGCCGCGTTTCGACCTGTGGGGGGAGGCGGTGGAGACCGCAGGGCTCCTCGCTGCCCAGGCCGACCCGGGGACGGTCCTGGTCTCGCCCACCGCCCGCACACTCTTGAGCGACCCGGCCCGGCTCCAGTCCGTGGGTGTTACGGAGGTGCCCGGACGTGGACGAATGAAACTGCACTCCCTTCGGCCCCATACGACATGACCGACGACTCCCTGCAGGCCCATCGTCAGTCGGCCCTCCTCCGATTGAGCACGGGCATCGCGGCGGCCCATGACGAGGACGAGGTTTGTCTGAGCGTGGTGGACGGCCTCCGGGACGACGCCCTGGGCTACAACTTCATCGGTCTCTTCATGCTGGATCCGAAGACCGGGGAGCGCGTCATGCGCGCCAGCGTCGGATGGCCCGGAGACCATTCCTCCTTTCGCGTGCCTCCGGGCCAGGGCCTGAGCGAACGGCCTCTCCTCGACGGGAAGCTGCACTATACGCCCCGGTGCAAAGACGTCCCGAACTACATTTCCGCGGCACCCGCGGGGGGCTCCGAGGTGGATGTTCCCCTGGCCATCGGAGACGCGGTGGTGGGTGTTCTGGTCGTCGAGAGCAAGGAGCAGGACGCCTTCGGCCGAGAGGACTTCGAGATCCTCTCCGCCGCCGCACATCAGGCCGGCATCGCCATCAACCGCGTGCGCCTCCTGGAGGCCGAGCGTCGGAGGACCGACGAGCAGAAGGCGGTGCTGGACACGCTGGCTGATCTCTCCGGCCAGTTGGAGCTGTCCCGGGTGCTGCAGGGCGTGGTGGAGCGCACCGTGGCGCTCCTGGGCGTCACCGGCGGCGAGTTGGCCATTTTCGACGAGGACCGGAGCGAGTTGGAGATCGTGGCCAGCTACAACATCGGCTCCGATTCCACGGGCACGCGCATGGGCATGGGCGAGGGTGCCATGGGGATGGTGGCGGAGACGCGCGAAGCCCTGGTGATTCCCGACTATCGTGCCTGGAATGGGCGCTCAGAGAAGTACTCCGACACCACCGCACGGGGCGTGGTCGTGGTGCCCCTCCTCATCGGCCAGCGACTGGTGGGGACCCTGGCCAGCGTCCACCTGGAGGAGGGGCGGGAGTTCGGGGCCGAGGACCTTCGATTGCTGAACCTGTTCGCGCCCCAGGCCGCCATCGCCATCGAGAACGCCCGCCTTTACACCGACGCCCAGCGCCGCACGCAGGAGCAGAGCGCGGTGCTGGACACGCTGGCTGATCTCTCCGGCCAGTTGGAGTTGTCCCGGGTGCTCCAAGGTGTGGTGGAGCGCACCGTGGCGCTCCTGGGCGTCACCGGCGGCGAGTTGGCCATCTTCGACGAAAACCGAAGCGAACTGGAGATCGTGGCCAGCTACAACATCGGCTCTGACTCCACGGGCACGCGCATGGGCCTGGGCGAGGGTGCCATGGGCATGGTGGCGGAGACGCGCGAAGCCCTGGTGATTCCCGACTATCGGACCTGGACCGGGCGTTCGGAGAAGTACTCCGACACCACCGCACGTGGCGTAGTCGTGGTGCCCCTCCTCATCGGCCAGCGGCTGGTGGGGACCTTGGCCAGCGTCCACCTGGAGGAAGGGCGGGAGTTCGGCGCCGAGGACCTTCGACTGCTGAACTTGTTCGCACCCCAGGCCGCTATCGCCATCGAGAACGCCCGCCTCTACACCGATGCCCAGAGACAGCGGCAGTATTTCGAGGCCGTGGTACAGAACAGCCCGGTCGCCATCGTGACCCTGGACCTGCGCGGGAACGTCACCTCCCTTAACCCGGCGTTCGAGCACCTCTTCGGCTACACCCCCGAGCAGGCCGAGGGGCAGCCCCTGGACGACCTCATCGCCACGCCGGAGACACGGGCCGAGGCCGGGGCCCGGACCGACCAGGTCCTGAGTGGTGAGATCAGCCGCGGCATCGGACGTCGGCAGCGCAGCGACGGTACACTCCTGGACGTGGAGTACGCTGGCGTCCTGGTGGACGTGGGGGCGGAGCGTGCCGGCGTAGTTGCCCTTTATCACGACATCACCGAACTGGTGGAGACCCGGAGCCGGGCCGAAGAGGCCAGCCAGGCCAAGAGCCAGTTCCTGGCGAACATGAGCCACGAACTGCGCACGCCCCTCAACGCGATCATCGGCTACAGCGAGATGCTTCAGGAGGACGCCGAGGACGAGGGCGTGCCCGCCTTCGTTCCCGATCTGGAGAAGATCCACTCGGCGGGCAGGCATCTGTTGGCGCTGATCAACGATATCCTCGACCTGTCCAAGATCGAAGCCGGCAAGATGGACCTGTTCGTCGAGTCCTTCGACCTCGCGAAGGTGCTCGACGACGTCGCCACCACCGTTCAGCCCCTCGTCGCCAAGAACGGGAACCGCCTCGATGTCACGGCCCACGGTGATCTGGGGGTCATGCATTCCGACGGTACGCGCCTGAAGCAGGTTCTGCTGAACCTCCTCTCCAATGCCGCAAAGTTCACCGAAGAGGGCGTGATCCGCATGGAAGTGGAGCGGGACGACCCGCCGGACTCGGGAGGGGACGGCTGGATCACCATCTGGGTCCACGATTCGGGTATCGGGATGACCGACGAGCAGATGGCCAAGCTCTTCGAGGCCTTCGCCCAGGCCGAGACGAGCACGGCCAAGCGCTATGGAGGTACGGGCCTGGGATTGGCCATCAGTCGCCGGTTCTGTCAGATGATGGGTGGGGACATCCTCGTGGACTCGACCCCCGGTGAGGGCTCCACGTTCACGGTGAGACTCCCTTCCACCGCTCCCGTTGCCGTCACGCCAAGGGAGACCGAGGTCCCGACTGTCGCCGTGGGAGCGACTCGAGGTCGCGTCCTTGTGGTGGATGACACCGAGGAGTCGAGGGCGCTCGTCCGTCGGGCCATCGAAAAGGAGGGATCTATCTCTTTATTGTTGCGGGCGGCAATATCTCGGAAAGTATTGCGATACTTTACTTGCTTGATGGGGATCCGGTCTTTGTGTCCATTCCTTTCATCATGAGCAGCGTCCTCGACGAGCGTCACCTGGGTCTGGCCCTGGGGGCTTCGGAATACCTGACCAAGCCCGTGGAACGACAGCGTCTGAGGGATGTCCTCGATCGCCTGGTGGGGGACCCCGAAAGCCGGCGCGTATTGATCGTGGACGATGATGCTGATATCAGGGACGGCCTGGGTCGCGCTCTGGCCAAGGAGGGCTGGGAGGTCGTCACCGCGTCGCACGGCGCGGAAGGGCTGGAGCGGGTGGCAGAAGCCAGGCCCACGGTGATTCTCCTCGACCTCATGATGCCCGAGATGGACGGATTCGAGTTCCTGGACGAACTCCGGGGGACCCCGGAGGGTGCCGGGGTACCGGTGGTGGTCCTCACGGCCAAGGACCTCTCCAACGAAGAGCGGGGGCGCCTCAACGGCGGCGTAGCACGCATCCTCCAGAAGAGCCCTGACGGACTGGAGGATTTTCTGGCAGAATTGCGGAGACTCACGGCATGAATCCCGACGCCGCCCGGCATGCTGCTATCCTGCGCCTCAGCGCAGCCGTTGCAGGAGCGGAGACCGAGGCCCTGATATGCCAGGCTGTGGCGGACGGACTGTACGACGAGGCCCTGGGGTACAACTTCGTGGCGGTGCTCCTCGTAGAAGAGGACACGGGTGACCGGGTCCTCACGGCGAGCCGCGGTTGGGCAGAAGCGCCCGAGGCCCTCCACATCCGTCCCGGAGAAGGACTCAGCGAGTTGCCACTGCTCGACGGACGCTTGCACTACACCGGTGAGGTTACGGAAGACACCCGGTACCTTCCTACCCTGAACCGCGGCTCGGAGGTGGACGTTCCTCTCCTCGCCAACGAAGCGCTGGTGGGGGTCCTGGTGGTGGAGAGCGAGGAGCCCAACGCCTTCGACGAGGAGGATCTGGAGATCCTCCGGGCTGCGGCCACACAGGCCGGCATCGCCATCGGACGGATCCGGCTGCTTCAGGAAGCGAACCGCCGCGCTGCGGAAGAGGAGGCCCTGAGAGCCACCATGGCCGATCTTTCGGCCCAACTCGGGCTCTCCGAGTTGCTCCAGTCGGTCCTGGAGCGAGCCATGCGGCTGCTGGAGGTATCCCACGGTGAACTCGCCATCTTCGAGCCGGACACCGAGGAACTCGTCATTGTGGCGAGCCTCAACGTGGGCAAGCGCGATGCCCTGGGCACGCGTCTCCGGCTCGGAGAAGGAGCCATGGGTGCTGCCGCCCGGGATCGCGAGCCCGTCGTCATTTCCGACTACAGGGCGTGGCAGGGCCGCTCTCCCCAGTACGAGACGGTGGACTTCCACGCCGTCCTGGTGGCTCCTTTGCTCATCGGTGGCCGGCTACTGGGCGCGGTCGCGATTATGGACCGTGATCCCGACCGCCACTTCGGAGAGGCGGACCTCCGCCTGCTGAACCTCTTCGCTCCGCAGGCGGCCGTAGCCATCGACAACGCCCAACTCTTCAGCGCTGAACGACGCCGGGCCGAAGAGCAGCGCGCGCTTCTGGACACACTGAAGGACCTCTCGGGAGAGTTGGAGCTTTCTCGGGTCCTGCAGGGAGTGCTTGAACGCTCGGTTGCATTGCTCAACGTGACTGGGGCGGAGTTGGCCACATGGGATGAGGAAACCGGTGAACTCGCCATCGTAGCGAGCCACAACATGGGCACGGACGCGGTAGGCTCACGGATGCGGCTGGGAGAGGGCGCCATGGGTCAGGTGGCGGAGACCAAGGAGCCTTTGCTCATACCCCGATACCAGGAGTGGGCCGGCCGCTCGTCCAGTTACACGCAGAGTACGGTTCAATCCGTCATGGCGGCTCCCCTGCTCATCGGTCCGAGGCTGGTGGGCGTGATTGCCAGCGTGCACTCCGATCCTACACGGGTCTTCGGCCCTGAGGACCTTCGGCTTCTGGAGCTCTTCGCGCCCCAGGCCGCCATCGCTATCGAGAACGCGCGACTCTTTACGGCGTCCGTGCGGCAACGGCAGTACCTGCAGGAGCTCGTTCGGAACTCCCCGGTCGCCATCGTGACCCTGGACGACGAGCACAACGTGGTGTCGTGCAATCCGGCGTTCGAGACCCTCTTCTCTTACACCGAGAATGAAATCCGTGGAAAGAAGCTCGACGGATTCATCACCACCGAAGAGAAACGCATCGACGCGGCGAGCTACACGGAGCAAGCCCTGGCAGCGACGCCGGTGAAGATCATCACCCAGCGTCGTCGGAAGGACGGCACCCTGCTGGACGTGGAGGTCCTGGGCGTCCCGGTAGTCGTAAACGGTGAGACCGTGGGCCTCATGGCGCTCTACCATGACATCACCGAACTGCTCCGAGCCCGGAAGGCGGCGGAGGGGGCCAACCAGGCGAAGAGCCAGTTCTTGGCCAACATGAGCCACGAGCTGCGGACACCCCTCAACGCCATCATCGGGTACAGCGAGATGCTGGAGGAGGATGCGGCGGATGGGGAGGACGAGGCTCAGGCCACGGACCTTCGCAAGATCAGCGCTGCGGGCAGGCACCTCTTGGGCCTCATCAACGAGATCCTGGACCTTTCGAAGATCGAAGCCGGGAAGATGGATCTCTACATCGAGGACTTCGACGCCGATGCGACGCTCGAAGAGGTGATGGCTACCGTGCGACCCCTGGCCGAGCGGTCCGGGAACGAGCTGACGCTGGTTTGTCCCGCTTCTCTCGGGACTCTTCGAGGCGACGTCGTGAAGACCCGCCAGATCCTCCTCAACCTGCTCTCCAACGCCTGCAAGTTCACCGAGAACGGACAGGTGACCTTGGAGGCGGAACACGTCCGCAAGGGGGTCAGGGGTGCGGACGCGGTGAAGCTCACGGTGCGTGACAGCGGCATCGGAATGAGCGACGAACAGATGGGGCGGCTCTTCGAGGCGTTCAGCCAGGCCGAGGCGTCCACCACCCGCCGGTTCGGCGGGACGGGTCTGGGCCTCGTCATCAGTCGGCGGTTCGCCCACATGATGGGGGGGGATGTGGAGGTGTCCAGTGAGCCAGGTGTGGGGTCCACCTTCACGGTGACGCTCCCGGCGACGGTGTCGGAGACTCCTGTGGTGGATCTCGACCCGGCGCGAGAGGAGGCGGGAACAGGCGACGATCCCATCACGGTCACCGAGGGTGCCGGCTCGGGCGATGCTGGCACCGTGCTCATCATCGACGACGATCCGGAGGCCCACGACCTCCTCCGGCGAACCCTCACGCGGGAGGGGTTCCGCGTCGAAGGTGCGTTGGATGGGGAAACCGGGCTGGAGATGGCCGGGACCCTGCAACCCGACGTCCTGCTTCTGGACGTCATCATGCCGGACATGAACGGCTGGAGCGTCCTGGGCGCCCTGAAGGCGAACCCGGACCTGGCCAATATCCCCGTGGTGGTCATCTCCGTCCTGGACGACCGAGTGACCGGTGCGGCCCTCGGCGCGGTGGGACATCTGAGCAAGCCGGTGGATCCCAAGCAACTCCTGAACTCTCTCACGCAGCTGTGCGCCGACCGAGCGGCCCCCATCCTCGTAGTGGAAGACGACGACGCCACCCGGGGACTCCTCCGCCGGATTCTGGAGTCCGACGGATGGATTGTCGCTGAGGCCGAGAACGGTCGACAGGCCATGGAGATCTTGCCGGACGTGCTTCCGCAACTCGTAGTCCTCGACCTCATGATGCCCGACATGGACGGTTTCGAGACCAGTGCCCTCTTGCGCTCCAGTCCCGAGTGGCGGACCCTTCCCATCCTCGTGCTCACCGCCATGGAGCTCTCGGCTGAGCAGAGGGAGCGCCTTTCCGGTTCGGTCGACCTCATCGTCCACAAGGGAGAGGCGCCCATGGAGGACCTCATCCCCGACATCCGACGTGCTCTGGCTGCGGCCCGGGCACGGCGCGGCCCCGATACCCTTCGCGAACAATAGGTCATGAAGAAGATCCTCCTGGTGGAAGACGACGAAATGAACCGGGACATGCTGTCCCGTCGGCTCATCAAGCGCGGCTACGACATCGCCATCGCGGTGGACGGAGAGCAGGGCGTAGCCATGGCCCATTCGGGTAAGCCGGACTTGATTCTCATGGACATGAGCCTGCCCGGCATCGATGGATGGACCGCCACTCGTCAACTCAAGGAGGATCCGGAAACCTCCGCCATTCCCATCATCGTCCTCACCGCGCACGCCATGGCGGGAGATCGGGAGAACGCCTTCGAAGCCGGCTGCGACGACTTCGACACCAAGCCGGTGGAGTTGTCGAGGTTGTTGGAGAAGATGGAGGCTCTGCTCTAGAGCGCCGCCTCCGGTCGACGAGGCGATTCTGGCCCGCCCCGTGCAGGAGTGGGGCGGCATGCGTGAATTCATCGACGGGGCCGAAGCCATCTCCCGGGCCGCCATCCGGGCGGGCTGCAACTTCTTCGCGGGCTATCCCATCACGCCGGCGACGCCCATCCTCCTGCACCTGACCCGGGACCTCCCCCGGGTGGGCGGCGTGGCGATCCAAGCCGAGGACGAAATCGCCGCCATGGGAATGTGCATCGGGGCGGCCATGGCCGGTTCCCGCGTCATGACCGCAACCAGCGGCCCTGGAATCAGCCTCTATTCCGAAAACATCGGGCTCGCCATCATGGGCGAGGTCCCCATGGTCATCGTGGACGCCCAGCGCATGGGACCCGCCACCGGAGCCGCCACCACCACGGCCCAGGGAGACGTCCAGTTCCTGCGGTGGGGCACGTCCGGGGGGTACCCGGTGATCGTCCTCTCCCCGTGGTCGGTGGCCTCCTGCTTCACCCTCACGCTCCGGGCCTTCGATCTCGCGGAGCGGTTCCGGACCCCGGTCTTCCTCGCCACGGACAAGGAGATGGTCCTGGGGCGGACCACGGTACCGGTCGAGGACCTGGTGGAGATCCCGGTCCGGGAGCGCCGAATGGCGCCGCCGGACGGGACGTTCATTCCCTACCCGGAGGACGCACCCCTCGGGGTACCCGAGATGGCAGTCATGGGCGGGCCGCACATCGTACGCTTCACCACGTCCTCTCACGACGCCAGGGGCCATCTGACCAAGGCTCCAGCTGCCGTAGGGGCTCTCAACGAGCGACTGACCCGGAAAATCGAAGACCATCTCGAAGAGATCGAATGGGTCCGGGAGGACCTGGAGCCGGATGCGGACACCCTGGTGGTCAGCTATGGCACCACGGCCAGGGCCTCCCGCGAGGCCGTGGAGGCTGCCCGCGGGGCGGGCCACAGGGTGTCCCACCTGATCGTCGAGTCCATCTGGCCGGTCCCCGAAGCAGCCATCCTCAGGGCCGCGGAGGGCGTTCAGCAGGTCCTCGTCCCAGAGCTGAACACGGGTCAGTATCGCCGCGAAGTGGAGCGGGTCATGGGAGGCCAGGCTGCGGTCGTGGGGGTGAACCGAGTGGACGGTGAGTTGATCACCCCACTGGAGATCCTGGAGGCGGGAGGACTCTCATGACCAAGCCGACCCCGGGAACCTTCCTGGATCCCGAGACCCTCCCGTTCCCCTTCTGTCCCGGCTGCGGGCACGGGACCATCCTGGAGAAGCTCGACGAGGCGCTCGTCCGGCGAGGTTCCGATCCGAAGCGCCTGGTCATCGTCACGGATATCGGCTGCGCGGGACTCTCGGATCGCCACTTCACCACGAACGCCTTCCACGGGCTCCACGGGCGGTCGGTCACGTACGCCACCGGCCTCAAGCTGGCCGACCCCGGCCTGGACGTGGTGGTCCTCATGGGTGACGGAGGATGCGGTATCGGAGGACATCACCTGATTAACGCCGCCCGGCGGAACATCGGCATCACGGTGATCGTCTTCAACAATCTCAACTACGGCATGACGGGGGGAGAGCACTCCGTCAGCACCCCCCCCGGGGCCATCACCGCGACGACGCCCCTCGGCCAGCTGGAGCGGCCCATGGACATCTGCGCCACCGTGGGCGTGAACGGAGCCAGCTTCGTGGCCCGCTCCTCGACCTTCGAGCCGGACCTGGCGGACGTCTTTGTCCAAGCGTTGGAGAATCCGGGATTCTCCCTGGTGGACACCTGGGAGCTGTGCACCGCGTACTTCGCACCTGCGAACCGACTGAACCGCAGCGCCATCGGAGAGGTTCAGGAGGCACTGGGCATGCCCGGGGGTGTCCTCCACCATGCCCCTCGAGGAGAGTACGCGGCCACCTACCGTGAGTCCGCCGCCAGCCAGGGGAGGTTGGCGCCCCGACAGGGGAGCCCCCTGGAATCCACCTATGGGCACCAACTCGAAGCTCCGATCCGCCTCCTCCTGGCCGGGGCCGCGGGCAAGAAGACGGTTTCGGCCGCTGGGGCCCTGGCCCGGGCTGGGATCCGCTCCGGGCTCTTCGTGACCCAGCGGGACGACTACCCGGTCACGGTCAAGACGGGCCACGTCCTCTCCCAGCTGATCCTGAGCCCCCGGGAAATCCTGTACTCGGGAGTCCCGACTCCCGACGTGGCCATCGTTCTCTTCCCCGAAGGGCTCGCCAAGGCCCGAGGGAATCTGGCGGCCATGGCGCCCGGGGCCACGGTGTACCTGGAGTCCTCGCTCCCTGAGATCGAGACGCGGGCATCGGTGATTCCTCTGGATCTCCAGGGGCTGCCCGGATGGGAACGGAAGAAGGAATTCTGGGCCCTCATCGCCTTGGGCCGCCTGCTGCGGGACACGCCGATCCTCTCCCTGGAGGCCCTCGTGGAGTCCATCGGTGGGGAAGGGGATCTGGCCCAACGACAGCGCGGCGCCGTTGGGGCGGGGGCCAGCCTGACCTGATCGACTTGATCGTCCGGTGGCCGCCCGTAGATTCCACCGCGGTCGATCATGGCCCCACCCTCTCGGGAGTACGCCCGTGACTACCAGACGCCAGTTCCTGGGCTCCGTCGGGATTCCCGCCGCCGCCGCCCTGGTCGGGGCTCCCCCCCTGGGGGCGACGCTGCGGCGAGAGGCCGCGGACGTGGCGGCCCAGCTCCGATCCCACTCCGGGTCGCCCCAGGAGGTCGCACGAGACGAGGATTTCTGGGCTACCGTGGCGGCCGCCTTCACCGTGGATCGGACGATGGTGAATCTGAACAACGGTGGCGTCAGTCCCTCTCCAGAGTGGGTCCAGGAGGCCATGAAGCGGCACCTGGACTTCTCGAACCTGGCCCCGGCCTACACCATGTGGCGCATCCTCGAGCCCCAAAGGGAGGGGGTCCGGAAGCGGGTGGCCAGGGAGTGGGGGGTGGACCCGGAGGAGGTGGCGTTCACCCGGAACGCGTCGGAGAGCCTGCAGACCATGCAGTTCGGGATCGACCTGGAGCGGGGAGACGAGGTTCTGACCACGACCCAGGACTATCCCAGGATGATCACCACCTTCCAGCAGCGGGAGCGTCGGGAGGGGATCGTCCTCAACCAGATCAGCATTCCCACCCCTGCAGAGGACAACGAGGAGGTGGTGCGGCGCTTCGAGGAGGCCATCACTCCCAGGACCCGCCTGATCCTCATGTCCCACATGATCAACCTCACCGGCCAGATCCTGCCCGTGAGAGAGGTCACGGAGATGGCCAGGCGCCGCGACATCCCGGTGATCGTGGATGGCGCCCACGCCCTGGCGCACTTCGATTTCCGGATCTCGGAACTGGGGTGCGACAACTACTCCACGTCCCTTCACAAGTGGCTTTTCGCCCCCCATGGGACCGGACTGCTCTGGGTGAGGAAAGAGCGTATTCCCGAGGTGTGGCCGCTCATGGCGGCTTCCGAAGCCATGGAGGGAGACGTTCGCAAGTTCGAGGAGATCGGTACCCACCCGGCGGCCAACTACCTGGCCATCGCTGAGGCCTTGACCTTCCATCAGGGGATCGGCGCAAAGCGGAAGGAGGCCCGACTGGTCTATCTCCGGAACCGCTGGGCCCACCGGCTACTCGAAGACGACCGGGTCCGCCTGCACACCAGCCTCAAGCCAGGGTTCGCCTGCGGGATCGCCTGCGTCCAGGTCGAGGGCATCGAGACGCCCGCCCTGCAGCAATGGCTCTGGAGACAGCACCGGATCTACACCACGCCCATCGGGCACGCGGAGTTCAATGGACTGCGCATCTCGCCCAGCGTCTACTCCACTCTGGAGGAGATCGACCGCTTCTCAGAGGCGATGGAATGGGCCCTCCGCCACGGCCTTCCAGCCTGATCCGTGATCTCGGTTTCAAACCTTGCCAAGGGGTTCGGTGACCGGACCCTGTTCGAGGCAGCGTCCTTTCAGCTCAACCCCGGGGAGCGGTACGGCCTGGTGGGGGCCAACGGTTCGGGCAAGACGACGCTCCTGAACGTGCTCTCCGGGCTCGAGGACGCTACGGCGGGGTCGGTATCCATTCCCAAGGCCCTGCGCCTCGGCGTGCTTCGCCAGGACCAGTTCCTTCTCGATGAGCAGGACATTCTGGGCGCCACGCTCATGGGGAACCCCGAGCTCTGGTCCGCCATGGAAGAAAAGGACGCCATCCTGGCCGCAGGAGAGGAGGGGTTCGACGTGGACCGCTTCTCCGAGCTCGAGGAGACGGTGCAACGTCTGGACGGGTACACAGCGGAGGCACGGGCCGCCACGATCCTGGAGGGTCTCGGATTGCCCACGGAGATCCACCACGACCCCCTTTCGACCTTGTCGGGTGGGTTCAAGCTCCGGGTGCTGTTGGCTCAGGTCCTGGCAGCCGCGCCGGATGTCCTCCTCCTGGACGAGCCCACGAACCACCTGGACATCCTCTCCATCCGCTGGCTGGAGAAATTCATGCAAGACTTCCGCGGGCCGGTGGTAGTCATCTCCCACGACCACCGGTTCCTGGACAACGTCGCCACCAGCATCCTGGACGTGGATTACCAGACCGTGACCCTATACCGGGGGAACTACACGCAGTTCGTAGAGGCCAAGGCCGCGGAGCGGGAGCGTAGGGAGAAGGAGATCGAGGGGCGAGAGCGGGAGATCGCCCATCACCAGGGCTTCGTGGACAGGTTCCGAGCCAAGGCGAGCAAGGCCCGCCAGGCCCAGAGCAAGTTGCGCATGATCGAGAAGAAGGCGAGTGAGCTGGTCGCCCTCCCGGGCAGTTCCCGCCGCTACCCAACCTTCCGGTTCGAGCCGCGGCGTCCCAGCGGGCGGGAGGTGCTCCGGGTCTCCGGCATCCGCAAGGCTTTCGGGGAGAACCAGGTGCTCCACGGCGTCGATCTCGAGGTGCAGCGAGGAGATCGCGTCGCGGTCCTCGGTCCCAACGGGATCGGGAAGTCCACCCTCCTCAAGATCGTGATGGGTGAGTTGGAGGCGGATTCCGGAGACGTGGAGTGGGGGTACGAGACCCATCCCGGCTACTTCGCCCAGGACCACCGGGAGACCATGGAAGGCTCGGATCAGACCGCGGAAGATTGGCTCTGGACCTTCTGTGCCGACCGGGATCGAGGGTACGTTCGTGGACAGATGGGACTCGTTCTCTTCTCCGGAGACGATGGCAAGAAGCGGGTACGCACCCTGTCAGGGGGCGAAGCCGCCCGCTTGGTGTTCAGTCGTCTTTCCCTGGAGCGGCCCAACGTACTCGTCCTGGACGAGCCCACCAACCACCTGGATCTGGAGTCCATCGAGGCACTCGTCGAGGGCTTGAAGGCATTCGATGGGACCTTGATCCTGGTGTCCCACGATCGCTGGTTCGTGGGAGAGCTGGCCACGCGCATCGTAGAGGTACGAGAGGACGGCATCCGGGACTACCCGGGCACCTACGAGGAGTACGTGCACGCCTGTGGAGACGACCACCTGGACGCGGACGCGGTGATCCTCAAGGCGCAACGAGCGCCCAAGGCCCGAAGCGAAGATCCGAAGGCCTCGGACGGCAATGCCGGCGCCTCAAGGGGTCCCGGGGCGATCGGTCCGGAGGCCGGAAGCGAGAATCCGCGGTCGGGAGGGAAGGGGGGGCGGCTGTCCCCCAACGAGGCCCGGCGGATGAAGCGGAAGCGGGACGAGGTCACCGCAGGAATCGAGAAGGCCGAGGCGCGCGTGGCCGAGATCGATCTGGAATTCTGCCGCCCCGGGTTCTTCGACCGGACGGAGGCCCACGCCGTCGCCTCCCTCGAGGCGGAACGGGCCGACCTTCAGAGCGAGGTGGAACGTCTGATCGAGGAGTGGGAGCGGCTGGAGAAAGCACTTGGCGAGGAGACGCCCGAGGTGCGGCAGTGACGTCGCCTTCCGCCTCTCGCTCTCAGGGGAGGAGGACCGTCCTCGGATACGTCCTCTTCGCGCTGGCCGTTCTCGGTGTTTCCGGCCTACTTGCGTGGCAGGTGATCCCCGAGGTGCTGGAAGGGGAGATGGTCGACCCCGACAACTACATGCGGCTCCTGCGCGTAGAGGGACTCCTGGAAGGGGCGAGTTGGTACGACGCGACCAGTCCTCGAAGCAACGCCCCGTTCGGTGAGACCCTCCACTGGACCAGGCCCCTGGACGCCCTCATCGCATTGGGTGCCATGCCCCTCCTCGTGGCCCTGCCGGTGCGCGCCGCCGTGTTCGTCTCGGGCTTCCTCGTGTCACCCTTGCTGCTGATCCTTATCTGCTTCGCTGTGGCCGGCGTGGTCCGGGACCTGGTGGGGGACAGATACCGCTACTACGCCATGATCGCCGTCCTCGCCCAGTTGGGCGTGGTGGGCTACGCAGTACCGGGACGCCCTGACCACCACCCGCTCATCCTTCTCCTCTTCGTGTTGAGCCTCGGGCTCGGAGTCCGGATGCTGGGGGACTCCCGGGACCGATGGAAGGGTCTGGCCGCCGGTGCGGCCTTCGGCGCAGGGCTCTGGGTCGGGCCCGAATTCCTGGTGCCACTCGCCCTCTTCGTGGCCACCGTCGTGCTCCTGTGGATCGTCGATGGGGAGGACGAGGGGCGGACGGGAACGTGGTTCGGGATGGGCCTGGTGAGCGCGGTGGGGTTGGCACTCATGGTCGAGCGCCCTCCCGGGGACTGGGGGGCCGTGGAATACGACCGCCTCTCCGCGGTGCACCTCTGGATGGGTGTGCTCGTCCTCGTCTTCTTCGCCATCCTCGACCGCCTGGAGCGTCGGGTCGGGGCCGGCGTCACGGGGCGGGGGGTCGTCGCCATGGGCGCAGGCCTCTCAGCAATCGGAGCCATGGCCCTCACGTTCCCCGACTTCTTCGGCGGACCCACCGTGGAAGTCGATCCGACGCTCCTGTCGAGCTGGCTGGCGTACGTCGAGGAATACCAGTCCTTTCCCCTCGTCGCGACGCTGGCGGGGATCGGGTATTTGATCGCTTTTCTCGGCGCGGCCATCGCTGCGATCCCGCTCTCCCTTTGGTTGGCGGCTCGGGACATGCCGAATGGCGTGCGCGGGGGCTGGCTCCTCATCGGAATCTCCCTGGCCGCCCTGGTCCCGTTGTCGGTCCTGCGCTTCCGCTTCGCCGCCTACCCGGAACTGCTGGCCATCCCGCCCCTGATGGCGGTCCTGGCGGGACTGCACGCGCGAATCGCTGCCCGGCCGACCGGCTTCGGCGGCCCGCTGATGCGTGCCGCGGCCTCCGCCACTGTGATCACCGGGCCGCTTCTCCTGGGCGGAATCCTCGTGAATGCCGGAGGCATTTCTCCCCGCGTAGCCCGGGAGGCACAAGCGGTGGCCGCTCGCCAGTGCAGCGTCTCACAGGTCACGCCGATCCTCAATGACGACCAGGGACTTGGAGGCCGGACCCGCACGATTCTCGCTCACCTGGATTTCGGGCCGGAACTCCTCTACCGGACGAATCACCGGGTCCTGGGCACGCCGTATCACAGGAATGCCGACGGGATTCTCACCGGTCGACGAATCCTGCGCACCCCGGTCGACGAGGAAACGCGACGCCTGGTCCGGGAGCGAGGGATCGACCTGATCCTTCACTGTCCCGACGCACCGGGCCCCGCTCCTCCGTCCGCGGATGGCAGCGCGGGAGCGACGGACAGAGTGGATCCCATCGACCCGCCCCTCTACCGCCGATTGGAGACCGGCGACATCCCGGTCTGGCTGAGCCCCGTTCCGCTTCCCGAGGGAGAGGACGGAGACTTTCTGCTCTTTACTGTCAATCTCTCCCGGTGAGGTCCGGTCGGAGGTGGCCAGACCCTGTCATGGCCCGCCCCTCCGCCCAGGGTAGCGAGGCGCCCCGGCGGCCTCCAGCCTGGCCTCGACGGCCTCCAGGTCCGCACTCAGCGGAGTGATCGCTTCCTCGATCTCGACCAGCTCCCGCCGGGCCACCTCGAGGCTCGCGCGGAAGGTCTCGGTGGGTGCCTCCGTAGTCCACCAATGGCCATCCACCACCTGTGAGATACGACCAGCCACGGAAGGTAGGGAGGGCTCGTTCAACTGCCCGGGAATCCGATCGCCCGTAAGCGTGGTCTGGAGGTCCAGGATCCGTGCCTCCAGTATTCCCAGAGACTCGAGGATCCCGTCCATGTCCGACGTCTGCAGCGCCGCCGCCCGCATGTGACGGATCCGATCCCGCATCTCCCCCAGGTCCAGACCCAGGCCCGACGCACGACGCTGAAGGTCCCCGGTCATCCGCTGGAAGTCCAGGATCCCTTCCGCGTCCATGGCCACCGTTTCGGCTCCCGGGAGGGGCCGGACGATGAAGGTCCGTGCCCCACCCACGGGGGTGGCAAGGCCACCCTGGAGTCGGGCCAACTGCACCCGGTACTCCCCTGGTGCCACCAAGGGACCCGCGGGCTCGTTGCTCCAGATGGGAACCGGCGAAGGTGAGAGGTCGATGGGGTCGGGTGAGGGAAACCGAAGGTCCCACGACACCCGATGAATGCCGGAGCCGGCGGGAGCCGGGACCCGACGGACCACTTCCCCCTGGGCGTCCGAGATCAGGAGGAACATCTGGACCTGCGGCTCCCTGGCCTCGGCCCGTAGCGAATCGAGACCGGGGAAGGGGACATCTTCACCCGCGGCTCGAAGCGCGGCCTCCCGCGTCTCCCTCAGTTCTCGGGCGGAGGGAGTCGACTCGCGCAGATAGTATGTGAACGTGGCCCCGAACGCGGGGTTCGGCGCCGCGTAGAGGCCGCCGCCCTGATAGCCCTTGCCTCGAACCCCCAGATCCACGGAAGGCACGTAGCGCCACGCGTCGCGCACCTCGAACAGGTGGGTGTCCCGGTTCAACAGGTCCTCGTCCACCTCCCGGAGAAGGGAGTAGTCGTCCAGCACGAAGAAACCGCGGCCGAAGGACGCCCCGACCAGGTCGCTCTCTCGGCGCTGGATCTGGATGTCCCGGAAGGGGATCACCGGCACCCCTCCCTGGAAGCGGATCCAGTGCTCGCCGCCGTCTACGGTGAAGAAGAGCCCGAACTCCGCGCCCAGGAAGAGGAGGTCCTCATCGACGTGATCCTGGGCTATGGACCATAGGATCTGACGGTCGGGGAGATCCCCGGTCATGGAGGTCCAGGTGCGGCCCCGATCCTCACTCCTCACCAGGTAGGGAGCGTAATCCCCGGCCTTGTGGTTGTCGAAGACCACGTAGACCGTGTTCGGATCGGTCTCGGAAGCCCGGAGCGCGTTGATGAAGGCGCGCTCGGGGATCCCGGAGATCTCCGGGATCGAACGCCATGTCGCTCCACCGTCCTCCGTGACCGACACCACACCATCATCGGTCCCCACGTAAATCAGGCCCTCGACCAGGGGTGATTCACTGAGCGACGTGGCGTTGCCATACCAGGACATGGCGCCGTTGTCGTAGAGCGCACTGACCCCAGGCACCGTCTCCCCCATGGGGAGCTCGTACCGGCTCCCTCCTCGGGAGAGATCTCCGCTGATCGGGGTCCAGGAGTTCCCCCGGTCGTCACTCCTCCAGAGACGCTGGGAGGCGAAGTACAGGCGGGAACTCCGGTGGGGGCTTATCTCGAGGGGCGCGTCCCAATTCCAACGTTCGGGCTCGTCTCCCGGGGCCGCGATGGGCTGAATGTCCAGGGGCTCCCTGGTCCGCCGGTCGTACCGCAGCAGGCGGCCGTTCTGCCAGGTGAGATAGAGGATGTCCGGGTTCTCCGGATCCACCGAGGTGTCGTAGCCATCCGCGCCGTACGGTACGATCCAGTCTCGGTTCTGGATCCCGTGGACGCTGGCCGTCCGGGAAGGACCGTAGATGGTTCCGTTGTCCTGAGTGCCCCCCACGAGGTTGTAGAACGGCTCCGCGTCGTCCAGCGCCATCTTGTAGATCTGAGTGACCGGTAGGTTGGAGACGAAGCGCCACGACGCGCCGTGGTCGAAACTCTCGTACAATCCGCCGTCCGAGCCGGCGAGCAGGTAGTCCGGATCTCCCTCCACGAACGCCAGGGCGTGGTTGTCACTGTGTTTGTCGGGCTCCCCGAGCTCCCGGAAGGTGGAACCGCCGTCCTCGGTGAAGTTGATCCAAACGTCCATCTGGTAGATGCGGTCGAACACGTGGGGTGAGGCGTAGATCTCTTGGTAGTAGTGGGGACCTGTCCCACCGCTGGTGTAGCTGTTGCGCTTCTCCCAGCTCTCGCCCTTGTCCGTGGAGCGGTAGAATCCACGGTCCTCCCCATCCGCTTCGATGGTCGCATAGACGACCGCGGGATCGAGGGGAGAGATCGCGAGATTGATCTTCCCCAGGTCGCCGCTCGGCAGCCCGCCGGTGACTTCCCGCCAGGTCAGGCCGCCGTCCGTGCTCTTGTGGATTCCGGACCCCGGCCCTCCGGCCAGGAGCGCCCAGACCTTCCGCCGACGCTGGTAGGTGGCGGCGTAGAGCACGTCCGGATCGGAGGGGTCCCGCTCGATGTCCGTGGCCCCGGTATTCTCGTCCACGGTCAGCACGGGAGTCCATGTGGTCCCACCGTCGGTGGTCCGGAAGATCCCCCGATCCCCACCAGAACTCCAGAGGGGGCCCTCGGCGGCCACCAGGACCACCTCCGAATCCCTCGGATCGATGGAGATCCTTCCGATGTGCTCCGATCCCGAGAGCCCGAGATTGTCCCAGGACACGCCCCCGTCCCGGCTACGGTACACGCCGTCGCCGTAGCCCACGTGCCGTCCGCTCACGTTCTCTCCAGTTCCGACCCACACCACATCGGGGTTGTTCGGGTCCAACTCCACCTCACCGATGGAGTAGGATCCCTGGCCGTCGAAGAGGGGAGTCCAGGTCGTTCCGGCATTCTCGGTCTTCCAGACACCGCCGGACCCCACCCCCACGTACCAGGTGGCCCGGTCTCCCGGGTGAATGGCGATGTCCGCGATCCGACCGGACATGAGACCGGGCCCGACGTTCCTGAAGCGCAGGGCACTGAAGGTCTCGGCGGTCATGCCGGGAGGGGCGGCGTCCTGAGCCGACCCGACCTGGGAGGCGAGGGTGAGGGAGGTGGCCGTCAGGATGGCGGCGCGGAGTCCCAAAGATGCCGGGAAGTGGCGACCGAACATGGTTTCTCCTGGACTTGGTGCGGCTACGGATTCGGAGGGAAGGCAAGCTAGGGCACCTCGGAATGACGGGCCAGTTGAGGGAACACACCCAGGGCCCTATCCTGGGATCCATGCCCGATACCCCCGACCCCTGGCGGAGGACCCTGGCCGTCGCGATTCCCGTGGCGGCGGTCATCCTGGGATTCCAGATGGCGTGGTTCCTCGAGGTGTTCGAAGCCGCGGATCCCTTGGCCTTCGCCCTCAGGGACTGGATCCAGTTCCATCGCACGGCGGTCCGGCTCGCCTCCTGGAGCCTGGGAGAACTCTACCCCGGGGAACTGGTCGTGGGCGGTCCAGACGGAGCGCCCGATTGGTTCTTCTTCTTCTATCCGCCCTTTGCTGCTTACGGCACGCTCCCTCTCGCCCTCCTCACGCCGCTCCAGGCCTATGTGGCCTGTGTCTTGGCGGTCGTGGTGCTGACCACGGTAGCCGTGTCCATCATGACGTTGTCCCTGGGCTACGGGCCCAGGCAGCGCTTGATCGCCATGGTCGCGATGGTGGCGTCGGCACCCTGGAACGCGGCGGTGATCGTCGGCCATCTTAGCCCGGGGCTCCTCCTGCCTCCCGCCCTCGCTTTCGTCGCCCACCGTCGGGGGAGGCCGTTCTGGGCCGGCGCGGCCCTCGGCCTGATGATCGCCAAGCCGAATTGGGGTTTGCCGCTGCTGGCCCTCCTCCTCATCGGTCGGCGGCGAACCATGGTCTACGGATTCCTGACGGCGAGCGTGATGCTGATCCTGGTGTCCATCCCCATGGGCCTGGAGGTGTGGGGAGATTGGCTGCGGACCATGGGGAGCTTCAGCCAGGTGATCCAGGACCAGCTACCTCCCTGGAAGCAGGCCACCTTCCTTGCGAGTCTCCAGTCCCTGACGGGCCTCGGGGCTTCCCACCCAGCGCTCGGCGTCGCCTGGTTCGTGACCGGTGGAGGAATGATGCTTGGAGCCGCCTGGGCCTGGTGGAAGCGGGGCTCCGTTGACGGTGACTTCTTCCATCTGATCGCCATTGGTCTTCTGGCGATCCTGACCGCCAATCCATACGCCTTCTTCTACGATGCCCTTCTTGCGCTCCCCGCGGCGCTGATCCTCTTCGCTCCAGGTGCCAGGTACCAGTCCCACGGACTCCGGTCCGCGACTCGCTGGGTTGCGGCGACGGCATATGGCTGGATGTGGATACAGGAATGATTCTGGCGGCCTGGACCGTCCTGGAACTCGCGAACCTCCTGCTGGGCCCGGACACGACGAGGCCTGCAAGGAAGGAGGGCCGACTCGCTGGGAGCGAGCCGGCCCCTGGACCGTGAACCCGACAGATTGTGGGGTGGGTTCAGCGGTCGGAGCTGGATTCGGAGTCGTCGCCCTCGCCGCCCGAACCGGACGTGGGGAGGGCGTTCGGATCGTCCGTCGGCTCGGGCATGAGGAGCGCGGGCTCTCCCCGTGAATTCACGCCCAAGCCCGCGCGGGTGAGTCCCGCTTGATCCGCGAAGACGATGTTGGCAGAGCCATCCCTGGCCATCCCGAGCACGATCCGCGGGACCCCGACCGAGTCAGCGAAGACCACCGTCCCCGTACCGTCCGGAAGGACCCCGAGAACGAGCCGTGAATCACCTGTGTGATCGAGGAGGGATATGCCGGGCGAGCCCCCCTCTACGACACTCATCCGGATGCGCTCCACCCCTGCCGCGTCCATGAGGAAGAGGGCGCTGGTCCCGTCCTGAGCCACGGACCACCGGCCGCGGGCTTCACCGTCGGGCCCGGTCAGAACGAAGTTCTGTGCCTGGAGGGTCGGGCCTTCTCTGATCACGTCCGCGGTGAGGATCAGCTCGCGGACACCGATGGTGATCGTGACAGCAAGGAATACAACCGCACAGACGGCCAGGAACCGACTGAGCTTCCTCAGGCGTCGATTGTCCTCTTCGATCTTGCCGAACTGGGCAAGAATCCACTCGGGGGAGAGCTCTGTTCCTTTCCCCCGACGTGATGCGCCTTCGCCCGAGGGGCCTTCGGCGTTTGTCATTCAATCTCTCCCTTAGTGTTCATTTTGTACGCGTGGGCAAACACCGAGAAGTAGGAGGTGCAGGCGGGTTCAAGAAGCTCTGGGACCAGCGCAGGCTCCACGCCCAGGTAGAGGGCGCGGTCCTCGACGTGCTCCACGATGTCCCGAGGATGGCAGGCCCGCGGGGGGATTCCCATCTCTCCGTAGACGTAGCCATAGATCCAGTCGATGGCACCTGGAGGCAGTCGGACATCCCGACGCTCGCAGAGTTGGTGCATGATCCGCTCCCAACTGGGCCGGTCGGGGTCCGGGACGGCCGCCTTGTACTGGATCCGACGGAGGAATGCTTCTTCCACGAGGGACTCCGGATCCAGATTGGTGGCAAAGACCAAGAGGGCGTCGAAGGGGATGGGGAACTTCGTCCCGGACTGGAGCGTCAGGAAGTCGATGCGACGCTCCAGAGGCACGATCCATCGGTTCAACAGCTCTTCGGGACGCATCCGCTGACGACCGAAGTCGTCGATGATGAGGAGGCCCCCGTTCGCCTTCATCTGGAAGGGTGCCCGGTGGGTGAGGGACTCCCGATCCATCTGGAGATCCAACTGGTCCAGGGTCAACTCACCGCCCACCATCACCGCCGGACGCCGCACCTTCGCGAACCGGGGGTCGAATTCCAAGCTCTTCAAGATCTTGGACATGGCGTCACCTGACGCGGCGGACTCAGGATTCCTCGCCGCCTCCACGTGGTGGACCGGGTCGTGGAGGACCACGATGTGCCCGTCCACGAGGACCGCGTACGGCACATAGATGAAATCGCCCATCAGGCGAGGAAGCCGCTCGGCGATCGCCGTCTTTCCGTTTCCAGGGGGCCCGTAGAGGAAGATCGATCGGCCCGAGTTGATCGCCGGGCCCAGGGACTCCACCGTGGCTTCTGGGAGGATCAGGTCCTGGAGTGCCGAGCGGACGGCCGACGGCTCCACCCGGATCCGGCTCACGGACTGTCGTTCGACCCAGGCGGAGTAGGTATCGAGAGGCACGGGAGCCGGGCCCACGTAGCGGTTACGAGAGAGGTACCCCTCGGCCCGCTCCTTCCCGGCCTCGGTGATGTCGAAGGTGTAGGCGGTTCGGCCATGCCCCGAGCTTCCTCTCACCTCCACGAGCATCCTCTGCTGGAGATTGAGGAGATGGTCGTCGATGAGGGGGAAGGGAATGGCAAGACGCTCGCTCAAGGTCATCCCCAATTGGGGCCCCGAGCGATGCATGGTCTTGAGCAGGAGCCCGAAGATGATGTCCTCGGGCAGCCCCAGGGCCTCTGCGGTCCGCGGGACGGGCGGAGCTCCGCCGGCCCTCGTCTGCCATTGGGTCGGGGCACTCACGCTGGAAGTCATGCGGACATCTCCTTCGGTCTCGGGGCGGGAATCGACACCGGCAGCCAGGTCAGCACATCGCCCCTCCGGGTCTCCGTCTCGGAAAGGACGCCGCGGGGAAGTTCGAGAACGAACTCCGCCTCCCTGTGATAGGGGGTCCGTGCGCCGGGCTCCAGCTCCGGATAGGTCTCCACGACCCGTCCACGGGAGTCCAGGAACACGACGTCCAGCGGAAACTGCATTCCGTGTGTGTGGATGGCACGGCAAGGCGAGAGGAGCAGGCCCTCTCCGCGGCGGAGGTTCCTTCGACCGAGAAGGCCCCTGGCGCGACTCCACCATCGGTTGGCGAGGGCGATTCGATCGCCGAGCAGGCTTCCCGCGGTGCGGTTGACGACTTTCAGATGCCTCACTGGAGTCCGCCGAGCGTCTGGAGGATCGTGATGAAGCCGGGTCCGAGGATGACCACGAACATGGCGGGGAAAACGCAGAGTACGAGGGGGAAGACCATCTTGATGGTGGTCTTCGCCGAGGCCTCTTCGATCTGCTGGCGGCGCTCGGTCCTCAGGGATTCCGAGTGGACACGCAGGGACTCGGCCACCGAGGTTCCGAAGCGATCCGTTTGGATCAGCATGGTGGAGAGGGCCCGCATCTCCTTGAGGCCAGTGCGGTCTGCGATCCCCTCCAGGGCCACCTGGCGGCTCGCACCCGCGCGGATCTGGCCGTTCACGATCATGAACTCCTCGGCGAGTACCGGCGCCGAGTGGGCCATCTCGTCCGCGACCCGCACCAGGGCCTGGTTCAAGGCCAGGCCGGCCTCTACGCACACCACAAGGAGGTCGGTGGCGTCAGGCAGGGCCCGGCGAACACTCTTCATCCGGGCTCGGGCTCGGCCCGCGACGAGAATGCCCGGGACGATCCAGCCCATTCCTGCGGCGTACGCCGTGACGAAGAACGTCACCCGGGCCGTCATGCCGGCAAGAGGGAAGAGAATGACCGTAGCCCCTCCGAGGATCGCAGCAAGCACGATCCGGGAGCTCCAGTACACACCTACGGCGCCCGGCTTACGGAATCCGGCCTGGCCGAGACGCCTCCGGACCGTATCGCGATCCGAGCCCCGGGTGGGCAGCTTGTCGCCCATCTCCTCGAGGAGTGCCTCGAGGCGCTCCCGGCGGGCCTGCCGCGCCCGCTTGAGGAGGGACTCCTTCGACGTGCCTCGGATGGTGGCGATTCGCTCGTCGACCTTCTTGGGGCGACTGGGCATGGCCTCGCCGAAGGCGAGTACGCCCAACCCCACCGACAGGGCCGCGGAGAGTATGAGGAGGTAGATCATCTGGGCATCCGCCTTACATGTCGATGTTGATGATTTGCCGGATCCAGAAGAGCCCGATCACCTGCAGGATCACCGCCGCTCCGACCATGATCAGGCCGATCGTCTCCTCGATGAGTACACTCATGTAGTCGGGATCCAGGGCGTACATCCCGAACGCCAGGATCGCGGGCAGGGCCATGAGCACCATGCCCGTCAGCCGACCCTGGGCGGTGTACACCCTGAGCTGGCGTCGGAGAACGAATCGCGCCCGCAAAACACTGGCGATCTTCTCGAGAATCTCCGCCAGGTTCCCCCCCGTTTCCCGCTGCACCAGGATCGCGGTCACGAAGATCCGTACGTCAGGGATCTCGATCCGGTCCGCCAGTCCCATGAGAGCATCGGAAAACGGAAGTCCGAAGCGGTGTTCTTCGAAGACGCGCTGGAACTCTCCGGCCACAGCGGTGGGGCCGTCCGTAGCCACCATTTGAAGTCCCGAGGAAAGCGGGTGTCCTGCCCGAATGGCCCGGGTCATGAGATCGATCGCTTCAGGGAAGCTTGCCTCGAAAGCGTGAAGGCGACTGTTCTTCTTCAACTTCACGTAGAAGTGCGGCATCGCCCCTCCGCCCACGGCAGCGAGGACGGTGAGGAGGGTGGAACCAGTGCCGAGGTTGACCGCCAGCCCCAGGGCCGAGGCGAGTCCCAAGGCCAAAGCGAGGTAGGCGGACACCGTCATCCTCAGGTCGGCCTGCTCGAGTTGCAGAGCCACATCCCGAAAGTGGGGAATCCGGGCCAGTATCACGTCCAGGGCGGTCCCCTCGCGATGACGCTCGGCGAGGATGTCGGAGCGACCCACCGAGGTCTGCTCCGCGCCGGCCCGGTCTCCGGCCAGAAGTCGGCGCCGCACGGTACGACGACGTCGCCAATCGCTGGAACCCTCAATGATCAGGGCAACCGTCAAGGCCGCGAAGAGGACGGCCGCGAACGCGAGGAACGCATTCATCATATCCGTGGTCATCTCACCACCGTCTTTCCGGTCCGCCCCTGGCCCGCATGAACAGGGTCTCGGGGAGGTCGTTGCCGTACTGCTTCAGACGCTCGGTGAACGTCGGACGGATTCCGCTCGGGGCAAACTGCCCGAGGACGTTGCCCTCGGGGTCTATGCCTTCCCGCTCGAAAACGAAGATGTCCTGCATGGTGATGATCTCACCCTCCATACCCACGATCTCCGCGATGCTCATGACCCGACGGGTACCGTCCGACAGGCGGCTGAGCTGGACCACGACCTGGATGGCGCTGGAGATCTGTCGCCGGGAGGCCGACTCCGGCAGGTTCAGGTTCGCCATGGACATCATGGTCTCCAGCCGACTGAGCGCGTCCCGAGGGGTGTTGGCATGGAGCGTGGTCAGGGAGCCGTCGTGTCCCGTGTTCATGGCCTGGAGCATGTCCACGGCCTCGCCGCCCCGGACCTCTCCCAGGACGATCCGGTCGGGCCGCATTCGCAGCGCGTTGATGACCAACTCACGCTGGCTCACCTGACCGCGCCCCTCCACGTTGGGCGGACGGGTCTCGAGACGGACGACGTGGGGCTGGTTCAACTGGAGCTCGGCAGAGTCCTCGATGGTCAGGATCCGTTCGTCACCCGGAATGAAAGACGACAGGATGTTCAGGAGCGTCGTCTTACCGGATCCGGTACCTCCCGAGATCAGGACGTTGAGGCGAGATCGGACGATGGCCTGCAGCAGGTCGACCATCTCCTCCGTGATGGAGCCGTTTCGGATCAGGTCGTCCGTGCTCAGCGTGTCCCGCTTGAACTTCCGGATCGAGACATGAGGGCCGTCCAGCGCCAGGGGAGGGATGATGGCGTTCACCCGGGAGCCGTCGGGCAACCGGGCGTCCACCATGGGAGACGACTCGTCGATGCGCCGCCCCACCGCGGAGACGATCCGGTCGATCACCTGGAGCAGATGGGTGTCGTCCTGAAAGCGGACGGACGTCTTCTCCAGCTTTCCGTGCTTCTCGAGCCAGATATCGTCGAATCCGTTCACCAGGATGTCGGAGACCTCGGGATCCAGGATGAGGGGCTGGAGCGGGCCCAGCCCGAAGATCTCGTCCAGGACCTCCTGAACCATCCGGTCCCGCTCGTCCAGGTTGAGGGCGAGGGACTCCTGGGCCACCAACTCCTGGGTGACCAGGCTGATGGCCCGGGAGGCCTCCTCACGGTCCAGGGAATCCAGATTGGAGAGGTTGAGACGTTCCAGGAGTCTCCGGTGGATTCGGATCTTGAGCCCCTGGAAGGCCTCCGTGTCCAAGCCGCCACCCACGCGCCCGTCAGGGTGCCTGGGGATTCCGCCGACGACCCCCGGGAGCTGCTCGTCGGGGGCGACGGGTCGGGTCGAACCTTGAGACCTCATGGGGTCACCTCCGCTGTTGCCGTGCGACGGGCGTCAATGCGACGCTTCGGGGCCTTCCGGGAGAACACCCCTCCGATCGCGCCGAGAAGCCCCGAACGGGAGTTGGTCGGGGTTTCGGGGGGGCCGCAAAGATCATCGACGATCTTCATGAGAGAAGTGCCGTAGTTGGACTTGCCCCCGGTCACCACCGGGGTTCCCAGATTCGCCGCCTTGGTGAGGGCTCCGTCGTCTCTGGGGAGGGTCCAGCCCACCTCGATCTCCAGCACTTCCTCCACGTCGTCCTTGCGGACCATGTCGTCGGTCCCGATGCGATTCAGTACCAGGCTGAGATGGCGTGGAAGGTCGGGATCCTGCCGCATGAGTGCGGGCAGAACCCGCTTCATGTTCCGTAGAGTCGGGATCTCGGGTGTGGCCAGG
This sequence comes from Gemmatimonadota bacterium, assembly GCA_039591855.1. Lineage (GTDB taxonomy): Bacteria > Gemmatimonadota > Gemmatimonadetes > Longimicrobiales > Gaopeijiaceae > JBDHCV01. The sequence continues at coordinate 32,762 of JBDHCV010000023.1, read as the reverse complement.
AGGAAGACCTGGTCCGCGGCGGAGAGGACCGCTCCGGTACCCCGGGTCAGGAAGCTCCCGGCGTCCACCACGATGTTCTCCACCTGGCTTCCCAAGACCGAGAGAAGCATACGGACGTCGTCGATGGAGATCTCCCTGAGCTCACCGGGATCTGCCGGCGAGGAGAGGACCATGAGGCCGGTTTCGTGCTTCTCCACCAGCGAACGGAGCAACTCCCCGTCCATGCGGTGAAAGCTGCGGATCACGTCGATCACGGAGTACTTGGGCCAGAGCCCCATGAGGAGCGAGGCCGTCCCGAGTCCTGCGTCCATGTCCAGAAGCAGGGTGGGGGCTTTAGTACGTTCCCGGATGGCCACGGCCAGGTTCACTGCCATGGTCGTCACTCCGGCGCCACCCTTTGGACTGAACACGGCCAGGGTTCGGGCGTCGTCCATGTTCTGGGCGCTCGCGGGCGCTCCCAATCCCAGGTGTCGGGCCATCCGGCCCATCGCTTCGCCCAGCTTTACGTCGACGAACGGCTCCGGAACGAACTCGCCAGGCATGGCCTGCATGATCCTGAGCAGGGATTCCCCGTCCAGGCTGGGCCCAATGCTCAGGGCACGCTTCCCGGGAAGGAACCCGGCGAGTCGCTCCAACGCCTCGATTCCCCCGCCGACGTCTTCGCGGATATCCACGATGACCACCTGGGAGCCGGCGGCGGCCATGCCCTTGGCCTCGCTCCGCCCGACGACCTGGGGGTCGAGGGGGAACTCCGCGCACACCAGCCCCTGGGATTCGGGCGTATCGAAGCAGCGTTTCACCCAGGCCCTGAACTTGGGGTCCGAGGAGACGACTGCGCAGGCTACCTGCTTCCGATCCATGTATCCCTCGCTACTCGACGAGTCTGAGAATGCGAACCAACGAGCCCTGGACCGGGCCCACGTCGTCCCCGGACGAATACGGAATGAACCGCGCGACGATCGGGTCCTGATTGCTCCCCTGCTCCTCCAAGAAGATCATGGCGAAGTTGTTGAACGTGATGGTCTGCATCCCGGGATTCTGGATCTCCCCGGGGTCCATGATCGCGACCCGCATGATCCGTGGGTTGTCGATCCAGTTTGCCCCCTGGTACTCCGCGTTGTTGCTGGCGACGTACCCGGTGCCGTCCGGATTCTGAACCCAGGTGGCGGTGGGATCCTGCTGGATGAGATCCCGCATCCCCTGGAAGGCGGGGCCCACCATGTTTCCAGGCTCCACCGGGTAGGGTGTGTCCAACTCGATCTTGGATCGATTGCAGCTGCAGATGTTGGTCCGGAAGGCGGCGCCCCCGGTGTCCCCGGGATTCCCACCGCTCCCGCATGCCTCCTGGGCCGGGTCCTCGGGCAGTCTCCACGGCATGAAGATCCCGGGCTCGGCGGTATACTCACTGTTCGGATCGGTGACCTTCAAGACGATCTGGCGCCCGAAGTCGTTTTCGATCCAGTCGTACTCGGGTGTGCCCGGATCGTCCCCATCCCGAATGGAGCTTCCGTATCCGGTGCAGTCCTGACAACCCTCTTCCCATGCTTTGTAGAAATCGTCGCCCGCAGGGTCGAAATCCCACGGAGCATCGTCGTCCCACTCCCACCAGGGGTCGTCGTCATTGGATTCGTCCCAGAGGTCGGGGATCGCGAAGGGAGCGAAGCAGCGGGCTGCCCCGCCGAGTTCCACCTTCGCGGCGGCCTTGGCCCATACCGCGGCTTCGTTGATACCGAGGAGACGGGCGAACCAGGTGGCGATCCCGGTCCTCCGGACCTGAACCCGGACCTTCATCGAGTCGGGAATCACCTCGATGGTGACCTCCTCTGGAGCTACCATAGCGGTTCGAACGTAGTTGGCGTTCGCCAGCGCCATGGCTCGGGACTCGGCCTCGGCGACCACGTTCAGCGGTTCTTCGACATCCATCCACACGCTCGCTCCGGCCAGGGCGGCCGCGTCGGCCGTCCGCTGGGCTTCGGACCGGGCGGTGATGAGCATGCCCAGATCGATGGCCAGGGCCAGGATCCCGAGCGTGCCGAGCAGGATCACAGCGATCAGGACCAGCGTGGCTCCCCGGCGATCCTGGAGGGAGTAGCGACGAGTCTTCATTCTACGATCCGTTTCCGGCGGCCGTGGGGGGCGAAGTCTCCGGCGGAGCCTGCTGCACTCCGGGCAGGCCGAAGGGGTTCATGGCTCCAGGATTCGCCCTGTCCTTCAGGCGGCTGTCCCAGTCCCACTCATCCGGCTCGCCGGTGGGAAGGGCCGGAGCCGTATTCAGGGGTTCCACGATGTGGGGCGTCACGATCACCAGCAACTCGGAACGGCGCTCGCGATAGTCCGTGGACTTGAAGAGGTATCCGAGGATCGGAATGTCTCCGAGAATCGGGATCTTGTTCACGCTCTCAAGGATGGAGTTGTCCAGCAGCCCGGCGATCGCCAGGTGCTGCCCGGGCGCCAACTCCACGTCGCTCGAGACCCGGCGGGTCAAGATGCTCGGGACCTCATAACCACCGATGACCAGTCCGTTCGTGAAGTCCAAGGCCGACACTTCAGGAGCGACCTTGAGGCGCACGTTGCCACTGTTGGTTATGGTGGGCGTGAAGTTCAGGCGCACCCCGAACTCCTTCCACTGGATGGAGATGGCGTTCGAGCTGGCGCCGCTCTGGACCACGGGGAAGGGGAACTCCCCTCCCGCCAGGAAGGTCGCTTCCTGCCCCTCCATGGTGATGAGGTTGGGCTCGGCAAGGGAGTTGAAGTCCCCGGAGGTCTTCAGGGCCCTGATGACGGCCGAGAGCTCCGCGCCATTCCCCGAGACCAGCACGGACACCAGCCCCTCCGAGACAGTACCGATCTCGAGGTTCTCGGAGGACTTGAACATCCCTCCGAAGTAATTGGGGTTCTGGGCGAATAGCGTGCTGCCCCACTCCTCCAGGACGGACCGGTTCACCTCGGCGAAACGGACGTGCAGGAGGATCTGTTTGGCGGAAGGTGCCGAAATGTTGTCGATGACCGTCAGGCCGGCGGCCTGGGCGATCTGGAGCGTACGGCTCACCACACTGGGATCACGGACCTCGCCCGAGACCACCACCGATCCGCCCAGCCCCATGGACAACTCCAGGTCGTTGCCGGGGAAGAGGTCGTTGAGCTGCCGTTCCAGGGCCGCCACGTCCGTCGTGACCTCGATGTTGAAGAGGCTGGCCTGACCCTGCTCGTCCCAAACCACGAGACTCGTGAGTCCCACGAGCTTGGCGTTGATCAGGATCTCGGTGGGTGAGACCAGCACCGCGTCGGCGATGCTCTCGTCTGCGATGGACATCCTCGCCATCGAGGTCGGCAACGTCAGGAGGGCCGAGGCGCCCCTTGCCACCGTGACCACGCGATCGGGGCTCGACTGGACCCGCTGCCCATCCACCATGGTGGGGAACAGGAGCGAAGCGGCCAGGACCAAGGCAACGGCGAGTGCCACTTTGAGCGGCCCCGGGATCCATACGGACTCTCTATACTGAGGTGCGTTCATGGGTCTAGTTATTCCGCTGGAAGGTGACGAGTGCTCGCTGACCGCCCCGATAGGTCTCGACGACGATCTCACGGGAGGATTGGGGTTGCACCCGGGTCACGCGCTGAGCCGGACGGGCCGGCCCGGTGCGACCGGACAGGAGGTTGGAAACGCGGATGCCCCGGGTCTCCTCGTCATCGAGGTCCAGAGTGTTCCGGAGGGCCAACTGGATCCGGCCCTGGGTCGATGCCAACGCCAGACGCTCGGCGTCCTCGGGCGTGACGAGGAGGGTGACCACGGGTACCAGCACCGGGTCTCCGTTCGCGTCTCGGGTCATGGTCTGGCCGGCGGTCACGACCTGCATGTTCTGCAGGATGATCCGGGTCATAGCCTCACGGTTGTTGCCGCCCCCGGCCATGGTCACGAGCACGTCCACCCGAGTCCCGGGGAGTACGAACCCCGCCACTCCCACCACCTCGTCCACGGCCACACTCATGGCCCGCATTCCCTCGGGAATGGCCACCGGGAGCCCACCGCCCCCTGCAGGGTCCGCGAGCTTGGTGTCGAGGATGGCCTCGTTCGCCCTGATCGGCGTAACCACGCCTCGGCCCATGGCCTCGGGGGGTGAGCCCAGATACCCGGCCGGCAGATCGAGGGAAGGCCATTCGAGGATCATGACGTCCTCCTCCGTGATCATGTGCCCGACCTCGAGATCCTGAACCGCGACCACGAAGGGAACACTGATCCGAGGGGCCTCGGAAGCCATGAGGGATACCGGCCGCTCCTGCAGGAGCCGGAGTGCAGCGAACCCGGCGATAGCCCCCGAAAGGACGGCCAGCACGAGCACCAAGAGAATGCGTTTGCGCCTCATTTTGCGCGTCTCCTTCGGAGTCTACTCGTTCCGCATGACGAAGTTCGTCTTGAGCGTGATCGACGCCGCAGCGTCGGACCACGCCAGGAACGGCTTCAGCCATGTGAACGCGAACGGATATTCGATCTGGACCTCTGCGAGGGTACCTCGACCCGCCCGCCATCCGGTCAGTGTGACCGTCGCCGACGAGTAGTCCATGCGGGCCCTGGTGAGGGCCGCCTGGATGACACCCTGCACCGAGTCCTGCGTCATTGTGGGATTGTCGATCACCGCAGTGCGCGCGGCCTCCCGAGCCGCATCCGTGAGGACCTGGTATTGATTCCAGGCGCGTGCGAATTCGATGATGCCGAAGACCAGTATCAGCAGCAGAGGCAGGATCAGCGCGAACTCCACCAGAGCCTGCCCACGTCGCCCCAGAACCGATCGATCCTTCCGAGCGAGCCGCATCGTATTCATGTGAGGAGTCCCGGCATCACGACGAACCTCGCGATCAGACCGCCGAGGGCGATGGCCACGCCGTAGGGGACTCGGATGGCTGCCGCACTGTCCAGCGTCATGCGGTCGCCGCGCCGACCCAGGGTCAGCAGGTTCATGCCCAGATCCCGGGTGTTGAGGAGCGTCGGCAGAATCACGCCGCGCCGAATCGCGATCCACAACCCGAGGATGCCTCCAATCGCTCCACCCGCTAGAAGGGCGTATCCCAGGCCCATGGGGCCGAGGAAGGCACCAACCACGGCGAGGAGCTTCACGTCTCCGCCCCCCAGCGCACCGAGCGCAAAGAGAACGGTGCCGACCAACATCCCCAGGAAGGCGCCCGCGAAAGCCGCGCCCAGCCCAGCCCAACCCGCCAGCGCGCCGGCCGTGAGGCCCAGGACGACGCCCGGTACGGTGATCCACTTCGGAATGCGCTGGGTTCTCATGTCGGACACGAGTCCCAGAAGCATCAAGCCGAAAAAGACCATGGACGATGCGATGATCATCGATACGATCCTGAGATGGGGAGAGGGAAGAGAGGGGGGCCGGGAAAGGCCCGGCCCCCCACCAGGTCGACTGCGATCAGGTGTAGGAACTCGCCGGAGCGCTATCCAGGTTGCTCTTGATCACCTTGAAGATGCCGCCGATGCTGTTCCGGAACAGCAGGATGATCGCGATCAGGCCAATGGCCACCAGGGCGATCAGCAGGACGTACTCCACGAGTCCCTGACCCGCGTCGTCGTTCCAGAGGGTGCTGAAGAACTTCGTCATGATTCTCTCCTTCGGCCTCGGCCGAGTGGGGGAGGAGTAGTAGCCAGCTGCCCGGCGATTTCCGGGGTCAGCGGGCGCACCGTTCCCGCCGTGTAGGGCGGGGGACCGCAGGCGCCCCGATGGCCCGGACGAACCGGGAGGGACGTCCCGTTGGGGAACGGGAGATCAACTGATTCGACCGCACCAGGTGCGCGTCGCTCAGTTGAGCGGTGTTTGTGGGTGTCATTATCGATCTCGAAATCACAGATAGGTCGGATGATTGTGGGGAGTCGTTATTAACAAGGGCCGTGCCGGGTCGTGCCAAAAACCTTAACCTGCCTTCAGTGCGTCACTTACGGGACTCGGACGTTCCCCGCCGGGGGCGAATCTGCAACGATCCGTTACATCTGAAGTCCCCCTAATGCGTTACACATCGGGCGGTTTGCGGGCCCACTCCCGACCCGAGGGCCGAATCCGCCGGGTTTTCCGGCAACTATTTCTCCGGCCCTGCACTTCATTCCGGGTTCCCGGGCCCCTCCCACAGCGGCCCGGCTCCTGCCTATCGGCCTTCCGAGTGCCCCACGGGATCCGCGCGGCGCGGGCCGGCACAGCCCTAACCGCCCTATCCTCATTTGTTTACGAACTCCGCGACCGTCCGACTCTGGACCGGGGACGGTGCCGGAGGCGCCCGGTTCGTCCCCGGCACCTGAGCCGCCCTTCATGTGGGCTCCTTCTTGCGATGGGGTGGAGGCGTATCCGTCCCGAAGAGGAGAGAGGAGAGGTCCACCGAGATGAGCTTGCGGCTGCTCGCAATGATCCTGGGGAGCGTGATTGCTCCTCTGGCCGCGGCCTTGGTCCTCGTCACCAGCGTGGGCCGGGAGCCGCCATGGGCCATGCCGGCGGTCCTTGGTCTGGTGGGCCTTTCGGTGATGGGTGCCGTCCTCACGTCCATCCTGGCCCTCGCCCCCGTCCGAAGGAACCTGGGACGGATCGCAGAGGCCATGCTCGACTTCGGCGAGGGTGACTCTCCCGGCTGGCTCCCCCTTCCCGAGGGGGACGCCGTCGGAGACCTCTCTCTCGCCACCGGAGAAATGGTCTCCCGGATCCACGAGTTGCTGCGCCGCGTGGACGAGCAGAGCCGCCTGGCGGTGGTCGGGGAGCTGGCGTCCCACATCGCCCATGAGATCCGGAACCCCCTCAGCTCAATCCACATGAACCTGCAGAGCATCGACCGGATGTTGGCCAGGGGGGTGGTGGACGATGAGGTCCCCGAGATGATCCGGGTGAGCCTGCAGGAGGTACGGCGGCTCAACGCGGTGGTGGGAGCCGTCCTCGAGATGGGCAGAGCGGAGCCGCCGCGATTCGAACGGGCGTCCCTTCACCGGATCGTGGACGGGGCGCTGGAGGTCATGGGGCCGGAGTTCCGGCGAGCCGGCATCCAGGTCACGTGGCGGCCCGATTGTCCCGACGACGAGGTGGTCGTCGACCCCAAGCGGATCAAGGGTGTCCTTCTCAACCTGTTCGTGAACGCCCTGGAGGCGCAGCCCCAGGGAGGGGCCCTCCGTATCGCCACCCGGCCGGGGAGCGGGCAGAACGGGCCCTCCATCGACCTGGTCATCGCCGACGCAGGACCCGGGATCCCGCCCTCCCTGCGGGATCGCGTGTTTCGGCCGTTCTTCACGACCAAACCCGCAGGATCGGGCATCGGCCTCGCCATGTCGCGAGAGGCGCTACGCGTCCACCAGGGCGAGCTACTTCTGGACGTTCCGGAAACGCCCGCTTCCGGCGCGACCTTCCGCGTCGTGCTGCCGCTCACGGACCCGGGGGCCGATGGACTGGATCCCCGCTGGGTCGAGACCACCCGCACCGCCCAAGGGCAGCCCCAGGGGCCATTCGGATCGGAGGCCATTTTGGGGTAGCTTCGAAGGTTGGCTCGAACCCATCGGTGGCGTCCCGGTCCCGGGGCGGATTCGATCCCCGGATCCTCGTCGTGGACGACGACAGCTCCCACCGAATCACCCTGGCCAGGCACCTGAGGAGTAGCGGCTTCCAGGTTGAATCAGTGGATTCTGCGGAGGCTGCCCTCCAGGTTCTTTCCGGCTTCCAGCCGGAGATCGTCCTAACCGACATCCGGATGGGCGGTATGTCAGGGTTCGACCTGCTTAGGAAGATCCGAGACACCCAGTTCGACTCGGACGTGATCATGGTCACGGCGTTCGAGGAGACCCAGGGCGTGATCGACGCCATGCAGATCGGGGCGTACGACTACCTCGTGAAGCCTCTCGACCTCGACCGACTCGACGAGAGCGTGGGACGGTGCATGGAAGAGCGGCGGGCTCGCACCGGATCGTCCGCGGAGGCGGGGGATTATGAGCGGACCGCCGTTCCCAGCCCCGAACTGGTCGGACGGGATGGGAAAATGCTGGAGGTGTTCAAGTTGGTCGGGATGGTCTCAAAGTCCCACGCGACTGTCGTCGTGCGTGGAGAGACCGGCACAGGAAAGGAGCTGGTGGCGAAGACCATCCACGCCAACTCCCACTATCCGGAGGAGCCGTTCATCGCGGTGAACTGCGCGGCCCTACCGGACACCCTACTGGAATCCGAACTGTTCGGACACGTGAAGGGATCGTTCACGGGCGCGGTCCAAGACCGGCGGGGCCGGTTCGAACTTGCAGGACGGGGCACCATCTTCCTGGACGAGATCGGGGACACCAGCCCGGCGTTCCAATCCAAGCTCCTCCGGGTGCTGCAGGAACGGACCTTCACGCCCGTCGGCGGCGAAGAAACCCGCACGACGCACGCCCGAGTGATCGCCGCGACCCATCGGCCCCTCGAGTCCCTGGTGGAGAAGGGCGAATTCCGGGAGGACCTGTTCTTCAGGCTTCGCGTCATCGAAGTGCCCATCCCGCCCCTTCGAGAGCGCAGGGAAGACATCCCCCTCCTCGCCGAGCACCTCCTGGACCGGGCATGCAGGGAGTTGGGGAAGGCGGTCACCACGATCCCCACGGAAGTGATGGCCGAGCTCGTCTCTCGACCCTGGCCGGGCAACGTTCGGGAACTCGAGAACACCATCACCCGGGCGGTGGTGATGGCCAAGGGATCAGCGGTGACCCTGGACGCCCTGGAGGATGCGGTCCCGAAGACCGACGACCTCGCAGCGTACCGGGAATCCACCCTCGAGGCGGTTGAGGCGGCCCACGTGCAGCGGGCCCTGGCCAGGGCGGCCGGGAACAAGAGCGCGACAGCCCGGACCCTGGGTATCTCTCGCCCCCGTCTGGATCGAATGATCGAGAAGCACGGTCTCCACGTCTGACCCAGGTGCCCCGGCGCCGACATGGAGCGGTGGCGGGGAGACCCTAAACACGCCATTTGTTCGCCGTGCCGCCAAGCACATACGTGACAAAGGGTTACATGTGTACGATGGAGGCGGGACTAGAGGTCCGCCATATATTTCACTTCACAATCTGAACCCCCGTTCCTAACGTAGCCCTCCCACCTCGATATATCCCGCGTGTGGGCGCGGGAACGAGCCCGGGTCTACTGGGAGGATCGGATCGGTGAGTTTCAGGCTGCTTTCCATGGTGTTGGGATCGGTGGTCACTCCGTTGGTGGCGGCCGTCCTCATCGCCATGGAAGCAAACCCCATGGGCAGCCCCCAGGTGGCGTCCGTCGGGGTGCTCGTAATCCTCTCATTGCTGGGTGCGGGGATCACCTCCTTCCTCACGCTTGCGCCCGTTCGCCGGGACCTCCGACAGATCGCTCAGTCGATGCGGGAGTTCGGAGACGACGAAGGCCCGGGTTGGCTTCCCCTTCCCAGGGGCGACGTGATGGAGGACTTGTCGGTGGCGACCGGTGAGATGGCGACCCGGGTGAAGGAGTTGGTTCGCCGGGTCGATGAGCAGGGCCGCCTGGCGGTGGTGGGGGAACTGGCGTCCCACATCGCCCATGAGATCCGGAACCCGCTCAGTTCCATCCACATGAATCTCCAGAGCATCGATCGGATGGTCGCCCGAGGGGCGATAGACCCGGACGCGCCCGACATGATCCGTGTGAGCCTCCAGGAGGTCCGCCGGCTCAACGCCGTCGTGGGTTCCGTCCTGGAGATGGGGGACGGGACACCGCCGATCCGAGAGGACTGCTCCCTCCACGAGATCGTGGATGGCTCCCTGGGGCTCATGGCGCCGGAGTTCAGCCGGAACGAGATCAGCCTCGACTGGAGACCGGGGGCGATGGTGGACCGGGTGCATGCCGACCCCAGCCGTATCCGGGGCGCACTCCTCAACCTTTACGTCAACGCCCTGGACGCCCAGCCCGACGGCGGCGCCGTCCGTATGAGTTCCGACCTCGTGCTGGGGAGCGAGGGACCCGCGATCCGCCTCCTGATCGAGGACGCAGGGCCAGGGATCCCAAAGGCCAATCGGGACCGGATCTTCCAGCCGTTCTTCACCACCAAATCCGGTGGGTCGGGAATCGGCCTGGCCATCTCTCGGGAGACCCTCAGGATCCACGGGGGCGACCTGACACTCGAGTTTGGCTCGTCTCCGGCCGCCGGCGCCACATTCAGCCTCACCCTTCCCGTAGCCGAATCGGCCCTGGAGGGGTTCGACCGGGCCTGGCTCACCGAGCGGACGTCACTGCAGCATCTGGACGACGTGCGTCCGACGCTGCGACTTGCGAAGGGATGACGATTTTGCGCGAACCGAGGAATGGCAAAGAGAGGACGGGAGGGGGGCGTTGGGACCCGAGACTCCTGGCGGTGGATGACGACGACTCCCACCGCGAGACGCTCGCCAGGCACCTGAGATCCCAGGGCTTCCGCGTGGAGGCCGCGGATTCGGCGGAGTCCGCGGTCCCCCTTCTCAACGCCTTCGGGCCGGAGATCGTCCTGACGGACATCCGCATGGGCGGGATGTCCGGGTTCGAACTACTCAAGCTGATCAGGGGCTCGGCGTTCGACGCCGACGTGATCATGATCACCGCGTTCGAACACACCCAGGGCGTCATCGATGCCATGCAGATGGGGGCCTATGATTATCTGGTGAAGCCCCTGGATCTGGACCGCCTGGACTCCGTGGTCGATCGCTGCCTGGTGGATCGGGCCGCCCGGATCGGAGGTGGGGCCAGCGCGAAGGTGGAGTCCGTCTCCGATACCAGCCCCAGTCTGGTCGGTCGAGACCCGAGGATGCTGGAGGTCTTCAAGCTTATCGGGATGGTCTCCAAGTCCCGGGCGACGGTGGTCGTGCGCGGAGAGACCGGGACCGGTAAGGAACTCGTGGCCCGGACCATCCACGCCAACTCGGAGCACCCGGACGAGCCGTTCATCGCAGTGAACTGCGCGGCCCTCCCGCCCTCTCTGCTGGAATCGGAGCTCTTTGGACATGTGAAGGGGGCCTTCACCGGGGCGGCATCGGACCGGAAGGGCCGGTTCGAACTCGCCGGACGCGGGACCATCTTCCTGGACGAGATCGGGGACACCAGCCCCGATCTTCAAGCCAAGCTGCTTCGGGTCCTTCAGGAGCGGACGTTCATGCGCGTGGGTGGCGAGGAACTGAAGACCACGGAAGCCCGGGTCATCGCCGCGACCCACCGGCCCCTGGAGTCCCTGGTTGAGACGGGGGAGTTCCGAGAGGACCTCTTCTTCCGTCTGCGTGTGATCGAGATCTCCGTGCCGCCCCTTCGGGAGCGCAAGTGCGACATTCCGCTGCTGGTCCAGCACCTCCTCGAGCGGGCGAATCGGGAGTTGGGTCGGGCGGCCACCACGGTCCCCACAGAGGTGATGGCGGAGATCGTCGCCCACGCCTGGCCCGGAAACGTGCGGGAGTTGGAGAACGCCCTCACCCGGGCCGTGGTCATGGCAAAGGGCCCCGCCATCTCGTCGGCCGGTCTCCATCTGAACGGAGACGTTCCGCCGGAGTTGGCGGATATCCGCGGCAGCAGCCTCAACGAGATGGAGGCGGCCCACATTCAACGCACCCTGATGCGGGCGGCGGGGAACAAAAGCGCCACGGCGCGGCAGTTGGGAATCTCCAGACCCCGCCTGGACCGAATGATCGAGCGGCACGGCCTGGTCGTCTGATTCCCGCCCCATGACACGTTGGTGTCGGTCGCCAGTCGACCGCTCCGCCGCCGGGCCCCGTGCCCTTCGGCCGTCCACTCCACTCCTAGAGGCTTATGAGCCAGCAACCGCAGAACTACAAGAACCATGCGAAGATGGTCCCCGGGTTCCATTACGTCGGCTCATTGCTGATCCTGGCCCTTCTGGTGTCGTCCATCTCGGGCGTGGTTCGGAACCCGTCCGTCGACACGGCCATGACCCTCATCCTGGTCCTCACGTTGGTGCTGGTCAGCTCCTATGCGCGACGCTTCGCACTCGGGGTGCAGGACCGGGTCATCCGCCTCGAGGAGAGGCTCCGGATGGAGCGGGTGCTACCGGAGGACCTCAGGGAGCGGATCCCCGAGTTCTCCACCGACCAACTCATCGGGCTTCGCTTCGCGCCGAATGAAGAGCTGGAAGACCTGGCGCGGCGCGTCCTGTCGGGGGAGATCACCGACCGGAAGCAGATCAAGATGGCGGTGAAGAACTGGAGGGCCGATCACGAGCGCGTTTGACGGGCGAGGCGCAACGTAGGTCACCGAGGGTCGCTGTCCGCCCGGTGGACCGAAATCAGGAGGGCACGAAACGCCTCCGTCACCCTGGACCAGGTCTCCGTTCCCGGCACGATCAGCTCGAAATGGCCTGAGTTCGGAGCTACCACCAGGTCCACATCCTCGGCGCCTTGCTCCAAGGCTCGCCGATGGTAAGACTCTCCCGCCGGGCCCCACGTCGCATCGTGCGCCCCGATCAGGAGCTTCTGAGGGACCGGGATCGGGGCCAGTCGCATGGGTGAGGCCGTGGCGTAACGGGCAGGAGCCTCTGCGGGTGACCCTCCCATCAGGCGATGAACCGCGTTCCCGCACGTCCCTCGCTCGTGGAGCCCCTCCAAGTCGGCCGCGGGAGCCAGGCCGACGACCCCGGCGACCCGGATGGGGTGGTCCTCGAAGAGGTCCGCCCCCGGCGGGATCCTATACCGAGCGGCCAGCCAAAGGGCGAGGTGTCCTCCCGCTGAGTGCCCGGCCGCAAGGACACGGTCCAGGTCCAGGGAATGGTCCTCCGCCAGAACCCGCAGGTAGTCCGTGCCCCGACCCACGTCGAGAAAGGTCCCGGGCCACCCACCGCCCTCGTCTCCCACCCTCCGGTACTCCAGGGACCAGACGGCGAATCCCAGATCGGTCAGCGCCACCTCCAGCGGTCCCACGTGGTCGATACCGTATTCCGCCAGCCAGCATCCCCCGTGGATGAACACGACAACGGGGAAGGGGCCCTCCCCGTCGGGAAGACGCAGGTGACCGAACTGGAGCGGGAGCTCTCCATAGTGGACCTTGTGATCGGGGGCCGGGGCCGACATGGCCATCACGTCGGCCTCCGTCAGCAACTCCTGCCCGCCGACTTCCCCCGATCCCGCGCCCAGCGCCATTGCTCCTCCCACCGAAATTCCCATGAGGGGGGCTCTCAAGGACAGATCCCGCCTCTCACGGCCCCCTCTGGTGGGTCCTGCCGACAATCAGGGTGATATTGTCCGTCCCGCCGCCATCCAGGGCGTCCTGGAGGAGTTGTTCACACACCTCCCGGGCATTGGACATGTGTACCAGCCGTTCCTTGATCCTTGCGTCGGACACGTGCTTGGTGAGCCCGTCGCTGCAAAGCAGATGGACCGTGTTCCAATCGTTGTCGATACGCGTGACGACGGGATTGGTCTGGGAGCCTCCGATAGCACTGGAGAGGACGTTGGACCAAGGCAGTTCCTCTGTCGACGTCTGTGAAAACACCCCCTGATCCACCAACTCCTGGGCGATGGTCTGATCCCGGGAAACCTGGGTCAGCTCGCCGTTCCGGAGCATGTAGTAGCGACTGTCGCCAACCTGGAGGAGGTAGGCCCGAGGCCAGAGCCCGATCCAGAGGGAGAGGGTCGTCGCCATGTCCAGACTGGAAGGGTCCTCCTCGCCCCGCTTCCGGAGGTCGGCGGTGCAGCGCTGGGCGGCCTCGGCGAGGGACCGCACAAACCCGTCTGGATCGTCGGGATCCGCGGCATAATAGGCATGCATGCTCTCAGCCACGTATTGGGTCACGCCTCCGACGGTGAGGCGACTGGCCTCTTCTCCCTTGGGCCCGCCCCCCACGCCGTCCGCCACCATGGCCAGGAATGCGATCCGCTCATCGGTGCCCTGCAGCGCCTCCGGATCGGCGAGGCTGGTCTGGAACACGTCCAGTTGCTTCTTGAGTGAACAGATCAGGAAATGATCCTGGTTTTCCTTCCGGATCTTTCCGACATGGGTAAGCCCGTGGACGTCGATCTCGTCGTCGTAGGGCTTACGCTCCGCCGAATCCCCTGAAGGACTGTCCTGGCTGGCGTTCATGCACGGTCTCCCGCGGGGCCGCGGAGCCCGGACGAGAGCGGTCCGGACTCCAGTGACTGGTATTCGGGATGGTAAGGTAACTTCGTCGATCTTTGAAGGCGGCCTCATTCTGTGGCCGGTCCCCGGCTCCGCGCCAGGGTCTTCCAATTGACGACCCCGGTTGACAGTGCCGCCCCGGAGCAGGAACCTTCAGCCGGCTTCACGGTATCGCCGGTGGCTGATCCCCACCCAAACGACCGACGCCGGAGCGCGCTCGATGTCCGACATGCAGGAACTGGCTCGCCAGCTGGCACCTGAGTTCGAGGTGACCCGGGTCCTGGGGACCGGGGCCATGGGAACGGTCTACCTCGCTCGCGAAGTGGCGTTGCGACGCCTGGTCGCCATCAAGGTCCCCCTGGCCGAACTGGCGGACGACGAGCAGGTGCTCGCTCGATTCCAGCGGGAGGCTCACGCCGCTGCCCGCATTCACCATCGAGGCGCCTGTACCCTCCACAGGATCGGCACCCTCGAAAACGGCACACCCTACCTGGTCATGGAGTATGTCGAGGGGAAGACCCTGGATGACGTTCTGGCCGCCGGCGGCACCTTCGACGTGGACACGGCCAGATCCATCCTGGAACAGGTCAGCGGCGCCCTCGCCGCCGCTCACGCGGTTGGAGTGGTCCATCGGGACATCCGGCCCGGGAACGTGATCTGGGACGCCGCCACCCGTAGGGCCGTGCTCACCGACTTCGGGATCGCCGGAATTCTGGAGACCGGGTCGGAGGCGGTCACCCGAATCACCCGTATGGGCCAGACCTTGGGTCAGGTCGGTTTCTCCAGCCCCGAGCAGCTTCTGGGCGAGACGGTCACCGCAGCCACGGACGTCTACAGCCTGGGAGTTCTGGCGCATCACGTCCTCACGGGGCAGGGGCCCTACGATGTCAAGTCGAAGATCGAGGTGGTACAGGCCCACGTGAAGGGCGAGGCCCGCCCTCTCCGGCAGGTCCGTGCCGACGTCGATCCGCGGGTGGAGGACACAGTGCTGCGTTGCCTGGCCAAGACGCCCTCCCAGCGGCCGGAGGCCCAAGCGGTGGAGCGCATCCTGTCCGAGGTCCGGGCAGGCCCCACCGGTCCCGCGACCACGGGCGGCCACGCTGCTCCCCAGGTCGACTCCGCCCTTCCACCGGTCTTCCAGCAGTTCATCAGGGAGGTGCAGCGCCGCCGGGTTGGCGCGGTGGCCATCGGGTACATCGTGGTGGGCTGGGTGATCCTCTCGGTAATGGCGACCCTTCGGGACACTACCAGCATTCTCTCCGAGCAGTTGTCCACGTTCCTGGTGATCTTGCTCCTGGCCGGGTTCCCGGTGACCCTGATCTTCTCCTGGCTCTACGACATCACTGCCGGGGGTGTGGAGAGGACCCGGTCCCAATCCCCCAGGTCAAGCCGCAGGGGGCTGATCGCCCTTCAGATCGGGGCCGTGGTCATCAGCCTGGTCATCGCAGGCGCCCTGGGATGGTGGATCTTGACGGGCTCCTGACCGCCCCCTTGGTGAGGCTGGGGCCCACCGGTCAGAGAAGGGCGTTTGCCGCGAACGCCCCTACCCATGCCAGGGTGAGCATGTAGCCGAACTGGAACAGGGGCCATTTCCATCCCGCAGTCTCCCGTCGCATGACCGCCACCGTGGACATGCACTGGAGGGCGAACACGAAGAACACCAGGAGCGCCACGGCTGAGCCCAGGTCCAGGTCCCGCTGGAGGGCCGATTGGAGTTCCATGGAGCCCTCGTCCGCGCCCTCCACCCCGTAGATCGTCCCCAGGGTCCCCACGATCACCTCGCGGGCGGCCAGTGAGCTCACCAGGCCGATCCCGATCCGCCAGTCGAAGCCCAGGGGCTCGATCGCCGGCTCCAGCAGCTGACCGATGGACCCCAGGGCGCTCTCCTCGATGGGGGGTGGTCCCTCGCCTGCCTGGGGCACCTGTGTGAGGATCCAGAGCACCACGGTTACGGCCAGGATGACCTTCCCGGCCCGTCGCAAGAAGATCTTGCTGCGGTCTACGAGACGAAGCAGGAGGGACCGGGGCGACGGGATCCGATAGGGCGGGAGCTCCATCAGGAAGGACGAGGGCTGTCCCTTGAGCAGGGTTCGCTTCAGGAGGAAAGCGGTGGCGACCGCGGCAACCACACCGAGGGCGTACAGGCCGAGAAGCGTCGCCGCCCTGAGGCCCATGACGGGCCCGAGAAGCGGCTCGTCGGGAATAAAGGCGGCGATCAAGAGCGCGTAGACCGGCAGTCGAGCCGAGCAGGTCATGAACGGAGCGACGAATATGGTCGCCATCCGGTCCCGCTCGTCCTCCACGGTCCGGGCCGAAAGGATGGCCGGCACGGCACAGGCGTAGGCTGAGAGCAGTGGGAGGAAGGCACGGCCCTGCAAACCCACGCGATACATCATTCGATCCGCGATCACCGCGGCTCTCGCCATGTAGCCGGAATCCTCGAGGATCCCCAGGAAGAGGAATAGGATGAGGATCTGTGGAAGGAAGATGATCACCGATCCCACGCCCGCCCAAACCCCGTCCACGAGGAGGGAACGGAACCACGAGTCCGGTAGGACATCCCTCAACCATCCCCCCGAGGTCGCGATCAGGAACTCGACCCCATCCATGGCCGGGGTGGCCCAGGTGAAGATGGCCTGGAAGACGAGGACGACGACACCGAGGAACACCAGGGGGCCCAGGAACCGGTGCAGGAAGATCGAGTCCAGCCGCTCCGACAGAGCCGACGGACCCGGTGCCGTGAACTCGGCCTGGGCCGTGACATCACGGATGAATCGGCGGCGCGCCGCGAAGGCGTCGGCCATGGGAAGCGGCGTGCCGTGTCGGACGTTGGAAACGGCGGGGCAGGGGCGCTCCGGCAGCGCGCCACGGTCCGCCACCTCCCCGAGGAAGGCCATGACCCGGTCCAGCCCCTCGCCCGTGCGGGCATTCGCTCGCACCACGTCCACGCCGAGGTGCTCCCCCAGGACCTGGTCCTGAACCGACCCTCCCCGGTCCGCCAGCTCATCGACCATGGTCAGGACCATGAGGGCCGGGATTCCCAACTCCATGATGGGCTCGACCAGCATCAGGTGGGTCTCGAGCCGGGTGCTGTCCACCACGAGGACGATGGCATCGGGGCTCGGGAGCCCTTCGATCTTCCCCTCCAGGACGTCGCGGGTCACCCGCTCGTCCAGGGTGCGGGCGGAGAACCCGTTCACCCCGGGGAGGTCCACCAGGTCCACGGCCCTCCGGTCGGGCAGACGCACCGAGCCAAGGTGCTTCTCGACCGTGACCCCGGGATAGTTGGCGATCTTCTGGCGAAGACCGGTCAGCTGGTTGAAGAGGGTGGACTTGCCCGAGTTCGGAGGACCAATCAGGGCTACCAGGGGAGCCGCCGGGGGAGCCAAGACGGCCCCTTCACCTACCGATGCCAAGGGACGTCGGTCAGCCGGCTTCGGCCGCGGGCCAGGGGCTCATGACGCACAGGCAGGCAGCCATCTCCTTGCGCAGCGCGATCAACGAACCGTCGACCAGGACGATGGGGTCGCCCGAGGGGGATTTGCGGACGGGGCAAAGCCGGCATCCAGGCAAGACCCCCCGCTCCAGAAGGGGTTCCATCTGGTCGGGCGGGAGGTCGATACGAACGAGCTCCACGTCCTGGTCGAGGGGGACGTCCGCCAGTCGCACCTCGGTCCCACACGGTGTGGTGTCCGGACGGACCGGGCCACCGACCATGGGTAAAGCAAGGGTTCTCGCGGACTCCGACACCGACGGCACCTTCTGTCTCGGGACATTTGATTCTAAATGAGAACCATTCTCACCTGGCTGAAGATACAACCCTGGGGAGGGATGGGCTATCCCCTGCCGTATGCTTCGATTCCGGAACCCGGTTGACGGAAGCCGGTACGTTTCCAGCTTAGGGGGTGTACAGGACCGACGGTTGGAGGTCCGGCGGAGTTGCGCCGACCCCCATCCGCAGTCCATCAGATCCGCGCGGTCCTCGCATGGGGAGTCAAGTTGAGTAGCAAGGTAAGAACGTTCCTGGGCATCGCCGTCTCGATCCTGGTGCTGGATCTGTGGACCAAGAGTTGGGCCCTGAGGGCGCTCCGGGACCAATCGATGGACCTCTTCGGGGGCCTGGTTCCCCTGACCCTCGCATTCAACCGGGGAGCGGCCTTCGGCCTGAGCATCGGTGACGACCCCCGTTGGGTCTTCATTCCAATTTCCATCTTTGCCGTGATCCTGCTGGGGAGCCTCCTGCTCCAAGCCCGATCCAGCGATGTGCTGCGCGTGGTTTCGGTTTCCCTGGTCATGGCCGGGGCCCTGGGGAACCTCTACGACCGCTTGCGTTGGAACAGGGGGGTGGTGGACTTCATCGGGCCCATCGATCTGGGCTTCATGGACTTTCCCATCTTCAACGTCGCCGACATGGCCATCTCCTGCGGTGCGGTCCTGCTGGCCCTGTCATTCTGGTTGGAGGAGCAGGAGGTCTCGGCGCCGGAAGGCGCGACGGTCAGTCCGAGTCCTCCCGCCGGGGAGTGAAGCGAAGGAACTCCACCCGCCGGCCTCGCATGGCGGTGACCCTCAGGGTACCCTCGGGCAGCTCGATCTCATCCCCCCCGCGAGCGATCCTCCCGAGCCGGCCGAACACGTAGCCGCCCAGGGTGTCCGCGGCGTCCTCGGGAATCGCCGCCGCGAACTCCGAGTTGAAATCCCGGACCAGGGCTCCACCCCAGATCCTGAACCGTCCGTCGCCCAGGTCCCGGAAGTCGACGGGCTCGTCGTCCTCGTGCTCATCCTGGATCTCGCCGATGATCTCCTCGATGAGGTCCTCCAACGTGGCCAGGCCGGCCGTGCCGCCGAACTCGTCCACCACGATGACCATCTTGCTTCTCCGGGCACGCATCTCGGGGATGAGGTCTTCCACGGGCTTCCCCTCCGGAGCGAAGGGAATCGCCCGCATGACGCCCCGGATCTCAGCGGCCCCCTCCCGGTGGGCTCGCCAGAGGTCTCGGGCAACCAGGAGACCGACGATGTGATCCAGGTCCCCCTCGAACACGGGTAGCCGCAGGTGCCCGCTCTCGAGCATGAGATTCTGAGCCTCCTCCACGGACGCGTCCACGGACACCGCCACCATGTCGGTCCTGGGTGTCATCACCTCCCCGACCTCCACCTCGTCCAAGCTCATCACGTTGGAGACCACGGCCCATTCGTCCTCGTCCAGCGTTCCCTCCCGCCGTCCGATCTCGGCTAGAACCTCGATCTCCGCTCGACTCACCGTGGACGGCCGCTCCCCCCTGGGTTGGATGAGACGGTTGAACCATGACAGGGGAACCAGAACCGGCTTCATGAGGATGATCATCCCTCGCAACACGTAGGCGGCGGGAATCGCCAGGGCGTTGGAATACGTCGCGCCCAGGGTCTTGGGAATGATCTCGGAGAAGAGAAGAATGACCAGGGTGAGAACCGCCGAGAACAGCGCGATCCACTGATCCCCGAATACATCCAGGGCAATGGCGCCACCCATGGCCGCGCCCACGGTGTGAGCGATGGTGTTCAGGGTGAGGATCGCCGCGATGGGCTCGTCGATCTTCGCCTGCATGCGCTCCCACCACTCCCCGGCTCGCTCCCCCCGTTCCTTGAGCACCCCCGCGTACGCATGCGTAACCGAGAGAAGAACGGCCTCGAGGATGGAGCAGAGGAAGGAGAGGGAGAGGGAAACGCCCAGGACCCAGATCAGTTTGACCATTTGGTGGCCAATCTCGCCCGATTCATTGGGAAGCCACAAGGGGCGAGAGCGCACGAATGCCCCCTCGCCCCCGGGAAACGGACTCGGCCGATCAGGTCGCCGGGCGGCCCCGCGGCTGGATCCTCACCGCATGGAGGCCGGAGTTGAAGTCCGAGAAGAAGAGGTAGCCCTTGTAGGGCTGGGGTCCCCAGGCCATGGGTGCGTTGGCGACGAACCCAGCCGGGTCGAAGGCCTTGTACACGGCCATCTCACGACCCTGGGTCGCCAGATTGCCCATGAGCTCACCCGACACGTCCACGACCCTCACGCCGCCCTCGTAGTAAGCCACGTAGAGCACGTCGTCCTCCACCCACATGTTGTGGGTCCCGAACTCTTCGACCTCGTAGCGGGCCACGTCCACCGGATTCTCGGGATCCGTGAAGTCGATGATGTGGATGTAGCCGCTGGTAACGGACGGGGTTCCGCCCTGCTGGGGGATGCGCGCCAATCCGGCTCCGCTCCAGGGGGCTCCATCACGGGCCATGATCTCGTCGCCCAGGAACAGGTAGAACTTGCCCGTCTCCTCCTGGAAGTAGGGGAAGGCGGCATGGGTGGCGCCGACGGGGTAGGGGACGTTGGTGACGAACACCGGGTTCTCGATGGAGCCGCCCCACTTTCCGTTGCCCACGTCCACGACCACCACGCCCGTGCCCCATTCCGAGGAATAGGCGATCCCGTCGTGCACCCAGACGTCGTGGATGCGGCTCTCCGGGTGGTTGTACTCGGAGACGTAGGTGGGCTGATAGATGTCCGTGACGTCGAGAATGACGTACTTGTCCCCGGCCGAAAGGGCGAAGAGATGGTCGTCCATGGCGAACATGTTGTGGACGCCCCCGGTCAGGCCGTCATCATAGACCGACGCGATGGTGGGGTGGGCCGGGTCCTGCAGGTCCAGGATCACGACGCCGTTTCGGCGGTTGGATGCCCCCTCCCGGCTCAGGGCCGCGTAGCGACCGTCCGGAGACACCTTCACGTCGTTCACCGTCCGGGCGTCGACCTGGATGGAATCCGTCTTCACGGGGTTGGTGGGATCGGTCACGTCCCAGAAGTAGGCCCATCCGTCACCGCCCCAGGTCCCCGTCACGCCGTAGTCCCGGCCGTCCATCCCCTGGAAGATCCAGAGATCCGAGGTGTGAACGGTATTGACCGCGCCCTGTCCGAGGATCTCCACGTCCTGGACCACCCCCCGGGGCCGCACGTCCACCACCCTCCGGGCCGAAAGGCCGCCTGCGCCGGCCGTGAGGGTGTACTGGCCCGGCTCCTCGCCCACGAACTTCCCATCACGCACCAATCCGGAAGCCCCGGGCGCGTGGATGCTGTCGTCGGGCACGAAGGAGATCCCCCAGTCCACGGGTACGCTTGAGAGCCGGCTGCCGGCGCCGTCGACGATGGCCGCGTCGAAGGTCAGCACGTCCCCCGTCCGGGCCACCTCCGCGCCCCCCACGATATCGATCCGCTCTCCCGTGAACGCCGCCACCGACATCTCAATGGTCCCGATCACACCCTCGGACTCGGCGGAGATGCTCACCGGTCCTGCCGCGTGTCCGGTGACGTGGCCGAACCGGTCCACGGACGCCACCGAAGGATCGGAGCTCATCCAACGGACCTGGGCCTCGGGACGAGGCGATCCGTCTGCGTGGTGAGCGGAAGCCGAGAGCCGCACGGTCGTGCGCTCGAGCAGCACGCCACTGGGCTGGTCCACGTCGATACTGGCGATGGCAGGCCAGGTGACGACGACCGGTACACGCTGGGTCAACGGCTGCCTGTCCGTTCCAGGCGGCAGCGCCACAGAGACGATGAGCTCGTATTCCCCGGCTTGCAGCCCTCGGATCCCCTCCCCGTCGTTCACCAGGGTGAACCCACGGCGGTTCCCGCCGATGCGCAGGAGGGCCCCCTCTACGGGGTTGCCCTGCGCGTCGACCAGGAGGAGGTCGAAGGACGCTTCCTGTCCCACCTCGACCCGCACGGTCGATGGGGAGACCCGGATTTCGGCGACGTCCAGCCCTCGCCGCAACCCCTCTTCCTGGGCCTGGCCCGGTGAGGCGACGCTCGCGACCGCCACCAGGGCGGCGAACATGGATCGGGCGGGAACTCTCATCTCTACTTCTCCTGTGCTGTTGATCGTCACCGGGACGGTTCGTGGAGCGGCGCACCGGCTCCACACCGTGTGGTTGCGCCTTCTGGCGCCGCAGGGGCCCGTGAGCATAGACTTCCCGGGCCACAAGCCTGCGCCAAACCCCGGTAGATCCAGTTCGGGATTCCGGGCGTTGCGATGATGTGGGCTGAGGTCTGAAGGCCACGATAATTCACTCATCCTGCGAGGAGTGGCAAGGGCTCCCCACCCCACGCCCCCTCGATCACCGCCAATCCGTGTTCCAAGTGACCCCAAACCTCCCCATGGTCCCGGCCAGATTCCCTGCCGCGCTTACCCTGCTGTTCTCCGCAGGCGTGACGGCGCTTTCCGCTCAGGAGGCCCCTCCTCCGGAGGCCACGTATTTCGCCTACGTGGGAGCCGAGTCGGCAGACCTGCTCCACGTCGTGCAGTTCGGTCCGGCGGGCGCCGAGGTGGCCAAGACTTTCCCGATCGGGGTCATGGCGGTGGAAACCGAGGGCCCCCACGGGCTCAGGATGTCTCCTGACGGCCGCCATCTCTACATGACCACAGGACACGGGGTCCCCGACGGCTATCTCTGGAAATTCGATGCGGGCCCCGACACCCTCGTGGCCCCTCCGATCCTCCTCGGACAGTTCCCTGCGACCATGGATGTCACTCCCGACGGTCTCTACCTGTTCGCCGTGAATTTCAACCTCCATGGCGAGCACGTCCCGTCCACGGTTTCGGTCGTGTACACCCCGGACATGGTGGAGATGACCCAGATCGAGACCTGCACCATGCCCCACGGCGCCAGGATGAACCCCCAGGGAACCAGGCTCTACTCGGCGTGCATGATGGACGATCAACTCGTCGAGATCGACGCCCAGGCGTTCCAGGTCTCCAGGAGGTTCTCCGTGGCGGAGGGGAGGGAGGGCCCGATCCCCCTCGAAACCGAGATGAGAGACATGGAGCACGCCGGCATGGAGGGGCAGGGGATGACCGGCCACGGGACTTCGGCACCCTCCTGCTCCCCCACCTGGGCTCAGCCCTCGGCGGACGGCTCCACGGTCTTCGTGGCCTGCAATCGAGGGGATCGCATCCTCGAGATCGATGCGGTGAATTGGAGCCTCGTGCGGACCATCCCCACCGGCAGAGGACCTTACAACCTGGACCTCACCCCGGACGGCCGCTCCCTCGTTGCCACCCTGAAGCAAGGGGCCCAGATCGAGGTCTTCGACCTGGAGTCCGGAGAAAGCCGGGGCAGGGTCGACACCTCGACCACGGTCGCCCACGGGGTGGCCGTGACGCCCGACTCTCGATTCGCCTTCGTGAGCATTGAGGGGGTGGGGGCCGAGCCCGGGCGCGTGGATGTCCTGGACCTCCGGTCGATACAGGTCGTGGGAACCGTTGACGTCGGCCAGCAGGCCGGCGGAATCACCTTCTGGCGAATGGAGCCCGGAAACCGGACCTCCTCGACCCAGCAACACTGAAAATGAGGGCGAAGTGATGTCGAACCCCCTCGCGCGCCGCATCTTCGGCGCCGTCTCGACCCTGCTCCCGGTACTCCTCATGGGCGCCTTCGTGGCCGTCCCGGAGTGCGGTGCCCAGTCCGTCACGACCCCCGAGGAGGAGTTCGGCCATCCCATCGGGGCGGATTACGTCCTGCCCAACTACACCCAGTTGATGGGATATTGGCAGAAGCTGGCCGGGGAATCGGACCGGATGGTGCTGGACACCATCGGACTCACCGAGGAAGGCCGGCCGCAGCTCATGGCCATCCTCACGTCTCCGGAGAATCACGCCGACCTGGGTCGATACCGTGAGATCTCGGCCCGCCTCGCCCGTGCGGAAGGGGTGTCCGAGGAGGAGGCCGCCATTCTCGCCACGGAGGGCAAGCCGGTCATCTGGATAGACGGAGGGCTCCACGCCACCGAAGTCCTCGGGGCCCAGCAGTTGATGGAATTCGTCTACCAGATGGTGAGCAGGAGTGACGCTGAGACCCTCCGCTTCCTGGACGATCTGGTCATTCTGGCCATTCACGCGAACCCCGACGGGATGGAACTCGTCTCGGACTGGTACATGAGCGTGAGCGATCCCATGCAGCGGAGCAGCCGGGGTATCCCCGTGTTGTATCAGAAGTACGCGGGCCACGACAATAACCGCGATTTCTACATGTCGAATCTGGCGGAGACGACGAATCTGAACCGGGTCATGGCTCGGGAGTGGTTTCCCCAGATCGTCTACAACCACCACCAGACCGGTCCCTCGGGCACGGTCCTGTTCGCTCCGCCGTTCCGGGACCCGCCCAACCACAATCTGGATCCCCTGGTGATCACCAGCCTGGATCAGGTGGGTGGCGCCATGCACGGCCGCTTCGTCAGGGAAGGGAAGGGGGGTTCCACCATGCGGTCGGGGGCGGGCTACTCCACTTGGTGGAACGGAGGGCTGAGGACCACCCCCTATTTCCGGAACCAGATCGGTCTCCTGACCGAGACCATCGGGAATCCCACGCCTCTCGAGATCCCCTTCATCCCGGCCCGTCAACTGCCTCGTGGGGATATCCCCCTTCCGGTGGACCCGGGCGTGTGGCACTTCCGCCAATCCGTCGACTACTCCCAAACCGCGAACCGGGCCGTCCTCGATTACGCCTCGCGGAACGCCGAGCACCTGCTGTTCAACGTCTGGCGGATGGGGATGAATTCCATCGAGCGTGGATCTCGGGACCACTGGACCATCCTGCCGTCTCAGATCGACGAGGCGGCTTCGGAGCTGGGAGGAAGGACCAGCCGGGCAGGCGTGGGAGAGTTCAACGAACTCCTGCGGAACCCCGACGGCCGAGACGCCCGAGGGTACATCCTCAGCGCCTCCCAACCCGACTTCCCGACGGCCACGAAGTTCGTGAACGCCCTCCTCAAGAATGGCGTCGTGGTGCACGTGGCTACCGAGGCCTTCGAAGTGGCGGGCCGCGAATACCCCGAGGGCAGCTACGTCGTCAAGACGGCCCAGGCCTTCCGCCCCTTCGTTCTCGACATGTTCGAGGCCCAGGATCACCCCAACGACTTCGCCTACCCGGGTGGCCCGCCCATCGCGCCGTACGACAACGCGGGCTGGACCCTGGCCATGCAGATGGGCGTGGCGTTCGACCGGGTGTTCGAGGGGTTCGACGGCCCCCTGGAGCCCATCGGCTGGCTCGCCGAGCCGGCGGCGGGCTCCATCGCCGGGCCGTCCGACCCGGCCGGGTACATGCTGGACCGGCGGATCAAGGACGGGGTGGTGGCGGTGAACCGGCTCCTCGCCGAGGACCAGGAGGTGTTCTGGATCACGGAAGAGGTAAGGGTCTCGGGGACCTCGTTCTCTGCCGGCACCTTCTTCATCCCGGAATCCAGGGGAGTTCGGGAGATCCTGGAGCAGGTGGCCCTCGAGAAGGGAGTGGATTTCGTCGCGGTTGCGGCCCGACCGGACGGGGAGGCCCTTCGCTTGGAACCGATCCGGATCGGGCTGTGGGATCGCTACGGCGGGTCCATGCCCTCCGGATGGACGAGGATGATCCTGGAGCGGTTCGAGTTTCCCTTCGAGTTGGTGTTCGCGCCGGGACTCGATGCGGGGCCCCTGACCGATCGCTTCGACGTCCTGGTCTTCGAGGACGGGGCGGTCCCCCTCAGGGACGGGAGCGGGAATGACCCCCGCCGGCGGGCGCCGGACCCGGACGCAGTGCCCCGGGAGTTCCGGGATCGCCTCGGTTCGGTCACCGTGGCCCGCACCGTTCCCCGCCTCCTGGAGTTCATGGAATCGGGTGGGACCGTGGTCGCCATCGGATCCAGCACGAGCCTGGCCTTCCACGCGGGGCTTCCCGTTGAAGACCACTTGGTGGATCACGAGGGTGCACCCCTCCGAGGAGAGGAGTACTACGTCCCGGGATCGGTCCTGGACATGCGCGTGGACAACGCCGCCCTCGTGGCTCACGGTCTGCCGGATCGGGTGAACGTGATGTTCAGCCGCAGCCCGGTGTTCAACCTCGCTCCCGACGCTGCCGGCGTGGACCGGATCGGTTGGTGGGACACCTCCCAGCCCCTCCGAAGCGGTTGGGCCTGGGGGCAAGAGAAGCTCCTGGGTGGGACTGGTGCGCTGTCCGCCGGCGTGGGGCAGGGGACCCTCGTGCTTCTCGCCCCGAAGATTACCTTCCGAGGCCAGAATCACATGGCCTTCCCGTTCCTCTTCAACAGTATCTACCTGGGCGGTGCCCAAGCCGTGCGCTTGAGCGCTGAACAATAGGAGACCGACGATGATCAAGAAGCGTCTCGTGCTCACCCTCCTGTCGTTTCTCCTCGCGATTCCGGCCGGGGGGCTCGAGGGTCAGGCCGCCAAGCTTTTCGGAGTGACCGGAGGGGCGACCTACACCGGATTCAGCTCCTCTTCCCGAGGGTCCAAGATGGGAGGGATCGTCGGACTCACGGTTGGGGTCCGGCAGTGGAACTGGACCGTGGTCAACCTGGAGGCGTCGTGGGCCCAGAGGGGTGCCGACGGAGTGGAGCTGGAGCAGGTTGACGTCCCTTTGCTCTTCGGCGGATCCAGGGACCTGGGGGATGGACTCCGACTGCGGGGCTACACGGGGATCCAGGTCGGGTACAACATCTCCTGCAACTCCTCGGTCACCGGCGTGGAATGCTCCCGGATCAACAAATGGCAGTGGGCCTGGCCCATCGGGCTTCAGATCGGGAAGTACCGGTCGGGCGGGACCTTCATCGCGGCGGACGTGCGATACGCCTGGTTTCTGAACGACGCGTTCGAGAATCGCATTTCGAACCAGCGGGGCTGGGAATTCAAGCTCATCCTCGGGAAGGCACGCTGACCGCCGCCGGGGCGAGATCGCCTGTGGCGGGGACCGGGAGGGACCTATGAATCGTCGTCGTTTCCTTCGAAACGGAATGGTCGCGATGGGGGCCGGAGCGCTGGCTCCTCCCTCACTCGCCGGGGCGGGACGGTGGGCGGAGACAGGCTGGGTGGATATCCCGGTGGGCCGCCCCAGGGGCAAGGCTGGGGAGATTCGCCTCTCCGCCAACGAGAACGCCCTGGGAATCTCACCCGCGGCCCGACAGGCGATCATCGACGGGATCGATACCGCCAACCGCTATCCTTTCGCGGCCAAGGCGAGCCTGGGCCGTACCCTGGCGGCTCGCCACGGCGTGGAACCGGAGTCGGTCCTTTTGACCAACGGATCCACCGAGATGATCCAGGTGGTGGTGCAGGCCCTCCGGACCCCCGATCTGCGGGTGATCGTGGCCGATCCGACGTTCGAGGACATCCTGGAGTTCGCCGAGCCCCAGGCGTCCGAAGTGGTGAAAGTGCCCATTCGAAAGGATCGTGCCCACGACCTGGACGCCATGGAGCGGTTCGCTTCCCAGGGGTCGGAGCCGATTCTGGCGTACGTCTGCAATCCGAACAATCCCACCGGGACCCTGACCCCTTCGGCAGAAGTCGACCGCTGGATCGCCTCGGCGCCCGAGAACGTCTTCTTCCTCGTCGACGAGGCCTATTTCGAGTTCGTCGAATCGGACGGGTACCACTCGGCGCTGCACTGGGTCCACGAGAACCCCCGGGTCGTGGTGGCCCGGACGTTCTCGAAAGTCCACGGGATGGCGGGAATGCGCCTGGGTTACGGGATCGCCCACCCGGAGTTCATGGCCCGGCTTCGGCCCTGGGCACCGACCACCAACACGAACCAGCTCGCCCTCGTGGCGGCGGCGGCCTCACTCGAGGATCCAGACCACGTGCGACGGAGCCTGAACGCCAACCGGGAGGCCAAGACCATCCTCACCGACACCCTCGATGAGCTCGGTCTGGCCCACCTGCCATCCCACACGAATTTCGTCATGCATGAAATCACCGGGGACCTGACGCTGTATAGGAACCGTATGCGGGAGTCGGGGTTCCTGGTCGGACGGCCGTTCCCCCCGTTCACCGAGCACAACCGCTTGTCGCTCGGACTCCCGGAGGAAATGACCGCGTTCGTCGAGACGCTCCGGGAGTTCCGGGACCGGGGCTGGGTGTGACCCGTTCCCCGGGCCGCCTCCCCACGGTTCGCGGGTTGCGACCCCGGTTCAACGCACTGGAGAGTAGCGCATGATGAGGTTCGGCAAGGTGGTGCAGGGGGTCTCGTTGGGGTTGCTGGGCCTGATGCTCCATGCGGCATCCCCCGGAGACGTGCAGGGGCAGGTCCGGGTGGGTGTTCAGGGGATGTACACCAGCGGGAGCGCCGCTACCGTGGACAGCTCCTTCGGGATCGGCGGCCGCCTCATCCTGGAGGTGCCGCGCTACCCCTTCGAGGTACACGGCGTCTTCGACTACCACTTCCCGGACTGCCCGAGCAGCGCCTCCAATTGCACCAGCTGGACCGGGGTGGGGAACGTGTACTACCGAGGCGGAGGGGGCCCGTACTTCATCGGCGGTGGGATTACGCGCCACAGGCGGGATTTCGACCTGGTGGATAGCCCGGAGCTGGCGGTGGTGGAGGAGTGGGGATACAACCTGGCCCTGGGCCTGCTCCTCCCCGTGCTGCCGGTCCTCGACCCCCTCATCGAGTTCCGCTACGAGTTCTACGACGAGGTCCAGGACCAGTTCGTCATCAGCCTGGGGCTGGTGTTATAGAGCCGTGGTCTAGTTGGGCTGATCGGTAGGGCGGATCAGGACTTCGTTCACGTTGACCCGGTCCGGAGCCGTCACGGCATAAAGCACCGCCTGGGCGACGTCCTCCGCCTCGAGGGGGCGCCAATCCGCGGTCCTCTCCGCAAACGCGTCCCGAATCGCCTGATCCGGAATGTGCTCGGTGAGTTCCGTGGCCACCACACCAGGTTGAACGTCCGTCACACGGATCCCGTGATGGGCCGACAGTTCCAGTTGGAGGCCAGCGGTCAGCGCACGCACGGCGAACTTGGTCGCCGAGTACACGCTTCCGGCCGGGAACGGACGCCGCCCAGCCACCGAACCCACGTTCACGATGTGGCCGGCCCCTCGTTCGATCATTCCCGGCAGGACCGCCGCGATGCCGTGGAGAACCCCCTTCAGGTTCACGTCCACCATCCGGTCCCAGTCTTCGACCCTCACCTGCTCCAGGGGAGAGAGAAGCATGATACCGGCGTTGTTCACCAGGATGTCGGCAGGCCCCAGGGCCTCGGTCGAAGCCGCAACCATGGCCTCCACGTCCTCCTGGTCCGTGACGTCCGTGGGCACGGCCAGGGCCCGGCCCCCCTTGGCGAGGATCTCCTCCTCCACCTCCCGCAACCGGTCGGTCCGACGGGCCGCCAGGCAAACCGCGGCCCCCTCCTTAGCCAGGGCCAGGGCCGTCGCGGCCCCGATTCCGCTGGACGCCCCCGTGACCACCACCACCTTCCCCGCGAGACGATCACCGATCACAACGCACCTCAGCTCACCTTACCCAAACCCGCCTGTGCCAACACGATAAGGAGTGCGCGCTGGATCCCACGAGGTCCATCCGTGTTCACGTAGCGCTCGTTCAGGGAGTGGGTGCCCGAGGACGCTCCGCCGCCCCCGATGGTAAAGGCGGGAATCCCTCGGGAGATGGGAATGTTAGAGTCGGTGGAGGAGCGACTCGTCCGTGGCTCCAGGCCCAGGGCTCGCGTGGCCGCGAGTCCCCGCTGCACGAAGGGATGACCCTCGGCGATCTCGCCGCTGGGGCGCTCACCGATCATCTCGATCTCGACGGTCAGCTCCTCACCGTCCCGGCGCATCACGTTCGCCTCGGCGAGGCCGGCCA
This sequence comes from Gemmatimonadota bacterium, assembly GCA_039591855.1. Lineage (GTDB taxonomy): Bacteria > Gemmatimonadota > Gemmatimonadetes > Longimicrobiales > Gaopeijiaceae > JBDHCV01. Next base: position 3,048 of record JBDHCV010000023.1, on the reverse strand, counting down.
TCATGGCCTCCTGGAACGCGTCCGAGATCCGCAGCAGCGACTCGGGACTCTCCGAGCGCATGTCCACTTCGAGCCAGACCTCGAAGGGGATCGAGTTTACCGAGGTACCGCCCCCCATCCGCCCCACGTTGTAGCTCGTCCGCGGTCCATCCCGGGTCAAGTCCTCGGCCCGGGCCACGAAACGATCGATGGCCATCCCCATGGCGTGGGCCGGGTTGCCGAGGCCGAAGGCACCCCAGGAATGTCCGCCCGGGCCCTTGAACGTGGTCCGAAAGCGGTGGGAACCCAGCGCCATGTGAGTGATCCGGGTATCGGAGACGCCGTCGATGGAGATGAAGTAGTCGATCCCCGGTCCGTTCTCGCTGAACAGCTCTTTGGTCCCTCTCAGATCGCCGAGTCCTTCTTCCCCCACGTTCCCGATGAAGAGGAGATCGTAGTCGGTCCGGACGTCGGCGGCGTTCATTCCCCGCAACAGGGCCAGCAACGCGGCCAGCCCACGGGTGTCGTCCGCCACGCCGGGGGCAAGGATCGTGTCCCCCCGTACCGTGGTGGAGACATCGGTGCCCTCGGGGAACACGGTGTCCAAATGGGCGGCGATGGCCAGGGTGGCGCTTCCGGTCACGCCCCTGCGCACTCCGATCACGTTCCCGACCCGGTCCACGTACGCCGTGTCCACGCCCGCTTCCGTGAGCATCTCCAGGAACACCGCCCCCCGGGCTTCCTCCATGAAGGGCGGAGCTGGCACCTCGGTGAGCCGGATGAGGTCGGCGATGGTGCGCTCGTCCGTGGCCTCGATGTGCTCCATGGCCGCCTGGACCGCAGGATCCTGGAGAAGCCGTGTGATCTCCGCGTCGTAGTCGGGCGACTGGGCTGAGAGCGTGGGAGGGGAGGCGGCGAAGATCGCGAGGAGGACCGGGAGGAGCCCGGAGGCCCGGTCGAACATGGGGTGTCGGTTCATCGTTCCGAATGGGTCCGGAGTGTAGGGTTGTGCGGGGCAGGGAGGGTAGCGTCCAGACCCACCCCCCACAATCCCCCGAATCTGGCTGCAACCGCCCGTCGGTCTTGCAGAAAGCCCTATTTTTGTCGAAGCTAGGGCGTTGGACCGACGCTCCGCATTTGCCCGCTTCCCACGCTCGCCCCGAAAAGGAGAGGCTCCCCTGGCCTTGGCTTCCAACGCAACCACGGCGCCCGCCCGTCGTCCACTCCCTCCGGGAGCCGGCTTCGTCCGGGCATGGGGACGGGTCGCCTCCACTGTGGCCGAGCACTCCGGGCAACTCGCGATCCTCTTCTGGCAAATCGTTGTCGCCACGGTCCGGGGCAAGGTTCGGCTCCGGTCGGTCCTGACCCAGATGTACGTGATCGGGATCCAGAGTATCCCCATCGTGCTGGTCACCGCGGTGCTGGCCGGGATCGTGACCAGTCAGCAGGGGGGATACCAGTTCACGGGCGCCATTCCCCTCTACGTGCTCGGCAGCGTGGTCGTCGAGAGCGTGGTCCTCGAGCTCGGGCCGGTCCTGACCGCCATCGTCCTCGTGGGCCGGGTCGGGGCACGGATCACGGCCGAGTTGGGGACCATGACCGTGTCGGAGCAGATCGACGCCTTCCACTCCCTCGGGCGGGATCCGATCGCCATCCTGGCGGCCCCTCGGATGCTCGCCGGTTTCCTGGTGGTCCCCATGCTGGTCGGGATCGCCAACCTCGTGGGAATCCTCGCCGGGATGTACGCCGCGAAGCTCACGATAGGACTCGGATACGAGTCCTTCTTGTACGGGGCGCGACTCTTCTGGCACAGCTGGGACATGTTCTACTCCCTGGCCAAGGCCACCGTATTCGGTTTCTCCATACCGCTGATCGCGGTGCACATGGGATTCCGGACCAAAGGGGGAGCCGAAGGGGTCGGAAAGACGACGACCCAGGCCGTGATGTTCATGACCCTTACGATCCTGATTCTCGACGCTCTCTTCCCGCCTCTCTTCCTCAACTGAGTCGTCGATGATCCAGTATCAGAACGTCTACAAGGCCTTCGACACCCCCGTCCTCGCGGGGTTGGACATGAGCGTTGCGTCGGGAGAGATGTTTGGGCTCTTCGGGCCCTCGGGAACCGGAAAGAGCGTCCTCCTCAAGACCACGATCGGGCTCATCACGCCCGATCGTGGGAACGTCATCGTCGACGGATTGTCCGTCTACTACGATGGCAGGGAGGCCCTGCAGAAGATCCGCTACCAGGTTGGGTACGTGTTCCAGAACGCCGCGCTCTTCGACTCCCTGACCGTCTATGAGAACATCGAGATGGGCCTGCCCGAGGAACGGCTCAAGGAGATGCGGCGAGCCGAGATCTCGGCTCGGGTCTGGGAGGCACTGGAGCTGGTGAACCTGGACCCCTGGGAGGTCGTGTCCAAGCTCCCGGCGGAGTTGTCGGGAGGGATGAAGAAGCGGGTGGGCATCGCCCGGGCCATCGTCGGGCGGCCAGCCATTCTGCTCTGGGATGAGCCCACCACCGGACTTGATCCGGTGAACACCGCCGCCGTGGAACGACTCATCTCCCGGCTCTCCAAGGAGTTGAAGACCACGTCGGTGATCGTGACCCACGATATCGAGGGCGGACTCCTGATGTGCGACCGAGTCGCCATGTTGTCCGAAGGGAAGTTGTTGTTTTGCGGGACACCTGATGCATTCCGGGCCTGCCCGATTCCCATGGTGCAGGCCTTCATCGATCGATCCGCGGCCGAGGCCGCGCTCAGCATGGCGGGTACCTGATGGCCGACCAGAACACCGCAGGGCAGGGGGGGAGCGAGGGGCTCACGGGGTCAGATCTGGCTCAGGCCTCTCCCACCGCCACCGCCCATCGAGAGTTCCGCGTGGGGGTTTTCGTGATCCTCGGAGTGCTCTCCGTCATGATCGCCCTCTACATGCTCACCAACCCCGGGACGTTCAGGGGCCGTTACATGCTCCTCACCCAGGTCACGGACGCCGGAGGGATCCGCCGGGGCGACCCGGTGCAGACCCGAGGCGTGAACATCGGTCAGGTGCACCATTTCGAGGTCACGC
>JBDHCV010000022.1:0-74280 GCA_039591855.1 Gemmatimonadota bacterium | reverse complement strand
CCATCTCTCGGATGCGTACTGAGTCCGGGACCGTCTGCCCGGCGAGGGCGATGGGGAGGATGCTAAGCACCAGGGTCGCCAGGACCCCAACGCGTTGCGTGTTCATGTTGGAGCTTTTCCGGTTTCGGGTGGTGGAGGCGGAGTGGAGACCAGGAAACGGTCCAAGCCACGGCTGAACACCGGGCTAACCCCGCCGGGGGTAGAGATCAGGAAGACCGCGCCCGCATAGGCGTGTCGGTCCATGAAGGCCACGCCTTCCTCGGGTCCCATGACCAGGAGGGCGGTGGAGAGGATGTCGGCCACGAGCGGATCGACCGCCACTACGGTTACCGTTCCCCACGGTTCGATGGGCCGGCCGGCCCGGGGATCGATGACGTGTCCGTAGCGGGCCCCGCCAACGGAGACGAAGCGCTCCGAGAGTCCACTGGTGGCGATGGACAGGGCCTCCCCCCGGGCCCCCGGTCGCAGAGATAGCCGGAGCGCGATCCCGTCCCGAGAATCCGGGTGGGCGAGGACGACCTCGGTCCCGCCGCCCACGTGCAGGATCTGGCCACCGAAGTCGAGGGTGGCGAGGGTGACGTCGGCCTCCCGCAGTGCCCATTCGGCTTCGCGAAGTGCGGCACCCTTGCCGAAGGCTCCCGCGTCGAGCCAGGCGCCATCACGAGTTCTCCGGAGAGACCCGGTGCTCGGGAAGGCGGCGGGTCCGGCTCGGCGGAGGGCGTCCGCGAGGGCCTTCTCCTCCGGCACCTTGCCCTCACCCCGCAGATCCCAGGCGTCCACCAGAGCCCCGATCCCGGGGTCGAAGGCACCACCGGTGGAGTCTCGCCAAGCCAGGGCCTCCCGCACCAGGGAAAGGACGCGGGGATCTCCCGCCCAGTGAACTCCGGGCGGAAGTGCGTTGAGCCGGCTCAACTCGCTGCCGGGCCGCCAGGTGGACAGGAGGTCTTCGAGCTGTTCGACAGCTGAGAGTGCCTGTTCCGCCGCCTGGATCGCGTGAGAGCGGTCGGGCGCCTCGACGCGCACGGTCAGCGTGGTGCCCATCACGAAAGCGGAGCGGCTCACGACCACGGCTTGGGCCGGGGTAATCAAGGCCGGGGCGCCCAGGGCAAGGAGTACCGCCATCACCGTGGCCATCACTCTCGATTCCTGACTCCTCTCTGGTGCCGCAACTTCTCGAAGAGGTCTGAAGTTGAGAATCATTCTCAATCGAATCGAACGGCCTAACGATGCACACTCCGCGGGCCCCGATCAAGACCCCAACCGGGCCAGGAGACAAAGATCCGTAGACCTACGGTCCCAATGATTCCGTACGTTTTCGAATTGATGTCCCGGACCCCGATCGCGATCGTACAAGTGTGAAGAATCAAGGTCCGCGACCACCTTCCGCCCGCCATGCCATGTCTCCCATGACCCGCCGCCTCCGACGCCTCCGGCAGAGCCCGGGGATGCGCACGCTGGTTCGGGAAACTGATTTGCGCCCACGCCACCTGATCCTGCCGATATTCGTATCGGAAGTTGACGCCGAGCCCACCGAGATTCCGTCCATGCCCGGGGTGTTTCGTTGGCCCACCGCCCAGGCGGCCAAGCCCGCCTTGGAGGCGGAAGAGGCGGGGATCGGTGCGATAATCCTCTTCGGGATTCCCAGGACCAAGGACGGGGTCGGCTCGGGGGCTGCCCAGGCGGATGGGGTGATCCAGAACGCGGTCCGCGTAATCCGCGCGGCCGGTTACGAGGGGCTGATCGTCACCGACGTGTGCCTCTGCGAATACACGGATCACGGTCATTGCGGGCTGGTGGACGAAGGTGGCGAGGTCCTCAACGATCCCACGAACGAACGGCTGGGCCGGATCGCCGTGTCGCATGCCAGCGCTGGCGCGGACGTGGTGGCGCCCTCCGGGATGATGGACGGGATGGTGGAGGCTATCCGCGAGGCTCTCGACGCGGCGGGCTTCGAGGCCGTTCCTATTCTGTCCTACTCGGTGAAGTACGCTTCCGCCTACTACGGTCCCTTCCGGGACGCCGCGGACGGGGCCCCTCGGTTCGGCGACCGCCGGACGCACCAGATGGACCCGGCGAATCTGCGCGAAGCCATGCGGGAGCACGGTCGGGATGTCGAAGAGGGCGCTGACTTCCTGATGGTGAAGCCGGGACTCTCCTACCTGGACGTGATCCGGGCCTCCCGGGACCGATTTCCGGATCTTCCCATGGTCGCCTACAACGTGAGTGGCGAGTACAGCATGGTGAAAGCCGCGGCGGAGCGGGGTTGGCTGGACGAGCGGGCGGTTGTCCTCGAGACTCTTGTCGGGTTCCGGCGCGCTGGCGCCGACCTGGTCATCACCTACCACGCCCTGGACGCGGCTCGTTGGATGGCGGAGTCCTCCCAGCCGGGAGTGGCACCGTGAGCGAGGCCCGCAATCCCGCCCTTGGACACTTCGCCACCTACCGGCTGACCGGAGACTTCTGGACTCTCTCCGGGCGGGAGCGGGAGGAGCGGGCCTCGCAGTGGCTCGAGGCGGTGGCCGGATGCGCCGACAACCTCCAGGTCTACCTGACTGGGCCCCTGGAGGCCGCCAGCGACGTGTTGCTCTGGGCCACGGCTCGGGTGGACGACGACGCGGCCCCCGCGCGCTTCTTCACCGAACGGCTTCGGGCCGAGGCGGGGTTCCGACGCTTCCTGGCGCCGGTTCGGACGCTATGGGGAATGACGAGGCCTTCGGAGTACAGCAAGGCTCGCTCCACACAGGAGATCGACCCCATGGCTGTGCAGCGGAGCACCTATCTCATCGCCTATCCCTTCAGCAAGACCGCCGAGTGGTACCTGAAGGGTCGCGACACGCGCCAGGGGATGATGAACGAACACATCCGCCTGGGAAAGAAGTACTCGGAAATCACGCAGCTCCTCCTCTACTCCTTCGGTCTTCAGGATCAGGAATTCGTCGTTGTCTACGAAACCGAAGATCTGGGGCTGTTCTCAAAGCTGGTTCACGAGTTGAGGGACACCGAAGCCCGGCGGTACACGGCCCTGGACACCCCCCTTCATTCGGGGGTACGCCAGGATCCGGCCGGTTGGGCGTCCCTGCTCAGATAGAAGGTCGGGATCATGGACCTATTCCTGCTTGGGACGAGCCATGTGGTCGCCTCCGCTCCGATCCGCGAGCGTATGCACATCGAGGCTTCACGGGTACGAGAGGGATTGGAGCGGTTGACGGGGCCTGAGCGGCCGTTCGCCGAAGTCGTGCTTCTCTCCACCTGTGCCCGTTACGAGGTCTACGGCGTCGCGTCGGACCCGGACCGAGCTGTAAAGCTCCTGCGCCGGCTGATTCTGCGGGAGACCCATGTCGGCTCTGACCATCTGGCCGCCCACTCCTATGTGAAGACCGGGGCGGACGCGGCGAAACACCTTATGCGCGTCGCCTCCGGGCTGGAGTCCGCCATCCAGGGTGAGGCCCAGATCCTGGGGCAGGTCAAGGACACGCTCGGATCTGACCCCCCTCCGCCGACGCTCGGGCCCGTCCTGCAGCGCCTTCTTCAATCGGCCATCAGCACCGGGAAGCGGGTCCGCTCCGAGACCGAGATCGGGCAGGGCGCGGCGTCCCTCGCGGGTGCCGCCATCCAACTCCTCGAGTCCCGCAAGGGGACGCTCTCGGGGAGGTCGGTTCTCGTCATAGGCGCCGGAGAGACGGGGGCCCTGGTGACTCGCCTGCTCCGTAAGACGGGTGTGGGGAGGATCATGGTCGCCAACCGCTCATTCGAGGCGGCGCGGGACCTGGCGCGGTGCATCGAGGGTGAGGCGTTCGCCCTGTCGGATGTCCCCGAGCTCCTTAGCCGTGCGGATGTGGTGATCGGGGCGGTGGCGTCTCCCCACCGCATGGTGAACGCAGATATCCTTTCGAAAACCATGGAGCGGGCCGACGCTTCACCCCCCGTTTTCCTCGATCTCGCCCACCCCCGGAATTTTGACCCTGACATCCAGGAGGTGCCCGGCGTGGAACTCATCGATCTCCAGGTGGTGCACGACCGGGTCAAGGCGGTCCAGGAGGCGCGGAGCGCCCAGGTGCCATTGGCCGAGGCCATCGTGGAGGAGGAGCTCGAGACGTTCCGGACCTGGGTACGAGCTCGGGGTGCGGTCCCGGTGGTGACGGCCGTGCGACGCCAGGTGCTCGACCTGGCGGCCCGAGAAGCCGAGCGGTTCTCGCGCGGATTGGACGAAGCACAGCAGGACGCCGTGCAGGAGTTTGCCCGCTCATTCGCGCGTTCCCTCCTCCATCGGCCGACCGTCGCGCTCAGAGAGGTCGACACCTCCACGCCGCAGGGGAGGTTCTTTCTCGATCAGGTAGAGGTGATGTTCCGTCTCGACCAGCGCGCCTCCTGAGGGGATCCACCGCAATGAACATTCGCCTCGGGACCCGTGGGTCCCGTCTCGCCCTTGCGCAGGCCACGCTGGTTTCGCGGCTGATCCGGTCCTCTAACCCCTCGGTGCAGGTGGAGATCGTGGAGATTCGGACCTCCGGGGATCGCATCCAGGACGTCGTCCTCGGGCCGGCCCTGGGCCAGTCGTTCTTCACCAAAGAGATCGAGGCGGCTCTCATCGCCGGAGAGATCGACCTCGCGGTCCACTCATGCAAGGACCTCGCGACCGCGCAGCCGGCGGGACTGTGTCTCGGTGCGATCCTCGAGCGCGAGGACCCTCGGGACGCCCTGGTGGCCATCGGGGGTCGGCGGCTCTCCGAACTCGCCCCCGGGTCGGTCGTGGGGACGGCCAGCGTGCGGCGGCAGGCGTTCCTCTCCCGCCATCGGCCGGACCTGGCCTTCGAGAACTTGCGGGGCAACGTCCCGACGCGTCTCGACAAGGTAGTAGAGGGCCGAATGGATGCCGTGGTACTCGCTTGTGCGGGACTCCACCGCCTCGGATACGAGGATCGGATCTCGGAACGGATCGACCCTGAGATCCTCCTGCCGGCCGCAGCCCAGGGCGCGATTGCCGTCCAGGTCCGGTGCGACGATGTCCCCGTCCACTCGGTGGTGGGGTCCATCGACCACGCCCCGTCCCGGGTTCAGGTCGTGGCCGAGCGTGCTTGCCTCAACACCCTGGAGGCGGGGTGCCAGGCCCCCGTCGGTGTGCTCGCGCGCCCCTCCGGCCGGGAGCGGCTGCGGTTAGACGCCGCGGTGGTGCTCCCCGATGCGACCGCGCGCGGATTCCTCGAGGGCCCCTCAGCCGAAGCGGACTCGCTGGGTCGGTCGGTCGCTCTCGACCTCTTGGCCCAACTCGCGGTGGACAGCCTTAGGGACCTGGGCCTAGGCCGCGACGTGGATCCTGCGGAGGGTCTGTGAGCCCCGCCGGCAGGAACGCTGCATACGCTTCGAAGGGATCTCCCGGCGGCGTCTACCCGAATTCTGGGGGGTCTCTGGAGGGTAGGATCGTCGTGCTCGCTCGTTCGGCGGGACCGGGAGACGAGTTGCGAGGGAGGCTCGAGAGTCTAGGTGCGAAAGTTCTCGTCTGGCCCACCCTGAGCTTCGGCCCTCCCGCACGGCCTGAGTCGTTCCTCGAGGCGGTGGACCGAATGGACGCCTTCGACTGGGTGGCCTTCACGAGTCCCCGCGCCGTCGCCGCCGTGGTCGAGCGACGGGACTGGTCTCCGTCGGGCACGGACCCGGAGTTCGGGGTCGCCGCCGTGGGTTCGGCGACGGCCAACTCGCTCCGGGTAGCCGGGTGGCCCGCCCACATGGTAGGGAAGGGCCCGGGAGCGGCGGCGCTGGTCGACGCGTTCCGATCTCGAGGGATCCGAGGGCGGCGGATTCTCTTTCCCGCCGGATCCCTGGCGCTCCCGACCCTGGAGGACGGACTGCGGGCCCTTGGGAACACGGTGACCCGTGTTGAGGCGTACACCACGGAGGTTGTGCCTCCGGCGGCCGAGCAGGTGGAACGTGACATGGCCGAGGGGGTCGACGCGGTAGTCTTCGCGAGCCCTTCAGCGGTCCGTGCAGTGGAACTCGCGTTTCGGGTCCCCCTCGGGCAGGTACTCGATGGCGTAGGGGCGGTAGCCATCGGTGAAACGACCGCCGGTGCATTGCGCTCCGCGGGAATCCCGGATCCCTTCGTCGCCTCGGCCGCGTCCGTTTCCGGCCTCGTCCACGGCGTCCTCGATGCTCTCTCCGAACCCGGATCAGAGCCCCATCCCTGAACGGCCATCATGTTCGAAGATTCAAGTTCTCCTGCCTTTTCCTCACCACGCAGCGACCATCTCTTCACCCGGGCCAAGCGGGTGATGCCGGGAGGCGTGAACAGTCCCGTTCGCGCTTTCAAGGGCGTAGGCGGTACCCCGCTCTTCTTCGAGTCCGCAGACGGCGCCCGGATGGTGGACGTCGATGGGCACGAGTTCATCGATTTCGTGGGCTCCTGGGGGGTGATGCTCCTCGGCCACAACCATCCCGGGATCGTCGAGGCGGTGTCGGAAGCCCTTGTGCGCGGGACGTCTTTCGGTGCCCCCGCGCCGGGAGAAGTGGATCTGGCGGAGCGGGTGATCGAGTTGGTCCGGGGCGTTGAGGTGGTGCGCATGGTCAACTCCGGAACCGAGGCGACGATGAGTGCCATCCGTCTCGCCCGCGCCGCCACGGGCCGCACCGTGCTCATCAAATTCCGGGGTGGATACCACGGCCACGGCGATGCCTTCCTGGTCGACGCAGGGTCGGGCGCAGCCACCCTCGGTGTCCCCTCCAGCCCCGGAGTCCCGGATTCCCTCGCGGCCCAGACGCTGGTGGCGGATTACAACGACCTGGATTCGGTGGCGGAACTCTTCCATGGAGCGGAGGATCGGGTTGCCGCGGTGATCGTCGAGCCGGTCGCCGGGAACATGGGGTGCGTTCCTCCGGTTCCCGGGTTCCTCCAGGGCCTTCGGGACCTGTGTGATCGCTACGGGTCCCTCCTGATTTTCGACGAGGTGATGACCGGCTTCCGAGTGTCGGCCGGATGCGCCCAGGAGAAGTACGGGGTCCTTCCCGACCTGACGACCCTCGGCAAAGTCATCGGTGGAGGACTGCCCGTGGGGGCGTACGGGGGCAGGGAGAACCTCATGCGTCAGATCGCTCCGGACGGGCCGGTCTATCAGGCTGGGACCCTCTCGGGGAATCCACTCGCCGTGGCGGCCGGATCCGCCGCGCTCTCCTACATTCAAGCACACCCTGAGATCTACGCCGAACTCGAATCACTGGGGCAGGGCCTGGGAGACGGGCTACTCGAGATCGGAAGCGAGTTGGGGATCCCGCTCACTTGGAACCAGTCGGGCGCCATGGGCTCTCTCTTCTTCGGCCCGGGTCCGGTGAACGACTGGCGCTCTGTGGAGCGAACGGAGACCGCTCGCTTCGCCCCGTTCTTTCACGAGATGCTGACTCGGGAGGTCTATCTCCCGCCCAGCCCCTACGAAGCGTGGTTCTGGTCGACTGCCCACGACCACGATGCCGTCGGTAAGACCCTCGAAGCGGCTCGGGACTCGCTGAAGGCGGCGCTCGATCATGGATAGGACTCCGACGGTATTCGAGCGGGCGATCCGGGGGGATTCCCGGCCCCACACCCCGGTCTGGATCATGCGGCAGGCGGGGCGTTATCTGCCGGAGTATCGGGCCCTTCGCAAGAAGGTCGACTTCCTGACCGCCACCAAGACTCCCGAGTTGGCGGCAGAGATCACCCTGCAGCCGATGCGCCGCTTCCCCCTGGACGCAGCGATCCTGTTCAGCGACATCATGACGCCCCTGGAGGGGATGGGCGTGCCCGTTGAGTTCAACCCCGGCCCGGTGATCAGCGACCCCGTACGGACGCCCGCACAGGCGGCCGCCCTTCGGCCCTTGGATCCCGCAGCCACGGTACCATTCGTCGCCGAGACCGTACGTATCGTTAGGGCCGAGCTCCGGCGCGACGCCGCCCTTATCGGGTTTTCGGGGGCTCCTTTCACGCTGCTTTGCTATCTGGTGGAAGGAGGCGGGTCCAAGGAATTCATGGCGCCTCGCCGGTTCCTTCGGGCCGAGCCGGAGGCCGCGGCGAAGCTCCTCGGGCTCCTCGGCGATTCCATGGCCCAGTACCTCCTGAGTCAGGCCCAAGCCGGAGCCGACGCATTGATGCTCTTTGACTCCTGGGTGGGACTTCTGGACGCGGAAACGTACCGACGCCATGTCGTGCCTGTGATGCGGCGGACGATTTCTGCCGTCCGCGAAGGTACGAACCTGCCCCTGATCTACTTTCCCAATCGAGGCGGGCATCTGCTCGAGGAGGTCCGGGGACTCGAGGTGGATGTCGTCGGGATCGACTGGACGGTCCCCCTCTCCACCGCCAGGGGCGTTCTCGGTCCGAACCAGAGTCTGCAGGGCAACCTCGACCCGGCGGCCCTCTTCGGTTCCGAGACCGAGCTTTCTGCCGCGGTGGGGACGGTTCTCGCGGAGGCGCGGGGATCCCGGGGCCACGTATTCAACCTCGGGCACGGTATCAACCGGACGACGGACCCGGACCGGGTCGCATTCCTGGTCGATCAGGTTCATGAGCAGTCCGCTGGGGCACTTGAAACCTGATCCGTTCCCCGTGCGCCGTCCGTGCCCCGCCCGGCCGCGCCACCGACTCATTCCCGTCAAGAGGTGCAATCGTGAAGATCGGTATTCTGGTCCTCAACTTCGGGGAGCCGGACGAGCCCACGCTCGAGAAGATCGTCCCGTTCCTGGAGCGGATCTTTCTCCAGAACATGGATCTGGAGCACATGGCCGACCCCCAGGCCGGGCGCAGCCGAGCCCGACAGCTGGCTGAGGCGCGGGCTCCAGGACTCATCGAGGAGTACGCGGAGATCGGAGGATCACCCCTCAACAGCCAGGCCCATGCGCAGGCGGAGGCTCTGATCCGCGAGATACGGGGCCGGGGGTGGGACGCCGAACTCTACTCGGCGATGCAGTTCACCGAGCCGACCATCGCGGAGGAGGTAGCCCGGGCCCGGAGTGACGGCGTCGAGAAGCTCGTGGGGATTCCCGTGTATCCTCTTTGCGGACAGTCTACCAACGTGGCCGCCCTGGACGAGGTCCAGCGGGTCGTGGATGACCTGGGCTGGCCCGTGGATTTCATGGGTCTGACGGGGTGGCACGCCCACCCCGACTATCTGGGTCTCAGGGCTCGAGTCATAGAGGAGTTCGTGGCCGAGCGGGGGCTCGATCTCACCGACGAGGACACCATCCTCTACTTTTCCGCCCACGGAACCCCCCTGAAGTACATCCGGCAAGGGAATCGTTACGACCAGTACGTGGACGAGTGCTGCCGGGAGGTAGCCTCGCGCTTGGGCGTCGGCGACCGGTACGCGGTGGGTTTCCAGAATCACAGCAATCGGGGCGTTCCCTGGACTCAACCTGACAACGAGCCCAGGATCGAAGCCCTGAAGGAAAAGCGCATGGTCGTGGACGCCATCAGCTTCATGCGCGAGCAGTCCGAGACGCTCGCGGAGTTGGACCACGAGCTGAAGGAGTTCTCCGAGGGTCTGGGAAAGGAGTTCCATCGGGTCCCGGTTCCCCATGACGATCCTGGTTTTGTGACCTTCCTGGCGGACATGGTGGAGGCGGTGATGGAGGCCCACGATGCCAACGACGGAGCCCACCCGATGCTTGGGCGGTGTCGTTGCAGGCCGGTTCCCGGGACCTGGTGCATGAATGGCCCGCGCGAGTTTCCGCCTAGCCCCTTCGTTCCGGAATCTGGCCGGTGATCGCCATTGTGGGTGGCGGTATCACCGGCCTGAGTGTGGCCCACCGGCTTACCGAAGCGGGGGTCGAGTGTCGAGTGTTCGAAGCGCAGGATCAGGTTGGTGGAGTGATCCGCAGCCGCAAGGTCGAGGGACACCTCCTGGACTGGGGGCCTCAGCGGGCGCGTCTGGTCAAGGACGTCAGCGACTTGGTCCACGAACTCGATCTTGTCGATGAGCTGGTGACGAGCCCGGACGGACTGCCCCTCCTGGTCTACCGCTCGGGGCGACTTCGGGAGGTCCCCTTTTCTGCCGGGGCCTTTCTTACCTCGAGCGTAGTCAGTTCCCTGGGCAAGCTCAGGGCGGCCCTGGAGCCCTTCACCTCAGGCGCGGACCCGGACGAATCGGTAGCTGGGTTCTTCTCGCGGAAGGTGGGCCGGGAGGTCTACGAGACTCTGATCGGGCCCCTTTACGGAGGCCTCTACGCCTCGGATCCCGCGGACATGGTCGTTGGCCTTTCCCTCGGGCACGTGCTGCGCGAATTCAGCGTTGGCCGTAGCCTCGTCCTTTCTTTCCTGCGACGGGGTGGGAGGGTCAGCCCCCCGGCGGCCTGTACCTTTCGAAACGGCATGCAGACCCTGCCCCTGGCCCTGGCCGAGCGACTCGGCGAGCGCGTGAGCCTTTCTTGCCCCGTCCGAAGGCTCCGGCGGTCGGGAGAGTCCGCATGGGAGGTGGAATCGGACGAGGGGATCCTCAAGGCGCGCGCGGTGGTGGTCACCACGCCCGCCCCCGTCGCATCCATGCTACTGGAGGGCGTGGCTCCCGACGCCGCGGGTCGGATCGCACGACTCAACTACAACCCCCTCGGCGTCGTGCATCTTCACGCTGACACTGACCTGGTCGGCCTGGGCTTTCAAGTCTCCTTCGCCGAGCCCATCGCCCTTCGGGGCGTGACCTTCAACGATTCACTCTTCGGGCGCGAAGGGGTCTATACGGCCTACCTCGGAGGCGCCAAGCGCCCGGACGTGGTGGATTTGCCCAGCGAACGGCTTGCGGACCTGGCGGTGGAGGAGTTCAGGCGGTGCACGGGCCACGACGCCAGACCGCTCGAGGTCGATCGAGAGCGTATGCCCGCTTGGGATCGGAGTTGGGCCTCCCTCGAGGGGATGGTGCTCCCCGAGGGCCTACATCTCGCGGCTAATTGGGAGTCAAGGCCCGGGCTCCCCGGCCGGCTCGCCCAGGCCAGACGGCTGGCCAAGACCCTTTCCGGGCGCGACTGACCCACCCGCGGAGGCGCGTATCCGGGCCGGGCTCAGCCCTTCATCGCTGCGTTCGCTACGACGGGGAGGGGCAGGACCTCTTTCAGGCCCCTCGCCTTGAAATACTCTTCGACGGGCTCAGCCTCACCGGTCTCCACCATCTTCTGATAGCGAGTGGGTACGTGGGCGCAGAAGGGCTCCGACTCCAGGTAGTCCCCCGTCACCGCGTAGGCACGTGCCCTGCTCCCGGAGCAGAATTTCAAGTACTCACACACCCCGCACTTGCCCTTGAGCTTTCCTTGGTCTCGGAGGTCCTTGAAGAGGGGCGCATCCCGGTACACGTCCACCAGGTCGTCGGTCCGTACGTTGCCGCCCGACACGGGAAGGAAGCCGGAGGGGAACAGGTCCCCGGTGTGGCTGATGAACAGGAACCCGTCACCGTCGTTCACCCCACGGGCTCGCCCGATCCCGTCCACGTCCGAGTAGGCCGCGCCATCGGTCAGGACGTCGATGCCTTGCTCTACCTTGCGAGCTCTGTGCTCCGCCACCTTCCGCTGCACCACCACGCGATTGTACTGGGGGGCTGCGGTCACTTTGATGTCGAAGGGGACGGTCTTCGCCAGGTCGTACAACTCGTGGAACACCTTCTCGAAGGCGTCGGCTCCTGCCACGTCTTCCGGCCGGGCCCGACCCATGGGCACGAGACAGAAGACCTCCCAAAAGACGATTCCGGCCCGCGCGAGCAACTCGGCCATCTCCGTGAAGTCGTTCACGTTGTGCTTGGCGACGACCGTATTGACTTGGGTGGAGATTCCGAGCTCCCGCGCGGTCTCCAGGATCCTGAGGCCGTGCTGGAAGGACCCGTCGACCTGCCTGAACTCGTCGTGGACCTCGGCATTGGGTCCGTCGAGGGAGACGGCAACCCTGGCGATCCCGGCCTCCCGGAGTTCCTCCAGTCGCTCCCGCGTGCAGAGGGGGGTGGTGGCGGGCGTGATGGCCATGCGAAGCCCCAGCTCGGATCCGTACTGGGTCAACTCGACGATGTCCGGGCGCTTCAGGGCATCCCCGCCGCTAAAGACGAAAATGATGGGCCCGAACCTGCGTACGTCCCGGAGGAGCTGCTTCGCCTCCTCGGTGGTCAGCTCTTCGGGGTCCCGATCCGGCTGTGCTTCCGCCCTGCAATGCTTGCACGCGAGATCGCACGCCTGGGTCGTCTCCCAGATGACGAGAAACGGTGCCTTGTCGAAGTCAAGGTCAAGGCCCATGGGGCCCTTGCCGGATAGTGAGCCTCCCCGCGGGTGTCCACCGCCGTGTGGGTGGCCGCCGGGGCGGGGTTGTCCCTCGGGTGCAGGGAGAGCGTCGTTCGTTGGCGGGTGATGACCCCGGGACAGGGAGACTCGGGGGTCACGAGAGCCGTGGAGCGGGAAGGCCATGGCTTTATCCTGACTCTGGCGCTTGCGGTGAGTGGCGGGTTAGAAGACGAAGCCCATTCTGGGTCTCCGTCTCGCAGTCATGGAGCAGCAAGGACTGTGCCCTGCGTGGCGTATGCCAGGGCGATGATGAGGATCGTGAGACCTCCCAATCCCATCTCCGCGAATCCCAGGAATCTGGGGGTGATCGAGCGACGCCTAGGACTGAGCCCACCGACCTGCCGCGCAAGCAGGATCAGGTAGGGTGCCACTGCGAGCTTCGGTGTGAGACCGACCGAGGCCAACCCCCCGACCAGCCCCAGGGCCGCGACGTGGGTGACGGTAGGCAGAACCACGGGAAAAGGTTTGCCCCTGATGTCACGGACTCGGCTCCTCACATAGAGAACTGCGGGCACCGTCCGACAAGCGGCGAGAGCCCAGAGGCCCAGTGCCATCCCGGGGACCCACCCGTCGGCCAGGGCGATGGAGGCAGGAACGGCGCCGAACGCCAGAGTCCCGGCCACCTCCGCAGACATGGATCGACTCTGGCCCCGGAGGTCGCGCACCAGGAATAGAAATCCCGCCGGGAGGGCTAGAGCGAGGGGAGCCAAGACCGTTGTGCCCGAAGTCCATACCGCCAGGGTCAGCGCCGAGAGTGCGGCCACTCCGTAGGCGGCGAGGAATCCGGTTGCCAGGGGGACGCGGGCGGTCCGACCTTTCCTGATCCCTGAGACCACCACCTTGAGTGGCCATCGTACTAGAAACGCGAAGAGCCCGGCTACTGCGAGCCAGGCCCCTGCGGCCGAGAAGGCTACGACCAGGCCCAGGAGGATTGGCTCGAGGGCGAGCCCCCACCCCCCGTGCTCCGCCGGGAGCGCCACCGTCGAGAGCCGGATCCGCTGCAGACGGGCATCGCGAAGGACCGTGGGTGCCCGCTCATGGGTTCCCTCACGCATGGAGTGCCGGCACCTCCGGGTCCGCGTGGGCGGTCCCCTTCCGCAATGCCCGCGCCGTGTGCCACAGGATGGACGCGATGCCGACACCCAAGCCAAGCACCACTCCCGCGTCCACGATCCCCCGCCAGGGCTGGGCCAGGAACCGAACCAGCACGACCAGGACCACGATGGCCGCCGTCACGCCCATCGCCCGCCAGCGGCGCTCGGGGGTCGCGTGGACGTACCCCATGAGGTAGATGGGGGCGAGCACGACCAAAAGCGGTCGGGGGTGGTGGAGCAGGTGGAGTGCGCGTGAGGCGACTCGCGGAGCGAACGCCATGTGGAAGCCGCGGTACCCCTCCGCCCAAAGCATCCCGGCCGACCAAGCCAGAAGAAGCAGCCAGTGGGCCGGCGCCATGGAGGACGAGGAGACCGCCTCGGCTGCGACGGGGAAGAGGCGGACGATGGCCCATGCGAGGAGGGCTACGAGACCCGACGTGCCCCAGAAGGGGCCCAAGAGTCGAAGCACCTCTGGGGTGGCGTTGGTGGGAGAACGTTCCACGGGTGTGACAGGTAGCTGGCGGTCGGTTGGAACTGGGACCATCTATCCTCGCGGAGTTCGCTTGTCCGGGCTACCGGGGGTGGAACGGTCGCTGTGACTCGCGGGTGGGCGACGAAGCGAAAGCATCGTCCGGGCGAGGCCCCAGGTTCCGGGACGACCCATCCTCGCCACCTTTGCCTCGGCAGACGGCGGACCCCTCACGGGATCGCTACGCCCAGGGTGTCATGGTGGCGGAGGATGAGCGACCGCAGGTAGCTGCCGATGTAGGCTCTACCTTCGAATCCGGCATCAATGGCGGCCTGGCCGGCCGCCTCGTCGGATACGGCGTTCGGCTCGGCGTAGTGGGCCAGGTCGCGATAGAACCCGATGGTGAAGGCATCGGTGGAGGCGCCCGCAATGCGGGTGAAGATGGCGTTGGCCTCCTTGCCGATGCGCTCGAGGTAGTCGTTCTCCATCCGGCGCTGGGCGATCAACTCGTCGCGCTTTCCGGCCAGACCCTGGAACATCTCCAGGTGGAAGAAACCCGTCTGGGCCCACAGTGCGGTCACCTGCTCCACCGGGGGGCCGTGGACGAAGACCTCCTCCCTCCAGGTTGTTAACCCGTCGATGGCCGCCTGCAACTCCGCCGCCGGACCGGGTGACTCGGGCGACCCGGCCCCGGGAGCCAGCCGGCTGGCCTCAACCCTACGCGGGAGGTGCGCCGCCAAGTCGGTGACTGGGTAGAGAAGGAAGATGTCCCAGAAATCCCCCTGGGAGTGCCGGAACATCATGGCCGGGGCCTCCCCCCCGGCGCGAGCCAGCGCCTGCTCCTCCTTCAGGAGATCGATCAGGTTCAGGAGTTCCCCGGGGGCGGCCTGCACGGTCACCGCGCGATAGACGTCGCCTTCCTGGGCAAGGAGGGGGGTCGCACGAGCCATCAGGACGAGGACGAGTGCGGCGGCGGTCGCGTTGGTCGGTCCGATCCTCATCTTCCGATCCTCTCTTCGGGTCCTACTGTACGGTGCCCGGTTGGGGGTGTGAGAAGGTCCGGGCGCCCGGTGGAGTGGTCAAGTGGACCGGGGGGTGGACCTGCTTCAGCGGACCACCACTGCCCGGGGGACCGAGATCTCCTGAGCCTCGCCCTCCTTCCGCACGGACAGGAGCACTGGGTCCGGTTCCCGGGGCCGGGCGTCCCCGGGATTCCGGCAGGTGAGGTCCTCCACCGAGACGCCGTCGACGGCCATGATGGTGTCACCGACCTCCAATCCTGCCCGAGCCGCAGGTGACTCCGCGAGGACGTCGAGGACCACCTGGACGTCCTCGAGGGGGTGGACCGTGTACCCCGTTCCCAGGAGGGGCGGGCTGGAGAGCGGGGTTTCGATGCCGACGCCCTCCCGGGTGAACCGGACCAGGTCGTTGCGCGCGTCGAAGGTGACTGCGAAGTGATGCAGAAACTCTTGGCCGAAGAGGTTCACGCTGACCGAATTCCCCACGACCGGCCGGTCCAGTTCCAGCGGTCCGACCCGGACAGTGTCGCTGAGGCGGAGGGAGTAGTTCAGGTGGAGTGCGTCCACCCGCATACTCGCTCCGGTGACCACCGGCTCGCTCTCTCCTTCCTATGACTCCAGGTCGGCCAGGGAGAGACCCCTGGAGGACCCGGTGTCGAGAAGAACCCAGAACCGCCTCCCATCCACCTCACCCACCACCCATGGCCGGGAGGATCCCCGGGCGGGCACCACCCCGGGATCACCCGGGACAAGGGGCGCGCGGGAAAGGCGGATCTGACCGCGAGGGTAGTCGTAGGTGATGGGGCCGTCGGCAAATACCGGGTGCCCCACGATTCCCACCACGGGTTCCCGGAGGGCTCGGGAGAGATCGGTCATCTCCAAGGGGGATACGCCGAGTCCGTGAGCCTCGAACTCTCCAACCCGCAGGGAGTCGAGGGTTCGTCCGGCTCCCACCGCCTCCAGGACGGACGGGTCGAGAACGGTTCGCCCTGCGCCGGAGTCCAGTATCAGCGGGTAGGGGCCACGGCCGGGGTACGGGGAGCCCGACGTCGACACGCAGCCCTGGGACACGAATCCTGTCGGCAGGAGAACGGCCACCCAGCGGGTGACCGGGCGATCCCGATTCGAAGTGGCTGCCGGCGTGAGTCTCACGGGATTCCTCTCTCCTGCTGCCGGTCCCCTCGCGGCGGTTCTCTCGTGGAGGGCCTCAAGGTCCCGACGGGGCGTCGGCCGGTCAAGGAATTTCAGTGGGTCAAGCCCCTTGCGGCCCACCCCGGGCGGGGCCTACTGATTCCACTTCGAATGCCCTTACAGCGGCCCCGTGTCATGGACGACCCGGACGCTAACGAACATCGGAGAGGTGGATGAGCGAGAGATCACCGGCCGGCCCGGCCGGCGAGTCGACGGGTCCCACCCTTTGGCTCGACGGCGAGGCCTGCCCCTTCACCCCGGGCGAGACCATCTACGAGGTTGCGGAGCGCCACCGTAGGGAGATCCCCACCCTCTGCTACGATCCCAGACTGGAGCCCTTCGGGGGTTGTCGGCTTTGCGTGGTAGAAGTGGAGGGGATCAACAATCCGGTGGCCAGCTGCACGACCACGGCCGAGCCCGGAATGCGGGTCACGACCCGGAACGCCGCCCTCGAGATGCATCGAAGGGTCTTGCTGGAGATGGTGGCCAGCGAGAATAGGGATCTGGACGTGGACGAGCTGTCCGGGTTCTCCTCCCAGGAGATGGCGACACTCCTGGATCACTACGAGGCCCGTACCGGACGATTCCAGGGGGCGATCTCCGGGACCAGTCGCCCGGACGACCCCAACCCGTTCATCCTCAGGGACTACGAGAACTGCATCTCGTGCTATCGATGCGTCCGGGTGTGCGCGGAGCAGCAGGGGGACTACGCCATCAGCGTGGAGAATCGGGGCTTCGACACGCGGATCACGGTGGAGTTCGACGGGTTCCTGAAGGATTCGGCCTGTGTGTTCTGTGGGCAATGCGTGCAGACCTGCCCTACCGGCGCCTTGGGCGATCTCAAGGCCCTCGCCATGAAGGACACACCGGGTGAGACCCGGAAGACCCGCACGATCTGCCCCTACTGTGGGGTGGGCTGCGCTGTGGACGTCCTGACCCGGGACGGGAAGATGGTGGGGGTCCAACCTGCCATGGACGGTCCGGCGAACGAAGGTGCCCTCTGCATCAAGGGGCAGTACGCATGGGACTTCGTGCAGCACCCGGACCGTCTGACGACGCCCATGATCCGTGACGAGGAAGGGAGGTTCCGCCCCGCATCCTGGGACGAGGCTCTCGATGTGGCGGCCGAAGGGCTGAGCAGGGTGGTGGAGGAGCACGGGCGGCATGCCCTCTACGGGGTGGCCAGTGGCCGGGCGCCCCACGAGGCAGCCTACACCATGCAGAAGTTCTTCAGGGCCGGATTGGGGACGAATTACATAGACAACTGTAGCCGTGCCTGACACGCTCCCACGGTGGCCGGTCTGGCCGCGCAGATTGGGAGAGGGGCCATGTCGAACCCGCTGTCCGACATGGAAAAGCCCGATGTGATCTTCTGCATCGGCACCAACATGACGGAGGCCCACCCCGTGGCGGCCACGCGCATCAAGAAGGCGCTGGCTCGGGGAGCGAAGCTCATCACGGCGGATCCCCGTCGGATCGGGTTGGCGGATCTCGCCGACCTCTACCTACCCCTCCGGGTGGGCTCGGACGCAGCCCTCCTCCTGGCCATGGCCCACGTCATCGCCCGTGAGGGCCTGGTGGACGAGGCCTACGTGGACGAGCGGGTCGCGGGCGGCGCCATGTTCCTGGACCACGTGAGGGAGTTCACCCCCGAATGGGCATCCGGGATCACGGGGCTGGACCCGGCGGACATCGAGAAGGCGGCCATCTGGTACGGTGGCGCCGAGCCCGGGGCCATCTACTACACGTTGGGCATCACCGAACACATCTGCGGCGTGGACAACGTGCAGAGTCTCGGGAACCTGGCCCTGATCACCGGCAACCTGGGGAAGGTGGGGGGCGGGGTGAACCCCATGCGGGGCCAGAACAACATCCAGGGCGCCGGGGACTGTGGGGCCATCCCCAACAACTTCGTCGGCTTCCAGCCGGTGGACGACCCGGAGTGCAACGCCAAGTTCGAGGCCGCCTACCTGCGGTCCATCGACATGGAAAAGGGAATCACCAAGGTCACGGCCCTGAACGAGTGCGGGCAGTCCATCTTCGGGATGCTCATCGACGGTGAGAACACGGTGGTGTCCGATCCCGACCGGCATCACTGCGAGAAGGCCCTCAAGGCCCTCGATTTCCTCGTGGTGGTGGACATCTTCATGACCGAAACCGCGGAATTGGCGGATGTGGTCCTTCCTGCGGCTGCCTGGGCGGAAACCGACGGTGTCCAGACCAATACCGAGCGTAGGGTCCAGCGTCTCCGTAAGGCTGTGGAGCCGCCGGGCGAGGCCAAGCCGGACTGGTGGATTCTCTCCACCCTGGCGCGCCGCATGGGCTTCCAGGGTTTCGACTACACCCACGCCAGTCAGGTCTTCAACGAGATCTGTGAACTGAGTACGCTCTACCACGGCCTGGACTGGGACCTGATCGCAGAGGGCGAATACCAGTGGCCCGTGCCCTTCAAGGGGCACCCGGGCACCCCCCGCCTCCACGAGGACGGGTTCGTCAACGGCAGGGGACAGTTGAAGCTCATTTCGTACAGGGACCCGGCCGAGGTCATCGATGACGAGTTCCCCGTGTGGCTCACGACCGGACGGCGCCTGCAGAGCTACCACACCAGGACCCAGACCGGCCGGGCTGCGGGGATCGATTACCTGCTTTCCGAGGAGACCCTGGAAATCCATCCCGACGATGTGCGGAAGTGGGGGCTCCAGGATGGGGGGTTCGCCCGCATGGCTTCTCGTCGAGGGGAGGTCGTCATCAAGGTGGAGGCCACCGAGCGGTCACCCCGGGGCACCGTGTTCGCGTCCTTCGCGTTCAGCGATACGCCCGTGAATGTCCTCACCGGGGGGGGCTACGATCCTGTGACCCACACCGCCGAGGTGAAGGTGTGCCCGGTCAGCCTGACTCCCTGCGATCCACCTGCCAGGAAGAAGGCTGGCGACGGGTCCGTCGCGGCCGATTGAAGAGGAGGAGAGGATCGACCCATGAGGTCCATCGAGACGGCCCACGCTCCCCGACCGGCGGGGCATTACGCTCAGGGCATCGTTCACGGCGGGCTGGTCTACGTCGCCGGGCAACTCCCACTGAACCCGGTCACGCTCAAGCCCCTGGACGCTTCCGAGTTGGATGACAGGAGTCCCGAGGCGCTTGCGGACGCACAGACAGAGCGGACCCTCAGGAACGTGGAGGCCGTCCTGGCCGCGGCCGGGACGGATCTCTCCCGGGTTTTGAGTGCCACGCTTTACGTGACCGGTCGAGACCTCTGGACCCCCGTGAACGAAGCGTTCGCCCGGGTCTTCGGGTCCCACAAGCCGGCCCGGGCCATCGTCCCGGTGCCGGAGTTGAAGCCGGGCTGTCTGGTTGAGATCCAGGTCGTGGCCGCGCTCCCGGGCGACCATCCGTGAAGAACTGCGCGAGGCGTGGCGAACCGACTGGATGAGCTGCCGGAGGTTTACGCGCCGGACCGGGCGGCCTTCCGGGACTGGCTCTCGGCGAACCATGACTCGGCCGACGGTGTCTGGCTCGTCTACTTCAAGAAGCACACGGGCCGCGACTCGGTGGGTTACGACGGTGCCGTAAGGGAGGCACTCTGCTTCGGTTGGATCGACGGCAAGGTCCAGCGGCTCGACGACGACCGGTATCGCCAGGTGTTCATGCCTCGGAGACCGGGGAGCACCTGGTCGGCCTCGAACAAGCGCCGGGTTGCGGAACTGGTGGAGCGGGGGTTGCTCGCGCCTCCAGGCGCCGCCGTCATCGCGGCTGCCAGAGCCGACAAATCCTGGAATCTTCTGGATGACGTGGAGGCGCTCATCGTCCCGGAGGATCTGGCTGAGGCGTTGGACGCTTCCCCGAGCGCCCGGGCGGCCTACGACGACTTCAAGGACTCCATCAAGAAGGCCACCTTGTGGTACGTGAAGAGCGCCAAGAGGGCGGAGACCCGGGCCCGCCGGATCGTCGAGGTGGTCGAGGCGGCATCGGAAGGACGAGCCGTCATGTAAGGCCTCCGCTCCCATGAACGTTCTTCCGGACGGAGAGTAGTAGGGGCGACCATCCCTTCCACCGGCGGGATCAATGAGATACAAGGCGCCACTCCTGACCGTTCTCGTGGGCCTCACCCTCTCCGGATGCTCCCTGGCTCCGGATCCGGAGCCCGTCCAGCCTGTCGAGGTCATTCCCGAGGCTTTCTCGGAGGCGGAGGAGGCCGGTTCCTACCAACCCATCCAGTGGTGGCGGGCCTTCGGAGACGCCACGCTGGACCGCCTCGTGGACACGGTCCTGGTGGCCAACCTGGACCTGGCCGAGGCCGTGGCCCGGGTGGGGGAGGCCCAGGCGCAGGTAGGGATCGCCAAGGCGGATCTGTTTCCCTCCATCACGGGGTCGGGGAACGTGAGCCGCCAGGACAATCCCGTGAACGCCGGGTTCGGGGCCATCATCGGGGCCATCCTGGGTGGGGGGCTCCCCGGTGACTCGGCCGGCGGTGGTGAGCCGGGCGAGTTCCCCAGCCGATCGGTCATCAGGGGATACGACCTGAGCGTGGGTTTCGCATACGAGTTGGACTTCTGGGGCCGCGCCCGGAACGACCGGGGTGCGGCCCTGGCGGACCTTCGGGCTTCCGCGGCCGATTTTCAGGCGGCCCAGCTCGGCGTGCTGGCGGAGGCCATCACCGCCTATTTCGATCTGGTGGATCTGAGAAACCGCATCGCGGTCACCGAGGAGATCGTGGGGGTGCTCGAGGAACGAGAGGTGCTCTCTCTCATCCGGTACCGCCGGGGTCTCATCGGCTCCTTCGAGCTTTACACCGTACGCCAGGACCTCCAGAGCGCCCAGGCCAGCGTGCCCCAACTCAGGAGTCAGTTGGGGGAGTCCCGGCGGCGTTTGGCGCTGGTCTCCGGCCGCCACCTCTCCGACCTGGAAGCCCTCCTCGGACCCGATTCCGATCCCCTGGTGGTCGCTGACCCGATTCCCCCGGGACTGCCGGCGGACCTCCTCTGGCAGCGCCCGGATGTGCGGGCGGCGGGAGAGCGTCTCGAGGCGGCCCGGCTCCGGGTAGGGGCCCGGAAGGCCGAGCGGTTGCCCGGCATATCCCTCACCGGGACTCTGGGACTACAGAGCTCCAGCGCCGATGGACTCTTCGACATCTCCCAGTGGTTCAGCAATCTGGCTGCCGGGCTCACGGCGCCCCTGTTCCTCGGAGGGCGCCTCAATGCCAACCTGAGCGCGGCTGAAGCCCGCTACGCCCAGCAGGTCGCGGTATACGGCCGAAGCGTGCTCACCGCGGTAGGGGAGGTGGAGTCCGCCCTTCTTCGCTATCGAGAGGAACGGGGACGATTCCAGTTGCTCAGTGCGCAGCTGGACCAGGCCGACGCATCCGTGTCTCTCCAGGCCGAGCGTTATCGATCCGGCGTGGCCGAATACACTGACTTCCTCGACGCCCTTCGGATACGACTCAACGTGCAGAGCACTCTGGCTGCCTCGTCCCGGGACGTTGCCCTGGCACGCCTGGCGGTGCATCGGGCTCTGGGAGGAGGCTGGAGTCCCCCCGACGAGGAGGATCGAGTGGCCCAGCAGACAGAGGACGAACAACCCTCGATCCAGGAGTATCCAGGTTCATGAATATCCGTCGCCCCGGGCTGATTTCCGCCGCCGTACTGCTCCTCGCGGTGGTCGCGGCGGTGACCATGGTTCGCCTTCGACCCCAGCCGCCCCGGTCCGATCCTCCTTCCCGCGTGCCGGTTGTGGGTACGGCGCTGGCCCAGCCGCTGTCGGGGCGGCTCACCGTTCGGGGGAGCGGCACGGTTCGGCCCCGGGCCGAGATCGACCTTGCCGCCCAGGTGTCCGGCCGGGTGGCATTCGTGAGCCCCTCTCTGGTAAGCGGTGGTAGGGTCGAGGCGGGCGAGGTGCTATTGCGGATCGAGGACGCGGACTATCGCAACGCCGTCCTCCAGGCCCGAGCCCAGGTGGCACAGGACTCGGTGGGTGTCTTCGAGGCGGAGGAGGAGGCGAGGATCGCCGAGGCCGAGTACGAGCAGTTCAAGAAGCGGCAGGCCGAGCGCGGCGAGACGTCGGAGGGGGTGGTGGCGGCCCTGGAGGCGAGCCGACTCACCCTCAGGGGTCCCCAACTGGCCGCTGCCCGGGCCGCCCTGGCCCGCTCCGGAGCACAGTTGGCCGATGCGGAACTGGACCTGAGCCGGACCGAGATCCGGGCGCCGTTTCGGGGGGTCGTGCGTTCCGAGTCGGTGGACGTGGGCGCGTACGCGACCCTCGGACAGCCCCTGGCGCGGGTGTTTTCCATCGAGCAGTTGGACGTGGTCGTGCCCCTCTCCGACGCCGACGTCGCCCTCCTCCCGGGACTCTGGGACGTCCGTGCGGGGCGGGACTCCCGGGCCCTTCCGGCCCGGGTGATCGCGTCCTTCGGGGACAAACTGTTCGCCTGGGATGGATTCGTGGATCGTGCCGAAGCGGCCCTGGACGAACTCAGCCGAACCATCGACGTGGTGGTGCGGGTCCCGGACCCCTTCGAAGGAGGCCGCAGGCTGGTTCCCGACTCGGCCGGGGGCATGACCCTCGAGCCGGGTCCCGGATCTGGAGACGCGCCGCCCCTCCTGGTAGGGCAGTTCGCAGAGGTTGAGATCAAGGGGTCCGAGGGCTTGTACGTGACGGTGCCCAGGCGGGCTCTGCGCGAGAGCGACGAGGTCTGGGTCGTGGTGGATGGACGGATCCGCATCGTTCCGGTGCGGGTGATCCAACGGGGTGGCGGGATGGCCTACATCGAGGGGAGCCTGGAACCGGGCGACCGCGTCGTCACCGATGGCATCACCCTGGCCACGGAAGGCATGGAGGTCAGGCTCCGGACCGGAGACGCGCGGTGAGTGCCGAGACTCCACGCCTCGATCCCCACCTCGTCGGCGCCTCCGACGAGGAGATGGCTATGGTGGAGGACCAGGTCGCCGACCTTCCTCGTGGGCCCATCGCGTATATGGCCAAGAACGGCGTGGCGGCGAATCTGTTGCTGGTCTTTCTGGTCATCGCAGGCCTGTTCTCTCTTGGCAACATCGTCCAGGAGGTCTTCCCGGAATTCAGTCTGGAGACCATCCAGATTTCCGTGATCTACCCTGGCGCCACCCCTGAGGAGGTCGAGGAGTCCATCGTCCGGAAGATCGAGGAGCAGATCGGGGCGGTGGAGGGAATCAAGCAGATCACGTCGTCGGCTTCCGAAGGTCTTGGCGTGGTCTCCGTCGAGCTCAGGTTGGGTGCGGATGTGAGCCGTGCACTGGACGACATAAAGGCCGAGGTCGACCGGATCCCCACGTTTCCGGATCAGGCCGAGCGGCCCGAGGTCCGTGAGTTGACCAACCGCTCTTCGGTCATGCGCTTGGCGATCTATGGGAATGCTTCCGAGCGGACCATCAAGGAGTTGGCCTACCGCACCGAAGACGCCCTTTCGGCCCTCCCCGAGGTCTCCTACGTCTCTTCGTCCGGGATCCGGGCGTATGAGATTTCGGTGGAGGTTTCCAATGCTCGACTCCGGTCCCTGGGGCTGACGCTGCAGGACGTTGCCCAGGTGATTCGGAGCGGGAGTCTGGACCTTTCCGCGGGAACCATCGAGACCGCCGAAGAAGAGGTGCGGGTCCGCACTGTGGGACAGAACTACACCCAGCAGGACTTCGAGGAGATCATCCTCCTCAGCGGGTCGGACGGCACACGGGTTCGTCTCGGGGACATCGCCACCGTGCGGGACGGCTTCGAGGATGCGGACTTGATCACCCGCTACAACGGTCAGCCGGCGGCCCTGGTGGAGGTGTTTCGGACCTCGGACGAGCGGGTTCTGGAGATCGTGGCGGCGGTCAATGCGGCCATCGAGGAGAACATCCGGCCGGCGTTGCCGGCTGGGGTCAGCCTGGAGATCTGGAACAACAGTGGGGACTCGCTGGAGAGCCGTCTCGGCTTGGTCCTCGGAAACGCCCTGATGGGGCTGGCATTGGTACTCCTGGCCCTCACGCTCTTCCTGGATCTTCGTCTGGCGTTCTGGACGGCGGTGGGTATCGCGGTCTCGTTCACCGGGGCGCTGGGCATCATGCTGGTCTACGGGGTGTCGATCAGCGTCATCTCCCTGTTCGGTTTCATTCTGGCGGTGGGGATCGTGGTGGACGATGCCATCGTCGTCGGGGAGAACATCTTCGCTGAGCGGGAACGGGGAGAGCCTCCCTTGAGGGCAGCCGTCAAAGGGGCGACGCGCGTCCGTGGACCGGTGATCTTCGCGGTCCTCACGACCATCGTGGCCTTTACGCCGCTGATCTTCGTGCCCGGCACCATCGGCAAGGTCCTTGTGCCGATACCCATCGTGGTGATCTCGGTGCTCCTCCTCTCGTTGGTCGAGTCCTTGCTCATCCTTCCCAACCATCTTTCCCACCTTCCGCCGCCCCACCATTCGGGGCGGAACGTGTTGACACGCTTCTTTGAGCGGGTGCAGGTGGCGGTGGATGAGCGCTTCCAGCGGTTCGTGCAAGGTCCACTGGACCGGGCCATCCGGTTTGCCATCGACGTGCCCAGCCTGGTGGTGGCAGCGGGAGTGGGGCTCATCATTCTGTCGGTGGCGCTCGTGCCGGCCGGAATACTCCGGGTGGAGTTCTTTTCAGACGTGGAGGGGGATTTGGTTTCGGCGTCCCTGGAGATGCCGGAGGGGACCCCGGTGGAGCGGACCGCCGAGGTGGCGGATCGTCTCACGGCTGCAGGTCAGGCCGTGGCCGCTCGATTGCAGGCTGAGCGTGGCGAGGACGCGCCTCCGGTCGCGCTGGCCTTCTACCAGGTCGTGGGGCAGGGCGGAGGTGGTGGGGGCCCCACGGGAGGGAGCCGTGCGTCCGCCCCGCGCTCGAATATCGCGTCGGTGCAGATCCAACTGTCGGACCCCGAGGTCCGGGCAGTCTCGTCTCGCGTCTTCGAACAGATGTGGCGCGATGACATGGGGGCGGTGCCATCGGCCAAGAGCCTCAGCTTCGTTTCCAACGTCTTCGGGGCCGGGGCGCCCGTTCAGGTGGAGCTGTCCCATCCCGATCCGGAATTGCTCGAATCCTATGGCGATCGAGTCGTGGAAGAGCTCCAGCTGTTCGACGGCGTTTTCGATATCGAGACCGACAAGGACCAGGGTCTGCGGGAGATTCAGCTCCGTCTCAAGCCGGCCGCACGCACTCTCGGCCTCACCCTGGACGACGTGGCCCGACAGGTGCGCAGCGCGTTTTTCGGGACCGAGGCCCTCCGTGTCCAGCGGGAACGGGAGGACCTGCGAGTCTACGTCCGCCTCCCCGAGTCGGAGCGGAACTCCGTGGGCGACCTCGAGGAGTACAGGATCCGGACAGCACAGGGCGCGGAGGTCCCTCTCCAGGCGGTGGCTGATCTCTCCTTTGGGACGTCCCCCTCCACGATCCGTCGCAAGGACGGACAGCGGATCCTCACGGTCACCGCGAGAGTGAACCCGGAGGAGGTGTCGGGCCAGGAGGTCAACGATGCTCTCCGGGCCGGCGTTCTGCCCGGTCTCCAGGCTGCGGACTTCCGGTTGGGCTTCCAGTTCGGAGGGGCGCAGCAGCAGCAGACCGAGTCATTCGGAGCAATCATCAAGGGATTCCTCCTGGCCATGTTGGTGGTTTACGCCCTCCTGGCCGTGCCCTTCCAGTCCTACGTCCAGCCTCTGATCATCATGGCCGCGGTCCCGTTCGGAATCATCGGGGCCCTCATCGGGCACCTGCTGCTCGGACTCCCGGTGGGCCTGCTCTCCATGTTCGGAATCATCGGGCTGTCCGGTGTCGTGGTGAATGACTCGCTGGTGATGATCGACTTCATCAACGAGAGAATGCGGTCGGGTATGGATCCGCGGACCGCGATCCTGGACGGCGCGAAGGCCCGATTCCGTCCGATCATGCTCACGTCTGTCACCACGTTCCTGGGGGTCGCACCGCTCACTTTCGAGAAGAGCGTCCAGGCTCAGTTCCTGGTGCCCATGGCCGCCGCCTTGGGCTTCGGGATCCTCTTCGGGACGGCGATTCTCATGCTCCTGGTGCCCGCGCTTACCAGTATCGAACTGAACGTCCTCACGCGCCTTGGGCGGGATCGGACCGGGCGGAAGGTTGCGGGCGGGAACCCCTCTCCGGTCCCGGCCTCGGGCGACTGACCGGGGGGTTGGCGCGCCAGGGCATCATGACGTAGCCTGATGTTCTTACGTCCACGTCCACTGGTCCTGGAGGTTCCTGTGTCCGCACGTTCCGCCTTCGCGATGTCGTTGGGTCTCGCCCTCTCCTGCCTCGTCGCGGCCTGTGATCCGCAGACCCCCTCCGACGACTCCGGCGTTTCAGGAACGAGCCCAGCGGACTACTTCGACAACACGGGCCGTGCGGACGTCCTGACCGGGGGGGTCCGGATGATCCCCGTGGAGACGGACTTCGGGACCTACCGGGTCTGGACCAAGCGAGTCGGCAACAACCCCTCCATCAAACTGCTCCTGCTCCATGGCGGGCCGGGGGCGACCCACGAGTACTTCGAGGCAGCCGACAGCTATCTCCCCGGCGCGGGCATCGAGTACTACTACTACGACCAGCTCGGCTCCTACTACAGTGACCAGCCGGACGATCCGCGCTTGCTGGACATCGACCGATTCGTGGAGGAGGTGGAGCAGGTCCGGCAGGCACTGGGCTTGGGGCCGGACAACTTCTATCTGCTGGGGCACTCCTGGGGGGGGATCCTGGCCCTGGAGTACGCCCTTCAGCACCAGGACGAGTTGAAGGGCCTGATCATCTCCAACATGATGGCCAGCATCCCAGCCTACAACGAATACGCCGAGGACGTCCTCATGGCGTCCATGGACCCTGCGGTCCTTCAGGAGATCCAGGCTTACGAGGCCGCCGAGGACTACGGCAACCCCAACTACATGGGGCTCCTCATGGAGCACCACTACGTGGACCACATTCTTCGCATGCCTCCGGAAGATTGGCCCGACCCGGTGGTCCGGGCGTTCGATCATCTGAACCCCGAGGTATACGTGCCCATGCAGGGGCCGAGTGAACTGGGTGCCAGTGGGATCCTGCTGGAGTGGGACCGTACCGCAGATCTGGCCCACATCTCCGTGCCGACGCTGGTCATCGGGGCGGAGTACGACACCATGGACCCGGCCCACATGGAGTGGATGGCCGGACAGGTGCAGGTCGGCCGCTACCTGTATTGCCCGTCGGGCAGCCACATGGCCATGTATGACGACCAGGAGGTCTACTTCGAAGGCTTGATCCGGTTCATGCGGGATGTGGACTCCGGCGGGATCTGATGAAAGCGGGTCGGCCTCCAGGCTCGCCAAAGGACCGAGCTGACGGTTTCGGCGGGCTCCCAGGGTCGGTGCCGCTTCGCCGGGCGGTATCGGTCCTGGCCATGTCATGTGTGCTGGGCGCATGCGCCACAGGAGGCGGGGTCCCCCCGGTGGATCAGGCCCTCGTGGCCGTGGTCGTGACCGAATTCCGGGAATTGGAGCGAATCGGTCCCTACGCCGGCTTCGCCCGGGGTCTGGACGCCGAGGTGTTCGGCGTCCTCCAGCGGGCCCCGGAGACCTGGGCCGTCCGGGATCCGGGTGGGGGCTCGATGCCCGAAACGCGACTGCCAACGGTGCGCCTGGAGGGGACGGTTGATTTCCTGAACCGCAACCTGGTGGTCACCGCCCGACTGGTCGATCCGGCCACGGGAGGTGCCGTATGGGAAGAGCGATACGTGGAGTCCCGCATCCCCGATCGAGTGCAGT
The DNA here is from genome assembly GCA_039591855.1 of Gemmatimonadota bacterium. Lineage (GTDB taxonomy): Bacteria > Gemmatimonadota > Gemmatimonadetes > Longimicrobiales > Gaopeijiaceae > JBDHCV01. The sequence goes on along the minus strand of JBDHCV010000022.1, from coordinate 46,479 downwards.
ACCAGATCGAGGTCGGGCGCGAACTGGGCCGGGATGTGCTGCGGCAGGTCCGTGAGCGGGGGAGATAGACCTGTCATGGTCGCTCGGCGCGGACGTATGTGACTGTGCTCAGGAGTGTGGGGTCGACCCGCGGCCTTCTCTCCGGAGCGGCGACGGTGGTAGCTTCCCTGTCGTGCACAATCCCAGTTGAGGAGCAAAGGAACGGTATGGTAAGGCGTTTTCTGGCCGCGGTGGCCATCGTAGGCGGAATCGGCGTCGCTGCGGCGGCGTGTGGCGATCCCAGCGACCTGGTGGGCGGCAACGCGTTTGCCGTGATCAACGTGTACGGTTTGGTGAGCTCGGCTGGGGGTGACCCGGTGGGCTTCGCCGATGTGGTCGGAACCGGGTACTTCGACCGGGGCTGCAGAGGACAGCCGGGGAGCAACTTCACGGTCTCCACCGCCTCGAGCGCAGGTACCTTCGTGGGCACCGCGGGGATCGGGCCGGTGCTTCCCAGGGACTTGCCGGTCGAGGGGTGCATCAAGCTCTATGCGTTCCCGCCGTTCGGGTCTGACCTCGGTATCGACTCGGTCTTCCTGGACTCCCTCGTCCTGAATGACCTCCTGGCTGCCGACGCGGACACCGTCGAGGTGAACTTCACCCTCCCGTAGTCGAGGGATTGTCGCCGGACGAGGTCCCGGAGAGGGCTCCTCCCCAGCCTCCCCTCATGGCACTGGCTCCGGCTATATTGAGGTCCCGCCAGAGCCAGTCCAGCGACACATTCTGCTGAGGAGGAGAGAAGACCATGGATCGGGAAACCCTGATCAAGCACCTGAACGAGGATCTGGCGGAAGAACTAACCGCCATCATCCAATACATTACCTACGCGGCGAAAGCGAGTGGTCCATACCGCCCGCAACTCGCTGCCTTCTTCCTGGAAGAAGTGGCGGACGAACAAGGGCACGCCCAGTACCTGGCGAACAAGATCGTCGCCCTGGGGGGCGAACCCACGACCACGGCCAACCCGGTGCCCCCGGCCGCGAACAACAAAGAGATGCTCCAGGCCGTTCTGGCTGCGGAGCGGCGGGCGGTGGAGGGCTACACCGAGCGGGCGACGCAGGCCGACGCCTACGGAGACAAGGGCCTCGCCGTTCAGCTGGAGGACATGGTCCGGGACGAGAGCTCCCACTCGGAGGAGACGGAGCGGATGCTGGAGGACTGGCCGGTCTGAGGCCCTCGACGACAGCAACTGCTGAAGGCGAAACGGCCCCCACCCTCCTCTGGGTGGGGGCCGTCTCGTCTTGGCGTTGGCTGTCCCCTCTGTGGGTTCAGCCGTAGCGGGCGTCCAGGGCTCGCCGGATCCGCTCCAAATCCTGCCCTTCCTTGAACCGTCGGTGAGCCAGCTTGGCCTGCCCCTGGCAGATGTTGCACCCCATGGCCATCCCTTCGGGGTGGTAACAGGTCAGGAGCGAGCGGTAGCCCGGGAGGACCGAGCACCCGCAATAGCACCCCAGCCCGTCGGCGATGTGGGGCATTTCACGAACCATGTCGTAAATGGCGATGATGTTCTCGGGCAACCCTTCCAGGTCCTCACGGGGGATGATGCCAGAGGCGTCGATGCCGGGCCTGGGGTCGGGGTGGAAGCCCCAGAGTTCGCTCCGCCGAGACAGGGCGAGCCTGGCGTCCGGGCCGCAGTGATCGCCGCTGAGGACATCTGTGGACCGAGCTGCCTGGGGCCGGAGCCCGAGGGCCAGCCCGGCGATGGCTCCAGGCAAGACGAAGAGGAAGTTCCTCCGGGAATAGGCGGGGGAGTCCATTGTGATCCAGCCCTGCGTCGATGGTGGAACAAGCGGTCCGGGTCAGGCGAACCGGTGCCCAAGCCCGGACCCGACAACATAAGCGCAACTCCTGGTATCGGTGAAGGGTTCCGTCTTCCGGAGGGCTCCCGGGCCTCGCTGAGCCGGACCGCCGCCGCCCGGCGCCGGCCCCTGCGGACAACCGATTGAATACTTCATCCGTCCAATCTCGTAGAGACAATCAAGGAGGGTTGAGGTGGCTCTCCGTTTCCGCAGACAGGGATGGTAGGAGGGTGGGTGGCGTGAGCACGGACTCCGTGGAGGCAAGGACTCCGGCAGTTGGGCGCACCGTAGGCGCCTGCTTCGGCATCGCGACGGGCCTGGGAATCGCCTTGGGACTGGCCAGTGCCAGCCTGGGCCTGGGTGTGGGCCTGGGCGTGGGGCTCTTCGTGTTCATGTCCTTGGCCGTTTGCCGGGCCCTCAGGGGCTGAGACCGCCACCCGCCGACGCCCCGTCCGCGACGGGTTCACGCTCGGGTCGTTCCTCGAAATGGGTTCGGTACCAATCGATGATCCGCCGCCACTGATCGCGGTAGTCCTCCTCGTTGCTTGCCCATCCGCCCCCGTGCCCGCCCCGCATGTAGTTCACCCACACCACCTCCTTTTCCAGTCTGCGGAGGGCGTAGTACATCTCCCGCGTGTTCGTGGCCGGGACGTTCCAATCCCCCTGCCCGGTCAGTAGGAGCAGGGGCGTGTCCACTCGGTCCGCGAACATCACGGCCGAGTGGGCGATGTACTTCTGTGGCTGCTCCCAGAGGGTGGCCCCGATCCTGTCCTGGGTCTCCTCGGCGGCGTTGTAGTTGCGGACCGTGATCTTCTCCGAGTCGCCGAGGAAGGAGATGATGTTCACCTTCCCCGAAATGTTGATGGCGGCGGCAAACCGATCGGTCTGGGTCACGATGAGGTTGGTCGCGTACCCGCCATAGCTCGTGCCGTGGATTCCGAGCCTGTCTCCGTCCACCATTCCTTTCCCGATGAGGTCGTTGACCGCGGCGGTGACCCCCTTCAGCCAGGCCTCTCCCGGAAAGCCGATCTCGAATCCGACGCTGGGCCTGAGCATGAACCATCCCTGGGCGGCGATCAGGTTGGCGGACTCCCGGTAGCCATTGTCGAAGAACTCCTCGTAGACCTCGGCGACCAGCGGGTAGGCTTCCCCGGGTTCGTAATCCACCGGGTAGTAGAGGACCCCGAACTGCTTCTCTCCGTCCACGTCCAGGTACTCGATGAGTTCGCTGCGGGTCATCGCGACCTGGTCCAGGAATCCGTTCAGCTCCGTGAGCGCGCGTCGACCCACCGCTCTCCCGTCCCAGGCCACCAGGTCGTCGGGCCGGTCGCCGTCCGAGACCCGGGCCACGATCCTGGAGCCGTCCCGGGCCACGCTCACGCTCCGATAGAGGTTGGCGTCGGCGAACAGCACTTCATCCTCACCGCGCTCCAGATCGAGTCGGACCATCCCCCGCTCCCAGCGGTCGCGGGCCGAGTGGGTGGCGTAGAGGTAGCGACCGTCCTCGGTCCACTGGACCACCGACCGGGCCGGAGCCTTGCTGCGTTCCTCTTCGGTGTCTCCTGGAATGGCCCAGACGTGCTCGGAAGATGATCCGTCGGGGGCGACCAGGTACCAGCCGTCCTGGGCACGGGCGAGAAGGGAGCTCCCGTCGGGCGCCCACCGCTCCAGGGAGAAGGAGCGCTTCGTGGAATCTGCCGCGGAGAGGGGCGTCCGGAGGTTCTCGCTGATCTTCAAGGCGGAGTCCGCCCCCGCCGGATGTACGAACAGATCTCCTCGGTCCGCCCAGGCGACCGAGGAGCCGTCGGGACGGACCTCCAAGCGCTTGAGGCGCTCGCCACCCTCCGTGACCGTCTCCGGATCGCCGACCGGGAGGCCGCCGGGCCCCAGGGGGATTCTGAAGTAGCTGTACTCCGTCCCCTCGCCTCGGCTATAGGAGGTGTGCAGGGGCTGTCCGATGACGTAGAAGAGGTGGCTTCCGTCGTCCGACACCTCGACGGTGGTGTAGGGAGCCTCTTCCAGGAGGGGGGTGACCGCTCCGGTCTGGGCATCTACGATGGACAACTCAGCCAGACGGCCCAGGTTCCGGACGGCGTCCCAGGAAAGGAAGTCGTCCCCGCCGTCCTGCACCACCACGGGTCCCTCCTCCATGGCCTCATAGGCCTGCAGAGCCCGCTCCCTCCACCCCGGGGCCCTGAGGGGAGCCAGCAGGTGACGCCCGTCGGGCAGCCATACCAGGGCGCCCCCCCAGGCGAACTCCCGGTCGTCGGGCGGGTCCAGATAGCGGGTGGTCCCCCCCTGTCGGTCGTGGACTCCCAGCACCGGCCGATCCCCGTCCAGGTATCGGAACGCGAGTACGGACCCGTCCCATGACCAAGTCTCCCCCTGGGACTGACCCAGTCCGTCGAATACAGCGGACTGCTCACCCGTCTCGGTATCGATCACCACCAGCTCGTTCAGGCCCGGAGCGATGTAGGTCGGATCCCCGAAGCGGAAGTGGTCCGTGTCGAACCGACTGCCCCGAGGCGTGATGCGGGCGGCGACCCAGCGGGCGTCCTCCGTGGCGTCGGCGATGGAGATGCTTCGAATGCGTAGTGCGTCATCGACGCCGAAGGGGTGCAGTTCCTGGGCGGCGAGTTCCGCCGTCCCGGGGTTCCATGGACCGGAATCCTGGCGTGGCGGCCCTGGCAGGACCGAGATCAGGGTGAGCCCCACGGTAGCGGCGGGGATGCGGGGCCAGAAGCGTCCGGAGGTCGGGGCTGACATGGGATCTCCCATCAGTGCGTGGTTGCCATGGGCTCAGTCTGCGCGGCAGGTTGGCGTTCAGCAACGGGGAACAGCCGCCGATGTGCGACTGGAGCGTGTTGGACCCACTCGGCAAAGGGGGCGCATGACGGCCGGGCGCAAGGAGACCCAGGCAGGGACTGAGACGCCGGAAACCGAGTTCATCCGGCGGTCTAGGGCGTATTTGACCGGGGAATACCTCCCCAAGATTCTCGCGTGTCTCGACCGCCTGGAGTACGAAGACATCTGGTGGAGGCCCGGTCCGGGTTCGAACAGCGTGGGCAACCTGGTGCTGCACCTGGCTGGGAACGTCCGCCAATGGGTGGTCGCCGGGATCGGAGGTCTGGAGGACATCCGAGACCGGGATGGGGAGTTCCAGGCGACGGAAGGGCCGTCGGCGGACGAGTTGGGGGCCCAACTGAAGGCGACCCTCCAGCTCGTGGAAGAGGTCCTGGGGGGCCTGGAACCGGAGCGGCTCTCGGAGGCCCGGACGGTGCAGGGACTGGACACCACGGTCCTCGGCGCGCTGTATCACGTCGTCGAGCACTTCAGCGGACATACGGCTCAGATCTCCTGGATCACCAAGATGCGTACCGGCGAGGATCTGGGCTTTTACAGGATCGACCCGGACGGGCGGGTGCACACCACCTGGCGGGAGGTTGAGTCCAAGAGGGAGAACCAATGACAAACGACGCGGAATCGGGGGGGCGCAAAGGCCGCCGGACGGTCCCGGTGTGGCTCGTGGCCGTCGTGGGATTCGGAATGGGGTACGCCATCAGCGGGTGGCTCGGTGGGGTCATCGGGTTGGGATTCGTGATCCTCGTGTCCAGATTCCTCTGAGGGCGCCGCCCTCACCCCCTCCTCACACCAACGATCCACCACGATTCGGAGAGTTCAGGCATGGAGACAGACCCGCGCTATCCCATCGGCCGATTCGAGCCCACCGGACCGATGACGCCTGAGGCTCGGGATGAGGCCATCGGAGCCATCGCCCTGACCCCGGGAGCCCTGCGGGCCGCCCTGGAGGGACTTACCACCGAGCAGCTGGACACGCCCTACCGGGCGGGGGGGTGGACCGTTCAGCAGGTGGCACACCACCTGGCGGACAGCCACCTGAACGCGTTCGTTCGGTTCAAGCTCGCCCTCACCGAAGACATCCCGGAGATTCGTCCCTACGACGAGGGTGCCTGGGCGGGCACCGCCGACGTGCTGGCGGTCCCGGTAGAGGCCTCCCTGGCCATTCTCGATGGACTCCACGCGCGCTGGGCCTCCCTCCTTCGGTCCATGGGGTCGGACGAGTTCGGGCGGCGGTTCCGGCATCCGGAACATGAGGGCACACCCGATCTGGACTGGCTTCTCCAATTGTACGCGTGGCACGGCGCCCATCACGTCGCCCATGTGGTCGGGCTGCGCGACCGGATGGGTTGGTGAGGGCGGGTGGGGTCGGCGGGGCGCTTCCAGGTCCGGCGGTTCGAGAGTCCTGAGGGGTTCAGGGCTCGCGCCCAGGACTGGCTCCTGGAGCACGAAGCCGAGCACAACCTCATCCTCGGGGTGGTGGAGCAGCTCATCAGCGGCGACCATGACTACCTTGATCCTGTCTATCTAGCCACGGTCGAGGAGGGCGGGGAGGTGGTGGGGTGCGCCTTCCGGACTCCGCCGCACAAGCTCTGCATCACGCGCATGCCCGAATCGGCAGCCGGGATCCTGGCGAGGGACGTGGGCGAGGTGTTCGAGGCTCTTCCCGCCGTGATCGGATCGGAACCCGGTGCTTCGGCCGTGGCGAGGGCCTGGTGCGCCCTCCACGGCGGCGCGTTCCGTGCGACCATGGGGATGAGGATCCACGCCCTGGAGCGGGTCGTTCATCCCCATCCGCCGGCCCCCGGTCGGTTCCGCCTGGCCGAGGCCGGAGATCTGGGTGTCCTGGAAGACTGGCATCTGGGGTTTGAGCGGGACACCCATATCCCCCTGGTGTCCGACCCCGATCGAATCCGCGGGCGGATCGAATCCGGGAGCCTCGGGGTGTGGGAGGACGGGGGACTCCGGTCCATGGCCGCCGCTCTCGCGCCCACCCGGGGTACGATACGCATCGGGGGTGTGTACACGCCTCCCGCGTCCCGGGGCAGAGGCTATGGATCAGCGGTTACGGCGGCCCTGAGCCAGCTTTCGCTGGACCGGGGCCACGGGCTGTGCGTCCTTTATACCGACCTCGCCAACCCCACCTCCAACAAGATCTACCGGGCTCTGGGGTACGAGCCGGTATGCGACGTGGTGGACCTGGAGATCCGGCCGTCCAGTGCGGGAGTCCGGGCCCCGTGACCGACCTGTTGCCTACGTTGCGAGGGGAGAGGGTCGCGCTGCGGCAGCTGCGGAAAGCCGATGCCGAAGCGCTCTTCGGTGTCTTCTCCGATCCGGCGGTGACCCGCTACTGGAGCTCACCGCCCATGACCGACCCTGCCGAAGCTCACGCGCTTCTGTCCGAGATCGATGACCTGCGATGGGGGGAGGGGCTGGGCACGGAGGCGGTGTCCCTCCTCCTGGATCAGGCGTTCGGCGTCATGGGACTGCGCAGGATCGAGGCCGACACCGACCCGGAAAACGAGAGTGCCATGCGCCTCTTGGAGCGGCTCGGATTCCGCCGAGAGGGGTATCTTCCCCAGCGATGGTTCGTGGGCGGCCGATGGCATGATACGGTACTGTTCGGTCTCTTGAAGCCGGACTGGCGGCACGACCGTAGGGTGGAGAACGAGGGGATGAGAGACGCATGATCCAGATGATCGAAGTCCAGCGGGAGGACGTGCTGGCATTCAGGATCGAGGGGCGGATCGAGAAGGCCGATATCGACGCTCTGGCCCAAGGGGTGGAGCGACGGATGAAGAAGTACGATCGCATCCGCGCATACGTGGAGGCCGGTGAGATCACCGGAATCGCCGTGGAGGCCGTGTTCGCCGACCTGGCGTTTGCGTTCACCCACGTATGGGATGTGGAGCGGAAGGCCGTCGTCTCCGACGACCGATGGCACCAGGTCCTTCTGGAGTTTGCCGAGCAGCTGTTTCCCAGCGTGGACGCGAAGCACTTCCGGCCGGCGGAGCGGGCCCTGGCTCTGGAGTGGATCCAGGACGGGCCGGATCCCCGGTCTCTGGCGGTGCACGCCATGGACCACGTGGAAACACTGGTCCCGGACCTGGATGCGGGCATCGACTGGATGGAGCGGTGTTTCGGGCTCGAGGAGGTCGAAGCGTTTTCAGGGGTCGGTGACGAGGGTGGCCCGGTGATGCTCACCTCGGACGACAGCTACACCAAAGTGGCCCTCTTCCGGGGCGAGCCCGCGGGTTTCGGACCTGCCCGGGGGCACAGGGTGGTAGCGTTCCGGACCGACGCCCGCTCGTTCCTCCGGTTCCTGGAGTACGCTCCCCTGGTTCCGGTCCACGGAGAGGACGGGGCTCCGTTGCCCGCCGGGTCCCGACTCGAGGTCGAGGATCACGGTGTGGCGATTTCCGTATATTTCCGGGATCCCTGGGGGAACCCCTATGAACTCACCACGTACGAGGTGGAACCCGTCCGAGAGGGACTCGGGTGACCTCGTAGATGAGAGAGCTGTGAACCGCGCGATCCTATGGGCATGACGACCTGGGTACTTCGCCTTCTAGTCGCCAATGTGGCGATGTACTTCATCACGGCCGGCAACATGAATCTCATGGGGATGCTGGCCTTGATCCCCGTGGATGTCCCGTATCGCCCATGGACCGTGCTGACCTACATGTTCCTGCACGGGAGTACGGGGCACCTGCTCTTCAACATGCTCGCCCTGTTCTTCTTCGGTCCCAGGGTCGAGGCCCGGCTCGGGGGTAAGCGGTTCCTGAGACTGTACCTGCTGAGCGGGCTTTGCGCCGCCGTGTTCTCCGTCCTGTTCGCGCCTCGCGCGGCTGTGGTGGGGGCTTCTGGGGCGGTGTACGGGGTGTTGCTGGCTTTCGCCATGTTCTGGCCCAAGGAGCCCATCTACATCTGGATGGTTTTGCCTATCCAGTCCCGATGGCTCATTGCGGTCATGACCTTCCTCTCCCTCTACTCGGGGATGTCCGGAGCCCGGGACGGCGTCGCCCATTTCGCCCACCTGGGTGGGTTCGTCGGAGGGTTCCTCTACCTGCGCTGGATCGACCGGGCCCGCCGCAAGCGACTCCGCGTGGTGGAACAGCCCAACTCCTTCTACAAGGCGCCGGGGGTGAAGGCCCAGGACACCTATGCTCGCTGGACAGCCATCAGCCTGGACAAGCTGCACGAACTCAATCGGGGCGAGGTGGAGCAGTTGCTGGTCAAGGCCAAGGTCGTCGGGGTGGCCGGGCTGACCCCCGACGAGCGGGCATTCCTGGACCGGATGGCCAATGCCCAGGGTATCGGCTGACCGAGGATTCGGCGCCGAGGCTCAGTTCCTGCGCTCTTCCAGGTCGGCCCATCTGAGGAAAGCATCCTCCAGGTCGGCTCTCACCCGGTCGAACTTCGCGGTGGTCTCCCTGATATTGGAGGCTCCGCCGGAATAGAAGTCCGGGTCTGCGAGGAGGGCCTCCAAGGCGCTTCGCTCGCCCTCCAACTCGGCGATCCGCGCCTCCAGGGCCTCTGCCTCCCGCTCTTCCTTCCAGGTCAGCGGACGGCTCGTGCGCCGGGTGTCGACTCCGGGGTCGGCCAGGGGGTCGCCCCGTGGGTCGCCCCCCTGGGACCGCTCGGAGCGGTCCCGTTGGCGATCGGCCTTGGCCTGCTCTCGGGCCTCAATATCCCTGTCGCCCTTCCATTCCCGGTACCGGTCGTACCCCCCCTCCAGTCGGATCACGGATCCCTCTCCGTCCAGGACGAGCATGGAGGTGGCCACCTTGTCCAGCAGGTACCGGTCATGGGTCACCAGGAGCACGCACCCGGCGAAGTCCATGAGGATGTCTTCGAGTACCTGGAGGGTCACCAGGTCCAGGTCATTCGTGGGTTCGTCCAGGACGAGGACATTTGCCTCCCGGAGCAGGAGCCTGGCGAGGATCAACCGGCTGCGCTCGCCGCCGCTCAGGGTCGAGACCTTCTGGGACTGCCTCGTGGGAGGGAATAAGAACCGCTCCAGGTAGCTTCTCAGGTGGATCCGGTGCCCCCCCACCTGGACCCAGTCGGAGTCCGCAGCGACCTCGTAGATGGTTCGATCCGGATCCAGCTCGGTCCGGCGTTGATCGAAATAGGCGATCCGGGTGTTCACGCCGGGGGAGACGCTCCCCGCGTCGGGGTCGCTTTGCCCCGTGAGGATCTTGAGGAGCGTCGTCTTGCCCGAACCGTTGGGCCCGATGATCCCCAGTCGTTCTCCGGTCCTGAGGCTCAGGGTCACGTCCCGAAAGAGTGATCCGCCGTCGAACCCCTTTGCCACGCCCTGAGCCTCGAGAATGGTGCGTCCCAGGCGGGGCGCTTCACGGGGGGGAGGCGCCATATCCCGGGTGAGGCGGTCCCGATACCCCGACTGGCGGGCCTTGAGTTCCCGGATCCGTTTGAGACGGGCCCGCTGCTTGCCGGTTCTGGCCGGTGGAGCTCGGCGGGCCCATGCCAGCTCCTTGTGAATGGTCTTCAGCCGCTTCTGGGCCTCGGTGGATTCCCGCTCCATCCGATCCGCCTTCTCCTGGAGATACTCGGTGTACCCTCCGTCGTAGGACACCAGTTCGTGGGGTGTGACCTCGCAATTCCGGTCCACGACCCGATCCAGGAAGTAGCGGTCGTGGGTGATGAGCAGAACCGAACCGGAGTAATCGGTGAGGAATCCCTCGAGCCAGGAGACGGTGTCCGCGTCCAGGTGGTTGGTCGGCTCGTCGAGAAGAAGGAGATCGGGTCTGGCCAACAGGACCCGGGCAAGGGATACCCGACGCTTCTCTCCACCGCTCAGTTCGGTGGTGGGACGGTCCCAGTCCACCATGCCTACCCGGGTGAGCATGGCCTCCGCCTGGTGCTCCCAATCCCATCCACCGTCCCGGTCCAGGCGGGCCGAAAGCTCGGACTGGCGGCGAAACAGCCCCTGGAGGGTTGGCTCCCCCCCGGGCTGCTCTGTTTGAGCCCAGGTCAGCGCGGCGGTCACCTCGTGGTACTCCGAGAGGACGGTCTGGAGGTCGGGGCGCCCACCCTCCACCACTTCCAGGATGCTCAATCCAGGCTCGAAGTCCGGCTCCTGGGCCAGATACCCGACGGTCGCTCCCGAGCGCAACATCACCTCGCCGCCGTCCGGCTCCTCTTCACCGGCGATGATCTTGAGGAGGGTCGACTTGCCCGAGCCGTTGGGTCCGATGAGACCCACGCTCTCGTCCTCCGCCAGGGTCACGGACACGCCCTCGAAGAGGGTCCGGGGTCCGTACGCCTTCGTGAGACCGGAGATGGTGAGAAGTCCCACCGTCAGGGCCTCCGGCCGAATTCAGCCAGCTGGGCCTCGACGGGTCCAGGACCACGGGAAGGTGGCCGGATCGGGCAGGCGCGTCTCCGCTGCTCCGGGGAGCCGTTCCCACGCCGGCTCCATGGCCGGTTCTGCCACGGTCTGGGGCAGACCGAGGCTCCGACCCAGGAACACTTCGGTACGAGCCAGGGCGTCGTCCAGCGTGAACGGGTCGTGCCGGCCCGTGGGATAGATGAAGTACTCGAAGGCCGGCGGAACCCGTCCGTCGGCGAGTAGCGCGGAGATCAGGGTTTGAGCTTGGGTCACCGGGACCACGTCATCCAATTCCCCGTGGTGGATCTGGACTTCGGGGAGCTGGTCGGCCCACAGGACCGGTGACCTTCGGATGAGTTCGAGCCGCAGCGCATTCAGCGTGATCTCGCCCCGGTCCCAGGGTTGGATGAGCTGCTGGTTCAAGGATCCGAAGCCCGGGAGGTCCGCCGACCCGAGGACGAGGGCGTCCCGGACGATGTCGCGGACGAAGTCCCCGAGGAAGTCGGTGGGCCCGAAGAACTCCACGACGGCGTCGATTGCGGGCTCGCGGATGGCCATGAGGAGGGCCACCCCGGCGCCTCGGCTGAACCCCAGAGCGCCGATCCGGGTCGGGTCGGCCTCAGGCGTGATGTCCAGGGCCACGTCCAGCAGGGCCAGCGCGTCATCCACGTCCCGGTCCCACGGGGATGGAGGTCCCCCCGAGAGATACGACAGATTCCCGAAGGTCAGCCGCTCGCTTCGGAACGAGGGGACCACGAAGACGACCTGAGTGGCTTCGGTGCCCAGGACCGCAGCGAGGAGTTGCAGCTCGGTCAGGCTGATTCCCTGGTCGGAAGCGTGGGCGTATACCAGGACCGGAAGGGAGCCGGCCGGGGCGCCAGGGGGTGTGATCACCGCGCCATAGTGGGTGAAGCCATCCACCACATGGGACACGATCTTCACGGTCCCGGTCACCGACCCCAGAAGGAACGGCAGCTCATTCAGGATCCGGACGCTGTCGGCGACGGGGGCTCTGCCCGCCCATTCGCTCTCGATCTGGCCGATTTCGGCAGCGGTCGCCGGGGCGAAGAGCGCGTCGAGCTCCGGCTCTTCGACGGGAGGTCCGGTACCGATGCCCGCGTCGTCACAGGCCCCCAGGAGCAGGATCGCGGAAAGGGCTCCTGCGAGGGCCGGAGTCCACCGGAGCCGATCGTGGGGATCTCGAGAGCGTCTGTCTTCCATCATTCCCTCATCACGAGTGCGCGATTCCATATCCCGTCAAACATCGCCTGGGTGAGCTTCCCGGTGAAGGTGTTCTGCTGGCTTGGATGGTAGGAGGCCAGCAATCCGCCGTCCTCGCCCAGGTCCATCTCCAGACCATGCTCGAAGCGGGGCCGGGGGGTGGGCACCGGGGCGCCTCGGTCCTTCAGCAGCCGGAGGACCTGGGCGTAGGCGAAGGAGCCAAGACACACCAGCACCCGGCGTCCAGTCAGGAGGTCCAGCTCCCGAGCGAGGAACGGTTTGCACATGTCCCGCTCCCCGGGCGAGGGTCGGTTGTCCGGTGGCGCGCACTTCACGGCGGAGGTGATCCAGACTCCGTCCAGCCTCAGGCCGTCATCCCGGCTCGTGCTGGTGGGACCGTTCGAAAGCCCTGCCCGGTGGAGGGCGCCGTAGAGCCATTCCCCGGAACGATCCCCCGTGAACATTCGTCCCGTCCGATTGGCGCCGTGCGCCCCAGGGGCGAGTCCCACCACGACCAGCCAGGCGGCGGGATCCCCGAATCCAGGCACCGGGCGACCCCAGTACTCCTGGTCTACGTAGGCTGCCCGCTTGGCCTTTGCGACCGACTCCCGCCATGTGACCAAACGGGGGCATGCGCCGCACCGGACCACGTCGTGGGCCAGGGCGGGGAGGGATTGGGAGGGTGCGTTCGGCAATGGAGGTGAGAGGCCTGCGCCTCAGGCCGGCGGATCGTCGCTGCCGGGAGGCAGCTTGTCCTGCGCCGGGCTTCGGCCCTCCAGCAACTGCTCCAGGAAGTCCTGGCGCTCGTTGAGGGCTTCCATGCCGGTGGCGAGTTGCTGGATCGCCTGGGCCAGCTTCTCCGCGTCCTCTCTGGTGATGGCGTTCCCGGGCCAGGGCTCCTGGAGCCGCTTCCGTACCAGCGACGCCAGTTGCCGACTCAAGGGAAACAGGAGGACGAAGCTGCCGACGAGGATCAGGACTACCAGACTGAAGACCATCCCCCCAATGAGAATCGGGTCCATTCCGGATATCCTCCCGCGTCGTCGTTCCCCATTTCGAGTCGGAGAGCCCCTCTCCGACCGGTCCCCCTTTGCCAAGCGAACTCGGTCGTAAGAAGATGTACCACATGGAACCTTCACGGTAGGATGGCCTACCCACACCTTCTTCGCCGGAGCGTCGGGGTCCGATCTTCTCCTGGAAATCTGAACGAGGAACACGGAACATGAGCTTCTTCTCGTGGCCCCGGCAGGGCGTGGGACCCCTCTCCCGACTTGGGCTAGCCCTGGCCCTCGGCCTGGGTGGGTGCGTTGTCGAGGAGGTCGCGCCGGTCGCCGATCTGGTTATCACCAACGGCAATGTGGTCACCCTGAACCCTGATCAGCCGGGTGTCGAAGCCGTCGCGGTCCGGGGAGGCGTGATCCTGGCGTTGGGATCGGCGGCGGAGATGGAGGCCCACGTCGGGCCTGACACCGAAGTCCTGGACGTGGAGGGCCAGTTGGTCATCCCCGCGTTCATCGAAGGGCACGGCCATTTCATGAGCCTGGGGAATGCGAAGCTGATCCTTGACCTGACCACGGCCCAGTCCTGGGACGAGCTGGTAGCCATGGTCGCGGAGGCCGCGGCCGAGGCGGCCCCGGGGGCCTGGATCCAGGGGCGGGGATGGCATCAGGAGAAGTGGACCTCGGTCCCTGACGTCCTGGTTGACGGGGTGCCTCCCCACGACGCCCTCAGCGCGGTGAGCCCCGACAATCCGATATACCTGGTGCATGCCAGCGGTCACGCGGCTCTCGCCAACGCCCGTGCCCTCGAGATCGCCGACATCGGAGCCAACACACCCGATCCCGCTGGCGGGACCATCGTCCGTGACGCCTCCGGCCGAGCGACGGGGTTGCTGAGGGAGAACGCGGACGAGTTGGTCGCTCGGCATCTCGACCGGTGGCTGAATGACCGGTCGGCGGAGGACATTGAGGCCGAAGCCCGGCAGAAGGTGGAACTCGCCGGCCGCGAGGCGCTCGAGAATGGGGTGACCTCGTTCCACGACGCCGGTGTCGACTTCGCGACCATCGACTTCTTCAGGGCTCTCGCGGACGAGGGCTCGCTCCCGATCCGCATCTATGCCATGGTGCGGTTCGAGTCCAACGAGGAGCTGGAGCGACGACTCCACGATTACCGCATGATCGGGTACGGGGATCAGTTCCTCACCGTCCGCTCCATCAAGCGGCAACTCGACGGCGCGCTGGGTCCCCACGGCGCATGGCTCCTCGAGCCCTACGCGGATCTGCCGTCCAGCACGGGTTTGGCCCTGGAATCCCTGGATGAGTTCAGGGCGTCCCTGCGCATCGCTTTGGAGCACGGGTACCAGGTCAATACGCACGCCATCGGGGATCGAGCCAATCGGGAGACCCTGGGGATGTATGACCAGGCCTTCGTGGAGGCCGGGTACGTTCCCGGGGTGTTACGGTGGAGGATCGAACATGCCCAGCACCTGCATCCCGACGACGTGCAGCGATTCGCGGACCTGGGCGTGATCGCGGCGATGCAGGGGATCCACTGCACATCCGACGCCCCGTGGGTCCTGCGTCGACTGGGAGAAGAACGGGCTGAGTCCGGTGCCTATCTCTGGCGAGACTTTCACAGGGCGGGCGTGGTGGTCACCAACGGGACGGACGTGCCCGTGGAGGACATCTCCCCCATCGCCTCCTATTACGCCTCCGTGACCCGGCGGACTGCCGATGGCTCCCAGTTCTACCCGGGCCAGGTCATGACCCGGGAGGAAGCGCTGCGTTCCTATACGATCAACAATGCCTTCGCCGCGTTCGAGGAGCATCTGAAGGGGTCGTTGGAGGTGGGCAAGTTCGCGGACATCACGGTCCTGGACCGGGATATCCTCACGGTGCCGGACGAGGAGATCCTGGGGACCTCCGTTTCCTATACGATCCTGGGAGGGGAGATCCGCTTCCGCCGCTGAGCGGGGGCGTGTCCCGGGTGCGGTTGAGACCGTGACGGACGGAATGTTCATGACTGGGCTGGGGACGGCCTTCCTGGTCGCCTGGGATGCCGTGTTCGTCGCCTGGGTGTTGCTCCGTCCCCACCGGCTTCAGGAGTCCTCCCTGGCGTGGATCTTCTTGATCGTCCTCCTTCCCATCGCCGGCGGGATCGCGTTCCTGCTGTTCGGACAGGTCTGGATTCCAGGGGATCGGGTCCGGCGTCATGGGGAGATCGTGGCTCGGGTTCGAGGACATCCGTCGGTGGTGGGCCGAGCTCCCCCGGAGACGCTGGACAGCCCGGAGGGCAGGGGGGTTGCCGCACTGGCGGAACGGGGCGGGGATATGCCGGTGCGGGGCGGCAATGCCATGAAGTTGTTCGCGATCACCGAAGAGGCCATCGACGGGCTGATCGCCGACATCGATGCCGCCAAGGAATCCTGCCATCTCCTGTTCTACATATACCTGCCGGATGGAACGGGAGAGCGGGTGGCCCAGGCGCTGGTCCGTGCGGCGGGCCGGGGGGTGGTCTGCCGGTTGCTCGTGGACTCCCTGGGTTCCCGGTCGTTCCTCAGGTCCGAGCTACGCGCCGCGCTGGGAGAGTCGGGCGTGACGGTGCTCGAGGCCCTTCCGACCCGGTTCAAGTTGCTCCGCCGGGGGCGCGTCGACATCAGAAACCACCGGAAGATCGCCGTGATCGACGGCACCGTGGGATGGACGGGCTCACAGAACATCGCGGACGCCGCATTCGCTCCGAAGGCCAAGTACGCCCCCTGGGTCGACTGCATGCTGCGCATTCGTGGGCCACTGGTGCGTGACCTCCAGGAACTGTTCGTCGAGGATTGGTACATGGACTCCGAGGAGTCCCTGGAGGCCCACCTGGACGTGATTCCCCATCCCATTCCGAACGGGCTCCGGGCCCAACTGATGCCCTCGGGTGTGAATTCCCAGAATGACCTCCTGGTCCAGGTCATCCAGGCCGGGGTCCAGGTCGCCCGGGAGGAGGTGATCCTCACCACGCCCTACTTCGTGCCGGACGCGGGAACCCTCTCGGCTCTCCAAGCGGCAGCCGCAAGGGGGGTCCACATCCAGCTCGTCCTTCCCCGGCGCAACGACTCTCCCATGATCGCCGCGGCGAGCCGGAGCTATTACGAGCCTCTTCTCGAGACCGGCGTGGAGATCTTCGAGTTCACCGGGGGCCTACTCCATTCCAAGACGATCACCTTCGATCGCACCGGCGCGCTGGTGGGGACCGCGAACCTGGACCGGAGAAGCTTCGAGATCAATTTCGAGTTGTCCGTCCTGATCTTCGATGACGATTTCGCGAGTCAGGTGCGGGCGCTCCAACGCTCCTACATGCAGGAATCGGTGGCCGTGAATCGGGCCGAGTTCCGGTCACGCCCCAGGGGACGCCGGATCGTGGAGAACGCCTGCGCCCTGATGAGCCCCGTCCTGTAGGGTCCTCGGATCAGTTCGATCTCCGCCTGTACGCCACGACCAGGCTGTCCGAAAGGAGCTCTGCCCGGGCGTAGATCGCGTCCACCTCGCCCGCCTCCAGGGGGACCTCCTCGCCGTCCACCAGCTTGCGGGAGGCTCCGAGTTCTCCCAGCGGGGTGAAGCCGGCCTCGATCATGACAAGCCTCCGCCGGGGAGACGAGGGATCGGAGACGTCCAGCAGGGTCTGATCCAGGCTGTAGTAGGTGACCAGGGAGTTCGCGTAGTAATAGCTGGCTCGACCCTGCCCGTAGTCTCCCATGCTCACCGACTCGACGATGACCGAGGGGTTCTCCCCCTTGAGCCACCCCGTGTAGTTGGAGGCGTGATCACCCATCTCCAGGTAACCGACGACCTGGGTCCGTCTCGCCAGGGGGAACGCCACGTTCTGCGATCCGATGCGGTAGTTCTGCAGCGCCACCATTCCCGGCGTCATGCTCCGCTGGAAAGCTGCCTGCATCTGTTCCTCGAGGGGGTCCTCGGCGGGAGGGCCGCACGCCGCCAGGGCCAGGAGTACGAGGGCCACAGGCCCGGAGACGGACCTGAACGCAGACGGGATTCTGTTCTTCTTCATCTCGAGTGGTCTCAGCGTGTGGGGTGCACGTATACCTCTCCGCCCAGCATAACGAAGTCCACCGATTCGGTGGTGGTGATGTCCTCCAAGGGGTTTCCGGGGACCGCCACCAGGTCGGCCAGCATGCCCTGGGCGATGACGCCCCGGTCATCCACACCCAGGAGGTCCGCCGCATAGACCGTGGCGGTGCGGATGGCCTCCAACTCGCTCATGCCGAGGCTCACCAGGACCCCGAACTCCCGAGCATTGTCGCCGTGGGGAAACACGGCAGCGTCGGTTCCGAACGCGATGGGGACCTCCTGCGCAATGGCCTCCCGGAGGCGCTCTCTCGCGATGGGAAGGACGTATTCCGCCTTCCCCCGCATGACCGGATTCAGCTGGTCCAGGGGGATCCCGTCCACCAGGTACGTAGTGGGGACCAGGTAGGTTCCCCGCTCCTTCATCAGGGCCATCCCCTCGTCGTCCAGGATCGAGCCGTGCTCGATGGACGCCACGCCGGCCAGGACCGCCGCCTTGATCCCTTCGGCGCCGTGGGCGTGGGCCGCGACCTTCACGCCGTGCCGGGCCGCCTCCTCCACGATGGCGGTCATCTCCTCCAGGGAGAACTGCTGGGCCCCAACGGGCCCTTCCATGGAGAGCACGCCCGCCGTCGCACAGATCTTGATGACCTTCGCCCCGTGCTTGATCTGATAGCGCACCGCCTTCAGGGCCTCGTCGACGCCATCGGCGATGCCGACCCGGTAATCGCCTTCCTTGATGCCGGGGGCGAATCCGGTGACGTCGCAATGTCCTCCCGTGATCCCCAGGGAGTATCGCGCGGGCCAGACCCGGGGACCGTCCAGCAGCCCGGACTCCTGGGCTCTCATGAGCGCCACGCTCGCTGCCCCTCCGACCTCACGGACCGTGGTGAAGCCCGCCAAGAGGGTGATACGGGCGTTCCTGGCCCCTCTCAGCGCCTCGTCGGCAGGGGTCTGGGTCACGGGCTGCACCGCCCAATCCCCGCCGATGTCGTAGCCCAGGTGGGTGTGCATGTCCATGAACCCAGGGAGGAGGGTGCGATCTCCCAGGTCCAACTCCCTCGTCCCGTTCGGAACCCGGTCAGGGTTCACGGCCGTGATCCGCCCGTCCTCGACCAGAACGGCGGCGTCCGTCAGGATCTGTCCGGACACCACGTCCAACATGCGGTCGGCCCGGATGACCAGAGGGCCTTCGACCTGACCGTGGTCGATTTCCTGAGCGGAGAGCTTCCCGGGCCCAAATTCGGCACCGAGAGGGGAAAGGTCCAGGAGGAGCGCCAGGGACAGACCCATGGTGACCACACGACCGAAGTCGGGTCGGGCGGGTCGTTGGCAGAGACCGTGATCCGGGCCTCCGGGCTTCGGCGAGCGATGGTTCATGCGGGATTCTCCGTTCAAATCAGTTCGGTGACGCCGGCGACCAGCCGGTCGACTTCCTCTCGGTTCGTGAAGCAGGCTACGCCGGCCCGGAGCAACCCGCCCCGGGATGCCAGGCCGAGTCGGTCCACGACTGTGGAGGCGTAGAAGTCTCCATCGGAGACGAAGACGCCCCACTCGTCGGCAAGGTGCATCGCCACCTTCGCCGGATCGTGGCCGTCCACGGTGAACGCAAGGGTCGGCGTGCGTGCGCCTCCGGCCGGTCGGCCGAAGGTCGTCAGGCCGGGGAGGCCGGCCAGACCCTCCATGAGGCGCGCCAGGAGTTCGACCCCCCTGGAGTGGAGGGCGGCGTAGGTCGCCTCGAGGCGAGCCCGTCGGCCAGCGGGGCCGGGAGTGAGATCAGCCAGGAATTCCACCGCGGCAGCCGCTCCCACGATTCCCTCGTGATTCAAGGTGCCTGTCTCGAGCCTCTCGGGCATGGTGTCCGACGCGGGAGCCAGGCGGGGCACCGGAAGCGTCTCCAAAATGTCCCGCCGCCCCCAGAGCACACCCACGTGGGGTCCGTAGAACTTGTACGGAGAGCAGACCAGGTAGTCGGCCCCCAGGGCATCCACGTCGGGGAGGAGGTGGGGGGCCGAGTGCACCGCGTCGACGAACAACTCGGCTCCGACCCGGTGGGCGCCTTCCCTGGCCCGATCCAGGTCCACGACGGTGCCCAGGGCGTTGGAGGCGCCACAGACGGCCACGAGGACCACGTCATCCGTGACCTTCCGGTCGAAGTCCTGCCAGTCCAGGTCCCCCGAGGCCGTGTCCATCTCCACGAGCCGCAACTCCACGCCCCGTTCCTTGGCCAGCGTGCGCCAGGGGTCCACGTTGGCCCTGTGGTCGAGGGCCGTGACGACGATGGCGGCGCCCGGTCCCCACCGCCAACCCAGCGCCCGGGCCAGATGGAAGGTGAGGGTGGTCATGTTCGCCCCGAAGACCACCTCGTCCGCCGGAGCGTTCAGGAAGTCTCCCATGGCACCCCGGGCCCTTGCGAGCAGGTCGTCGGTCTCTCGGCTGGTCGGATAGTTCCAGTGCGTGTTCGCGTTGTGGTGCAGCAGGTAGTCCGACACCGCAGCCGCAACCGAGGCGGGTACCTGTGTGCCCCCCGGCCCGTCGAAGTAGGCGACCGGATGTCCGTTCACGGTTCGCTGGAGCGCAGGGAATCGCTCGCGAATCCCGCTGTTGGAAAGCGTTGCCCCTGCAGGGGCGTCGTGGGTGCGATTGGTGGTGGTCATGGTACCGGGGGTTGTGGTTGGGCCCGGAACCTATGGGCCCTCTGGACCCGAGGCCAGATGGACCCACTCCACCGTCGGCCGGGTGTCCGGCCCGCCCGAGACTCCCAGCCTGGCCACGGTGATGGGGTCCCGGAACCGGCGTGGCCCCGCACTTCCGGGATTCAGGTAGAGGATGTCCCCGCGCCATTCGGCCTTGGGTCTGTGGGTATGGCCGCAGATCACCACGCCCATTCCCGCGGCCTCGGGCACGATATCCAGGTCTTCGAGGATGTGGATCACGTAGATGAGGAGGGGCGGTGCGGGCATCGCGTTCCTCGTCCAGGGGATCTCGACCACCGTGGTGAGGGGCAGGGAGGACCCGAATTCGCCCCGATCCGTATTGCCTCGGACCGCGTGGATCGGAGCGATGTTGGAGAGCCGGTCGAGAATCTGCGCGTTGCCCACATCCCCGGCGTGGATGATGAGGTCCGACCCCTGGAGGGCCGAAAGGGCCTCGGGGCGGAGCAGACCGTGTGTATCCGATATGACGCCGATCTCCATGAATGCGGTTCCTTGGTAGCCTCTCTCGGTGGACCGAGGTCTGGTGTTCGGGTGTTCGGGGGTCGTGGAACGCGGGATGATACCCCAGGGTTGCATGGGAATGCTATCGTGATGTGAGCCCACGTCGTTCGTCCGAATCTGGAGCGTCCTTCCCAAGTGCCGGCAGTCAACGTCCACATGGCCCTCGCCGACCGGGTCCTCGAGGCCTGGCGTACCGGCCAGGGCCCCGCCCGATTCGACGTGGGGGATCCTCGCCTCCTGAACGCCTTCTACAACGGGGCGTTCGGGCCGGATCTCGGGTACTTTCCCGGGGGGGAGCGGGTTCTGTCCGAACTCTCCCACGGCGTGGCGCCCGCAGCCCTCTGCAGGCGGTTGCTGGCCGGCGCGGCTACGGAGTCGGAGCGGGCATTCGCCCACGGCTGGGCGACCCACGTGCTGGGCGATCAGTTGATCCATCCCCTCGTGGGGCTCGGAGTGGGGGAGGTCCTGACCGGCAGAAAAGACCTGTTCGTCTCCGGGAAGGCGGACCAGGTGACCCACATCCGCGTCGAGATCGGCCTCGATGCCTTCTTTGCGCTTCGCAACCCGTCGTTCCGTGAGCGACGGCTGACGCCCGTCTTCGACACCTCGTCCATTGGCTACCTCCGGGACGCCTACCGCGGAGCATATGGCCTTTCGGTCAGCCGGGCCGTCCTGCTCCGTTGTCACCAGGGGGTTTCGGACGTGGCCAGGATCGCTCTCCCCGTCATCGCCGCCATCGGGACGGGCGTGTTCCATGGGTCTCTTCGGCGCAGAACGCGACGGTGCCTCGCGGGAGTGGCGGAGCAGCTACGGAGACGTTGGGGTCGGGAGCCCCTGTCTCTCGCCACCATGACCCCACTACGGCCCAGCGCCTGGCTGCTGCGGAAGGTGCGAGGGATCGAGGCGTCCTTTGGAGAGCGATTCCTCGAGCTCGCAGAGGGGGACTATGCCGCGCTTCCCAACCGGGACATGGAGTCGGGGGCTCCGGCGTATCCCTCCCCGCCCGCCGATTTGCTGGAGACCGAACCGGGGCGGGCCGTGGCCATCCGTGGTCCGTTGGTTCCAGCGGTCGCCCCGGTCTGAGGGGCCGACCCCCTGGCATGGGGGTGCTCCGCCCCCAAGGTTAGGATTCGCCCGTCCACCGAACTCAGAGTTGATCAGCAACGGGACTCCGACGAATGATCCGCCCTCTCCCTCCCTACACCACGTTCCTGCGAGGATCCAGCCTGGGGCTTCTGTGGGTCCTCCTGGTAGGTGCCTGCTTCTCTCCGGATGGACCGCCCCCTCCCGAGGGACCTGGGTCCGCGGCCCCGGCCCTTGCCCAGGACGGACCTGCCCTCGTGGTGGTCGTGGCGGTCGATCAGCTCCGAGCGGATCTCCTGTCCAGATACGAGGACCTGTTTTCTTTCGGGTTTCGCCGTCTGCTGGACGGTGGCGCCGTATTCGTCAACGCGACCCACGACCACGCCCGGACCGAGACGGCTGTGGGTCATACGACCCTTGCCACAGGTGTCTACCCCCGGTCCCACGGGATCGTAGGGAACAACTGGACCGAGGTGGACGAGTGGGGAACGCCGCGCCGGGTCTATGCCGTCGAGGATGAGGGATCCCCGGTCCTGGGGTTCCCGAGCGGGGCTGGACGTTCTCCGGCGAACATCCGGGCGCCTGGGCTCGCGGATTGGGTGCTGGCCCAGAATCCGGACGCTCGGGTGGTCAGCGTGTCGCGGAAGGACCGCTCCGCCATCGGCCTGGCCACGACCGCACCCGGCCACGTCTACTGGATCATGGAGGCCGCGGGCGTCTTCACCACCTCACGGTTCTACCGCCGGGCGCTGCCGGAATGGGTCGACCGCTTCAATGCGACCCGCATGCGGACGATCTACGCCGATTCGGTCTGGACGAGCATCGTGCCCGTCGAGGCCCGGTCCCGGAGTCTCCCGGACACGGCGGACCATGAGTGGGACGGCGTCCACACCTACTTCCCGCACCGGGCCCATGCAGAGGTGGATGCTGCCAACCAGTCCATCTACAACAGCTGGTTCACCCGCACTCCCGGCGGGGATGCGGCCGTGGCGGAGTTGGCTCTCACCGCCATCGGGGAGGCCGGCGTCGGGGACGGCGCGGCGCCGGACTATCTGGCGGTGTCGTTCTCGGCCGTGGACTACGTGGGGCACCGTTTCGGCCCCCTGAGCCGGGAGCAGTTGGACAACCTCCTGCGGCTGGACCGGGTGCTGGGAGAGTTCCTGGACGCCCTGGATCGGTCGGTAGGTCCTGGTCGGTGGGTCCTGGGCTTCTCGGCGGATCATGGTGTCATGGACGTCCCTGAGTCCGATTCGTCCCTGCGACGGACGGCGACCACCACCGGGCGGGAGGTCCGGGCTCGGGTGACGGGTTTGGCCGAGGGCGCTGACGGAGCCGCGGTCGCCACTCCCGAATTCGTCGCCTGGCTCGAGGAGATGGACCATATCGGTGGGCTGACCTCCTTCGAGGTCCTGCGGGGCACGGAGCCCACCGATTCAATCCGCCGCTGGCAGCGCAACGGCTTCTTCGAGGGTCGACACAAGGATGTCCTGGGCCTGGTCGGCCTCGAGTCGTTCAGGCCGGAGGGCATGCTCGTGGACAGCGATGCCGCGGCTGGGCACGGATCCCCCTACCACTATGACCGCTGGGTCCCCCTCATCTTCTACGGCCCGGGGGTCGAGGCGGGGGTCCACGAGGAGCGGGCCGCCACGGTGGACCTGGCCCCCACCCTGGCGGGTCTGGCGGGAATTCGAGCTCCGTCCGGCTTGGACGGGCGGGATCTGCTCGGGCGGTAGGCCGGGACCGGCCTCGGGGGGTCAGCGTCCCGAACCCTCCGGAGGGGGCTCTTCTCCGCCGCTCACCCTACCCGCGATCTCTGCGGCGAACGGGATGGAGAACCCCAGCAGGAAGCGCCATTTGGAGTATTTGAAGCGGGAGGATTCCCCCTCTTCGGGGGTGACGCCCGGATCCTCCTCGTCCGGGAAGTCCAGGAAGCGGGCCACGTCCTGTGAGCTTCCGGCGTACGTCGCCCCCAGAGTCAGATCCGCCCAGCGGGTCTTCATGTCTACCCCGCCGGCGAGGATGAGGAAGTCCCCACTGAAGGCCTTGTCGTCGATCTCGAGGTCCCCGACGGAGATCTCCTTGTCGGCCACTGGAGCCGAGGAGTTGTCGGTGGCCACGCTCCCGAAGGCCGAGAATGTATTGCTCCACCGATACTCCAGGCCGAGTCCGAAGTTCAGGACGGAGCGGGCCTCCCCCATGATGCGATACTGGAGAGTGTCTCCGGTGCTCTGCCCCACGAAAGGCGCGGACTCCAAGATCTCGTAGCGCTCCACCTTTCCGTACCACTCGGAGCTCGCGTGCACCGTGAAGTTGCCCAGGTCCCAGCCCAGCCCCAAGCCTACGGACCACGGCGACTTGAGCGATGAGCTCAGCCCGGACTGGAAGGATGTTTCGAAACGGGATACCCGCCCCAGGGCGGTCGTGTCGGGCACCCCGGCCAGCACCTCCTCGAACTCGGTGGAGCCGCTGCCGAATGCCGAGATACGGGGTGTCGTGACGGTCAGCCCAAGGCCCAGGTTCCCTCGTTCAAAGGCCAGGCCGGCCTTCCAGAGGGCGCCATAGGAGTCGTACGAATAGGCGCGGCGGGACACCGCGGTGGCCACGTCGCCGAACTCTCCCAGTGCCCGGAGGTCCGCGGAGAGGTCCTGACTTCGGTTGGTGGTGGTGACGAAGGTGCTGAGCCCGAAGCTGAGGCCCTCACGCAAACCCCGAGACCAGGTCAACCCAATCCACTCCTCCCGAAGCTCGGAGTCGAACTGTCCCTTGCCCTCGAACAGATCCCTTCCGGGGATGGAAGGGAAGAAATCCCCTTCCAACTCCACGCGGGTGAAGAAATTCGAGGAGGACCGCTGGCGCGTGAGGAACGCGTAGGCGAACTGGTCGTTCTCCAGGAACGGGACCTTGAAGGTCCCTGCGACCAGGGAGGGCGCACCGCCGAACTTCGACTGTTTGAGCGCCCCGTTCCGATCCTGGCCCTCGATGGTGTAGCGATCCCACTGGTAGGCCTTGGCGCTGAGCACGAACGCTGGGTTCTCGATGAGCCCCAGGCGGCCCGGGTTGTAGAACACCGCGCCCAGATCGAAAACAGACCCGATCACCGCCCCCCCGAGGAGCATGGAGCGGTTTCCGAACTGCTCGCTCCAGTAGTGGGCCTCCTGGGCTGCCGCGGGCCTGACGAGGCCCGGGAGCAGTACGATCAACGCCGCCAGCGCCAGCAGTGCTCTGGAGGGAGGGATGTTCGTGCGCATGGTTCTCAGGTCGCGGGAGGGGAAGAGGCCTCCGTTCGGTACTTGCCGAACCACTCCAGGATATAGCTGATCTTAGCGGCCAAGTTGCTGGGCCGCGAGGCGATTCCGTGGGAGGCCCCGGGGATCCGGACCATGGCGGTCTCCGCTCCACTCAACTGGAGCCCCATGTAGTATTGCTCGGTCTCGCTCATGGGGGTTCGGTAGTCCGCCTCGCCAGTCAGGAGCATGGTGGGCGTGGTGACGTTCCCCACCCGGGAGAGAGGGGACCGGGCCCAGTAGTGGTCCGGGTCGTCCCACGGGTTGGAGGGGAACCAGTACTTGGTGAAGAACACCGGGTTGTCGGCTGTGAGGACGAAGCTGGCCCAGTTGATCACCGGCTTCGCGACGACGGCTCCGGCGAACCGGTCCGTTGTGCCGACGATCCAGGCGGTGAGAACGCCGCCGCCGGACCCGCCGGTGACGAAGAGTTGCTCGCGGTCTACATACCCTTCCCGGAGGAGGGCGTCCACGCCCGACATGAGGTCGTCGTAGTCCTCCCCGGGGTAGTTGTGGTGGATGAGATTGCCGAACTCTCCGCCGTAGCTGGTGGACCCCCGTGGGTTGGTGTACAGCACCACGTACCCGGCCGCGGCCATCAGCTGGATCTCCGCGGCGAAGCGGTCTCCATAGTTCGCGAAGGGCCCGCCGTGAATCTCCAGGATCATGGGGTAGGTGCCGGTGGGGTCGAATCCGGGGGGCAGGGCCAGCCAACCCTGGATGGGCCGCCCATCGAACGAAGATTCCCACCACATCTCCCGGACCTCGGCAAGCTCCTTGTGAGCCAGGAGGTCATCGTTCAGACGAGTGATCCGCGTTCCGTCCTCCGATCCGGGGCGGACCACCGCCACGTCCGCCGGGTGGTCCGGAGTCGTATGGGTGTAGGCCACCACGCCGTCCCGTGAAGCGCTCAACTGCCCACCGCCGTAGGGGCGGCCGAGAGACAGGCCGCCGAGATTCGTGGCCAGATCCGTCACCTGTCCGCCGAGGGACGCGCGGGCGATCCTGGTGTTGCCCTGGTCGTCGTACTGGAAGAGGATGCCGGTACCGTCCTCGGTCCACTGGATGTCAGCCACGTCCCGGTCCAACTCGCCGGTGACGATTCGCGGGTCGGACCCGTCGGCGTTCATCAAATAGAGGGCCGTGACCTGGTAGCCCTGATACGCGTCGTCGAAGCCGGTATAGGCGATGAGGCTCCCGTCCGGGGAGACCGCCGGGCCTCCGTCGGGTCCGAAGCGATCGGTGAGCGCCGTGACTTGGCCCTCGGCCAGATCCAGCCGATAGACCTCGGAGTTCAGGGGCTCATCCAGATGGGCGTCGTGGAGGTTGGCCGAGAAGACGATGGCCCGGCTGTCGGGAGTCCATGAGAGGGGTCCCCCGTGGCTCTTGGACCCGAATGTGAGCTGTCGTGGGGTACCACCCTCCGCCGGGAGCACGAAGATGTGGGTCTGGCCCCGGGGCAGGTAGCCGGCTCCGTCGAAGCGGTAGTTGATCCGTTCGATCACCCGAGCGGGGGGCGCCCATTCCGCTCCCTCCGGCCGCCGGGGCATGGGTGCCGTCATGGGTTGGGTGTCGTCCGGCACGAACATGGTCATGGCCAGGGATTCACCGTCCGGTGACCAGGTCAGGTTTCCCGGCGAGCCGGTGAGGTTGGTGAGCAGCGCGGTCTGTCCGTCGTCCATCCATCGTATCCAGACCTGGGGCGACCCCGCCTCGGTTGACACGTACGCCAGCCTGGATCCGTCGGGAGACCACCGGGGGGAGAAGGCGCTGCCCGTCCCGGTGGTGAGTGCCCGATGCCGGCTCCCGTCCGCGTCGACGATCCAAAGGGCGGAACGGCTGCGGTCCGCCATCACGTCGAAGCCGTTGCGAACGTAGACCACCCTGGACCCATCGGGTGAGATCTGGGGGTCCGAAGCCCATTCCAGGGAGAAGACGTCCTCGGGCGCGAAGCGGTTGGTCGCGCTCTCCTGAGCCTGGGCCCGAGCGGTGAGGGCAAGGCAGGCGCACAGGGCCGCGGAACACATCAGAAGGGTGTGCCTGGCTGACGACGGCCGGATCCGGGCCGAGGGAAGGGTGGATTGCGGACGGGTTGTGCTCTCGGGCTTCGGACAGCGCGTCATGGCAGGTGGGGGCTGGGGTTGGGGGAGGTCGGCGTTTCGGCGGGCCGGGTCGGGGCGACGGCGGAGCGTATGGGTCCTGCCCAACCTGGGATTCCTTGTCTCCGGGTACAAGGAGGGGTTGGGACCGGAGGCCAATCTTCCTTGTGAATTGTTGACTTCGAGGACGATCTACGCCTTTCTGAAGCGTCGATAATGCACCGTCGCAGACCACCGGGGACCGATACCGTCATGTCTCAAGATCCACTATCTGTGCTCGTCGTAGATGATGAGGCTCCAGTCGTTGACCTGATCAGGGAATATCTCGAGGGAGAGGGGTTCGAAGTCACCGGCGCCGCCTCCGCCGCGGAGGCGCTCGACCAGATCGCAGAGCGAGACTTCTCCGCCCTCGTGGTGGACGTGGTGATGCCCGAGGTGAGCGGATATGACCTCGTGGCGCAGTTGCGGAACCAACGTGTGGATTCGCCCGTCCTCATGCTCACCGGCCAAGGCCGGGTAGAGGACGTGGTTCAAGGTCTGGACGTGGGGGCCGACGATTACCTGACGAAGCCCTTCCACCTGGCGGAACTGGAGGCCCGGATCCGTGCGCTCATCCGCAGACGCAGGAGCGCCGAGGGGTCGCCCATCGAGATAGCCGACCTGGTGATCGATCCGCTGGCCAGGGTGGCCAGTCGGGATGGAAACGCTCTTGACCTCACCCACAGGGAATTCGACATCCTCTACTACATGGCCCGCAAGAGCCCCGAGGTGGTCACCCGCGAGGAGCTCCTGAAGGACGTGTGGCGGGTGGATTTCGACCCGGGGACAAACGTGGTGGAGGTACACATCTTCAACCTGCGCAAGAAGATGGAGGAGGACGGTGGTCACCGTCTCGTCCACACCGTCCGGGGACAGGGTTACAACCTGGAGGCCTAGCCCCGTGGGAGCGGAGGCGCTCCCGGCATGCGCATCGTCGTAGCGCCGGACTCGTTCAAGGGGACGCTCTCCGCGTACGCCGCGGCTGAGGCGATCCGGTTGGGGATTGCCGAGGTTTTTCCGGCCGCCCGGGTCCGGACGGTCCCCATGGCGGATGGCGGAGAGGGCACCAGTGAGGTGGTCTGGCAGGCTCGGGGGGGAGGCTGGTGCTCCAGTCGGGTCACCGGCCCACTGCCGGGGACACAGGTAGATGCACGCTGGCTCTCGGGGTTCGGGAGCGGTGTAGGGGACCTGGTCGAGATGGCCGCCGCGTCCGGCCTGACTCTCCTCGCCCCTCACGAGCGGGATCCGCTTCGTACCACCACCATGGGAACGGGCGAGTTGCTGCGCGCGGCCGCTGACCGAGGGCCGGCGTCCATTCGCCTGGCCGTCGGTGGGAGCGCGACGGTGGACGGCGGTACGGGTGCCGCCGTAGCCCTCGGTTGGCGGTTCCTCGACGCTCGGGGTCGAGATGTCCCGGCCGTTGGCGGGTCTCTCGCTCGGATTCGTTCCATCGTGCCGCCGGGGGAGGGTCGATGGACCCCGAGTACCCCACTCTACCGTTCAGCCTCCGGGTCTCTGGAGGTGCTTCCTGAGATCGGGGTCCTCGCCGATGTGGACAATCCTCTCGTCGGGCCCCGGGGCGCCGCTCGGGTGTTCGGTCCCCAGAAGGGGGCCGGGCCCGCGGCGGTCCAAGCCCTCGAGGCCGGATTGGCGAACCTCCGTGACCGGATCGCTGGGGAACTGGGGATTCAGTTGGCCGGCCTGCCCGGCGCGGGGGCTGCGGGGGGCTTGGCCGGTGGTGCTGCGGCGTTCTTCGCCGCCCGGATCGAGCCGGGAGTGGACTGGGTGATTGAGCAGGTGGGGCTGGCCGAGGCCATGGAGGGTGCGGATCTCGTCGTGACCGGGGAGGGTCGGCTGGACAGCCAGTCACTCGACGGGAAGGTCGTAGCGGGCGTCACCCGAATGGCCGCCAGCCTGGGAGTCCCGGTGGCGGTGGCCGCGGGGCGGATAGAACTGAGTGAATCAGAATGGTCGAGGGCGGGTATCCGGGCCGTGGCGCCACTCCTGGCGGACGCGGACGGTCCATTCGGCCCTGTCCCTACCCCGACCGAGGCGGGGCGGCTGTTGCGGGTCCGGGCTGGACAACTCGCGCTGGACGTCCTCGGCCCCGACCGGCGATACTGACGATCAAACGAAGCCCCTGCTGGCAAATGCGGAGTCGAATCATGCGCAGTAAGAACCTCGCTGGAGTGAGGGACTCTCTCCTTCTCTTGGCCCTGACCACGGCCCTCTGCTTCCCTTCCCCGGCTTCTGCTGCCGCGGCGGAGGCGGAGACGGACGATGCGGCGGAGTTGACTATCGCCACGCCCGCAGGGGTGGGGTCCGCCGAGGTGGGTTCCGCCGAGGTGGATTCCTTCCAGGATCAGGCCGGTGAGCAAGAACCGGACAGTGCCCCGCCCGCCCTCAGCGACCTGGAGCGCGCCGACTCGCTCCTCCAGGCCGCGAGCGCGCTGAGTGACTCGGCGTTCGCGCTGGCCCAGAGGATTCCAGGCACCCGCGGAGAGGACAGAGCCCTCCTGGGCCAAAGGATCCGGCGGCTCGTCGCCGAGGGGGAGGAGTTGACTCGACCGCTCCTCCGACTCCTCGATTCCCTGGATCAGTCGGACCCCCGGGTACAGGCGATTCTTGAGACGTTGACCACCGAGACCACGGCCCGCAACGCCGACCTTCAGGGGCTCATCGAGGCGGTGCGAGCGGAGGTGGACGAGGCTGATCAGGCGCGGGACACGGTCTCGGCGGAGGGCCTGGTGGCCTTCGACGAGATGAGGCTCAGTCGGAGTCAGACCCTGGACCAGGCCCTCACTGCGCTTTACGACAACAACGCCCAGCTTGGGAGGCTGGGCGGAGATACCATCCCGACGTGGGAATTCCTGGACCCCGTGGTCACAGCCAGGGCCGAGGACCTGGCCGCGAGGATCGAGTACCGCCGGGAGCAGATCCGCTCTCTGCGTAGCGATATCGCCGCCTCCGGGGAGGTCGCTCCAGCCGAACTGAGACTCGAGCTGGATTCCCACCAGCGGGGTCTCGAACGGAACCTGGTCAGCCTGGGAGTGATGGCGGATCTACTCGAGGGTCGCGGTGTTCCCACCGCTCCCTATCGAGAGCTCCTGGTTCTCAGCGGCGGAGGGATCACCACCGACATCCTGCGCCCATCCATCGTAACCAGGCTGGTGAATCGCGGGTGGGGGAACCTCTCCGCGTGGGTCATGGCCAACATCGGCAACTGGATGATCCGGGCGGCCGTGTTCTTCCTGATCCTATTCATCTTCTGGTCGCTTGGCCGGATTGTGAAACGTCTCGTCAAGAGGGGGGTCAGCCGGTCCAATCTCGGTATCTCGGTCCTGTTTCAGCAGACGCTCGTCGTCTGGGCGGGGCGTGTGGTCGTCCTCATGGGGCTCCTGATCGCTTTGGGTCAGGCGGGGGTCAACCTGGCCCCGATCCTCGCGGGTCTGGGGGTGGCCGGATTCGTGGTGGGATTCGCCCTTCAGGACACCTTGGCTAACTTCGCGGCGGGCGTCATGATCCTGGTGTACCGCCCGTACGACGTGGACGACGTGGTCGAGGCCGCCGGCGTCTTCGGAAAGGTCGCGACCATGAATCTGGTCTCCACGACCATCAATACCTTCGACAACCAGACGCTGGTGGTCCCCAACGGCAAGATCTGGGGGGAGGTGATCCGGAACGTCACCGCCCAGCGTGTGCGCCGCGTGGACCTCACGTTCGGGATTGGGTATGGCGACGACATCCCGAAGGCGGAGGGGATCCTGCGGCGCTTGGTGGAGGAGCATCCTGCCACCCTCGACGATCCGGAGCCCATCATCAAGGTCCACAATCTCGGCGACTCGTCGGTGGACTTCATCGTTCGACCGTGGTGTAAGACGGACGATTACTGGGATGTCTTCTGGGATCTCACCCGATCGGTGAAACTCGCCTTCGACGCGGAAGGGGTCTCCATCCCCTTCCCCCAGCGGGATGTTCACCTCTACACCGAGCGGGGTGCGGGCGTCGACGGACGGGGCGAGGGGGAGAAGATCTAAGCGCCTGCGGGAGCGGCTCAGGAGTTGAGGTGATGAACGGAAGGATGGCACCCATGGGCCCGCTGACGGCCCGTTTCAGCGCGGCCACGCTCCTCCTGCTTCTGGCCTGTGGGGGTGGAGAGCCGAGCGAGATCCCCGGCGCCGACGGTCCGGAATGGACCGACCTGGCCAGCCAGACAACCGGACGGCGGACCTTTCTGGCATTCCGGACCGCCAGCGTGGATTCGGTCCTCCCCGGGTGTGACTCGGAGGGGGCCTGCGCCCGGGTGGCATTGACGATTCCGACCTTCCCCGAGGCGCGGCCCCAGCTCCAGGACGCCCTTCATCGGCATGTCGTGGACCTTGCCGAGCTCGAGGTGGACCCGGAGGAGGCGCCGCTGGACGCGGAGCTGCTCCAGGAGCTGTCCGCCCGTCTCGCTCATGGGTTCCTGGAGGACTATCGGGACTTCGTAGCAGACTTCCCCGATCCGTCCGCCGGTTGGTTTCTGGAGCGCTCGGTGGAGGTCGAGGCTGCCTCGCCCGAGTTCCTGACCCTTGGAATGCGTGAGCATTGGTACACCGGCGGGGCCCACGCCAACGGGCGAGTCCGCTATCGAACCCTGGACGCCGCCTCCGGGGCCGAGTTCTCCCTTCGCGAGCTCCTTCGCACGGGGTTCGAGGAGCCGCTGAGGCTCGCGGGGGAGCGTGCGTTTCGGGTCGCCCGGGACCTGGGGGACATGGACGACCTCGGGGCTGAAGGGTTCTTCGAGTCGGCGGCCGGGCGATTCTCTCTGAACGAGAACTTCGCACCCATGGTTGACGGACTGGCGTTCCACTACGACGCGTATGAGATTGCCGCCTATGCTGCGGGCCCGACCGATCTCGTGATCCCCTGGGAAGAAATCGCCGACCTCATCCTGGCCGACGGACCCCTGGCGGATTTCGTGGGCCTGTCCAACCGTTCTCTTGGAGCACCGCAATGAACCGGTACGCCACCGAACTCATCGGGACCTTCTTCCTCGTCTTGACCGTCGCCTTGACCGTCATGGGTGGGACGCCGCTCGCCCCCCTCGCCATCGGGTCGGCCCTGATGGTGATGGTCTACATGGGAGGTCACATCTCCGGGGGGCACTACAATCCGGCAGTCACCGTCGCGGTGCGGCTTCGAGGCGCCATGGAGCCCTCGGACTTCCTACCCTACATCCTGGCCCAATGCCTCGGCGGGATCCTGGCCGCCTTCGCCGCGGCCCACATCATGGGGGACACGCTGGCCGTGGCCCCGGCCGCGGATGCGGGGATGGTCGCGGTACTTCTCTCGGAGTTCCTGTTCACCTTCGCCCTGTGTCTGGTGGTCCTGAACACCGCGACGGCCGACGAGACCTCCGGCAACTCCTACTTCGGTCTCGCCATCGGGTTCACGGTGATGATCGGCGCGTTCTCGGTGGGGGGCGTGTCCGGCGGTGCGTTCAACCCTGCGGTGGGGACCGGTCCGATCCTCGTGGATGCCCTCATCGGCGGCGGTGGGTTCGGAAGCTTCTGGATCTACTGGGTGGCCCCGGTGCTCGGCGGTGTCGCCGCGGCTTCGGTGTTCAGTTTCCAGCATCCGGCGACGCCCGACGCCTGAGGTTGCAGGGAGGGACCGCGGCCGGGTCGGAGCGTCGTCCGACCCGGCCGCTGTCCCTCAGAAGTGGTACTCCAGCACGAACTGGAAACGGATCCCTTCTCCGGTTTCTCCGTCGATGGGTTCGGCCTGGGTCGGCTCCCTGTTGAATCCGTAGAGGACCTCCAGGCCGGCATTCATCCTGGGGATGGGGTGCCAGTACAGGTTCACGGAGCCGTACGCGGTCTCTGAGATGTCTCCGATCGTCTCCAGCGCGTCGTTGTCGATTCTCGCGTAACCCACCACGGCGGTGGAACTCCATTGGGGCGCCCAGAAGTGCTGGTAGCCCAGGTAGCCTCCGTAGGTGGGCGCGGCCGTGAGCCCGCCGTCCAGGTTCGGAATCGCATCGAGTCCCAGCCCCGAGTATCCGACCATGTATCCGGCCACCCCCGCGCCCGTCATGAGCTGGTAGGTGAGGAGGTCGCCCCCGGCTGTCGCCCGGATCACGCCCGACGCCACCAGCCCCCATCCGGAGAAATAGTCGAAACCCTCGGTGGACAGGCTGTTGTACCTCACCTGCCGATAGAGCCCGGCGAGCTTGAGGTGCCCACGTTCCCAGGTCTTCCGGTAGCTCGCGGCGATCTCGGGAATGTTCTGGTTCGCGGCGAGCACCAGGGTGTCGCTTTCCTCGCCCCGCCCGAAGTCGCTCGTCGGGGTTTCCACGGAGACACGGAACCGGTGCCCGCCCTCTCCTTCCCATTGGAATCGGAGCTGGGCCGGGCGCTTCCAGAGTCCCGTGGGGGGGCCATCGAAGTCCGTCATGTTGGGCCAGGCTTCG
The DNA here is from genome assembly GCA_039591855.1 of Gemmatimonadota bacterium. Taxonomy (GTDB): domain Bacteria; phylum Gemmatimonadota; class Gemmatimonadetes; order Longimicrobiales; family Gaopeijiaceae; genus JBDHCV01. The sequence continues at coordinate 12,960 of JBDHCV010000022.1, read as the reverse complement.
GGATTGGAGAATACCGACCAATTCTGACCCACCAGAGCAGACGCGCCCGGGCCGTCGTTGCCCATGTCCAGGAAGAGGTGTCGAAGTCGCAGCGACCCTCCGCCGCCCCCAAAGAAATCCATCTCGACATAGGCCCGCAGTTCAGGGAAACCCGAAGGTATGTAACGTGAATCCAGCTGGATGCGGGACTGGTACATGTCCATGCTGAACTGGGGATCCCGCTCCACCTCACCGACCGGAATGGACGGCGGGCTCAACGCGGAGGGATAGGGTGTGCCGGTCAGGTCCACAACGCCGTGGAGCTTCATCCATCCGCCGATGGAGAGGGAGTAGCGGGGCCGTCCGTCCACCGAATCCGGTGAAGCTACTCCCAGGATCTGTCCTTCGGCGCCGACGGGAGCCAACAGAAGGAGCCCGACCGCCAGCATAGAGATACCCGGATTCCTCGGCACCATGCGTCAGGCCCGTCCTTCTCTCGGTGAGTGGTTGGGACTCGATGAGGCAACCTAATGCATCGGTCTGAGCTCGCCACAGGGCGGCATGGGGGAGTGGCATGTCGAGGGCGGGGCTCCCCATTCAGCGTGCCGCGGCCCGTCGATTGGTCTGCGGCTTGCAACTTAGAGAGCGGCGGACCGGGGACCCGACGGGATGCCGGTCGCCGGCTCGCCGGACGGGAAACCCCTTGAACACAGGGGAGATCCGGGGATTGCCAGGTCAGTTGCCCCGTGGGCTGGAGTTGTAGACGGATGCGGCAAGAGGTCGCGGAACCGAGAAAAAGATTCCGCAGACCGGAAACAAATGTTTTATTGAACCTGATACGGTTCCGGTGAGTCCGGGCGATCGCGGCCGGGAGCTTCCGGGACGACCAATGCGAGTGACGCCATGGAACACGCGGCCGATTCTGTGACCCCGTCGCCGGAGACGGGCCCCGAACTGAAGGTCACCCACCGACCCGACCCGGCGGCGAGCCGGGTCGCCTCGGGGATCAAGCCCCTGGACGATCGCCTGGGCGGCTTCGAGCCGGGGGGGGTCTACGTCATGGCGGGAACACCGGGGCCGGCAAAGCTGGTGGCCGCCTTCCAGTTCCTGAGAGCCGGAATCGAGGCCGGGGAGCGAGTTCTGCTCGTGACCGGGGCCGAGGCTCCGGGAATCCTCGACGTGGCGAGAGCCTGGGGGATCGAGTTGGCTCCGGCTTGGGAAGACGGGCGGCTGGAGGTCCTCGGCTTCAAGGACGACTTCGAGATGAGGGTCCTCCGGTCGACCGAGCCGGAAGACGTGTTCATCGAGTTGGACCACGTCGCCACCAGCGACGTGCGACGCATCGCGGTGGACCCCGGCTCCATGTTCCTCCGTGGCGGCGTCCGGACGATCCTGGGCCGAGCGTTCCTGGATTGGGCCCGGCGGCACCCCGCCACCGTATGCGCCACCCTGCCGGTAGACAGTGCCGACAGCCTCCCCTCTTCCGCGGAATGGCTCGTCCACGGCACCACCGCGATCATGCTCATGGATCGACGCCCCGACGGTCTGTTCCAGGTGCGAATGAGCCAGGCCACCCCGGACTCGGCAGAGAGCCAGGATCCCATCACCCTGCAGCTCACTCCCGGTGAAGGGATCGGCGCTCCTGAGGGGCTCCCGACGCGCCGTCGGAGAGACCGACCCTCCGGAGCCCCGGATCGACTCCTCGTGGTCTCCCTCGTAGACGGGGAGGGATCGGATCTGGAGTCGTGGGCCAGGGAGATGTTCGATTCCGACATCGTCTCCGAGTCCCTCGAGGGGGTGGAAGCGCTCCAGGACGAGTCCCGGCCCTACGGCGGCGTCCTCGTCCACGCGTCTCGGCGGCGTATTCGTGAGGCGGTCCAGGCCTGCCGTGTACTCCGCCCCATGACGGCCGCGGCCATCGTGGTGGCCTCGGACGACTCACTGCGCTCGACCGACCGGATCAACATCCTGGACGCCGGGGCCGACGATTGTCTGAGCGGCGGGGTCGATTTCAGAGAACTGTCCACCCGGATCCGCCAGGCGGCCGCTGTCGGCGGAAAGCCTGCCCCGCTCATCGGGGTCCACCGGCCCGCGCCCGCGGCTCCGGTCGGAGGCGCCGTGCCGTGGGACCTGTTCGGAAACGAGGTGGCCAGACGTGCCACCGAGGCGGATCTGTCGATTTTCAGCGTCTTGAGTCTCCGGTCTCCGGCAGCCTCCAACTCCGACCTTGCGACCATGATGGCGGAGCGGATCAGGGACAAGGACGGTGACCTGGTCGCATGCAACACCGAGGGTTGCTCGGTCCTCCTCCAGGGCGCGCGCAGGGAGGCTGCCAAGGCCTTCCTGGATCGTCTCGGCCCCGACCTCCGAACGCTCGATGACCAACCGCTCGACCTGGACGTGGAGATCCTGAGCCACCCCAAGGACCAGGAGGCCATCGCACTCGTGTTTGGGCAGGTGAACGACTCAGGGAACGTGGATCGGACCTCGTCGAAGCCGGGAGGCTCCGGTGGCCCGGAGGCCTGACCCCGGCTCTCGCCCCGGACGGTACTACCTGGGCTTCAGCCTTACGGCCTCCGTGCTCGCGGGGCTCACGCTGTTCCTCGTCCTGTTCGTGCTGCCGCGTCGGTATGTGCTCAGCGCGGGGTTGCGAGAGGCGGGGTTGAGCTTCCCGTCGCAGGCGGCCCCATTCACCCCGGCTACGGGGACCCCACGGGCCGCCGCGCCTGCGCCTCCACCGCCGGTGGTCCGGGGGCCTGCCGAGATCTTCTGGGCCCGGGTGGGTCCCCTGATCGCGGCGGAGCGTTACGACGAGGCGATCCCGCTCTTCGCCTCCTACCTGGCGGCATCGCCCGAGGACCGAGGCGTGAGGCGCGAGTATGCCATCACCCTGGACAAGGCAGGGAGGCCCGACCTGGCTGTCGCTCAGTACGAGCGCCTGCTCCCGGACGGCGAGTACCCTGGATTGCGTCTACTCGCCGCACGGACTCTTCGTGACGCCGGCCAGATGCGCCGGGCGTCGTCCCACTATGCCTCGCTTCTGGAGGAGCGTCCCGGAGACGCGGTGGTGGGCTTGGAGTGGGGGAGGAGCCTGGCGTGGAGTGGGGACTACGCAGGGGCCGGAACGGTTCTGGAGCGAGTCCTCGAAGCCGATCCGGACAACGTGGAGGTCAGGGTAGCCCTTGCCGAGGTCTACTATTGGGCCGGTCTCCTGGAAGAATCGGCCGCGCTCCTGGTCACACTGGACGACGACGCCCTTGAGTCCGCCGGGGCGATGGCGCTTCGCGACGATGTGATCGCCGCGCTGACCCCACCTCCCGACGAGGTGGTGCCGGTACCGCCGCCCACCCTTCGGGAGCGAGCGGAAATGGCCATGGCCGAGGAGGATTGGGAATCGGCCGCGTCGCTCTACCGGCTGGCTATTGAAGAGGCCCCGGAGGACGCCGCTCTGTGGGTGGCGTATGCCGACCTCCTCCAGTACCGCTTGGAGGATCTGGAGGGAGCCCGAGAGGCGCTCCTCCGAGCCGAAGCTCTCTCGCCTGACGATGCCAGCGTCGATTTCCGACTGGCCCAGCTCGCCATCTGGACCGATCGGAGCGAAGAGGGGAAGACGCGCCTGGAGCGTCTGTTGGCCATCGAGGACCCACAGCTCGCCACTGCGCCGCCACTGGATTCTACCCGGTTCGCCCAGGCGACCACGGCCGAAATGCGGGCCATGCTCGGCGACATCCACCGTTGGGAAGGCGACCGCTTTGCGTCCAACGACAACTATCGGATGGCGCTGGCGGCGGATTCCACCAACGCTCGGGCCGGCGAGGGCTTGGCCGAACTGGAGGCCGAGATTCGGCGGGACATCGTGGCCGCAGAAGATCCGGGAGTCGGCGGGACCCTCTCGACGCTCTCCGATTCCGATGAGTTCACCAACCTGGAAGTGGGGGCCCGGGCCAACGACGTTCGCGACGACTGGGCCTGGAGTGCCCGAACCGGAAGCCGGTGGATCGCGGGGATCGGGTCGGGGGGGCTCGACCAGTCTGAGCGTGGCTTTTTCCTGGATCTGGAAGGGGCGCGGTGGTGGCGACTGGGTACGGTACGAACCGGGTTCAGCTTCGGAGCCGAGAACACCCGGCCTCAGGGTACGGATTTCTCCTTTGGGGCGTCCCTCGTGGCGACCGATCTCAGTGGCTTCCGCGCTGACCTGGCCTACCACCACGGTCCCGCGTACCCCCTGACCGTGACCCTCCAGAGTATGCTCGCCCGGACGATGCAGGATCGCCTCACCGCGACGCTGGTGCGGGCCATGACCGAGCGCTGGAGTCTGGTCATGGTGGCGGACGGAGCGTGGCTGGACGCCAAGGAAACCGGCGGCCAGGAGACGGAAGGGAGCCTCCGCCTCGAGGGGGCACTCAGCCTGGAGCGGCGACTCAGCGCCGGTCTGAGCGTGGGTGCCACCGGCCGAGTCATGGGGTACTCGAACCCGTCGCCGGTCGTGGACGGCATCCGCCTGTTCTGGGATCCGAGTGCCCTCTATTCCGCGGGGCTGTACGCCGGCTGGAGCAAGGAAGTCCGGCCGGAGTGGTCTCTCCGGGCCCGGGTCCAACCCAGCCTGGCGTGGATCGACGAGCGGCAGATGGCGGGGTTCGAATTGGTCCCCCACCTGTCCGCCGAGGCTGGATTCACCCATACGGGAAGCCGGTTCCGGACGGGCCTCGACCTCTTCTATTACCAGGGCCGCTTCGATGGATACCGTGCCTATGGGTTGCGCATGACCTTCAGCGCCATCGATTGGCTCGGAAGAAGGAGAGCGCGATGAGCACCCGTCGGCCCAGCATCGTAGCGTCTCTCGTGGTGGTGGAGGTGATGGTGGTCCTCACCGTCGTCTTCATCCTCTGGGCCCTTAGAGCGCCCCCCGCCACCCAGGCGCTCATCGTCCGGGTGGTGATGGTCAGCCTGTTGATCTTCCTGGCCGTTCTGTTCGTCCGGTATTTCAGCTTGCTCTGGTTCGCCTATCTGGGCCACGCCGAGCGGAACGTGCTCGGCACACCGTCGGTCAAGGAACTCCCGCCCATCTCGGTGATCGTCCCTGCCTACAATGAGGCGGACGTGATCCAGAGGGCGCTGGCGAGCCTCGCCGCGATGGACTATCCGGAATTCGAGGTGGTCGTGGTGGACGATGGGTCCACCGACGAGACCCTGGTCCTGGCCGCTGCCTGGGAAGGGAAGCACGGCGCCGCGGAGATCAAGGTCGTGACCAAGAGGAACGGCGGGAAGGCGGCGGCCTTGAACACGGGTCTGGCCGTTTCCAAGCACCCCTACCTCTTCTGCATGGACGCCGATTCCCGCCTCGAGCCCACCACCCTGCGAAGGGCCATGCAGCACTTCTCCGACCCGTCGGTGGGTGCGGTGGCCGGCAACGTCAAGGTGGAGAACCGCGGGAAGCTCATCACCAAGCTTCAGGCGTTGGAGTACATCGAAGGCTTGAACATGCCTCGCAGGGCCCAGGGCTTCATCGCGGCGGTGAACATCGTCCCGGGACCCGTTGGGCTCTTCAGGCGGGAAGCCATCGATGAGGTGGGGGGGTACGATACCGACACCTTCGCCGAGGACGCCGATCTGACCCTCAAACTGGTGGCGGCGGGCTGGAAGGTCGTCTACGAGGATCGGGCCATCGCCTGGACCGAGGCCCCGGAAGGCTGGCTGGACTTGGTGCAGCAGCGGTATCGCTGGACCCGGGGGATTCTCCAGTCCCTGCGGAAGAGGAAGTCCCTGTTCGTGAAGCCGTTTCCCGACTTCCCCCTCTGGCTCTCGGTGGTGGAGATGGGGTTCGAGTCCGTGCTCTGGCCGATCTTGAACGTCTACGCCCACCTCTTCTTCGGCCTGGTGGCGATCCTTTTTGGCGCCGGTGAGCTCCTCCTGTACTGGTGGATCCTGCTCACGCTTCTGGACCTGGTGGCGGCCTTCGTCACCATCTCCATGGAGGAGGAGGACCTCTGGTTGGTTCCCTTCGCCGTGGTCTATCGATTCTTCTTCATCCTCTTCCTGGACGTGGTGAAGACCTTCGCGGCCCTGGAAGAACTCCTGAGACTCGGGATGGGCTGGGAGAAACTCCGACGGGTGGCGACGGATTAGCCGCCCGCGAGATACTGGAGCGCATGCATGAATGTCGTAGACCTTCTCGTCACGATCGTCGTGGTGACCATTCTCGTCACCATCGTACTGGCCGTGGTCACGTACGTCGCCTACAAGCTTCGCCTTTCCCGGCAGCCCCGGGAGGAGTCGGATGATGATGGCGAGCTGAGATTCTTCGTCCGCCACGAGCCCGCAGTCGCAGGCGCGGAGATGGAAAGCAATGCCTCACAGGCGTGAGCCCGTTCCCCGTGCCCGACACATGGGGCACTGGTTGGGGGGGATCCTGCTCCTGGGGATCCTGGGTGGCGGAGTGGTGGCAGCCGCCATGCTCTTGTGGGAGAATCTGGACGTAAGGCAGTTGGCTCCCACCCTGGTGGCTTCGCCCACCAGGCTTCCGGAGCCCCTGGACCCCGGGCCGCCGGCGATCCGATCCTCGGTATTCTCGGTGGTGCTTCTGAACTCGCCGCGCAACGCCGCCTTCTTCCCGGACCAGGGCTATTACTCCACCACCGTCGCCCGTTGGAGGGGAATGATCGGCGACCTGGGTGGTGAACTGCGGGAGGTCGGGTCCTTCGAGGATCTCGAGGGGATCGATTCCACCAATGTCCTCATCGTGCCCGAGGCGCCGTGCCTTTCCCAGCGGGAGTTGGAGGCGGTGCTGGCCCATGTCGACGGCGGCGGCAGCCTCGTTTTCGAAGGTGCGCTGGGGGTAAGGGACGAGAGCTGCGAATGGAGGGGTTGGGGGCCGGTGAGGGCCCTTACGGGCGCCCTGGACCTGCGGGAACTCGGGGTCACCGGTGAGGGACTGTTCCTCACCGTACCAGCCGGCACCCCGCTGTCCGCGGGCTTGGATCCCGGGACCCGGATCGAGCTCCTCCCCGAGCCGTCCCTAGCCCTCTCCTCGACGGGTCCTCGGGTTTTCTGGTCGGATTGGGCCCTGAACCCCACCGCCGCGGGCGGCGGGGACGCAGATGCAGCCGCCACCGCCGCCATCATGGACGGGGGAGGTCGCCTCGCCTGGTTCGGATTCCGGGTGACCCGGGCCGCGACGCCCAGGGACAGCGTGCGCCTGGAGAGACTGGTGGGTAACGGGATCCTCTGGGCCGCCGGCATTCCGAGCGCGGCACCGGCGCCCTGGCCCGGAGGAAAGCAGGCGGCTCTCGTGGTCGCCCAGGACGTGGAGGCCGAGTACGAAACCGCGGCTGCCCTGGCCGGGGTCCTGGTCGAGGAGAATCTGCCCGGAACGTTCTTCGCCGTCTCGGGACTCGTCTCCGGAGATCGGCCCCTGGCTGAGGCTCTGGCGGCGGCTGGAGAGATCGGGAGTCATACATCGGACCACCTGCCCCTGGTGGGCCTCTCCTACCGGGATCAGGCGGTCCGGCTCCGTCGGAGCCAGTCCGAACTCCGGGAATGGAGCGGCTCGGAGGTGGTGGGGTTGCGGCCGCCGGAGGAGTCGTTCGACACCAACACCATCAGGGCGTGGCACGAGGCCGGTGGAGCGTACTTGATGGCAGTGAACCAGGGACGGTCTGCAAGCCCGGAGATCCATGCCTGGCAGGACCGAACCCTCGTGGTGATCCCCAGGTTGATGAAGGACGACTACAACGTGTTCGTCCAGGAAGGCGCCATCCGGACCGAGCGTCTCACCGAGGCGTTCCTCGAAGGGGTGCGCAAACTTCGCACCCTGGGCGGACTCGCGACCGTCGACATGCATACCCAGATCGTGGGAGATGGCCGGCGTCTGGATGCTGTTCGGGCCGTGGCCGCTGAAGTCAGGTCCAACGGGGACTGGTGGGCGGCGACTGCGGGAGACGTCGCGGGTTGGTGGGAGGCCCGATCGGAGGTCAGGATCAGCTACATCCGACCCGAATACCCGGAGGGGACGGGGGCCGAGGACCCGACGGGGGACCCGGCCTTCGGCGACTCCCTGGACGCCGGGCTGGACGGAGGCGGGGTCGCGACCCATCCCGCCATGGAGTTCCTCGTGGAGTCGCCCCGGGATCTCACGGGGACCGACCTCTGGATCGAGGTGCTGCTCCCGGAGGGCGTCGGCGACCTGAAGCCCTTTGTCGACGGGGTTCCGGTACCCTTCCGAAGCACGGACTGGGGCATCAAGGTGCCAGTAGGAGCGCTGGAAGCCGGGGCGTCGCGGATCCTCTCCCTGAGGTCGACCCCGACCCAGTAGCCGGGGGGGAGTGGCCCGGAACGGTCAGTCCGACCCGGACCTCAACGCCCCCAGGTGATCGTGGGACGGCTACCAGCCGATACCGTAGTCCTCCCCGTGTTGGCTGGAACCACCCCACATCGATCCTTTGTCCCAGTCGAAGAAGATCGCGTTGATGGGTCCCGACGTTCGCTCGGAGAACGTCAGGTCGTATCCCATGCGACGCAGCTCGGCGCGGATCCAGGGAGGCGTGTCCTCCTGTAGGAGCATCCGCCCCGGCTCCGACTCGTGATCCCCGAAGCTACCGCGGAGCTGGTAGCTGTTCATGTTCGGTGCTTCCACCGCCTGCTGCACCGTCATGTCCCATTCCACCATGTTCAGGAAGAACTGAACGAGATTCTGTTCCTGCGAGTCCCCACCCTGGACGGCGAAGCTCAGGTAGGGCTTGCCCTCCTTGAGGGCCAGGGTCGGGGTGAGGGTGGCCCGGGGACGCTTGCCGGGCTCGATCACGTTGTAGGGGTTGTCGGCGGGGTCCGTGACGAAGGACTGGGCCCGCTGGCTCATGCCCATTCCGGTCTCGCCAGCGATTACGGCCGGGATCCAGCCCCCCGAAGGCGTGATCGAGACCACCCAGCCGTCCTTGTCCGCCGCCTGGATCGAGGTGGTCCCGGCGTAGAAATCGGCCTCGTACTGGACGAGATCCGTCGTCGTCGCGCCACTGGTGGCGAACTCGCTGTTGGCCTGGACTCCTGACGCCCCGTCGGTGATCGGGGTTTCCGGCGCAGGCTTCACGGTGTGCCAGTTCTCCAGGTACTCCAGGAATGGGTTGGTCCCTCCCTGGTAGGGGTAGGGATCACCCGGCCGGACGTCCGGGTCGTTCCCCTCCCAATCGATCTGGGCCGCTCGGTCTCGGGCGTACTCCTTGGAGAGGAGGCCGGCAATGGGCTCCTCCGGAGGAAAGTAGGGATCGCCGTAATAGAAGTCCCGGTCCGCGAAGGCCATGTTCATGGCCTGGTACAGGGCGTGGGAGTACCGGGCGCTGTTGAATCCCATGGAGTTGAGGTCCAGGGTCTCGAGAATGTTGAGGGTCTGGAGCATCATGGGGCCCTGGACCCAGTGGGTGAGCTTGTAGACTTCGATCCCCTTGTAGGTGGTCATGACCGGCTCCTCGATCTTGACCTCCCAGTTCTCCAGATCGGACATCTCGAAGAGTCCGCCCTCTTCGTTGGCGCCCCGGACGAACTCCTGGCCCACGTCTCCCCGGTAGAACCGGTCATACGCGGCGTAGATGGCCTCCTCGCGGCTCTTTCCGGCCGCCAGGGCCTCTCGCTCGGCATCCACCAGCTTCATCAGCGTCCGGGCCAGGTCATCCTGGACGAAGATTTCCCCGGGGTGAGGCGCCTCGCGATCCTCGCTCCCCAGGTGGGGCAGGAAGACCTCCCGGGAGTACTTCCATTCCTTGATGCGCTCCTTTTGCCCCTCCATTCCGTTGGCCGCTTGGGCCTCGATGGGGTATCCCATGGCCATCTCGATGGACGGGGCCAGGACCTCCTCCAGGCTCATCGTCCCCCACTCTGCCAGCATCGTCATCAGACCGCCGGGCGTGCCCGGGGTCACGGCGGCCAGCGGACCGTACCGGGGGGGGAATTCGTACCCCTCGGATTTGTAGTGCTCGGCCGTCGCCCTAGCCGGTGCCACTCCCAGGGCGTTGATCCCGATGACCTTCCCGGTGTTCGGGTTGTAGATCAGGGCCTGGGTCTCACCCCCCCAGCCCTTGGTGTCCCACATGGTCGCGTTCACCCCGAGCATGGCGGCGGCCGCGTCGATGGCGTTCCCGCCCTGGGTGAAGATCATCGCACCAGCCGTGGCGCCGAGGGGCTTGCCGGTGATCGCTATCCAGTGCTTGGCATGGAGGACCGGCTTCTGTGTGCGCTGGGCCTGGAGGGCACCTGGCCCGGCGGACGCGGCGGCCGCCACGAGGAGGATGGCGAAGACGGCGAGTCGCCGGGGGGTCTCGAACCGGAACATCGGAGCGGCTCCCTGCAGTTGAGTTTCGGGACTTGGTGGGTCATGAACGTGGTCGTCTCAGTTCCCAGGCGCCAGAGCCACATAGTGCCCGTGGAAGACCCCCGCCACCTGACCCTCCGTGTCGGCCACCATCGCGTCCAGGTGGATCCTTCCCCGGCCCTTGCGCCGCACCATATCCACGAACCGGCGCCACCGAGCCTCAGATGGGATCTCGGCGGTCGCGACGAAGTCGCAATGGAGCGGGGCCTGGTATTCCATTTCGGACCGGTGGATCACGATTCGGGAGCCCGGGCCGTCCTCCTGCATTCGGACCCAGACCAGGGACCAGCAACTGAGGATTGCGACCGAGACGATGCTGCCGCCGAAGACCGTGTCCCGGTGGTTCACGTTGGGCTCCAGAGGCGCGGCGAGCGACACGCCGGACCGGTCGGCGCGTATCACCTTGAGCCCCAGGGCCCGGGAGAGGGGGATCTTGGTGTGCAGGTAGCGCTGGAGCTCGTCGGGGTCGGCCATGGGTGAAGTCGCCTTCGTGGATTGCGGGGTTCGGCAGGGACGCCGCATCCTGAGGCGACGCCAAACCCAGAGCAAGCACCCACGGGTGGGCCGGGTGGAGCTGCGGGTCAGGCCTAGAGGCCCAACGAAGCTGAACGGGAGGTTGGGATGAGAGGTGCTGGACGTCCGATGCGGGGAATCGCCCTGGGGCTCGCGCTCCTGATTTGGGTGGCGTGCGGCGGCGGGTCGGATACCGAGGTGGGCTCCCAGACCGGGAGCGGGCTCGGCTCGAGCCCGTTGGCCCGCGCCCAGGGAATGCTCCAGGCCGGAGACTTCGAGGGCGCGGAGGCTGAGCTCCGGGAGGTCACCCAGGCTTCCCCTGACAACGCCCAAGCCTGGACGATGCTCGGGTTCGCCGTCCATTCCCAGGAACGCTGGGAGGAGGCTCTCGATCTCCACCTCAAGGCCGCGGAGTTTCCGGCCACAGCCGGCGTGGGGCACTTCAGGGCCGGCCTGGCTCAGCTTCATCTGGGCCGACTCGACGAGGCCTTCGATTCGTGGGAAAGGGCCAAGGAGACGGGTGGGTATGACGTCACGCAGCTCGGTCTCAATCCCGCGGCCGACTCACTCCGGGACGATCCCCGCTACGTCGCCCTGTTCCCCACAGCAGCCGAATTCGCCGATCCCTTCGTGGAGCCGGTGACCATTCTCCAGGAGTGGGTGGGCGAAGGGCCGGGCGACCAGTTCGGATGGATCGCGCGGAACATCGGAGACGTGGATGGCGATGGGATCGCCGACGTCACGACCTCGGCCCCAACCTGGGGCCCCGACGGGTCCAACCGGGGACGAGTCTACGTGTACTCGGGAGGCTCCGGTGCTCTGCTCTGGACGGTATATGGAGAGGCGGGAGATCGGCTCGGGCTCGGCATCGAGGCGGCCGGCGACGTGAACGGCGATGGCATTCCCGACGTCATCGCCGGTGCGCCGGGAGGTGAACGCGCCTTGGTGTGGAGCGGCCGGGACGGCTCGGTCCTGCTGGAACTGGCGACCGAGGAGCCGGGGGGAGGATTCGGGGGGACCGTATCGGGCGTGGGAGACGCCGACGGTGACGGCCGAGCCGACGTCCTGGTGGGCGCTCCGGGGAACGGCGAGGGAGGAGAGGGCGCCGGGGCAGCCTACCTGTATTCGGGCGCCGACGGCTCGGAGTTGTTCCGGTGGATCGGGGAGGAGGCCGGAGACGCCTTCGGGAGCTCCGGCGCAGGCTGGGTCGGCGCCGACGGACGGGGAACGGTGGTCGTGGGGGCCCCCGGTGCGGGCCCCGGTGGGACGGGACGCGTCTACGTCTACCAGGTGGTCGCGGGGCCGGAGGGGGGCGTCTCACGAACTCCCGCGTTCGTCGTCGAGTCGGATGAAGACGGCGCCGCCCTCGGGGCCATGTTCGTATCGGTGGTGGGTGACGTGGATGGGGACGGGACTCGGGATGTCTATGCATCGGACTGGGCCCACGGAGCCCTGGGGCCCCAGACCGGGAGGGTCCATGTCCACTCCGGGGCCTCCGGGGAACGTCTGCTGACGCTGACCGGAGAGGCTGCCGGAGATGGCTTCGGGATCGGGCCGGCGGACGCCGGGGACGTGGATGGCGACGGTCACGACGACCTGGTCATCGGAGCCTGGCAGCACGCAGGGGCGGCGGCCTCCGGTGGCAAGATCTACCTCTACTCGGGAGCCGACGGCACGCCCCTGGGCGCCATCACCGGCCAGGTCATGGGGGAGACGTTGGGATTCGACGCCACGGGCATGGGGGACGTGGACGGCGACGGCATCCCTGATATTCTGGTCACATCGGCTTGGAGCGCCATCGTCGGCACACGCTCCGGCCGCGTCTTCATTCTGTCCGGCGGATTGGAGGCGGGGCGCTGAGCTCCCACGACTGGAGGGTGGATGCCTCCAACCGGGTGATGGTGGACGAGATCGCGGTGCGCCCACCCCCATCTCCGGCCCTCCTGGCCGGCAGGAATGTGGATCCGGTTCATCGCGCCTTGGAGGCGGCGGGAGTTCAGGTCGTCCGGTGGAGGCGGTGGGCGGAACCCCCTCCCTCCTCTCTCACGGAGGCAGGTTTCGGTCACGGAGGAGAGACGCTCCCCGCACCCTGGCCTCCCGATGGGCCGTTT